>JBAVGB010000020.1:0-80450 GCA_049684555.1 Gallionella sp. | reverse complement strand
CAGTATTTCATTCAGTTTATTTGCCAGACGCTTTTGATAAATGACGCGGTCTTCCTCGTCTGTTACAACTACCACGCTGTTGTTCGAATGCAGATCAATTCCGATATACTTATTCATGCTGGTCTCCATCGGGTTAAGTGGGTTCGCACCTTAAACTTTACCCTTGCTGCAACTACGCAGCTAGGAGGCCGGCTACATGATTATCACTCATAGTTAACTCGGTCAAAACTGGAGCGACAATCCGCAATGGCCGAGGATTCGACATCACGTCATGGCGATCAAAGTTTCCAGTTTTCCAGTTAATGTTCTTTAAGCGGAAGGTTGTTCTTAGTGATTAAGATTTCTCAGCTAAATTGGTCTATGGGGGCATGTTGCCGAATTTGAAGTTCAGCTCCTCCGAAAATCCGTCACTGCAAGAACAAAAAAATCGGGGGAACCGAAGTCCCCCCGTGGTTTTCACAACTTTAATAATTTTTCTACTTTGGTTATTTCACAACTTTATTAATTTTTTCACAACTTTATTCTAACGAAACAACGGCGCTGTCACGCGAAGTTTTTCGCCACGAAATCCCAGTTCACCAGATGGTTCAGGAAGGTCTCGACGAACTTGGGACGCAGGTTGCGGTAATCGATGTAATAGGCGTGCTCCCAGACGTCCACGCACAGCAGTGCCTTGTCGCCGGTGGTCAACGGCGTTCCGGCCGCGCCCATGTTGACGATATCCAGGCTGCCGTCTGCCTTCTTTACCAGCCAGGTCCAGCCGGAACCGAAATTGCCCACCGCAGAGGTCTGGAATGCCTTCTTGAATTCGTCGAGGCTGCCCCACTTCTTGTTGATCGCGTCCGACAGTGCGCCGCTTGGTGCGCCGCCGCCATTCGGCTTCATGCAATTCCAGAAGAAGGTGTGATTCCATACCTGCGCAGAGTTGTTGTAAATGCCGCCGGCTGGCGCCTTTTTGATGATGGCTTCCAGATCGAGTTTCTCGTATTCGGTGCCCTTGATCAGGTTGTTCAGGTTGGTGACATATGCCTGGTGGTGCTTCCCATAGTGGTATTCGAAGGTTTCCTTGGACATGTGCGGTTGCAGCGCGTCCATTGCATAGGGTAGTGCGGGTAAAGTGTGTTCCATTTGTATTCTCCAGTATGAATCGGGCGGATTTCGATTCTAGCCAATCGCCAGATGACAATCAATGATTGATACGGATCGGATGCGGTGAGACCATGACGGTTACATTGATATTGATGCAGGCCGAAACCGCACCATACGTTTCCAACCGGGTATCCCCCAGGCACGGACACGCAGACGCAAACCACAAAGGAAAAACAATGAACAGCGAAAAATACCGCGCAGGCATGGCAGTCAGAAGAGAGGTACTGGGCGACGAGTATGTCGACAGGACCATTTCCGGCGCGACAGAATTTACCAAACCTTTGCAAAACATGGTTACCGAAAATTGCTGGGGCGAAGTATGGACGCGGGGGGGGTGTTAACCAGTAAAACGCGAAGTTTGATCACCATTGCAACCCTGGCTGCGCTGAAGGCCCCCGCAGAGCTGAAAGGCCATGTGCTGGGCGCATTGCGCAACGGTTGTACGGTCGACGAAATCCGCGAAGTCCTGCTTCATTCCACGGTCTATTGCGGGATTCCGTCGGGCATCGAGGCATTCAAGGCGGCAAAGGAGGTCATTGAAAGCTGGCAAAACAAGGCTGGGAACTGACCAGCCGGCCAGCCGGTGAAAGGCGTTCGCGACGAGGTCCATTCTGGCGTACGATAAGCTTGTTTGAATTCCCCATGCTTGGCTGTGCCGGAAATAGGTGAACAATGGAAATCCCCGAACAGCTGTTCTGGAATCTGTCCTCGGAAACCCTGCTGTCCCGACTCGAAGCGTCGCAGTCCGGGCTGAGCCAGGAAGAAGCGGATTTGCGCAGTGCGCGCTTCGGTCCCAACACGCTGCGGGATCATGGCGAACGGCCGCTGCTCATCCAGTATCTCAGCCACTTCAGGAATCCGCTGGTGATCGTCCTGCTGGCGGCCAGCGCGGTGTCGGCGCTGACCGGCGAGATCACCGGATTCGTGATCATCTGGGCCATCGTGCTGATGAGCGTGACGCTGGATTTCTATCAGGAATACCGGGCCGGCCGCGCCGCAGAGGAACTGAAAAAATCCGTGGCAGTGCGTGCAACGGTGTTGCGCGACGGACAGTCCATGGAGGTAACGATCGCGCAGCTGGTGCCGGGCGACGTGGTGCTGCTTTCCGCGGGCGACCTGATCCCCGCCGATTGCCGCTTGCTCGAGGCCAAGGACTTCTTCATCAACCAGTCGCTGCTGACCGGCGAGTCCTACCCGGTAGAAAAATACGCGCGCGAATTGCCGGCCCCGGTGGATGACCTGAACCAGGCCGACAATGCGGTGTTCATGGGCACCTCGGTGATCAGCGGGATGGCCAGGGCGATGGTGTGCCGCACCGGTTCCGGCACGGCGATGGGCGATATCGCGGATACGCTGACCGTCAAACCTCCGCCGACTGCATTCGAGCTGGGCACACAGAGCTTCGGCATATTGATCATGCGCCTGACTTTCATGCTGGTGCTGTTCGTCTTCCTGATCAACGCGTTCTTTCACCGGCCGCTCCTCGATTCTTTCCTGTTCGCGATCGCGCTCGCGGTCGGCCTGACGCCGGAACTGCTGCCGATGGTCGTCACGGTAACGCTGTCGCGCGGCGCGTTGCGCATGGCGAAGCAACAGGTGATCGTGAAGAAGCTTTCATCGATACACAACCTGGGCAGCATGGACGTGCTGTGCACCGACAAGACCGGCACACTCACCGAGGGGCGCATCAAGCTGGAACGCCACGTCGATGCACTCGGCAATGACAGTGCGCAGGTTTTGCAGCTGGCTTACCTAAACAGTTATTTCGAGACCGGATTGAAAAGCCCGCTGGATGACGCGATCCTCGAGCACAGGGAAATCGATGCGAGCGGCTGGCGCAAGATCGACGAGGTTCCATTCGATTTCGAACGCAGGCGAGTTTCGGTATTGGTCGATCAGGGCCAACGCGAAGATGACAAGCAACGGTTGCTCATCGTCAAGGGCTCGCCCGAGGATATCCTCGGGCTGTCCACCCAATATGCCGTGGGCGAAACGCTGGAAGCCCGTCCACTGGACGAACAGGCGCTGGCATCCATCCAGACTTTGCACGACAGCCTCGGCCGCGAGGGCTTCAGGGTGCTCGGCATCGCCTGGCGGACGGTGGCGCCGGATCATCCGCATGCCGTGGTCAGCGACGAGACCGAGCTGACCTTCGCCGGCTTCGCCGCGTTCCTTGATCCGCCCAAGGAGAGCGCGGGGCATGCACTCAAAGCGCTGGCTGCGGACAATGTGCAGGTCAAGATCGTCACCGGCGACAGCGAACTGGTCACCCGCTATGTGTGCGACAAACTGGGCATGCCTGTGATGGGTGTGCTGACCGGCAACGAGATACAGGACATGGGCGACTCCGCACTGGCAGTCCGGGCCAGGGAAGCCAACCTGTTCTGCCGTGTCAACCCGGCGCAGAAGAACCGCATCATCCTGTCGCTGAAGACACAGGGGCACACGGTCGGTTATCTGGGCGACGGCATCAACGATGCACCTTCGCTGCGATCGGCGGATGTCGGCATCTCGGTGGACAGCGCGGTGGACGTGGCCAAGGCGGCGGCCGACATGATCATGCTGCGGGAAGACCTGAATGTGCTGCACGCGGGCGTGCAGGAGGGGCGGCGCACCTTCGCCAACATCATGAAGTACATCATGATGGGGACGAGTTCCAATTTCGGCAACATGTTCAGCATGGCAGGGGCGACATTGTTCCTGCCCTTCCTGCCGATGCTGCCGTCACAGATATTGCTCAACAACCTGCTCTACGATGTCTCGGAACTGCCGATTCCGATGGATAACGTGGACACCACGTATCTCACCCATCCCCGGCATTGGGACACGGCCTTCATCCGCAACTTCATGTGGGTGGTCGGGCCGGTCAGCTCGGTGTTCGATTTTCTGACGTTCTTCATCCTGCTGAAGGTATTCGGCGCCGGCGAAGCGCTGTTCCACACCGGCTGGTTCATCGAGTCCATCGCCACCCAGGTGCTGGTGATCTTCGTGATCCGCACCCGGGGCAGCGCTTTCAAAAGCAGGCCCGACATGACGCTGGTCGCGACTTCACTGGCCGTGGTCATCGTCGCCGCCTTGTTGCCATTCACACCATTTGCCGCACAGCTCGGCTTCGTTGTTCCCCCGCCGCTGTTTTTCCTGATCCTGCCGGCTATGGTGCTGTGCTACCTGGTGGCGGTGGAATTTGTGAAGCGGTATTTCTACCGGCATTTCCCGGCAAGCTGGAACCGCCGGGGCGGGCACGGTTAGCTTTCGATCAGCTCGCCGCCGGCAAACAGCAGCGCGCAGCGCACCTTCTTGCCCGCGTACACTACCTGCATCGCGGCCCGGTATTCGGCCAGCTGTGCGCGGTAGGGTGCCGGGTCGCCGCTTTCGCTGAGCTTGTAATCCAGCACCCACACCTCGTCGCCGAACTCCACCAGCCGGTCGATGCGCCTGATCTCGCCGCGCGCGTTGACGTAGGGCATTTCGTTGCTCGCACTGAGGTAGCCCTGCGGATCGAAGAAGCGCTGCAAAGACGGATCGGCAAGCAATGCCTGCGCCTGTTGCCAAAGGGGTTCCATCTCGCCGGCCGGGATGCCGCACCTTGCCTGCATAACCGCCCGGTCCGCCGCAGCACCGGGCGGCGCCAGATGCTGGAGCAGCGCGTGCAGCCAGATGCCGCGCTGCTGTTGCAAGGTGTTGCGTGCAACGCGTTTCCCGGTCGGCAGCGGGCGCAGCAATCCTTCATCCACGTTCACGGTTGATTTCCCCTGCCCGGCCGCGGCGCTGCCCGCCTCCGCCAGCAGCGGATTCGGGATCTGCCGCGCGACATGCGCGATCCGCCCGTACCAGGAATCCGCTTCGGGCTCTCCGTTGCCGCTGACCAGCAGCGCCTGTTTGGCGCGCGTCATCGCGACATACAGCAGATTCATCTCCTCGCGCCGCGCATAGGCTTCGTCGGCAGCGAAGTAAGGGGCGCGTTTCGCGCCGCGTCCGCGCTTGTCGCCAAACAGGGAAAAATGCGCCGGGCTCGGCGCATTGGGCTGCCAGTCGAGCAGCACGCTGTAGCTGTCGGCTTTGCTCTGCGTATCATTGGCATCCAGCAGCCACACGATCGGCGCTTCCAGTCCTTTGGCCTCGTGCACGGTGTAGATGCGCAGCGCATTGCCTGCCTCGCCCACCTGGCCCTCGTCCGGGGATTCGTTTTCCGCCGCGCGCAACTCGCGAAGTTCGGCAAGGAAGCGCGGCAGGCTCGGGTAACGCCCGGCGTCCACGTTCAGCGCGATCTCCATGAAGGCATGCAGATTGGCACGCACGGTCTCATGCAGCTCGTCGGGCAAGGCCGCCGCATAGCGATGCAGCAGGTCACCCTCGAAATAGATGCGGTCGAGCAGGTCGTGCACCGGCAGCTTGTCGGCCTGAGCCAGCCAGCCCTGCAACAGGGTGCGGGCGCGCCGCAGTTCGGCGGAGGCAGCACCGCTTTGTTCAACGCGCTGCAACCGAACCCACCAGCTTCCCTCTGTGTCAGATGCAAGCCGTATCAAATCTTCATCGCCGCAGGAAAAAATCGGCGAGCGCAATGCCTGCGCCAGCTCGAGATCGGCGAATGGGGTGATCAGGAAAGTCAGCAGCGCCTGGATGTCCTCCGCTTCCAGCGTGTCGAGCAGGCCGCCGCGCCGGGAAGTCAGGAAAGGAATATGGCGGGCGCGCAAGGCATGCTCGTACGCCCTGAGGTGCAGGCGCTTGCGCACCAGCACCATGATGTCGCGATACTCGGCGCGACGCGGTTTGCCGTCATCCTGCACGCTCCAGTTCGCGACGATGTCGGCGACGTATTTGGCAAATTGCGCGGCCTCGATTTCGCGGGCGCCGCCTCGTTCTTCGGTCCGCGGCGTGGTGAGCGGGTTGCGCAGATTCAACTCCCCGTCCGACATCACCGGTTCTTCCGCCTTTTCCGGCACGGCAAGCGGCAGCACTTCGACATGGCCGGGCAGGTTGCGGGGATGGGCGGCATGCTCGTCGAAATCCGCAAAGCCGTCCGGGTGTTGCGAGAACACGCCATTCACCGCGTCCAGCACGGCCGGGGCATTGCGCCGCGTCTCGTTCTGGGTCAGGTGATGCGCGCCAAACTCCCGCTGCAAAAATTCGCGCACCTCGCCGAACAGGCGCGCATCGGCGCGGCGAAAGCGGTAGATGGATTGTTTGGGGTCGCCCACCACGAACACGGTGGGCCGCGAGTCCACGGCGGCGGATGCGGCAAACCACGCCTGCAGTATCTGCCACTGCAGCGGGTTGGTGTCCTGGAACTCGTCGAGCAGCACATGGCGGTAGCGGCTGTCCAGCTTGTATTGCATGTATTCGGCGCAGCCGCCCTGGTTGAGCATGCGGCACACCTGCCATTCCAGATCGGTGAAATCCATCTGCTGCTGGCGCAGCTTCAATTCCTGGTAATGATCCAGCAGCGCCGCACCGCAATGCAGCGCGGCCCGGTTCATGCGCAACGCTGCCAGTTCGGTCAAGGCATCGCGCACAGCTTGCAGCTCGTCGAATAATACATCGCGCGCAAGCAGGAATGTTTCCGCATTCTGCTTTTTGGTTGGCTTGAAACTGCGTGGCTCCCCTGCTTGGGTGTATAGCGCGAGCGACAATGCCGCAAAGCGCTGGTGGGGATCAGCAAGTTCCCAGGCGGCTTGCAGTTTGTCGGCTTGGCCGCACTGTGTCTCTGTGCCTGTCGCCAACACTTGCATAAAAGATTGCACGGCCACTTTAAGTTTTGCATCGTTGCAAGCCTCGGCAACCGGGTCAGCATCCATGTCTACTTCGAGTTCGTTCTGCAATTGTTCGACTGCCCAGGCCACCGCATCTTTCCGGCCCTGCGTGTATGACCACCACTCGGCGCGCTTGTGCACGAAGTTCTCCAGCAGCGCACGCGTGCTGTACAGACCATACTCGCTGAACAGCCATTGCATGAACTGCGTCGGCTCGCCATCGGGCGCGGCGCGCAGGCTGTCGGCAAATGCCTGCCACGCTTCGTCGCGCAACGCCCAAGTGCGCTCCAGCAATTGCATGCCGACCGGCACGCCGGCGTTCAGCGGCGCGCGCTGGATGATCTGCATGAACCAGCCGTGGAAGGTGCTGATGGTGATGGCCGGCTGCGCCAGCAAAGCGTCGCGGTACAGGCCGCGTGCAAGCGCCAGCACGGCATCGTCGATGTCATCAAGCGCCCGTTCGCGCAGGAATGCGCGCACTTTATCGTCATCCTGCACCGCGAGCAGGTGCAGCCACTCGCGCAGGCGTCCCTGCATCTCCTGCGCGGCCTTGCGTGTGAAGGTGATCGCGAGTATCTCGCCGGGCGGTACACCGGCCAGCAGCAGGCGCACGATGCGCGACACCAGCAGCCAGGTCTTGCCGCTGCCGGCACAGGCTTCGACGACGACACTGTGTCCGGGATCGAGAGCAATGCGGTTATCCATTACCCTGCGCTCCAGTCGCTCTTGCGGCACAGCCCGCGCATCTCGCAATAGACACAGGCCTCGTCCACACCGTGCGCGGGCATCGCGGCACCATGTCGCAGCTGGGCGAACAACGCGGTCAAACGATCGATGTTGGCCTGCGCCAGTTCTGTGACATCCTGCGGCGGTGCGACAGCGATCACCTTGTCCCTTTCGATGCTGATGAATGCTGCATGCTCGGCCTCGTACACATGGGCGTAGCAGGCCAGCTGCACATCCTCGCCCGCTTCTCTGAGCTTGTTGCGCAACCGGGTCGCATCCATCATCTTGTAGTCCAGCACTCGCAACAAACCGTCTGGCTGGTCATCCACGCGGTCGATGCGGCCGTGCAGGGTCAGCTCATCGGTCAATGGCTTTTCGAACGGCACTTCTCCGTTCCGGTAGCGCCAGCCCTCCGCTTCGTTTTTCAGCTGCGCGTCCAGGTAAGCGGGAATCGCCTGCTGCCAGCGCAGCAGCCAGGCGCGCGCCAGATAGTCGCGCTCCACGGCAGGTGCAAATACCTCGATGCTGATGCGCTGCAACTGCTCTTCCAACACCGCGCGTGCGTGTTCGCCCAGCACCGGAAACTGCTGGTGGAAGCGATGCAGGATGTGATGCGCCCATTCGCCGTAATCGCGCTTCTCCACACCCTCGCGCACTTCGTCCAGTTCGTTCAGGCGCAGCATGTGCCGCGCATAATATTGGTAGGGGCAGGCGACCAGGCTGTTGTAGCCGCTGGGTGAAATCCGTGCAGGGATCAGGCTTTGCGGCACGCCGGGCGCGGGCATGGCGGACCGCTCGGGCAACGGAAATTCGCCCGGGCGTATCTGCGCACGGTCGAGCATCGCCGCCAATTCCTTGTTTGCCAGGTCGTCGCCGTAAGCCAGCTGATGCAGCGCTCGCAGCATCTCGAAATGAGGGCTCAGCAGATTCTTCTCGCCGCTTTTGTGATCCTGCCAGGTGGCCAACACACTGTCGTTCAGGGCCAGCAGCGCAAGCAGGTCGTCGCGCTGTTGCGCCAGATAGGTCTCGCGGGTAGGCAGGCCGAGGGTCGCACGCACCGCATCGTTGAACCAGATGCCGCCGTTGTCGGTGCCGGGCAAATGCGCGGCGTCGCTGCCGAGCAGCAGCACCGCATCAAAACTGCGCCAGCGCGTGGAAGCGAGCGAGGTAAGCAGCACCGGGCTATCGATGGATTTGTCGCTGAAGGTATTTTCATCGAGCTGCAGCGCCAGCCAGTGCCGCCATTCGGCGCGGGTGAAACGCGTCTTGTCCGCCGCCAGTTCCTGCCGCCAGGTGTCTAGTATCTGCAACAATTGCGCGCCAGCCTCGTCCGCCGCCAGTCCCTGCACCACGCCGAGGATGGACAAACTGCCCTCCAGCGCGTGCAGCCAGCCGGCCAGCGTGTCGCTGTTCCTGCGCAACGCCTCCGCCGCCCGGCGCAGCCGCACCAGCGCCGTTTCCACCTCCGCCTCGCCTTGCGCCAGTTCGAGAAAGGCATCGAGGTGGGATGCAATCCCGTGCTTGCGCAGCAGTTGTTCGAGCTGGTAAACGGCTTGCTTGCGCGTGCCCGCTGTCTGGTCGGCAAAGATGAACGGCGACTTGAGCAGGTCGAGCAGATCCTGATGATAAAAATCGCTTTGCAGCGCATCCAGCCAGCGCATCAGCACCGTGCTGACCGCCAGCGTCGAGAACGTCCAGCCGGTCTCGTCGCGCACCATGACGCCGGCGCGTTCCAGCAGCGCGCGCACGCGCCGCGCCACCAGCCGGTCTTGCGCGACCAGCGCGATGTTCTGTTTGCCCGCCAGCAGCCAGCGCCGCACCTGCACGTCGGCGGCGCGGGACTCCTCTTCCAGACCGTGCGCGCCGAACAGGCTCAGGCGATGGGACAATGCGGCTTCGGGTTGATTTTTCAGCTTTGCGGCAGCTTCGCGCAGAGCGGTATTTCCCCCGTCGGATTGCAGAGCACAGGAGAGCAGCGCGCAATCCGGCATCTCCGCCACCATCTCGCGCAGGTCAAAAACGGTGACGGGAACGCGAGCGCGGCAGGCTTCCAGAAAATGCGCTTCCGGTGCCGCACCATCCGAGGTCAGCAAAACATACAGCGGCTTGTCCACCCGCTGTGCCAACCGCGCAAGCTGCTGCTGGTAGGCGCGTACGCTGTCCAGTCCGCCGCCGGCCGCCATCGCGTACCAGAGTTCATGCACGACACGCGCCTCGAACTGCATGGCCTGCCCGCTGCGCGCCCGGTAAGCATTGGCAAGTTGTTCCGCAAATTCCGCTTCGGATTCCGGCAGCGCAACATGATGGCGGGTCAGATCATCCAGCAGACCGAGCAATTCGCGCGATAGTCCCCACAGATCAGCATCGGCGAACCAGCGCCGTTCGCGCAATGCCTGATACAAGGCGGTGATGCGCCGGGTGTCGGGCTGGATAGGCGCGGTTGGCGGGATGGACAGCGCCCAGTCGTTGAGCGTGACCATCTGCGGCAGCAGCAAGGCCGGCAGATTCGCCGCGGCATTCAATTCCTGCGCGAGCGGCCGGGCAACATGGTAATTGGGTAACAGGATCGTTGCCCCGCGCAGATCGGGGTAATCCTGCGCATGACAGGACAGAATATGTTTGGCTACTTTTTTATAAACAGCAGAACTCAACGAGGCCCTTGCACAACGTCATGAGCGCAATTGTGGGAAGATATCTCAGCGTTCGAGGAGATTCAGCTTGTCCTTGACCTTTGCCCACTCATCGGCATCGGCCGGCGGGTCGATCTTTTCGACGAGGACTTTCCAGGTTTTGGACAATTCGGCATTTAACGCGATGAAATGACGCTGATTTTCGGGCAAATCGTCCTCGGCATAGATCGCCTCCACCGGACATTCGGCAACGCACAGCGTACAATCGATGCACTCGTCGGGATCGATCACCAGGAAATTCGGTCCGGCGTGGAAACAGTCCACCGGGCACACTTCCACGCAATCGGTATATTTGCATTTGATGCAGGCTTCGGATACAACATAAGTCATGGCGACACTCCGGTTATCAACAACGCGGCATTTTATCAGAGCTGGCAATAGGGTAATAATTAATTCGCTTCACAGCAAAGCGGATTTTGGTTAGGATTCGTCCTGAATTGAAGCGGCCCACCCCCAACCTGTCGCCTGTTGCACTCCAAACACAACCCATACCATAGCGAGAACCAACCATGAGCGAACATATACATTACGTTTCCGATGCCACATTTGAAGCCGAAGTCGTGCAGGCCCCCCTGCCGGTGCTGGTGGATTACTGGGCTGAGTGGTGCGGCCCCTGCCGCATGATCGCGCCGATCCTGGAAGAAGTCTCCAAGGAATATGCCGGCCGGCTGACGGTCGCAAAGCTGAACGTGGACGAGAACCAGCAAACACCGGCAAAGTTCGGCATTCGCGGCATCCCGACCCTGATGCTGTTCAAGAACGGCGACATCGCCGCCACCAAGGTCGGCGCGTTGTCCAAATCCCAATTGACGGCTTTTATTGACAGCCACATCTAAAGCGTTTAGTGTCACACCCGCATCGCCTCTCCAGCTTCGTCCCTAAGGTAGCCAAAACATAAAAACGAACACATTCCAGGCCATGCGGGTGGTTTTCTTCCGCCCCGATCCGAATCATTTCATGTTTCCGTATTGATATCCTCTTGCATTATTTTTCGACTTTCCTTCTTTCAATCATCCCTCGCGCATCGCTATGCACTTATCCGACCTGAAAACCAAACACGTAACCGAACTCGTTGAAATGGCCGCGGCCAATGAAATAGAAAACGCCAACCGAATGCGCAAGCAGGATGTGATGTTCGCGCTGCTGAAGAGCCACGCAAAAAAGGGCGAAAGCATTTTCGGCGACGGCACGCTGGAAATCCTGCCGGATGGCTTTGGATTTTTGCGCTCTCCGGACACCTCGTATCTTGCCGGTCCGGATGACATCTATGTGAGCCCCAGCCAGATACGCCGCTTCAACCTGCACACCGGGGATACCATCGAAGGCGAAATACGCACCCCCAAGGACGGCGAGCGCTATGTCGCGCTGGTGAAAGTGGACAGGGTCAACGGCGAGCCGCCCGAGAACGCAAAGAACAAGATCCTGTTCGAGAACCTCACCCCGCTCTTCCCCACCGTCCCCCTGAAACTGGAGCGCGACATCAAGGCGGAGGAGAACATCACCGGCCGCATCATCGACATCGTCGCGCCGATCGGCAAGGGCCAGCGCGGACTGCTGGTGGCCTCGCCGAAATCCGGCAAGACCGTGATGCTGCAGCATATCGCGCATTCCATCTCGTCGAACAATCCCGATGCGACCCTGATCGTGCTGCTGATCGACGAACGCCCCGAGGAAGTGACCGAAATGACCCGCACCGTGCGCGGCGAAGTGGTTGCCTCCACCTTCGACGAGCCGGCCAGCCGCCATGTGCAAGTCGCGGAAATGGTGCTGGAAAAGGCCAAACGCCTGGTCGAGCACAAAAAGGATGTGGTGATCCTGCTCGACTCCATCACCCGTCTGGCGCGCGCCTACAATACCGTGGTGCCTTCTTCCGGCAAGGTGCTGACCGGCGGTGTGGATGCCAACGCGCTGCATCGCCCCAAGCGCTTCTTCGGCGCGGCGCGCAACATCGAGGAAGGCGGCTCGCTGACCATCATCGCCACCGCGCTGGTGGACACCGGCTCGCGCATGGACGACGTGATCTACGAGGAATTCAAGGGCACCGGCAACATGGAGATCCACCTGGATCGCCGCATGGCCGAAAAGCGCATCTATCCGGCCATCAACGTGAACCGCTCCGGCACGCGCAAGGAAGAATTGCTGATCAAACAGGACATCCTGCAAAGGATCTGGCTGCTGCGCAAGCTGCTCTACCCGATGGACGAACTGGAAGCGATGGAATTCCTGCTCGACAAGATCAAGGCGACGAAGAACAACGCCGAGTTCTTCGACTCGATGCGCCGCTAAAACCCAATATTTCGTCGCCATACGTTGTTGCGCTCGAAAAATCTTGCTTGCATATAGTCCATATGCGGCGCGGCGATCTTTCTCACGCGCCTAGTCTGGCTTATAACCAGACACTTGGCTACCGCCTTTTGGTGGCCTAGTGGAATGGCTAGTAGTTTCATCAGAAATATTGAGTTTGATGATAATTACCCAGAAAAAAGGATTTTGACGGGCGCGGATAATTATGTATAATCCGCGCCTTCGCAAAAAAGCGCCCCAAAATCATACTAGTTATCGAGGTTGTTATGTACGCAGTCATTAAAACCGGTGGTAAGCAATATCGCGTCACTTCCGGCGAAACTTTGAAGGTCGAGATTCTCCCCGGCGACGTCGGCAGCGCCATCGTGCTGGACAAGGTGCTGATGGTCGCCGACGGCGACAAGCTGTCCGTGGGCAAGCCTTTGCTGACCGGCGCTACCGTAAAAGCGACCATCGTCGCGCACGGACGCGGCGACAAGGTGCGCATTTTCAAGATGCGCCGGCGCAAGCACTACCAGAAGAACCAGGGGCATCGTCAAAACTACACCGAGATCCGCATCGACGGCATCTCCGCTTAAATTCGGTAAGGAGCAACCAGCATGGCATCAAAAAAAGGCGGCGGCAGTACCAGTAACGGACGCGACTCGCACTCGAAGCGGTTGGGCGTAAAGAGCTACGGCGGCGAGCTGATCAACGCGGGCAGCATCATCGTGCGCCAGCGCGGCACCGAGTTCCACCCCGGCGAAAACGTCGGCATGGGCAAGGACCATACCTTGTTTGCCAAGATCACCGGCAAGGTCGTGTTCGCGATCAAGGGCGCGCAAAAGCGCAGGACTGTTTCCATCGTAGCTGCTTAATCAACAGCCCGCTCTGGAACAAGCCAGCCCTATCGCAAGGTAGGGCTTTTTTATTTCCATAGGATAATTTTTCACAAATTCGTTCAGCAGCAGTTCATCAACCGGAAGTTTAATTAATAGATACGCGCCATGAAGTTTATTGACGAATCCAGAATCGAAGTCTTCGCGGGCAAGGGTGGCAACGGCATCGCCAGCTTCCGCCGCGAAAAATACATCGAGAATGGCGGCCCTGACGGCGGCGATGGCGGCCGCGGCGGCAGCGTGTACGCGCTTGCCGACCGCAACATCAATACGCTGGTCGATTATCGTTTCGCCCGGATACACCGCGCCAAGAACGGGGAATCGGGGCGCGGCTCGGACTGTTATGGCAAGGGCGCGGACGACATCATGCTGCGCATGCCGGTGGGAACCGTCATCACCGATATCAACAGCGGCGAAGTCATCGCCGACCTCACCCACGACGGCGAAAAGGTATTGCTTGCACAGGGCGGCATCGGCGGCCTGGGCAATATCCACTTCAAGTCCAGCACCAACCGGGCTCCGCGCCAATGCACCCCCGGTACCGAAGGCGAGACACGCGAATTGCAGCTGGAGCTGAAAGTGCTCGCCGACGTCGGGCTGCTGGGTATGCCGAATGCCGGCAAGTCCACGTTCATCCGTGCCGTTTCCGCCGCGCGGCCCAAGGTCGCCGATTATCCGTTCACCACGCTGCATCCGAATCTGGGCGTGGTGCGCGTGTCGAACGAAAAGAGCTTCGTGATCGCCGACATCCCGGGACTGATCGAGGGTGCGGCGGAAGGGGCCGGGCTCGGGCACCAGTTTCTGCGCCACCTGGCGCGCACCCGCTTGTTGCTGCACCTGGTCGATATCGCGCCGATGTATGAAGGCACCGACCCGGTACACGATGCGCGCGCGATCCTGAACGAACTGAAGAAGTACGATCAGTCGCTGTATGAAAAACCGCGCTGGTTGCTGCTGAACAAGGTCGACCTGTTGCCGGACCGCGACGAGAAAGTCGCCGCATTCCTCAAGGAGTTCACGGATTTTGACCGCTATTTTGTGATCTCCGCGATCAACGGCGAGGGCTGCAAGGAATTGACCTACGCGATCATGAATCATTTGCTGCGGATGAACGAAATGGAACAACAGGCGGCCGCGGAAAGCGCGCAGGAATCCGACGCGGGCTCCATCTGATATCGACATGAATACTTCACTGAGCAAATGCAAGCGCATTGTCGTCAAGGTCGGCAGCAGCCTGGTGACGAACCAGGGTGCCGGACTGGACTTCGGCGCGCTCGGCAACTGGGCGCGCCAGATCGCCGCGCTGCGCAAATCGGGTTGCGAGGTGGTGCTGGTGTCGTCGGGCGCGATCGCCGAGGGCATGCAGCGCCTGGGCTGGAAAAAGCGTCCCGCTTCGATACACGACCTGCAAGCCGCCGCCGCGGTGGGCCAGATGGGTCTGGTGCAAGCCTATGAAAGCTGCTTCCGCGAACACGGCCTGCATGCCGCCCAGGTGCTGCTGACGCACGCCGACCTGGCCGATCGCGAACGCTACCTGAACGCGCGCACCACGCTGACCACGCTGCTGTCACTGCACGTCATTCCGATCATCAACGAAAACGACACCGTGGTGACCGACGAAATCAAATTCGGCGACAACGACACGCTCGGCGCGCTGGTAACCAATCTGATCGAGGCCGATGTGCTGGTCATCCTCACCGACCAGGACGGCTTGTATACCGCCGATCCGCGCAAGGATGCTTCAGCCACCCTGGTACATGAGGGGAAGGCAGGCGATGCGCAGCTGGAGAAGATGGCCGGCAGCGCGGGCAGCCACATCGGGCGCGGCGGCATGCTCACCAAGATACTCGCGGCCAAACGCGCGGCACGCAGCGGCGCGCATACCGTCATCGCCTCGGGACACGAGCCCGATGTGTTGCTGCGTCTGATCGGGGGTGAATCCATCGGCACCCTGCTCAGCGCGCCCATGTTGTCCCTCGCCGCGCGCAAACAATGGCTGGCCGATCATTTGCAGGTTGCCGGCAAGCTGGTGCTGGATGCCGGCGCGGTCAGGGCCTTGCGCTCCGAGGGAAAGAGCCTGCTGCCGGTCGGTGTCAAGAGTGTGTCCGGGGAATTCAAGCGCGGTGCGGTTGTTGCATGCGTCGGCGAAGATGGCAGCGACATCGCCCGCGGCCTGAGCAATTACAGCGCCGTGGAAGCGGCCCGCATCGCGGGTCATCCCAGCAAGGAAATCGAGTCGCTGCTCGGTTACGGCGGTGATACCGAAGTCATCCACCGTGACAACTTGGTATTATTGTAAAATAATAATACCAAGTTGCGGCGAAGGCTAACCTGCGCAGCAGGTTAAACCGCGCAGCAGTGGCCGCAGCCACAATCATACGATGTGAATTGACAGGTCCTGATTGCGGCGAAGGCTAAGCTGCAAAGCAGCGGCCGCAGCCACAATCACCCCGAAGCAAAACCGCAAACCAGATTGCGGCGAGACTCGTCAACCCGCAAAGGGCCTGGTTCAATCGGCAGGCGGCAATACCTCGACGCTGATCTGCAATGGCGAAGCAATTGACTCGACAACGGCACGCAGACTTTCGGCACCCGAACCATCGACGGTTCCAGAGGGAGGGTATTTCTGCAACACGGACTCGGAAAAATCGTGCAGGGTCTTGTAGTGGCTTTCAGCATTGTGCTGGGCAGGCTTGGGATTGACGGCCTGAAAATACAATTCCCCGCCGCGCAAGGTGACCGCCAACAGATAAGATTTGTGGCCTTTCGAAAAGACCCTGGGATCGCGCACTTCGAAATACTGGGTGGGCAGATCGCCTTTCGGGTGATGAGATTCGATGTACTGTTTGGCAATTTGCTCAACGTAGCTTTGCACACGGTTGAGTTGCGGCGCGAGGGTGATGTGAAATTGCCCCGGACGGTGGATGTTGACCGGATTTTCCAGGATCACCGGCCTAGCCCGGCGTATCGTGATAATAATCAATGTAATGATGGTGAGCAGCAGTAATGATTCGCCCATAACCTCAACCTTGAAAATATAAAAAATTTACACCCCGGATAGTTGATCCGCTCGGCACCCTGCCAGAACTAACGAAACTCGCCCGCCAGCCTGACCCCGCCACGCGGCTCCGCATAACGTATCGGCGCTCTTTCCATCCACTGCCGAATACGGTTGGCATCACCGACCCGGGTGCGCTTGCCCCACGAATCCAGAAGTACGATGATGACAGGACGGTGATGGATCGTTGCCTGCATCACCAGACATTGCCCAGCTTCATTGATAAACCCGGTCTTGCTCAAACCGATATCCCACGACGCATTCCTGACCAGGGGATTGGTGTTGCTGAAACGCATGGTGCGACCATTCAAATTATCCACCGAGTGCGTTGCCGTGGTGGTGTATTGATGTATCAAAGTGTAACTTCCGGCTGCGGCGACCATTTTAACCAGGTCCTGCGCGGTAGACACATTGTCGCTGTCCAACCCGGTCGGCTCGTAAAAATGCGTGTTCTCCATGCCCAGTGCGCGCGCCTTGGCATTCATCGCCGCCACCAGCGCCGGTTTGCCTCCCGGATAGCTCCGTGCCAACGCCAGCGCCGCGCGATTTTCCGAAGCCATCAACGCCAGCCTGAGCATCTCGCCGCGCGTCAGGGTCACGCCCACGCGCAATCTCGATTTCGCCCTTTTGATGCTGTTCAGGTCATCCGTGGCGACGCTGATTTCCTCATCCATGGGCAAATGCGCATCCAGCACCACCATCGCGGTCATCAGCTTGGTAATGGAGGCGATCGGCATCACCGCCTGGCCATGCTTGTCATAGAGCGGGCGCTGGGTCTGCTCGTCAAAAACCAGCGCAACATGGGATCGAACCTTGAGCAACGAGGGCCTCAGCGACAACTCCCTGCGCGGCTCAACCTTGAACGACAACGGAACGGTCAGGGACTCGTCAACCTTGAAGGAATTTTCCCCGGGTTCAGCGTGCGCCGCAGTGGCTGCCAACATCCGCACGAACAGCATCAATACCAGCACTTGTTTATTCATTGTTATGCTCTCACCTGAATGACAGAGTTATGCGAGCGAAGCATAACCGAAATTCATTATAAATCAAACTACAGGGATCACATGCTCCTCTTGTTTCTGAAGATTCCACATTTGCGCATAAAGCCGGTGTTGCGCAAGCAATTCCCGATGAGTCCCGCGCTCGACGATACGCCCGTGGTCCATCACCAGTATTTGGTCGGCATCCACGACCGTGGACAGGCGATGCGCGATCACCAGTGTGGTTCGGTTTTGCGAGATCGCGCGCAGCTCGGACTGGATCGCCTTCTCGGATTTTGAATCCAGCGCGGAGGTGGCTTCATCGAAGATCAGGACCGCCGGATTCTTCAGAATCGCGCGCGCGATCGCAACGCGCTGCTTTTCGCCTCCGGACAGTTTCAGGCCGCGCTCTCCAACCATGGTGTCGTAACCGAGTGGCAGCGTCTCGATGAAGTGATGGATATGCGCTGCCTGCGCCGCGGCCATAATGTCCTCGCGCGAGGCATCGGGGCGGCCATAGGCGATGTTGTAATAGATGGTGTCGTTGAACAGCACCGTATCCTGCGGCACGATGCCGATCGCGGCGCGCAGGCTGGTTTGGGTCACGCTGCGGATATCCTGGCCGTTGATCAGGATGCGCCCCTGCTGCACATCGTAGAAGCGGAACAGCAGCCGCGACAGCGTGGACTTGCCCGCCCCGCTTGCGCCGACCACGGCGACTTTGTGCCCGGCCGGTATGGTAAAGCTCACGCCGAACAGAATCTGGCGCTCCGGCGCATAGGAAAAACTGACGTCCTCGAACCTTACTTCCGCACTGCCCACCTGCAACGCCGTCGCATCCGGGGCGTCGGCGACCTCGCGTTCCTCATGCAGCAGGCTGAACATCTTCTCCATGTCGGCCAGCGCATGGCGTATCTCACGATAGACGAAACCGAGGAAATGCAGCGGCATATACAACTGGATCATGTACACGTTGACCACCACCAGGTCGCCCACGGTCATCTTGCCTTTGACCACCTGGTCCGCAGCCAGCAACATCAGCGCGGTGATGCCGATCGCGATGACCACGCTCTGCACGGAATTGAGCAGCGCCAGCGAAGTCTGGTTGCGCACCGCCGCAGCTTCCCAGTGTTCCATATGGTGATCGTAGCGATCCGCCTCATACTGCTCGTTGCCGAAATACTTCACCGTCTCGTAGTTCAGCAGGCTGTCGATGGCGCGCGTGTTGGCCTTGGAATCCAGGTCGTTCATGGTGCGCCGCACCACCATGCGCCACTCGGTGATGAACAGGGTGAAGGCGATGTAGATCACCAGCGTGATGAAGGTGATGATGGCGAACCACGGGCTGTATTTCTTGAGCAGTATTCCCGCCACCAGGGCGATCTCCAGCAGCGTGGGCAGGATGTTGAACAGCGTGAAATTCAGCAGGAAGCCGATCCCGCGCGTGCCGCGCTCGATGTCGCGCGAGACACCGCCGGTCTGCCTGTCCAGATGAAAACGCAGGCTCAGGCTGTGCAGATGCTCGAATACCTGCAAAGCCACCCGCCGTATGGCGCGCTGCGTCACGTTGGCAAACACCGCGTCGCGCAATTCGCCAAACAGCGTGCTGAACAATCTGAGCACCCCGTAGCCGACGATCAGAAACACGGGAATGACCAGCACCGATTTGGTCTTGTCCATCGCATCGATGATTTCCTTGAGCACCAGCGGCACCGAGACATTCGCCAGCTTGGAAAATATCAGCAGGCTCATCGCAACGGCCACCCGCCACTTGAATTCCATCAGATAGGGAATCAGAGTGCGCAGGGTATTCCAATCGGCGCGGTTGCTGTTGCTTGGCGGTTGAATCGAGGAGGGACGCATGGCGGAAAGGCGAAAATGGCTGGCGTAAATTATAGCGCGGCTGGACCGGACTGCTCAGATTGATCTGTCGTAGCCCAGCATTCCGACCAGCAGGCGCACGATGCCGTAGCTGGCGCGCGCGACCAGCCTCCCCACCCAGCTGCGCGACACATTGTTTCCGTCACCGATGCGAAGCGCATGGGTGGCAATCGCCGCAAGCAGGGTTGCGCGCAATTCTGCGGCGAATCCTTCATTCTGGACCACCAGGTTGGCCTCGCGTGCCAGCAGCAGGCTGAACGGATCGATGTTGGAAGAACCCACCGTCGACCATTGCCCGTCGATCACGGCCACTTTGGCGTGCAGATAGCTGGGCTGATACTCGTATATCTCGACACCCGCCGCCAGCAACTGGTCGTACAGCGCATGCGTCGCATAATACTGAACGCGGTATTCGATCCTGCCCTGCAACAGCAGCATGACCCTTACGCCGCGTTGCGCCGCCTTTACCAGCGCCATGCGAAAGGCTCGCCCGGGCAAAAAATAGGCATTGGCAATGATGATCTCGTGCAGGGCGCCATCGATCGCATTCAGGTAGGCGTTTTCAATATCATGGCGGTGCCGCAGGTTATCGCGCAACACCAGCTTGATGCCGGGGGCGGCCGGCTTGGCCCGTTCCAACACCAGGCGCCGGATTTCCTTGCCGCGCCTGCGCAAGTTGGCCCATGACACCACGCCCCACAACCGGCGCATCGTCGAATGAATCTCGCCGACCAGCGCGCCTTGCACGCGCACGGCGTAATCCAGGCGCGGCAAGCTGAAATGGTAATGACTGGGGTAATCGTTGATGATGTTGATGCCGCCCACAAAGGCGACCTCGCCATCCAGCACCACCAGTTTGCGGTGCATGCGGCGCAGACGCCGCATCCGGCTGCGGCGCAATGTGAACGGGGAGATTTCGCGCCGGAACCACTGGACCTGCACTTTCGCCGCATTCAACGCGGCCAGCCACGTTCGCGAAAACTCCGCTGATCCGTAACCATCCAGCAGCACCCGCACCGCCACCCCGCGCTCGGCCGCCCGGCGCAGTGCATCGACCACCATGCGGCCGGTTTCGTCCGAGGCAAGAATATAGGTTTCCAGATAAATCGAATGCTGCGCCGCATCGATGTCCGCGCACAAACGCGGAAAATAGGCAGTGCCATTCTGCAGCAGCATCAATTGGTTATCGGCCACCTGATGGGTCTGGGTCATAAACTTTTCAATTGTGCCGAAAGCGCGGCATGGTCGGACAAACGCAGCCAATTTCCGCCCGCATGGACGTTGCTCTGCAGCACGTCGAACCCGCGCACGTAGATGCGGTCCAGGCGGAGCAGCGGCAGCCGCGATGGAAAACTGCGCGCCGGTATTCCGGCATGCAGATGGAACACATCGTGTATATGCAACTCGCTGGCCAATGTCTTGCCGGTCTGGTTGCTCCAGTCATTGAAGTCGCCCGCGATGATCAGCGGCGCATCGGACGGTATTTCGTTGCGCACATACTCGATCAGTGCAACGGTTTGCGCACGGCGGCCTTTTGCGAACAAACCGAAATGCGCGCACAGGCAATGTACGTTCGGCAGTCCCGGCAAATCCATTTCGCAGTGCAACAGCCCGCGGCTCTCGAAGCGATGCGCGGAAACATCCGTGTTGAAGGATCGCAAAATGGGGAAGCGGCTGAGTATCGCGTTGCCATGATGACCCGCCTCATACACCGCATTCTTGCCGTAGACTGAATGGAGCCAGACTTCCTCCGCAATGAACTCATGCTGCGCGCCTTCCGGATAGTTGTGATAACGCTCGCCATGACCTGCGTGCGCACCCTGCACTTCCTGCAGGCATACGATATCGGCATCCAGCTCGCGCAACCGCTCGCGCAGTTCGTGCAACACCACGCGGCGCTTGAAATAGGAAAGACCCTTGTGGATATTGTAGGTTGCGATTTTGAGTGTAGGCATGGGCATATTTTACCCAATGGCTGGGAGAGTTGTCGGTTGTGACGACGAATAAGCATCGATACTTGCGCTACAACGCCCGCAGTTTTGGCTTTGTTTTGGGTTAATGGATTCACGCTCGCTGGATTTACCGGCCATACGACCAAGCTGGCGAACAGCGGCGGAAATGTCGCAGCATATTCACGGAAATGAGGCCCTAGGCGTTCCCTATCCCCTTCGTTGGCAACCCGATCTCCTTCGCAAAATCCAGCATGCGTTTGATCGGCTGCACCGCCCTCGGAATGATCGCCGGATCGACATGTATCTCATTGCGCCCCGATTCCAGAACCTCCGTCAGATTCAGCAGCCCGTTCATCGCCATCCATGGGCAATGCGAACAGCTCTTGCAGGTCGCGCCGACACCGGAGGTCGGGGCTTCGAGGAATGTCTTGCGCGGGGACAGGGTGCGCATCTGATGCAGGATGCCGTTGTCGGTGGCGACGATGAATTCCCGCGCATCCAGGCTCTGCGAGGCTTTGATCAGTTGCGTGGTGGAACCGACGAAGTCCGCCAGCTGAAGGACCGCGCGCGGCGATTCGGGATGCGCCAGCACTTTGGCGCCGGGGTGCTGCGCTTTCAGTTCGATCAGCTCCCTGGCCTTGTATTCGTCGTGCACGATGCAGGAGCCTTGCCACAGCAGCATGTCCGCGCCGGTCTGCTCCTGCACGTAGCCGCCGAGGTGCCGGTCCGGCGCCCACAGCACCTTCTTGCCCTGCTCCTTGAGATGCTTGACCACGGGCAACGCGATTGAGCTGGTCACCATCCAGTCGGCGCGTGCCTTCACCGCCGCGCTGGTGTTGGCATACACGACCACGGTGCGGTCCGGGTGCGCGTCGCAGAACGCGCTGAACTGGTCCACCGGACAGCCGAGGTCCAGCGAACACTCCGCCGCGAGGTCCGGCATCAGCACGCGCTTTTCTGGGTTCAGTATCTTTGCGGTCTCGCCCATGAAGCGCACGCCCGCGACCACGATGGTTTTGGCCGGGTGCCGATGGCCGAAGTTGGCCATGTCCAGCGAATCGGAGACGATGCCGCCGGTGGCTTCCGCGAGATCCTGCAGATCTGAATGCACATAGTAATGCGCCACCAGCACCGCATCCCGCTCCTTCAACAGGCGCTTGATGCGCGCGATCAGCTCGGGCTTTTCAGCCGCGTCGGGTTCGCGCGGAACCTTTGCCCACGCAACTGCGGTCGGGGAACCGGGATGATCATACGCAAACGGAATCTGTTTTTCGTTCATTGTGGTTTGCTCTGTAGATGTGCTTCTGTCTGTATGCGCCCATTCATCTGGACGCGATTGGGCAACTCCAGGATTGCCGCCCGATTGCTCGGTGAAAATACCATTTCAGCGGCTTCCTGCCACGCCAGCCACTGGTAGTTCAAATGTTCGCGCGGCTCAAGTTGGATATCGACCGGGCGGGGAAGTTGCAAACCAAACACATGCTCGGTGTTGTGGGTGATTCCGGGCGCGTAGCGGTGCCTCCACTGCGGGTATATCTCGTAGACATTCCGGGTATGCCAGTCGCCAAGGGTGTAGCGTCGCGCATCAAGACCCGTCTCTTCGCGCACCTCGCGTATCGCTGTCTCGGCGAGCGATTCATCACCGTCGCGGCTGCCGGTCACCGATTGCCAATATCCGGGATGGTCGGCACGCTCCAGCAGCAGCACATCCAGATCGATCGTGTGTATCACCACCAGCACCGAGACCGGCTGTTTGTATCGCTTCATGCGCTAGGCAAAAAATATCCAGAATGGCTTGTTGCGCTGCCGCCAATACACCACCGTGTCGGCGAAGATGTCCAGCGCGATTTCCCGGTCGTTGGCGGAAAGACCCAGCGTGTCGCTGGCGCCTCGCAGCAGCAGCACATACCCGTTCGCCTGGCGCCAGGACAGGTCGCACAGCGCGTCGGCAAGGGCATCCCAATTCGCCCCGAATTCGGGCGGGAAGCCGGCAGCGGCCGCCAACGCGTTGAGCAAATTCTGCTTGCCTTTGACGCCCTTGAGATCGGTATCGAACAGCGCAAAGCCGGCTTTTTCAACCGCGCTGCGCAACTCTTCCGGACTGCAATCCAGTGTATAGCTGCCCGCCGCATTCTGGTTTCCCAGTTGATGTGCCAAAGTATCCATGACTACTCCCGGATCTGTCTGAACGTCTGGTAATGGTCGGCGGTGTAATAATATTCGCCGGGAACGCCGCTGATGATGCGCCTTGCGCCGCGGTTATGCGTGCCGGGAGTTCTGACGGTGTACTCGTGATAGTAACCGCGCCTGCGCTTGGGTAAAGCATGCTCGAAATTCCTGAATTCCACGCCATCGCGCGGATAGGCGAAAGGACCGCCACGCTTGATGGCACGCAGCGTGTCGCGCGCCTCTGCAGGCAGCTGTGCCACGCCGATGATGGCCAGGTCGCCATGTGCGCCGTTGTCCGTGTGATGGGTGTGCGCCTGCGCACCGGCCGGCAACCACAGCATTGCCGCCAGCACGACCCACACCAAACGCAACATACGCGACCCCATCATTCCTTGGTGACTTCGGCGGTGGTCGTCACTTGCTGGCGCAAACGGATGTGCAAATCGCGCAATTGCCGTTCATCCACCGCGCTCGGTGCCTGGGTCAGCAGGCACTGGGCGCGCTGGGTCTTGGGGAAGGCGATCACGTCGCGGATCGATTCCGAGCCGGTCATCATCGTGACGATGCGGTCCAGCCCGAATGCCAGTCCGCCGTGCGGCGGGGCACCGTATTGCAGCGCATCAAGCAGAAAGCCGAATTTGAGCTGCGCCTCTTCCGCGCCGATGTTGAGCGCACGGAACACCTGCGATTGCACCGCCTCCTGGTGGATACGCACCGATCCGCCGCCGATCTCCGAACCGTTCAGCGCGAGGTCATACGCCTTGGCAAGGCAATGGCCGGGATCGCTTTGCAGCATGGCAAGGTGTTCGTCCTTGGGCGCGGTGAACGGGTGATGGCAGGCGCTCCAGCGTTTGGCCTCCTCGTCGTACTCGAACATCGGAAAATCCACCACCCACAGCGGTTCCCATGCCTTGCCGTTGGTGTAACCCTTGTCGTGCCCGATCTTGCTGCGCAACGCACCGAGTGCGTCGTTGACGATCTTTTCCTTGTCCGCGCCAAAGAAGATGATGTCGCCGTTCTGCGCGCCGGTTCGTTCGATAATGGCCTTCAGGGCGGCCTCGTGCAGGTTCTTCACGATGGGCGACTGCAATCCGGTTTCGTTGAGTTGCGTGATGTCGTTGACCTTGATGTAGGCCAGACCCTTCGCCCCGTATATCCCGACGAATTTGGTGTAGTCGTCGATCTCGCCGCGCGAGAATGCGCCTCCGCGCGGCACGCGCAGCGCCGCCACACGGCCAGTCCCGGAATTGGCCACCCCGGCGAATACCTTGAACGCGACGTCCCTGACCGCATCGGTGACATCGGTCAGCTCCAAAGTCACTCGCAGGTCGGGCTTGTCCGAACCGTAGCGCCTCATCGCCTCGGCATGGGTCATGCGCGGGAACGGGTTGGGCAGCTCCTCACCCAGCGCTTCCTTGAACACGCTGCGTATCATCTCTTCCATCAGCGCGGTGATCTGCGTCTCGTTCAGGAACGAGGTCTCGATATCCACCTGGGTGAATTCCGGCTGGCGATCGGCGCGCAGATCCTCGTCGCGGAAACATTTCGTGATCTGGTAGTAGCGGTCGAAACCGGCCACCATTAACAATTGCTTGAACAACTGCGGCGATTGCGGCAATGCAAAAAATTCGCCCGGATGTACGCGCGACGGCACCAGATAATCCCGCGCGCCTTCCGGCGTGGACTTGGTCAGCATCGGCGTTTCGATGTCGATGAAGCCGCGGCTGTCGAGGAAACGGCGGAACGCCATTGCCACCTTGTAGCGCAGCATCATGTTCTTCTGCATCTGCGGACGGCGCAGGTCGATCACGCGGTGGGTCAGGCGCACCGTCTCGGACAGGTTCTCGTCGTCCAGCTGGAACGGCGGGGTCAGCGCGGTATTCAGCACCTCGATCTCGTGGCACAGGATCTCGATCTCGCCGCTGGTGATGTTCGCATTGGTCGTGCCGGCAGGACGGCGGCGCACCTTGCCGGTGATGCGCAGCACAAACTCGTTGCGCACCGACTCGGCAACCCTGAACATTTCGGCGCGATCGGGATCGCAGACCACCTGTGCCAGCCCCTCGCGATCGCGCAGGTCGATGAAGATCACGCCGCCATGGTCGCGGCGGCGATGCGCCCAGCCGCACAGGGTGACGGTTTGGTCCAGTTGGTCGGTGTTGAGCAGTCCGCAATAATGAGTTCGCATGATTCTGTTTTTATGTAATTGTGTTTAAGGTTTGTCGACCCGGGTATTGTGGCTCATGGCGCGATATTTTCCGGTATCCGAGCTCGCCGCCACGCCCATCGACACAATGGAGCGCAATGCCACGTCCACCGTCATATCCAATGTGATGGTATCGGCCTTGCGCACGAAAAAATAAAATCCGTTCACCGGACTCGGCGTGGTGGGAATGAACACCGCAACGTATTCTTCTTCCATCTTGTCGATGACTTCGCCGGGCACACTCGTCTGAAACGCCAGCGACCAGGCCTGCGGGTGTGGATAGCGCACCAGCAATACCTTGCGAAAGGAATTGCCGCTGCCCGACAGCAGCGTATCGCTGACCTGTTTCACGCCTTTGTAGATGCTGTTCACGAAGGGAATGCGCTGCAGCAGGGCTTCCCAGAGACGAAACAACTGCTGGCCCAGAACATTGCGCATCAGAAGGCCGGTCAAACCCACCACCGCGAGTGTCAGAATGATGCCGAGTCCGGGAATGTGAACGCCCAGCACCCTGTCCGGCTGCCAATGCTCCGGCAGCAGCAGCAGCGTCTGATCCATGGTACTGATGGTCAGATTCAGCACCCACAAGGTGATGCCGAGCGGAACCCAAACCAGCAGGCCGGTGATGAAATATTTTTTCATGCTCAGGCGGCGCTGTCAGCAACCGGGCAGGAACCCGTGCTGGCGCAGGGCGCGCAACCGGCTTCCGGCTTGGGCGCATTCTTCGGCTGCGATCCGTTTTTGAAGTCCGTGGCGTAATAGCCGCTGCCTTTCAACTGAAAACCGGCAGCGGTCAATTGTTTGGTAAAAGTCTCCTTGCCGCATTCAGGACATGTGCTGATCGGCGCATCGCTGATTTTTTGCATGACATCCTTCTGCAAGCCACAACTCGAACATACATACGCATAGATAGGCATATTGTCTTCCCACCGGTTAATTTACAAAGGTGCGCATTATACCCGAGCAATGCGGGCAGAGCAGCCTGCTGTGGCAGCTTTTTGGAATATCAGGTGTGCATGACAGGCTGCTTTCAAACGCTGTTTCCATATGCAATTCATCGCAGAACCCCTGGAACAACACGAAGGGTTTCTGGCCTTCATCACGGTCCCGACATCGTGATTTTTGCACTCGGGCAAACCCGGACAAACGTCCATGCATACCGCTGCCGGGCTGGATAACGCGCGGGGATTACTTATCGCAGTGCGCTGCATCACCCCGGCATGCCCCAATGTGTTGCGGGCTTGACCGTTCCCGCGCACTTGCCGCACCTGTTCGTACGCCGAATTTGCCGCCGACGACCGTTGATCAACGCGTCAAAATAATCTGGCACTTGCACAGGCCCGGTACGGGTATAATGCGCACCGCCCGCGCCCGACCAATCAGCGCTGCGGTGCCTTATCTCACCACGGATCATTTCTATTAGCCTGCCTCGATTGGTGCAGCTCTTGTGAGCGGCAGGCTTACACAGGAGTCATGTCTTGCCGAACAATGAAACCACCTTCGCCAGCCTGAATCTGGCAGAACCTCTGTTGCGCGCGATTGCCGACGCGGGATACACGAAACCCACTCCGGTTCAAGCTCAGGCGATCCCCCAGGTATTGGCCGGCGGCGACTTGCTGGCCGGGGCGCAAACCGGCACCGGCAAGACCGCGGGGTTCACGCTGCCGATCCTGCATCTGCTCAGCGCAAATCCTGCTGCGAAGCGGGGAGCCGGCCGGCCGCGCTGCCTGATCCTGGTCCCCACCCGCGAACTCGCCGCACAGGTGGAGGAGTCTGTGCAGACTTACGGAAAATACCTGCCACTGAAATCCATGGTGATGTTCGGCGGCGTGAACATCAACCCGCAGATCAACGCATTGCGCGGGCAAGTCGATATCCTGGTCGCCACGCCGGGGCGGTTGCTCGACCATGCGGGACAAAAGACGCTGGATCTTTCCGGTGTGGAAATCCTGGTGCTGGACGAAGCAGACCGCATGCTGGACATGGGTTTCATCCGCGACATCAGGAAGATCCTCGCGCTGCTGCCCAGACAGCGCCAGAACCTGCTGTTCTCGGCGACCTTTTCCGACGAGATCAAGGCCCTGTCCGACGGGCTGCTGCACAACCCCGGATATGTCGAGGTGGCCCGCCGAAATTCCACCGTCGAACTGATTTCGCAAAGCGTCCATCTTGTACCGCAACGCCTCAAAAGCCATTTGCTCTCGCACCTGATCAAGCACAACGACTGGAAGCAGGTACTGGTGTTCACCCGCACCAAGCACGGCGCGAACCGGTTGACTGAAAAGCTGATCGCGGACGGCATCCCCGCGGCAGCGATACACGGCAACAAAAGCCAGCCGGCGCGCACCAAGGCCCTCGCGCAATTCAAGGACGGCTCGCTGCCGGTGCTGGTGGCCACCGACATCGCCGCGCGCGGACTGGACATTGACCAATTGCCGCATGTGGTGAACTTCGAATTGCCGAATGTGCCGGAAGATTATGTGCACCGCATCGGCCGCACCGGGCGCGCGGGCAGCAGCGGCGCGGCGATCTCGCTGGTGGACAAGGAAGAATTGCCGTTTCTCAGGGACATTGAGCGCCTGATCAAGCGCGAGATCCCGGTGGTCGCGATCGACAGCTTTGAGCCGCCCGAGCATCTTCCCGGCGAAGCCTCGCGGCCACCCCGCCAAGCGCAGGGACAGCGACGAAACAATGCGTCACGCGCCGCCGGGGCAGGGAATCGCCAACCGGGTGAAAGCCAAAGGAAGCGCAACCCCCAGCATCGCGAGCACCAACCCCGACATCCGCAACAGCGCGACCCGCAAGGGCAAAACGGGCAACAAACCGCCAAGCAGCGCAAGCCTTCGGAGCCTCAAAACATGTCTGAAGCAGCGCGTCACCAGGCGATGCCCCAACCCGCCTTGTTCTCGCCCAAACCTTCAGCGCGCCCCAAACCTTCAGCGCGCCCCAAATCTCCCGCGGGCAGGGGCCGCTAGTACCCGCAAAAAATTGATGGAATTGCCGTCGCGGCGCGGGCGGGAGGGGATCCTGCCCGAAATACGCATCTGAACAAGGTTACTTTTTTGTTGGCCGCTTGCGCGTATAGACCGTGGTGTTGCCGTCGATCGTGAGGGTTAGCTGGCCGCCGAATAGCTGGTAGGAGATCGCATCCGAGCTGTTGTTTCCGCTGAGCTGTATCATGCCTCCGTCGGAAACGGCGTAAAAGTATCTTTTCCCCTTGATCCTGACCGTTCCATTGCTGCTGAATGTAATGCTATTTTTTGCGCTGTACCAGGTGCCTCTCAGTTCTTTTTCCGCCTTGGTGACTATGCCGTAAGCATGCTGTGCGGCGTAACCGCCGGCGGGCAGCCCCGCGAACAATAATGAGGCAAACAGCAATATACAGCGTGAAAAAGTCATGGCGGCCCCGCTTGTCTGGTATGGCCCCATACGTTAAAAGCACCCGCGTTGTTTGTCAACGCGGATCATGCGGCGACACCATTCGCCACTCTCCCTGCCGCAAACCTTCCAGCGTCCACTCACCGACGCCGTATCGGATCAAGCGCAGCGTCGGCAAACCGACCGCCGCAGTCATGCGCCGCACTTGGCGATTCTTGCCCTCGCGGAGAGTCAACTCCAGCCAGCAAGTGGGAATATTTTTGCGCTCGCGTATCGGCGGTTCTCGCGCCCAGATATTCTCGGGCTCATCTATCAGGCGCACTTCGGCAGGCTGGGCCCTGAAGTCAGACAACTGTACACCCTGCCGCAGTTTCTCCAGTGCGAAATCATCCGCCACCCCCTCCACCTGCACCCAATAGGTTTTTGGCAACTTGTGTCTCGGATCTGTGATGCGATGCTGCAATTGTCCGTCATCGGTCAATACCAACAGGCCTTCACTATCGGTGTCCAGGCGCCCGGCGGGATAAAAGTCCGGAAGCGGGATATAATCCGCCAGCGTCGGGTGCATCCCGTCACGGCTGAACTGGCAAATCACGCCAAATGGCTTGTTGAATAGCAGAACCCGCCCCATTGGCTTTCCTGTCTGTTTTCGAGACGATATATTACCGCTTCCACTGTCGAAGCCACTGCCGAAAAACCGATCGCGGGTGAGGCATCAAAGTTCCGGCCGTAGCGCGACAAGCTGCCAAGCGCGCATATGCATCAAGGGATCATAGCCACCACCTATTTGATATTTTTTAACGGATCTTCACCCGACTGGCATTTCCGGCACATCGGACGATTAACTAAAAACCCGGCAAAGAGCACAACATGACTAATCACAAGATTATCTACACGATGGTTGATGAAGCACCGGCACTGGCCACTTATTCCCTGCTTCCCATCATTCAAGCCTTCACCAGGGCGGCCGGTGTTGCCGTCGAAACGAGGGACATTTCCCTGGCGGGCCGCATTCTCGCAAATTTCCCGGAACACCTGACGGCGAGCCAGAAGATTGCCGATGACCTGGCCGAACTGGGCGAACTGACACTGAAACCGGAAGCAAACATCATCAAGCTTCCCAATATCAGCGCATCGCTCCCGCAGCTGAAGGCGGCGATCCGGGAATTGCAGTCCCAGGGTTTCAATGTCCCGGATTACCCCGATGATCCCAAAACGGATGCCCAAAAAGACATCAAGGCACGCTATGGCAAAGTGCTCGGCAGCGCAGTGAACCCGGTATTGCGCGAAGGCAACTCCGACCGCCGCGCCGCTGCTTCAGTCAAGCAGTACGCCCGCAAACATCCGCACCGGATGGGCAAGTGGGCTGCCGATTGCAGGACCCGCGTCGCGCACATGAGCAACGGCGACTTTTACGGCAGCGAAAAATCCGTGACTGTGCCGGAAGCCGTTGCCACCCGCATCGAATTTGCCGGCAAGAACGGCGAGGTCACCGTGCTCAAGGACAAACTTTTACTCCAGCCGGGTGAGATCGTCGATGCTGCCGTGATGAGCCGCCGCGCGCTGCGCCAGTTCTATGCCGAGCAGATTGAAGCGGCGAAGAAAGAAGACGTGCTACTGTCGCTGCACCTCAAGGCGACCATGATGAAGATCTCCGATCCGATCATGTTCGGCCATGCGGTTTCCGTGTTTTTCAAGAGCGTGTTCGACAAGCACGGTGCGCTGCTCAAATCGCTGAACGTCAACGTCAACAATGGCTTCGGCGACATGGAAACCAAGGTGATGGCTTTGCCGGAAAGCAAGCGAGCCGCGGTCGTGGCCGACATCGCCGACTGTTTCAGGAATGCCCCACCGTTAGCCATGGTGAATTCCGACAAGGGCATCACCAACCTCCATGTGCCATCCGACGTGATCATTGACGCGTCCATGCCCCCGATGATCCGCGACGGCGGCAAGATGTGGGGTGCCGACGGCAAACCCTACGACACGCTGGCGATGATCCCCGACCGCTGCTATGCGGGCGTGTATGTGGCCGTCGTCGAGGACTGCAAGAAGAACGGCGCTTTCGATCCCGTGACCATGGGCAGCGTGCCCAACGTCGGCCTGATGGCACAGAAGGCTGAGGAATATGGTTCGCACGACAAGACCTTCGAGATCGCCGGCGATGGCGTGGTGCGCATCGTCGATACATCCGGAAGGGTGCTGCTGGCGCAGAGCGTCGAGCAAGGCGACATTTTCCGCGCCTGCCAGACCAAGGATGCGCCCATCCAGGATTGGGTGAAGCTCGCCGTCACGCGCGCGCGCCTGTCCAATACGCCCGCCATCTTCTGGCTGGACGGGAACCGCGCCCACGATGCGCAGATCATCGCCAAGGTCGAAAGGTATCTCAAGGACCACGACACCGCCGGGCTGGACATCAAGATCATGGAACCGGCGGAGGCCTGCCGCGCAACGCTGGCGCGGATTCGCCAAGGCAAAGACACCATCTCGGTCACCGGCAACGTGCTGCGCGACTATCTCACCGACCTGTTTCCGATCCTCGAACTGGGCACCAGCGCCAAGATGCTGTCCATCGTACCGCTGATGGGGGGCGGGGGCCTGTTCGAAACCGGTGCGGGCGGCTCGGCACCAAAGCATGTCCAGCAGTTCCGGCAGGAAGGTTATTTGCGCTGGGATTCGCTCGGCGAGTTTCTGGCACTGGGCGCCTCCCTGGAACATCTTGGCCAGAAATTCAACAGCACGCAAGCCCGGGCGCTGGTCAAAACGCTGGACCAGGCTATCAGCAGAGTCCTGGAAAACAACAAGTCACCGGCCAGAAAAGTGGGTGAGATCGATAACCGGGGCAGCCACTTCTACCTCGCCCTTTATTGGGCGCAGGCATTGGCGGCACAGACCGGGGATAGGGATATACAGGAGCGTTTCACGACCTTGGCAAAGACGCTGGCCGACAACGAGGCCAAGATCAATACCGAGTTGATTGCAGCCCAGGGCAGGCCGGTGGATATGGGCGGGTATTATCACCCTGATTTCGAAAAGACAGCCAAGGCCATGCGGCCCAGTGCGACATTGAATGCCGCACTGGCGTCCATTGCTTGATGGCGGAAAGCATCCCGGTCATTCAATTCGCTGGAAAAAGGCAAAAAAAACCGGCACTTCCGCACCGGTCGTCTTACCAACTGAGGGAACCGATTAGGGAGCCTGGATGTTGGAAGCTTGCTTGCCTTTAGGGCCCTGAACGACTTCGAAGGTAACCTTCTGGCCTTCTTTGAGTGACTTGAACCCGCTCATGTTGATTGCCGAAAAGTGCGCGAACAAATCTTCGCTGCCATCATCGGGAGTGATAAAACCAAAACCCTTTGCATCGTTGAACCATTTAACTGTACCAGTTGCCATGTGATTGCTTCCTTACTAAAAAACGGGGATAACCCCGCGAACTGTTTGAATCCAAGATCGCACACGGCAAAACCAGTACTGCAGATACTTTGAGTCAAACACCAGCGCGCTTTTTACTACTGTTTTGTCGATACCGTCAAGTAGTTTATACAATATTTTTCGATTGGGCTTGAAAAAGCATCGCTAATCATCAAATATGGTGGCAAGGAATGTATCAGAATACACTTTGGGAATTATGGCAGCCAAACAGCTCAGCAATGTGGTACTCGCGCCGGAACGGGCGAAAACAAAGCCTCCTCGCATGTACAAGGTGGTTTTGTTCAATGACGATTTCACCACCATGGAATTTGTTGTCGAGGTGTTGCAGCTTTTTTTCGCGCTTGACCAGGAACGCGCACTGCAAATCATGCTCAAAGTGCATAATGAAGGCTCTGCCGTATGCGGGGTATATTCCCAGGATATCGCCGAAAGCAAGGTAAGCCAGGTTACAGAGTTTGCAAAACAACACGGACATCCGCTACGATGCGGCATGGAGGAAAACTGAAATGATCGCTCAAGAATTGGAAGTCAGCTTGCATTTGGCATTTGTCGAGGCTCGCCAGAAGCGTCATGAGTTCATCACTGTCGAGCATCTGCTCCTGACCATGCTGGACAACGCCTCCGCGGCCCAGGTTTTGCGTGCCTGCGGAGTGAACCTGGACGAGTTGCGCCAGGTGCTGACCGACTTCATCACGACCCATACTCCTGTCACACCGGGTGACCGAGAAGTCGACACGCAACCGACGGTCGGTTTCCAGCGCGTTATCCAGCGCGCCATCCTGCATGTGCAATCCACCAACAAAAAGGAAGTGACCGGTGCCAACATTCTGGTCGCCCTGTTTGGCGAGAAGGACTCTCACGCGGTATATTTCCTGACCCAGCGCAATGTCAGCCGCCTAGACGTGGTGAACTATATCGCCCACGGCATCGACAAGACCCAGCCCGGCACACCGGCAAAACCGCAAACTGACCCCGAATCCGAAGTGGAACAGGGCAACGGCGAAGCGCTGAAGAGCTACACGCTGGACCTCAACGCGCAGGCCCTGGCCGGCAAGATCGACCCGCTGATCGGCCGCGAGATCGAGCTGGAGCGCGTCATCCAGACGCTGTGCCGCCGCCGCAAGAACAATCCCCTGCTGGTGGGCGAAGCCGGCGTGGGCAAGACCGCGATCGCGGAAGGACTGGCGCGGCGTATCGTGGAAAATGATGTGCCTGAAATCCTCAAGGACGCGCATGTGTACTCGCTCGACATGGGTGCTCTGCTGGCCGGCACCAAGTATCGCGGCGACTTCGAACAGCGCCTGAAGGCCGTACTCAAGGAACTTAACGATGCGGCCCACGCGATCCTGTTCATAGACGAGATTCACACCATGATCGGCGCAGGGGCGGCATCCGGCGGCACAATGGATGCGTCCAATCTGCTCAAACCGGCGTTGTCCAACGGGCAATTGAAGTGCATAGGCGCGACCACCTACCAGGAATATCGCGGCATCTTCGAGAAGGACCATGCGCTTTCCCGGCGTTTCCAGAAAGTCGACGTGCCGGAGCCCTCCGTGGAACAGACCATCGCGATCCTGCGCGGCCTGAAATCGCGCTTTGAAGAGCATCATAGTGTCAAATACAGCGCGGCAGCACTCACCAGTGCCGCTGAACTGTCGTCGCGTTTCATCAATGACCGCCACCTTCCGGACAAGGCGATCGACGTGCTGGACGAAGCCGGCGCCGCACAGCGCATACTGCCCAAGTCGAAACAGAAAAAAGTCATCGGCAAGCACGAGATCGAGGAGATCATCGCCAAGATCGCGCGTATTCCGGCGCGTACCGTTTCCTCGGATGATCGTAATACCCTGAAGACACTTGACCGTGATCTTAAAGCGGTCGTGTTCGGCCAGAATAAGGCCATCGATGCGCTTGCCGCCGCGATCAAGATGTCGCGAAGCGGTCTGGGCAATCCGCAAAAGCCCATCGGCAGCTTCCTGTTCTCGGGGCCGACCGGCGTCGGCAAGACTGAAGTGGCTCGGCAGCTCGCTTATTCGATGGGTATGCCATTGCACCGCTTCGACATGTCCGAATACATGGAACGCCATGCCGTATCACGCCTGATCGGGGCACCGCCCGGCTATGTGGGTTTCGACCAGGGTGGTCTGCTCACCGAGGCAATCAGCAAACAGCCACATGCAGTGCTGCTGCTCGACGAGATCGAAAAGGCGCACCCCGATATTTTCAACATCCTGCTGCAAGTGATGGATCACGGTACGCTCACCGACAACAATGGGCGCAAGGCCGATTTTCGCAATGTGGTCATCATCATGACCACCAATGCAGGCTCGGAAGCCCTGAACAAGAGCCAAATCGGGTTCACCAAGAGCAGTGCAAGCGGCGACGAATTGATGGAGATCAAACGCACTTTCACGCCGGAATTCCGCAATCGCCTGGATGCCGTGATCTCCTTCGCGCCGCTGGACCATGAAGTCATCCTGCGCGTGGTGGATAAATTCCTGATGCAGCTTGAAGAGCAGTTGCAGGAGAAAAAGGTCGAGGCTGTATTCACCGATGCACTCAAGGATTATCTGGCAGAGCACGGCTTCGATCCATTGATGGGTGCACGCCCGATGGCACGTCTGATCCAGGACACCATACGCTCCGCGCTGGCCGATGAACTGCTCTTCGGTCGCTTGGCAAACGGCGGCCAGGTGACGGTGGATATCGATGCGGATGGCAAAGTCAAACTGGTGTTCGCCGAAGAGGAAGTCGCAGCTTAATTTGCCCAAATGAATCGTCAGCGATTTCCTCAATGCGAATCCCCATTGTGACGATTCTCTCGCGGCTTTTCGCGTAATGACTCGCGTGACTTTTTGATTCCGTCCTGCAACGACAAAAATCCCCCATCAGCAAAATGTTTCAGCGCCGTCTCGAGCAAGCCAGGATGCGGGGTGCCGCGCAGGGCGCAACGAGACGTACCTTGCAGGCAGGCAAGGCGCAAGCAAGCCCGCAAAACCGCATATTGGCTGTGCGGTAGGCAATGGAACATATTTATCGAGGGCGCTTCGCCCCCTCTCCCACCGGCCCGCTGCATTTCGGATCACTGGTTGCCGCCATCGGCAGCTACCTGGATGCAAAACATCATCAGGGCAAGTGGCTGGTACGCATCGATGACCTGGACACCCCGCGCACCGTCAATGGAGCGGCTTCCCGCATCCTCCGCACATTGGAGGCCCATGGCCTGCATTGGGACGGGGATATCGTTTATCAAAGCACCCGGACTCCCGCTTACGAGGAAGCATTTCTTCGCCTGAAAGAAAAAAATCTTATATATGCCTGTGCATGCAGCCGCAGGGAAATCGCGGACTCGGCGCTGACGCGAGGTCACGAACATATCTATTCCGGCACATGCCGCAGCGGATTGGCACAGGGCAAGGTTGCACGTGCATGGCGGGTGCGTGTCAACGATACACGGATGATCGCATTGAACGACCTGTTGCAGGGAAATCTCGCCCAGGAACTGGCAAGCGAGGTTGGCGATTTCATACTGTTGCGCGCCGACGGCTTGTTTGCCTACCAGCTGGCCGTAGTGGTGGACGATGCAGCACAGGGCATCACACATGTGGTGCGGGGTGCCGATCTGCTTTTCTCGACCCCGCGCCAGGTGTATTTGCAACAATTGCTCGGTCTGGCCACGCCGTCCTACATGCACCTGCCGGTCGCGGTGAATGCGCGGGGGGAAAAGCTCAGCAAGCAAACACTTGCCCAGCCAGTGGCAAATCACAACGCCGATTCCAACCTGTTTGATGCGCTGGTGTTCTTCCGTCAGGATCCGCCCGCGGAACTGCGTCTCGGCACGATTGGAGAAATGCTGGATTGGGCTGTCGCGAATTGGCGGCCGGAAAGATTATCGAATGGCCTGCATATTCAGGTTTGATTTAGAGAAGACGCCAGATTGCGCACCACATCAGCGATCCGCTGCGCAGATCGCTCGACCAGTTGCCGGTCTTCGCCTTCCACCATCACCCGCAGCAACGGCTCTGTACCCGAGGGGCGCAACAGCACGCGGCCTCTGCCGGCAAGAACCTGCTCGGCTTCGGATACTGCGGCTGTTACCTGCTGGTGACCGAGACAATCCAATCCCCTAGCAACCCGCACATTGATCAGTACCTGCGGATACATGTGCAAACCGGCTGCAGCTTCCGCAAGATTTTGCCCATTGGCACGCAATGCATGCAGCACCTGCAGCGCGGAGATGATGCCGTCGCCGGTGCTGTGCTTGTCCAGGCAAATGATATGCCCGGAATTTTCACCGCCAAGCTGCCATTCCTGTTGCTGCAGCAATTCCATCACGTAGCGGTCGCCGACCCTTGCGCGATGAAAGGGAATGCCCAGCCTCTGCATGGCGTGTTCGAAAGCCAGGTTGGTCATCAGCGTTCCGGCCACACCGCCATGCATCTTCCCCTGCGCGTGACGATGTCTGGCGATCACGTACAGCAACTGGTCGCCGTCATAGAGATTGCCGTCCCTGTCCGCCATCACCAGCCTGTCGCCGTCGCCGTCCAGCGCGATGCCGATGTCCGCCCTGTGCTCCACGACTGCTTTGCACATATTATCCGGTGCCGTCGCGCCGTATCCCTCGTTGATATTTCTGCCGTCGGGTTGCGCGCCGATGGCGATGACATCGGCACCGAGTTCGTGGAATACATGGTTTGCAATGTGATAAGTCGCGCCATGCGCGCTGTCCACCACGATCTTCAGGCCGCGCAGATCCATCTCGGTGGGGAACGTGCTCTTGCAAAATTCGATATAGCGGCCGGCCGCATCATCGATGCGCCTGGCTTTGCCCAGACCGTCGGAAGCGTTGGTGTGCATTTCCTGGTCCAATGCGACCTCGATGGCGAGCTCGGTTTCGTCGGGCAGCTTGGTGCCGTGAGCGGAGAAGAACTTGATGCCGTTATCGTCGAACGGATTGTGCGACGCGGAGATCACGATGCCGGCCTGCAGGCGCAACGCGCGCGTGAGATAGGCGACTGCCGGGGTAGGCACCGGGCCGGCCAGATACACATCGATCCCTGCCGCGATCAGGCCGGCTTCCAGCGCCGATTCCAGCATATAGCCGGAGATGCGCGTATCCTTGCCGATCAACACGCCGGTGCGCTCGCCCCGGGAGTCGCCCTTATTCGCCAGCACCCTACCTGCCGCATAGCCCAGATGCATGACGAACTGCGGTGTGATCGGATGTTCGCCAACCCGTCCGCGCACGCCGTCGGTACCGAAATATTTTCTGCTCAACGTTTTACTCCATTCATAAGCCCGTTCCGTTAACCGCATTCCATATCCTGAGTGCATCCACCGTTGCACGCACATCATGCACGCGCACGATGTTTGCACCGCGCTGAACCGCGATCACGGCCGCGGCCACGCTGGCCGGCAAACGATGCGCCACGTCCTGTCCGGTCAGCGCGCCCAGCATGGACTTTCGCGACAGCCCCGCCAATATCGGTATGCCCAACTCCGCCAGCTTGTCCAATTCGCGCAGCAAGGCCAGATTATGCGCCAGGGTCTTGCCAAATCCAAAACCGGGATCAATCACGATACGACCGCGTTCAATGCCGGCAGCTTCGGCAGCAGCGGTGCGCTCGCGCAAAAACGCGCTGACTTCGGCGACCACGTTTTCATAGTGGGGTTGCTGCTGCATTGTTTGCGGGTTGCCCTGTTTGTGCATCAGACAAACGGCCGCATCGCTGGCCGCAAGCGCATCCATCGCAGCGGTATCCTGCAGCGCGTTGATGTCGTTGACCATCCGGGCGCCGGCAGAAATCGCGGCCTTCATTATTTCCGGCTTGAAGGTATCGATTGAAAGCGGCACCGGCGCGCCGCGCAATTCCTCGATGATCGGCAGCACCCGGTCCAGTTCTTCCTCTATGCCGACCGGCTTGGCGCCGGGACGGGTCGATTCTCCACCCACATCGAGTATATCCGCGCCGTCGGTTATCAGCTGTTGCGCATGCGCCAGTGCCGCATCGCGCCGGAGATATTGCCCGCCATCGGAAAATGAATCGGGCGTGACGTTGACGATGCCCATGACGAGAGGCCGCGACAGATCGAATTGGAAGCTACCACACTGGAATAGCATTCAGGCGCAAGGTAAAAGGTGCAAGGGAAAACCAACTTGTCCCTTGTGCACCTTGTACCTGATTCAGGTTCCCTGCGCGGGTTGCGTAGGAGTTGTTGTTGCAGGGGCCGGCGGTGCCTGATCCTGCGGCGGTTGCTGAACCTGGCTGCTCGGAGCAGGCGGCTTGGGAGGGCGCGGGGGGTTTCCGGCCATGATGTCGTTGATCTGGTCCGCGTCGATGGTTTCCCATTCCAGCAAAGCCTTGGTCATCGCCTCGATCTTGTCGCGATTGGCTTCGATCAAGCCGCGCGCCAGCGCGTATTGCTGGTCGATGATGCGGCGAATCTCGGCATCCACCTTCTGCATGGTTGCTTCGGAAATATTCTTGTGCGTGGTGACCGAACGCCCCAGAAAAACCTCTCCCTCGTTCTCGCCATATACCATGGTGCCAAGCGCTTCCGACATGCCCCACTGGGTCACCATGCTCCGTGCCATCGCCGTGGCGCGTTCAAAATCGTTGGAAGCGCCGGTGGTCATCTGGTGCATGAAAATCTCTTCGGCGATACGCCCGCCGAACAAAACCGCGATGGTATCAAGTATGCGCTCCTTGTCCATGCTGTAGCGGTCTTCCGAAGGCAACTGCATGGTCACGCCCAATGCACGGCCGCGTGGAATGATGGTCACCTTGTGCACCGGATCGGTCTTCGGCAGCAGCTTGGCGACCACCGCATGGCCTGATTCGTGATAGGCGGTATTGCGCCGTTCTTCCTCGGGCATCACCATGGAGCGGCGTTCAGCACCCATCATGATCTTGTCCTTGGCAGACTCGAAATCATCCATCTCGACGAAACGCTTGCCGCGGCGTGCCGCAAACAGGGCGGCCTCGTTGACCAGGTTCGCCAAGTCCGCGCCTGACATGCCAGGGGTACCGCGCGCCAGAATATCGGCCTTCACGTCCTGTGCCACCGGCACCTTGCGCATGTGCACCATCAGGATCTGTTCGCGGCCGCGTATATCCGGCAACGGCACCACCACCTGGCGATCGAAACGGCCCGGGCGCAGCAACGCCGCATCCAGCACATCGGGGCGGTTGGTCGCCGCGATCACGATCACCCCGCTCGCGCCCTCGAAACCGTCCATCTCGACCAGCAGCGCATTCAGCGTCTGCTCGCGCTCGTCATTGCCGCCGCCCAGTCCGGCTCCGCGCTGCCGGCCGACCGCGTCGATTTCATCGATGAACACGATGCAGGGTGCCTGTTTCTTGGCCTGCTCGAACATGTCGCGCACGCGTGCCGCACCGACGCCGACGAACATTTCCACAAAGTCCGAACCGGAGATCGAGAAAAACGGTACCTTGGCTTCCCCTGCGATCGCTTTCGCCAGCAGCGTCTTCCCGGTTCCGGGATTGCCCACCAGCAGCACGCCGCGCGGAATCCGGCCGCCCAGATTCTGGAACTTGGACGGGTCGCGCAGGAAATCCACCAGCTCTGACACTTCTTCCTTCGCTTCATCGCAGCCCGCCACATCCGCAAACGTGAAGCGCTCCTTGTTTTCATCCAGCATGCGCGCACGCGACTTGCCGAACGAGAACGCGCCACCCTTGCCGCCACCCTGCATCTGGCGCATGAAGAACACCCACACCGCGATCAGCAATATCATCGGGAACCAGGACACGAAAATATTCATCAGAAAGGACGGTTCTTCCTCGGGTTTGGCTTCCACATTCACGCCGTTTTTCAGCAGGTCGGAAACCATCCACAGATCGCTGGGCGCATAGCTGCTGATTTGCTTTCCATCCGTTGTCGTCGCCTTCAGTTTGCGGCCTTCGATGACCACTTTGCTGATGTGCCCCTGCTTCACTTGATCGAGAAATTGCGAATAGTCGAGCTGCGACTGGGTAGTCAGCTGCTGGCGGGTATTGAATTGATTGAATACGGTCATCAGCACCAGGGCGACGACCATCCAAACGGCAATGCTCTTAAAGTTGTTCAAGATTACTCCTTAAATCGGCACGCCCCATTTTCGATGTGATGGCGGCTGCCGAGGTTGTTCATTAGACTATGTATTACGCGATTTCTCAAGCTTTCCGGTACCCAGCAGATAAAGTTCGCTGCTTCGATCACGTGATGCCTTGGGCTTGCGCGACACCACACGGGTGAAATGGCTGCGCATCAGTTTGTAGAAATCCTCGAACCCGGCGCCCTGAAAGACCTTTACCAGGAAGCTGCCGTCCGGCTTCAGGTGTTCGAGTGCGAACTCCAGCGCCAGTTCCGCAAGATGCACAGCGCGCGCCTGGTCTGCCGAGGCTACGCCCGATATATTGGGCGCCATATCGGAAATTACAAGCCCCACCGGCTTGCCTTGCAATAATCCCTCCAACTGCTTGAGCACAGCATCGTCGCGAAAGTCGCCCTGGATGAAATCCACCCCTGCCAATGGATCCAGCGGCAACAGATCGAGCGCAATCACCTTCCCGCCGCGCCCCACTCTGGCGGCAGCCACCTGCGACCAGCCTCCCGGCGTAGCGCCCAAGTCGACCACCACGCTGCCCGGCTTGAGCAATTGATCCCTGGCATCGATCTCCAGCAGCTTGTATGCCGCCCGCGAGCGGTATCCCTCCTTCTGGGCAAGTTGCACAAAAGGGTCGTTGACATGTTCGCGCATCCATTGTTTGCTGAACTTGTTTTTTTTGGCCGGGGAACGCTTCATCGTTTACAATCCGCGCCTTAATTCTTGAAAGTCATCATGTTATCCCTTACCGTATCCGAACGTCTCGCACTGAAAGGGCGCGCCCACGCGCTGGGTCCAACGGTAATCATAGGCAATGCTGGCTTGACCGAGTCAGTGCTGAAGGAAATCGCGCTGGCGCTGAAAACCCATGAACTTATCAAAATTCGTGTCATGAGCGATGACCGTGCATTGCGTGCGGCCATGCTGGAAAGTATCTGCACCCAGCTCAATGCCGCGCCGGTCCAGCATATCGGAAAAATTCTGGTTATTTACCAACCCAATCCGGAAAAGCACAAAATCGAACTCAAAAAGATGCCGCGCCACAAGGGCAAGAAACCGCTGACCAAGAAACAACTGGGCAGTCGGTAGTTTCTGGGAGGATTAGTTAGCAACGCGGATTTTGGTTGGGCTGGCGACCAGCGCCTAACGACTAGATATACTGCACCTCGACGACTTCGTATTCGCGCACCCCGCCCGGTGCCTGCACCTCCGCGATATCGCCGCTGCTTTTCCCGATCAGCGCCCGGGCGATCGGTGAGCTGATGGAAACCTTTCTGTGCCTGATGTCCGCCTCGTCATCACCGACGATCTGGTACGTAACGACGTCGCCATTGTTCACGTCTTCCAGTATCACGGTGGAACCGAATACACAGCGCCCGTCGGCGTTGAGCTTTTTGGGATCGATGATTTGTGCACTGCCCAGCTTGCTTTCAAGTTCCACGATACGCCCTTCTATGAAACCCTGGCGCTCCTTGGCGGCGTCGTATTCGGCGTTTTCCGACAAGTCGCCATGCGCGCGCGCTTCGGCGATGGCATTGATCACCTTGGGACGCTCCACCGTCTTGAGATTATGCAGCTCGGCGCGCAATTTTTCAGCGCCCAATACGGTTAACGGGACTTTGCTCATATCGATGCTTCCTCAGTTTTCGGCCGCCAGCCGTTTGTGTTGGCTCTGCAAATCATAGACGCTCAGTGCGGTCAAATGCTGCATCCCGACACAGGCGGCGCGAGCCCCTGCCAGCGTGGTGTAATAGGTTACCCTTCCCTGCAGGGCAGCGTGCCGGATGGAATAGGAATCCCGCATCACCGACGGTTTGCTGTCAACCGTATTGACGATCAGGCTGACCTCGCCGTTCTTGATCATGTCCACCACGTGCGGACGCCCCTCGGCAACCTTGTTCACCACTTCCACCGCGATGCCGGCCGCACTGATCACTGCAGCCGTGCCGCGAGTTGCCCGCAGGGCAAAGCCCAGCCGCACCAGTGAGCGGGCGATCTCGACCACGCCCGGCTTGTCCGCATCGCGCACGCTGATGAATACTTTACCACCTTTCGGCAGCTTTACACTGGCCGCAAGCTGGGACTTGACGAAGGCTTCCGCAAAGGTGTCGCCCATGCCCATCACTTCCCCGGTCGATTTCATTTCCGGCCCGAGTATCGTGTCTACGCCGGGAAACTTGATGAACGGAAATACCGCTTCCTTCACCGAGAAATACGGGGGAATCACTTCCGCGGTGACGCGCTGCATGGCCAGGCTTTGCCCCGCCATGCAGCGCGCCGCGATTTTCGCCAGCGGCATGCCGGTCGCCTTGGACACGAACGGAACGGTGCGCGATGCGCGCGGATTCACTTCCAGCACATAGACGACCCCATCCTGTATCGCGAACTGCACATTCATCAGCCCAACCACGTTGAGCGCTCTGGCCATCTCCGTCGTCTGGCGGCGCAACTCGTCCTGCATGGCCACGGACAGGCTGAACGGCGGTAGCGAACACGCCGAGTCCCCGGAATGCACGCCCGCCTGCTCGATATGCTCCATGATCCCGCCGATGATCACATCCCTGCCGTCGGAAACGGCATCCACATCCACCTCGATCGCGTCATCCAGAAAGCGATCCAGCAGGATCGGCATGCGCTCGGGATAGGTTTTGGACATCTCCTGCGCATCGCGCATGTAACGCTCGAGATCCGCCTGCTCGTGGATGATCTCCATCGCCCTTCCGCCCAGCACGTTGGATGGGCGCATCACCAGCGGATAACCGATTTCGGCGACGCCGGCGATGCCTTCTTCGCGATTGCATGCGGTGCGGTTCGGCGGCTGCTTCAATTTCAGCTGGTGCAGCATTTTCTGGAAACGCGCGCGATCCTCCGCGCAGTCGATCATGTCCGGTGTCGTGCCGATGATGGGCACGCCGTTCTTTTCCAGGCCGTGCGCCAGACCGAGCGGGGTCTGTCCGCCAAACTGCACGATCACGCCGATCGGCTTTTCGACGGCGACCACTTCGAGCACGTCTTCCAGTGTCAGCGGCTCGAAATACAAACGATCCGAGGTGTCATAGTCGGTCGACACGGTTTCCGGATTGCAGTTGACCATGATGGTCTCATAGCCGTCCTCGCGCATCGCCAGCGCCGCATGCACGCAGCAATAATCAAACTCGATGCCTTGCCCGATACGGTTGGGCCCGCCTCCCAGCACCATGATCTTTTTGTTGCCGGTCGGCCTGGATTCGCATTCCTCCTCGTAGGTGGAATACATATAGGCGGTGTTGGTGGCAAATTCGGCGGCGCAGGTATCGACGCGCTTGAATACCGGCCGCACGCCGATGGCATGGCGATAGGCGCGCACTGCAGAGGCATCAGTAAGCAGCAACGCGGCCAATCGCGCATCTGCAAAGCCGCTGCGTTTCAAGGCGCGCAGTCCGGCCGCACCCAGGCTTTCGAGCGTGCGGCCGGCCAGGGATTGTTCCTGCCTGATCAGGTCCGCTATCTGCACCAAGAACCACGGGTCGATCTTGCTGATCTTGAACACCTCTTCCACGCTCATGCCGAGGCGGAAGGCGTCGCCCACCGCCCAGATGCGGTTCGGTCCGGGATCGCCCAGCTCGGTAGCGATGGCTGCGCGGTCGGCAAATTTCTCATCCAGGCCATGAACACCGACCTCCATGCCGCGCAGCGCTTTCTGGAACGACTCCTGGAAAGTGCGCCCGATTGCCATCACCTCGCCGACCGATTTCATCTGCGTGGTCAGACGGTCGTTGGCCTGAGGGAATTTCTCGAATGCGAAGCGCGGGATCTTGGTCACCACGTAATCGATGGTGGGCTCGAACGAGGCCGGGGTCGCGCCACCGGTGATGTCGTTCTTCAGTTCATCCAGCGTGTAACCGACTGCCAGTTTGGCCGCGACTTTGGCGATCGGGAAACCGGTCGCCTTGGAAGCCAGTGCGGACGAGCGCGACACGCGCGGGTTCATCTCGATCACCACCATGCGCCCGTTCTCCGGGTTGACCGCGAACTGCACGTTAGAGCCGCCGGTGTCGACGCCGATTTCGCGCAGCACCGCGATCGACGCATCGCGCATGATCTGGTATTCCTTGTCGGTCAGCGTCTGCGCCGGGGCGACCGTGATCGAGTCGCCGGTATGCACGCCCATCGGATCAAGATTTTCAATGGAACAGATGATGATGCAATTGTCGTTGCGGTCGCGCACCACTTCCATCTCGAATTCTTTCCAGCCGAGCAGCGATTCCTCGATCAGCAGTTCCCTGGTCGGACTGGCTTCCAGCCCGCGCTCGCAGATCTCGACGAACTCCTCGCGGTTGTAGGCGATCCCGCCGCCGCTGCCGCCCATCGTGAAGGACGGGCGGATCACGGTCGGGTAACCCAATACCTGCTGCACCTGCAATGCCTCTTCCATGCTGTGCGCGATCGCGGAACGGGCCGAAGCCAGACCGATCCTCGTCATTGCCAGCTTGAATTTTTCGCGGTCTTCGGCCTTGTCGATCGCCTCGCGCGACGCCCCTATCATCTCGACGCCATATTTTTCCAGCACGCCGTGCTTGGCCAGATCCAGGGCGCAATTCAACGCGGTCTGTCCACCCATGGTCGGCAGGATCGCGTCCGGCTTCTCCCTGGCGATGATCTTCTCCACCATCTGCCAGGTGATCGGCTCGATATAGGTCGCATCGGCCATTTCCGGATCGGTCATGATCGTGGCCGGATTGGAGTTCACCAGAATGACCCGGTAACCTTCCTCGCGCAGCGCCTTGCAGGCCTGCGCGCCGGAATAGTCGAACTCGCACGCCTGCCCGATGACAATGGGGCCGGCGCCGATGATCAGGATGCTGTTTATGTCGCTTCTTTTGGGCATAATCTATTAGCCGCGGAGTTCACGGAGAACACAGGGAAGAGCGGTTATCGCTCTGTGATCCCAGTGTTCGCCGTGGCCTAGGTTATTCTTTTCTCCATCATTCCGATAAATTTATCGAACAAGCCGTCGACATCGTGGGGCCCGGGGCTGGCTTCTGGATGCCCCTGGAAGCAGAACGCGGGCTTGTCAATCAGCTCGAAACCCTGCAGCGTGCCGTCGAACAGCGACACGTGGGTCACGCGCGCATTCTTCGGCAGCGTCGCCGCATCCACCGCAAAACCGTGGTTCTGGCTGGTGATCATCACGCGCTTGCTGTCCATGTCCTGCACCGGATGATTCGCGCCGCGATGGCCGAATTTCATCTTCATGGTCTTCGCGCCCGTGGCCAGTCCCATGATCTGGTGTCCGAGGCAGATCCCGAACAGCGGCACGCCCGCATCGATGAATTTTTTTGTCGCCGCAATCGCGTAATCGCAAGGCTCGGGATCGCCGGGTCCGTTGGACAGGAACACGCCGTCCGGCTCCATCGCGAGCACATCCTTTGCGCTTGTCTGCGCCGGCACCACGGTGACGCGGCAGCCCCGCTCGGCCAGCATGCGCAGGATGTTGCGCTTCACACCGAAGTCGTACGCCACCACATGAAATTTGCTTTGTTCCAGCTCCGGATAGCCAACGCCCAGTTCCCACTCCCGCTGCGTCCAGGTATAGGATTTCGGGCAGGTCACTTCCCTGGCCAGATCCATGCCCTCCAGGCCGGCAAAACCGCGCGCCGCTTCGAGCGCCGCCGCCTCGTCCGTGCCGGTCGCGATACAGCCGTTCTGCGCGCCCTTTTCGCGCAGAATGCGCGTCAGCCTGCGCGTGTCGATGCCGGCGATCGCCACCACGCTGTTTGCTTTCAGGTATTCAGGCAGGGATTTCGTGCTGCGGAAATTGCTCACCGCCATCGACAGGTCGCGTATCACCAGACCGCTGGCGAATACCTGGCGGGATTCCACATCCTCGTTGTTCACCCCGACATTGCCGATGTGCGGATAGGTCAGCGTGACGATCTGCCGGCAATAGGACGGGTCGGTCAGGATTTCCTGGTAGCCGGTCATCGCGGTGTTGAACACCACTTCGCCGACACTGCTGCCGTTCGCCCCGATCGAAATGCCGCGAAATACCGTACCATCGGCTAAAACAAGAATGGCAGGATTCGTTTGCGACACCGGATGACTCCCCAGAAAGACTGATAGCACATGTGACATAAAGAAGCGGGACGAACCGTGTGTTCATCCCGCTTTGGATTGCCCGGCATTATAGCGGATAGCAGGGGGGGCATCAAACTCAATGTGCGGCCAATGCGCCAACGCAGTCCGGTCAACAGGAGACATGCACGCCTGCCCGTACTATCATGCGAAGCCTTTGATGCCAAATGGCAAGAAGCATTGAATCAAGCACTTGCTGGAAATCCGGATCAGGGATCATCATTTTCCATCATATGGGCCGGCAGGTTCATTCAATAACGGTCAGACACAGAGGTTTATATGGACAGTGATCTGGAAGCGATGCACAGGGAACAATTGATCGCCGAGGTTAAGAGATTGCGCGCCGGCATACGCGAACACCGCGATTGCTCGGAACACGATCTCTGCTGGTTTCAACCGGATTTATGGTCCTTGTTGCCTGAAACAACTGGCCGCCATGTCCAGGTTCCCGAGTGGCCACAATTTATGCGTGGCTGCATCAAGTTTCGTCAATCCCTGGATGAACAGCTTCCACTAGCGTCGAGAACCGGGGAAGAGTTTGGCGATTAACCGATTCAACCCATCTTTCAATCGGTGCGGGAATAGCCTGAACATTATTTCTGAATTTGACGGATGGCTTATGCTCAAGCTGTTGTGTCCGGCTTTATAATTACCGGCGATTATTTTATTCAGCGTTACATTCAACCCCAAATGATGAAATATTGTTACGACGTAGAAGAGGCAAATTTCGACGAACTGGTCCTGGCTCCTTCCCATGAAGTGCCGGTACTGCTGGATATCGGCGCGGAATGGTGCAGTCCCTGCCTGGTGCTGGGACCGATGCTGGAAAAACTGGCCAGGGAATACGAAGGTAAATTCGTGCTGGCCAAGGTGGATGCCGACGAGAACATGCGCATTGCCGGGCGGCACAAGGTGCGCGGGTTCCCGACGGTGATCGCCTACAGCCGCGGGCAGGAGACGGCCCGCTTCCACAGCGCGCAGCCCATGCATTTTTTGCGCGGCTTCATCGACAAGCTGATCGAACATCACAGCGCCGAAGCAAAATTGCCGGATTGATATTCCCTACTTGAGTCCCAGCACATCCTGCATGTCGTACAACCCGGCAGGATGCTGCTCCAGAAAACGCGCGGCACGCAGCGCGCCCAGCGCAAAGGTGGCGCGGCTGCTGGCCTTGTGGGTAATCTCGATGCGCTCGCCAGTGCCCGCAAACAGCACGGTATGGTCTCCGACGATGTCGCCGCCGCGCACCGTGGCGAAGCCGATGGTGGAAGGATCGCGCTCGCCGGTGACGCCTTCGCGTCCGTACACGGCACACTTCTCGAGATCGCGGCCCAGGGTTTTTGCGATCACTTCGCCCATCCCCAGTGCGGTGCCGGAAGGCGCGTCCACCTTGTGGCGGTGATGCGCCTCGATGATCTCGATGTCGTAGCCCTGCGCCAGCACGCGCGATGCGGTTTCCAGCAGTTTGAACACTAGGTTCACGCCCACGCTCATGTTGGGAGCGAACACGATGCCGATGTGCTGCGCCGCGCTGCCTAACTGCGCCTTTTGCTGCGCGTTGAAACCGGTGGTGCCGATCACCATGTTCACGCCCAGCTTGCGGCAGATTTCCAGGTGATGCAGCGTGCCTTCCGGGCGGGTGAAATCGATCAGCACGTCCGCACCCTTTAATGCCGTTTCCACTTCCGTGCTGATCTTCACGCCGCAGGGTGCACCGACCTGTTCCCCAGCATCCTTGCCGATCAGCGGGCTGCTGCCGTGTTCTAGCGCGGCGTGCAGCACCAGATCACCTGACCGGGCCACGGTCTCCAGCAACATGCGCCCCATTCGTCCGCTGCTGCCGGCGATGGCGATTTTAATCGTGTTCATGCCCTATCCTTTGGTCTGCCCATCCGCTTTTGCCGGTGCTGCCCCGGCAGGCTCGTCGCCGTCGACGATGCGCGCCAGCTTGTCATCCTCGAAATATAGCGTCATTCTTTGCTTGTCGACGATCTTTCTGGCATGTTCGTAGCGGTACACATAGTCCCAGCGGTTCTGGTGGAATACATCCTGGATCAGCGGCGTGCCCATCACAAAGAGCACCTGCGGCTTGGTCATGCCGATCTTCAGATTGCTCCGCATCGCCGGCGTCACGTAATTCCCCTGGCGGATGTCCATCTTGTATGGTGTCAACAAGGGTATGTAGAAGCTGGTGCAAGAGGCAAGCAGCAGGGAAAGCAATACAATTTTGATACGCATGAAATTCCTAATCGATATTCAAATTCGCCGCATGCCGCGACACGATACTGATAAAACCACCAGCCATCCGACCAGGCTTGCCAGCCAGAACCGCCAAGCCGCCGTATGATACCTCAAGCAGACATACCCAACATCTCGGCCGCATGCTTGCGCGTCGTCTCGGTGATCTTTACGCCGCCCAGCATGCGGGCGATTTCCTCGACGCGCTGCTTGCCATTCAGCAACGTGATGTGGCTCAGCGTGACGCCGTTTTCCACCGCCTTGCTCACCTGCCACTGGCGGTCCGCTGCGGCTGCGACCTGCGGCAAGTGCGTGACGCACAGCACCTGGTAATCCTTGCCCAGCTTTTTCAGCAAATGTCCGACGATTTCGGCGACGCGCCCGCCGATGCCGCTGTCCACCTCGTCGAAGATCAGCGTCGGCACACTGGCGAGCTGGGATGTGGCCACCTGGATCGCCAGACTGATGCGCGACAGCTCGCCGCCCGATGCGACCTTGGCCAGACTGCGCGGCGGCACGCCGGGATTGGCGGCGACCTGAAATTCGACCGCCTCCAGTCCGTAAGCGCCCGGTTCGGCCAGCGGCACCAATGACACCTCGAAGCTACCGCCCTCCATCGCAAGACCCTGCATCGATTCGGTGATTTCCCGCGCCAGTTTGCCGGCAGCCTTCTTGCGTGCCGCGGTGATTTTTTGCGCCGCAGACAGGTAGTGTTGCCGTGCGGATTCTTCCTGTTGTGCCAATTCCGCGAGATCGGCATTCCCGCCCAGCTCGTCCAGCCGCGCCATGATGCGCTGCAATGCCTCGCCCAATTGTTCGGGTGCCACGCGGTACTTGCGCGCGGTATCCATCACCGTCTGGATGCGCTGCTCCTGTTCGTGCAGGCGCTGCGGGTCGGTATCCATGCGCTGCTGGTAATGGCGCAACGCGTAGACGGCTTCCTGCAATTCCGCCTGCGCGCTCTCCAGCATCTGCAGCGTTTCCCCGAGGCTGGCATCGTGCGCCATCCCGTCGCGCAAACGCAACGCCAGTGCATTGAGTTGCGCCAGGCAGGCGTTATCCGCTTCGCTCAGCGTCTCGATGCCGAATGCCGCGGTCTCCAGCAGGCCCGCGGCATGGGCCAGCCGCGCATGATCCTCCTGCACCGCCTTCCAGTCCGACGCGTCAAATCCGAGACCCTCCAGCTCGGTGCGCTGAAATTGCAGCAGCTCGCGCTCGGCGGCCACCGCTTCGGCATTCTCGCTCAGGGTGATGCGGCGGCGGCGCAATGCCTGCCAATCCTGATACAGCGCGGCGACCTGCCCGGCGGCCGCCGTCATGCCCGCATAGCCATCGAGCAACGCGCGCTGGGCATCGGCCCGCAGCAGCGATTGATGTGTGTTCTGACCGTGAATATCGAGCAACTGGTCTCCCGCTGCACGCATCTGCTGCAGGGTGGCGCTGCGTCCATTGATGAAGCCGCGCGAACGCCCGCCCGCATCCAGCACGCGGCGCAGCAGGCACACGCCGGCATCGCCCTCCAGGTCCTGTTCGCGCAGCCAGTTCTGCACCGGTTGCATCGCGCTCACGTCGAACTCGGCGGCAATTTCGGCGCGCTCGCAACCGTTGCGCACCATGGCCGCATCACCGCGTTCGCCGAGTGCCAGCGACAGTGCGTCGATCAGGATGGACTTGCCCGCGCCGGTCTCGCCGGTCAGGACGGTAAAACCCGGAGCGAAATCCAGCTCCAGCGAGGAGACGATCACGAAATCGCGGATGGCAAGAAATTTCAGCATGGCTTCGCTTCGGCAACGGTCACGAGCAGGTCAAGATGCAACAAAGTTACGCAATCCGCTATCGGCTGAAGCCGATGCGGAGTTGTCAGCAAGGAGCCGCGCAACGCGCAACGAGAAAACCCGTGGTTTCGGTGGAGACTAACCCTTGGGTTATGTCGGAGCCACATACCGCGTCTGGTAGGCGAGGGGCAAGTGAGCACGCAACGCCGCATAACCAGACACTTGGTTGCCGTTTTCTGGCAACCTAGTGGAATGGCTAGTAGTTCCATCAGGTTGACCGCACAGTGGGTTGCATCATAGCGTCTGGTTCCAGAGCAGCTTCTCGCGCAGGGTGTGGTAGTAGCTGTGCCCCGCCGGATGCAGCAGGCAGGCCGTGTCGGGATGGCGCGTGACGATGATCTTGTCGTGCAGCTGCAATTCATAGCTGGTGTGGCTGTCGTAACGCACGCTCATGTCGCCGGTACGATGCAGCAATATTTCGATTTCCGACGAACTCTTCACCACCAGCGGCCGGTTGCTCAGGGTGTGCGGACAGACCGGAACTAGTTCCAGCACATCAAGCCCGGGGTGCAATATCGGTCCGCCCGAGGACATCGCATAGGCGGTCGAGCCGGTGGGCGTCGCAATGATCAGCCCGTCGGCGCGCTGGTTGTATAGGTATTCGTTGTCGATGCGCACCTCGAACTCGATCATGCTCCCGATATTGTTGCGGTGCACCACCACCTCGTTGAATGCCGAGGCCCTGAATATCTCCACATCGTCGCGCAACACCCGCGCGGTGATCAGCAGGCGCTGTTCGGTGATGAACTTGCCTTCCAGCATCGCCGCAATGGTGTCCTGCATGTTATCCAGCGTGAGATCGGTCAGGAATCCGAGCCGCCCCTGATTCACCCCGACCAGCGGAATGTTGCACGGCGACAGTGTGCGCGCGATATTCAGCATGGTGCCATCGCCGCCCAGCACGATCGCCAGGTCCACCGCGCGGCCCATCTCATCCAGGGTCATCGCCTGATAGGGGCTATCCTTGAGATGTACGGCAGTCAGGCTGTCCACCACCACGGTCAATCCCCTGGATGTCAGAAACCCGGCCAAACGGGACAATGGCACGGCAATTTCCGGAGCATTGTGTTTGCCGATCAGCGCGACGTTCTGGAAGGGGAATTTCATGGGAGCGATTAAACCACATCGCACATGCAATGACAAAGCTGGCACCCGATCGAACAGGCATGCCGGGAACACCGCAAACCATACCGCGCAAGAATGCTGTGCCGCTGCAATCCGGGCCGGCTATAAACCGGAGAGATAATCCGCCAGCGCGTCGATCTCGCCGTCGCTCAGGTTTTTTGCAGCCCTGTTCATCACGCCGTCCGGGCTGTTGCTGCGATCGCCGCTGCGCCAGTGCAGCAACTGAATGCGAAGGTATGCCTGGTGCTGTTCGCCGATGACCGGATAGGTCGCGATGACCGGTGCCTTGCCGTTTGCCCCGTGGCAGCTTGCGCATGCCGGGATGCCTCTGGCCGGGTCGCCTTTCAGGAACAGTTTTGCCGCGACCGGATTGCCACCGCTTCCGTCCCCCTGCGTTTTCTTCAGGCTGGCAAAATAGGACGCGATATCTGCCAGGTCGGGGTCACCGATCGTCTTGGATATGGGGCTCATGACCTGGTGCGTGCGCGCACCGAACTGGAAATCCCGCAGTTGCTTTGCGATATAAGGTGCCTGCTGCCCGGCAAGATCGGGAATCAGGTCCACGAAACTGATGCCTTCCGCGCCATGACAACCCTGGCAAAGCACGGATTCGGTCTGGCCGGCAACCGGGTCGCCGCTGCCCATGCGCTGCTTGCTCCCATCGGCGGATTCGGCGGTGCAAGCTGTCGCGGCAAAGAACAGGACAACCGCAAGCAAACGGGAAAAGGTGATTAATCGCATTCTGCTCCTGAAGATTTACGCCGGCGAGAACGGATGACGGATCCGATTAAATCACATCGCCGCTACAATGATAAGTCTGGCAATGGATGGTATAAACAACCTTGACACTTTCCAATCACGAAGCGCCGGAACCGAACTTGAAAATACCAGTGCCAGATCGGGACGACTCCATGCCGGCAGAATTGCTCACCCATCGGGAATTGCGCAGTGCGGCACTTTTCTGGCTTGCAGAGTGCGATCCCGTCCGCAAGTCCGAAGGGGTACGGCGGCTGGCGCTCGCCTGGCGTTCCGATGAAGTCGAACTGGACAGCCGTGCGGCATTGATCGCGCAGCATCCCATTCCCGGCAGGCCGGACAAGCCTGAACTGGTGCCGCCGCTCTCGGTCAGGCGCCGCTCGATGATCACACCGGAAGGCCGCGCGATCCTGATCCACGCGCTCGCGCATATCGAGTTCAACGCGATCAACCTGGCGCTCGATGCGGTCTGGCGGTTCGCCGGCATGCCGCGAGAATACTATGCCGACTGGCTGAAGGTGGCAGATGAAGAGGCGCTGCATTTCTCGCTGCTGAACTGGCACCTGCAAGGCCTGGGATACGCATACGGCGATTTCCCCGCGCACAACAGCCTGTGGGACATGGCCGCAAGAACCCGGCATGACATCCCCGCGCGCATCGCGCTGGTCCCGCGCACGCTGGAAGCGCGGGGGCTGGATGCGACCCCGCAGGTTCGCGCGAAGCTTGCGCAGGCCGGGGACACCGCCGCGGCCGCGATCCTGGATATCATCCTGGATGACGAGATCGGCCATGTCGCGATCGGCAATCGCTGGTACAACTGGCTGTGCGAACAGCGCAGCCTTGAACCGGTCGCCAGTTATGCGCGCCTCGCAGCGGAATACCGGGCTCCGGCAATGCGCGGCCCGTTCAATCTGGAAGCGCGCCGCGCGGCGGGATTCAGCGAACTCGAATTGACCGAGTTAACCACCAAGCGCAAGACCTGACCATAATTTCAGACCGGACTACTTGTTGAACCAGCCATCCCAGTTCGGATAATTCGGAATATTCACGGTATCCGCGTCATAGATGCCCTTCGCGGCCTGGGTGTGGCACTTGTCGCAGAAACTCAGCGACTTGACATCCTTGTTGCCCCGGGTCATTTTCTCCGGGATCTTGTGATGCGTGCGGGCAATATAGCGCAGCTCGGTGATCCGCAGCGGTGCCGGGCCCTGGGCGGTGGCCGCGGCGATCTTGCGCGACCTTTTGTACCAGGACTTTTCCGCCGAATTGCTGATCGCGTAAGCGCGGATATCTTTCAGCGTGTCATCGTCAAGCTCGGCATTCACCCCGAAATGATTGCGCAATGCCTGGTCGTTGAGCAGTGCTTCCCAGGATTTTGCCGGCAGCAACCCGGGCTGATAGGCAAAGTGACATGCCCCGCACTCTTCCAGATAGGCCTTGTCGGTGACCGGCTTGACGTTGTTTTGGCGCTGAAAATTCAGCAGCCAGTACACAAAGTCCTCTCCAAAATAATTTTGTTCCGCTCCGGCGCAGGCGCAACTCGCTGACAGGGCAATGGCCAACAACGCGGCGGCTTTCCATTTCGTTTGCATCATTTCACCCCGTTACCAGGTCAATTTCACCGCGACTATCATCGCGGCACCGCCTGCAATTCCCGCGCTGGAATGGTTGTGGGCCGGCGCTACCGAAACCGCGTAAAGCATGGCCAGCGCGCCCGCGCCCGCCAGCATCACATGCAGATTGTCCGGGTCGGCAAAGCCGTCCTCAAAATGGAAGTCATCCCAGTGGAACAACAGCCCGGTCACCACCGTTGCAGCAGCCATCGCTGCCGTCGCACGGCCGAGCGAGTGGTGAGTGCCCGAGTTCTGCGGCTGCGTGTTGTTCCTTTCATCGTCCGGTGCGGTGATTGCCGTCAAGCCGAACAAAGCCAGTGTTCCCAAGCCCAGATATTCATGGGCCTTTCTGCCCGACATCAGCGGAGGCTTGAATTCCGCCGCAGGAGTTGCGTCCGCCTGCTTCTGGACGGCACCGCCTTCATTCGCGGCCAGCAGATAGGCGTTGGAATCAAATGATGGTGACTTCAACGACTGGAAATCATCGGTATAAAAACTTGCGGCGGTCGGCAACACAATATTCCCCGCCGTATCGTCCGCGTACACCACTCCCGGCGAAATCGCCAGACAGATACCGACGGCAATATTCAAGACCTTGAAACTCAACCCCATACGCATCCCCTCAAACTGACTGCGATTCCACTGCACGGCATATCGCATGCCCGGCTTCAGCCCAGCGGCTTTTTCACATAGGCGAACCAGAACACGACCACCGCGATGACCATCAACACGCCCAGCCATTGATAAGAACGCTGGATACCCTGATCCGACTCTGCAGTCTTGTAACCGGTGATCATCGCGCGCACCAGATTTTCGCGATGCAGGATGCTGCTCAGCAGCACGCCGGCCAGGTGCAGGAAAATCACGCCCAGCATGATTTTTGTCGCCAGCCCGTGCAGATCGACAACCCGATCGCTCGCGTCATCCTTGAGCGACATCACCCCGGTCACGCAAATGAACAATCCCAGCGCGATCAGCAACCAGACCGACACGCTTCCCACCGGGTTGTGACCCAGGTAATGTAACGGCTTGCCTTTGGTCATCGCCCGCAGATAACCCATGATTTCGCGCGGCTTGAACAGGAATGAACTGAACCGCGCATAGGCGGTGCCGGCAAATCCCCACAGCAGCCGAAACACCAGCAAACCCAGCAGGATGAAGCCCAGCGCATCGTGATAGTCGCGAAAGCGCTCCGAAAATGCCAGCAGGTAGGCGCCCCCGAAGGACAAGGCCTGCAGCCAGTGAAATACCCGCGTGGGCACGTCCCAAACCAGAATACGCCGGATCATGATGGTTCTCTCTGCCTGGTACTCATCAAATTAAATTCCTCTCGCTAAAAGCAGCTGCTCTGCACCCAGCATGAAAAAGCCGCGGCTTATTTGTGCACGGTCAGCAGGTATGCGAGCACATCGCCCTGTTCCTGGGCCGTGCACTCCCGGTCGAGCACATCGTTGCAGTTGCGCTTGAACCACTTCTTCACTTTTTTCATGTCGGTGAACCGCTCCTCATTCGCGGCCGGCGCAAGCGGCTTGATCAGCTTGCCGGTCTCGGCATGCTTGCCCTCGGCAGCGGGATTGTCGGTATGGCATGAGGAGCAACTCAGATCATGCAAATGTTTGGTCTTGAAGAAGCTCTCACCGCGCGCGGCCGAGAACCCCTGAAAGCCCGGCGTCGCCGACGCCTCGATCTTTATTGCGGCAAGCACGTCGCCGGGGGTTTCCGCGAAAGCCGCACTCGCCAGACTGCAGGATACGATTACCAGACTAAATGCCAGACTAAATGAAAGAAACTTGCGCAACATCCATTACTCCTTGTTTAAACGCAGCGTGGTTGAAAAAACTGATGCCATGAACGCAACCTGCGATGTTAGCCGATGATGATTCACTTTGTAAATTCATCTCAGGCCATGAACCAAATCGCTTGCCGACCTCGCGCTAATTGCCCCAAACAGCAATCCCGGAAATCGAGGAAGCTGTTAAAGCCGGTTGAGCATCGCCCTGCCGATGGTAGAATCCACCCATGCTCAACGAACGCGCCCAAATCCTGCTCAAGACCCTGGTGGAACGCTATATCAGCGATGGCCAGCCGGTCGGTTCGCGCGCGCTGCTGCAGCATTCCGGACTGGAAGTCAGTTCGGCGACCATCCGCAACGTAATGTCCGAACTGGAAGACATCGGCCTGGTCAGCAGCCCGCACACCTCGGCCGGGCGCATCCCGACCGCATTGGCCTATCGCTTGTTCATCGACACCATGCTGGTCACCAAACCGCTGGACAGCGCGCGCGTGCGCCAGATGGAACACAAGCTGCAGCCGGACAATCCATCGCGGCTGATCGCGCAGGCCTCGAACATACTCTCCGAGCTGACCCATTTCGCCGGCGTGGTCGCCACGGTGAAACGCAACGCGATCACGGTGCGCCAGATCGAATTCCTGCGCCTGGGCGAAAAGCGGGTGCTGCTGATCATCGTGATGCCGGACGGCGAGGTCGAAAACCGCGTGCTGTTGCTGGATCGCGACTACACCCAGTCGCAGCTCACCGAGGCGGGCAACTTCCTGAACCAGAATTACATCGGCTGCAGCTTTTCGCAGATCCGCGACCGGCTGCGCGGCGAATTGCGTCAGCTGCACCAGGACATGAGCGCGCTGATGGCCGCCGCACTGGCCGCCGGCGATGCGGCGGAAGCAAAACAGGCCGGTGACTACGTCATCAGCGGCGAGCACAACCTGCTGGATGTCGAGGATCTTTCCGCCGACATGAACCGCCTGCGCGGGCTGTTCAACCTGTTCGAGAAAAAGACCGAGCTGCTGCAGCTGCTCGAAGCCGGCCGCCGCGGACAGGGCATCCACATCTTTGTCGGCAGCGAATCCGGTTTGGCCTCGCTGGATGAATGCAGCGTGATCACCGCCCCCTACGCTGCCGACGGCCAGATCGTCGGCACGCTCGCGGTGGTCGGCCCGAAACGCATGGACTATGAACATGTCATTCCCATCGTGGATATCACCGCGCGCCTGCTCGGCAACGCGCTTTCCCAGCACTGAACCCGGCAACTTCAAGCGAATCCACCATGAGCTACCAGACCGAACCCGATTTTGCGCACGGCACACCCGCCAAGACCGGCATCCTGCTGGTCAACCTCGGCACACCCGATGCGCCCACTGCCAAGGCGGTGCGTCCCTACCTGAAAGAATTCCTCAGCGACCCGCGCGTGGTGGAAATCCCCCGGGCGATCTGGTGGCTGATCCTGAACGGCATCATTCTCAACACGCGCCCGAAAAAATCCGCCGCAAAATATGCCACGATCTGGATGCCCGAAGGCTCGCCTTTGCGCGTTCACACCGCAAAGCAAACGGTGCTGCTGCAAGGCTACCTGGGCCAGCGCACCAAGGCACCCTTCGTGGTGGACTACGCGATGCGTTATGGCAATGCCTCGATACAAAGCGTGCTGCGCAAGCTCAAGCAACAGAACTGCCAGCGCATCCTGGTGGTGCCGATGTATCCGCAATATGCCGCCAGCAGCACCGGCACCGCCTTCGACAGCGTGTTCAGGGAAGTGCTGCATATGCGCAACGCCCCCGCGCTGCGCACCATCAGGAATTTCCACGACAATGCCGGCTACATCAAGGCGCTGGCGAACAACATCAATGACTACTGGATGAAGAACGGCCGCCCGGAAAAACTTGTGATGAGCTTCCACGGCCTGCCGCAATTCTCATTGGACAAGGGCGATCCCTACCATTGCGAGTGCCACAAAACCGGACGCCTGCTGGCTCAGGAACTCGGCCTGCAATCCGGGCAATACACAGTCAGCTTCCAGTCGCGCTTTGGCAAAACGGAATGGCTCAAGCCCTACACCTCCGCCACGCTCAAGGAACTGGGCAAGCAAAAGACCAGGCGCGTAGACGTGGTCTGTCCCGGCTTCGTCGCCGATTGCCTGGAAACCCTGGAAGAGATCGCAATGGAAGGAAAGGAAGATTTCCTGCAAGCGGGCGGGGGTGAATACCATTACATCCCCTGTCTGAATGAACGCAACGACTGGATGCACGCGCTCACCGAACTGGTGATGGACAATTTGCACGGCTGGCTGGCCGAACCGAATGCGGCAGACCTTGAAAAGGGCAGGCTGCGCGCACTGGCGATGGGAGCGAAGAAGTGAGCGATTGCTTCGTGATGAATACGCATGTTGATCTTGTTCCCGGTTCAGTAGCGCCCAATGCTGGCGGCCCGTACACTTTTCTCGGCCGGCGCGAAACCGGCAAATCATGATCCCTTTATTTGACACCGCGAAGAGCAACCTGCTCGACCCGCAAACACTAGTCGGGGCGTTGATCTTCGCGATCGTGTTTTTTATCGCTGCCAGCGCAGTCGCGGCCATCGTCAGAAAGGCTGCGAAACGGATCGAAACACATTTGTCGGATGCGACCGGTCTTGCCTTTGCCAGTGCACTTGTGCAAGTCCTTGCTTACCTGATCGGCTTTGTTTTGTATGCGCACCTTGTTCCAGAGCTGCGCTCCCTCGGCACCGCTCTGCTTGCTGGAGTCAGCGTCGTTTCGGTGGTATTGGGACTGGCAGCGCAGAATACCCTGGCAAATCTGATTGCAGGCTTGTCGCTGGTGCTTTACCGTCCGATCCGGATCGGCGACAGTGTTCAACTGAATACACCCAAGGGCTTGGTGACTGCCACGGTGGAAATGCTTTCGCTGGGATATACGATACTGCGCGATGCCGAGCGAAACGAGATTCTTGTGCCCAACAGCGTGATGACCAACAACATCGTGGTGCGTTTGGCAAGAGGTGATGCAGCACCGGAGCAGGCCGCCGACTGAGCGGCTCTCTTCAGCCTGATCACTTCGTATCGCGTGTCCGGCCTATATCTCGAAACCTGCTGTTTCTCTCAATCGATAATGACCGCTCAATTGGAACCTTGCGCCCATGTATATACCCCATCATTTTGAAGAACCGCGCATCGAGGTCATGCACGAACTGATGCGCGCGCGACCGCTGGCAACCCTGGTCACGCTGACCTCCGGCGGACTTGCTGCAAACCACATCCCGCTGCACCTCGCGGATGCGCCTGCGCCGTTCGGCACCCTGCGCGGCCACGTTGCGCGCGCGAATCCGATGTGGCGCGATTTTTCACCGGACACGGAGGTGCTGGCGATATTCCACAGGCCGGACAGCTATATCACCCCGTCGTGGTATGCCACCAAACAGGAGACCGGCAAGGTCGTGCCCACCTGGAATTACGCTGTCGTGCATGCCTATGGCACGCTGCGCATCTTCGACGATGCAGGCTGGTTACGTGCCCAGCTCGACGCGCTCACCGATCAAAATGAAGCCGGCTTTGCCCATCCATGGTCGGTAGCCGACGCGCCGCGCGATTACATCGAAAAACTGCAGGCCACCATCGTCGGCTTCGAGATCGTCATCACCAGAATGTCCGGCAAATGGAAAGTGAGCCAGAATCAGCCGGCACAAAATCTGTCCGGTGTCATCGCAGGCCTGGGCAACAGCGGCCTGCGCGATGCAGCCGGCATGGCCGCACTGGTTGCGGCCGCCGCAAAAAATCCGGGCAAGCATTAATGCGCCGGGTTAATGGTTACAATTGGTGAAATCCTTAGTATGAATATGAATTCAACATGTCCCTTTCCAACCTGACCCCGGCCGAACTTCGCCTGACCATCGCGCCCGATACGCTCGGGTTTGCCGATACCTCCGAATTGGTAGAACAGGCCTTGCCCTGGATCGGGCAGGATCGCGCGGAAGCAGCCGCGCGCTTCGGGCTCGCGATGGACCAGCCGGACTACAACCTGCTCGTGCTGGGCGAAGTCGGCAGCGGGCGTTCATCGCTGCTCAGACAGGCGATGCAGGCCGCCGCCGCTGGGAAATCCGTGCCGCCCGACCTGTGCTATCTGCACAATTTCGATGCGCCTGAGCGGCCGCGCGCGTTGCGCCTCCCCGCGGGGCAGGGCCGATTGCTTCGTCAATTCATGGCACGAATGACAAAATCGCTGCAGACGGAGATACCCCGACATCTGGACGGTCAGGATTTCAAGGCCGAAAGCGAGCGCATTGAAAAAACCTACAAGACCGAGGAAGCCAAGGCCTATGCCGGGCTCGAGGCCTTTGCCGAGGCGCGAAGTTTCACGATGCACCGCGAGACCGGGCACATATTGTTCACTCTGATCGGAAAAAAGGGGCGCGCCTATACCGAGGACGAAGTGCTTGCATTGCCGAAGGAACGCCGCGCACAGATCGCGCTGGCCGAACAGGAATTGCGCGCGGAGATCAACCGCTACTTCGAAAAGACCCGGCCGCTGGAGCGGGTGAAGAACGAGGCGCTGGCAACGTTGCGACGCCAAGTGGTCAAGCCATTGCTGGATCATGAGTTGCAGGAGATCCGTGCCGGCCTGAAAAAACAGATCAAGGATGCGGTCAAGCTCGCCGCCTATCTCGACCAGGTCGAGCATGACGTGCTGGAAAATCTCGAATTGTTCGAGGTTTCCGATAGCGACGAGGAAACACGCCGCGAGTCGCTGAATACCGTATTGTCGCGTTACCGCGTCAACCTGGTGGTGGACAACGACGGGCTGCATGGTGCGCCGGTGATCATCGAGGACAATCCGCTGTTCCGATCGCTGTTCGGCAGCATCGAATACCAGTCGGAAAACGATGTGCTCATGACCGATTTTTCCCGGATACGCGCCGGCAGCCTGCACCGTGCGCACGGCGGATTCCTGATGCTGCATATGCGCGACCTGCTGGCCGACGGCCAAGTATGGGAAAAACTGCGGCGTTTTCTGCGCAGCGGCAGGCTGCAGATCGAAGAACCGGGAACGGCCTTCGCGCCGATCGCTGCTGTTTCACTGGTTCCCGAGGCGGTCGATATCGAGGCCAAGATCATCCTGATCGCCTCGCGCGAACAATATTACGAATTGCAGGAGGGCGACCCGGAATTCGCGCGGCGTTTCCGGGTCAAGGTGGATTTTGCCGAAAGCTTTATATCGAACGACGAGACCCGCCGTGCCTCGGCCATTTTCGTCGCCCATACCTGCCGGGATCTGGGGCTGCCGCATTTTACCGCCGCGGCCGTCGCGCGCCTGCTGGAGGACGGGCATCGCAAAGTGGACGACCAGTCGCGCCACAGCGCGATCTTTGCCGAGACCGAGGCACTCGTGATGGAAAGTGCCGCACTGTGCAGCGATCGTGATGCCAGTTCGGCCGGGTCAACCGGCGGTATCCGGCGGCCCGTGGTAGAAGCGCGGGATGTCGAGGGGGCAATCCATGCGCGCACCTTGCGCCACGATTACCCCGACCAGCGCATGCGGCAATCCATCGTCGAAGGCGATGTGCTGATCGCGCTACGCGGAGAACGAACCGGCCAGCTCAACGCGCTGACCCAGATCGATCTGGGGGATTACCGCTTCGGTTTCCCGGTGCGTGTCACGGCGCGCACCTTTGCCGGCGAGGAAGGGTTGGTCAACATCGAGCGCGAGGTAGAGATGTCGGGACCGATCCACGACAAGGGCGTGCTGATTTTGCAAAACTACCTGTCCGCGATGTTTGTCCATAACGCGCCGCTCGCACTGAATGCTTCCATCGTGTTCGAACAGGAATACCACGGCGTGGAAGGGGACTCTGCTTCCTGCGCCGAACTTTATGTATTGCTCTCTTCCCTGTCCGGCCTGCCGCTCAAGCAGAGCATCGCGGTAACCGGGGCCGTCAATCAGCACGGTGAAGTATTGCCGGTGGGCGGCATCAATGAAAAGATCGAAGGTTACTTTCGAATTTGCTCGGCAGCCGGTCTGGACGGCAGCCAGGGCGTGCTGATCCCGCACCGCAATCGCCGCCATCTGATGCTGGAGCGCAATGTCGTCGAAGCGGTGGAACAGGGCCGGTTTCGCATTTACACTGCCGAGCATGCGAGCGAAGGCATCGAATTGCTCACCGGATACCCTGCCGGATTAGCGGATCAGAACGGGAGCTATCCGCGAGACACCGTGCTGGGGAATGCCCAGCGCACCCTGCTCGCCTATCGTCGCGCCTGCCAGGTTTCCGGACACCATGAACCCGAGCACCCGAAGCCGGGGCACCGGCGGGTGCGCTGAACCGCACATCCGGGTTAACAGATGCAAACCGAATATAACGCTGCCGACCCCATCGGCGTCTTCGATTCCGGCGTGGGCGGATTGGCGATACTGCAGGAAATCTGCCGCGAACTGCCGGGTGAAGACCTGCTGTATGTGGCCGATTCCGGCCATGCGCCTTACGGCGACAAGTCAGCAGCATTAATAGAGGAAAGATCGCTCGCGATTGCCGAATTCCTGGTGAGCCAGCATGCCAAGGCCCTGGTCGTCGCTTGCAATACCGCAACCGGCGTGGCGATCAAAGCACTGCGCGCGCGATTCCAGGTGCCCATCGTTGCAATGGAGCCCGCCGTCAAGCCGGCCGCAGCGCACACCCGATCCGGCGTGATCGGGGTACTGGCGACCAGCAGGACGATCGCCAGCGACAATTTCGCCAAACTGCACGAGCGCTTTGGTTCAGAGGTGAAGATCCTGATGCAAGCCTGCCCGGGAATGGTTGAGCAAGTGGAAGCGGGCAAGCTGTCAGGCGATGAAACCCGAGCATTAATCGAACGCTATGTACGGCCTTTGGTGGAACAGCATGCTGATACGATCGTGCTTGGCTGCACGCACTACCCGTTCCTCGCCCCCCTGATCCGTGAAATCGCCGGAGCCGGGGTCGCGATCATCGATCCCTCCCCCGCTATTGCCCGCGAGCTGCGCCGGCGATTGACCAGCACCGGCCTGCTGTCGGCCGAAACCCGTCCCGGCAATGTCCGATTCTGGAGCAGCGCCAGGTCGGAAGCCACCCGCATGGTGATTTCCCGATTATGGGAAGCCGATATCGAGCTGCAGCAGTTGCCCGACACTTCGCGCATCCCGCCGACCTTATCCTGATCCCTGCGTTTTGAATTTTTTCCCGCAACCGGATATACGGACGCGCTTTTTACGCTGTGCACGATTTCAATTCCCGAGTCAATTTTTAATATATGAACTCTCTTGAATTTTTGCTTTCCATGTCCATATTGCTTATACGGGCGGCGTATGTTGCAATGCTGGACAAATAGATGAATTTCAACTTTTATATTGGAGAACGATCATGAACTTGGTGAAATGGGATCCATTCGTGGAATTGGAAGATGTTTTAAAACAGCTGAATCGCATATTCGGGAGATTCCCGGCGCGCGCCGAACCAAGCCGCGAATTGCTGGCCACGGCCGACTGGGCGCCCAGGGTTGACATCAGCGAGACCGATACGGCGTATCTGATCAAGGGCGAGATTCCGGGCGTGAACAAGGAAGACGTCAAGGTCAATATCGAAGACGGGATGCTCACGATAAGCGGCGAGCGCAAGCAGGAGAAAGAGGAAAAGGACAAGCGGTTCCACCGCATCGAGCGTTTCTACGGGAGTTTCATGCGGAGCTTCCGTTTGCCGGATAATGTCGATGAAGCCGCGGTCAAGGCCGAATTCAAGGACGGCATGCTCAATGTCACGCTGCCCAAGTCGACTCAGGCCAAGAACAACAAGGCGATCACTGTCTCAGTGACATAAAACAAAACACCTGCGGTTCACGTCCCGGCGGGGCGGGGACCGCAGATATCGCGAGGTTATCATGGTAAATCAATCACACCCTGCAGGCTTTCACCCCATCCGTCGCGACCGGCTTCCGCTGGAAACCGTGATGGACAGCTATTATAAAGCGACGGGCAAACTATCCGAACCTGCCGTCTGTCAGGACTGCGGCGCAGTTTTCCAATCCGGGCGCTGGCAGTGGTTGCAGAAACCCACGGACGCGCATCTGACAACCTGTCCGGCCTGTCATCGCGCACGCGATCATTTCCCGGCAGGTTATGTGACGCTGGCCGGAGATTTTTTCTCCAGCCACGAGCAGGAGATCAGGCAACTGATACAGCATAGGGAAACCCGGGAAAAGGCCGAACACCCGATGCAGCGCATCATGGCCATCGAGAAGACGAAACAAGGCACGCTGGTGACCACGACAGACATTCATCTGGCGCGCGGCATCGGTGAAGCATTGCACCACGCTTATCAGGGCGAACTGGAGTTTCACTACAACCCGGACCAGAATTTGCTGCGCGTCAGCTGGAAGCGCTAACGCCGAAAACGGCGGGGCTATTCGTCGCTCGCTATTCGTCACTCAGGTGAGGCGTCAGCCCCTCGGCAGGTTCGCCGGTTTCCGGGTCTATCCAGGTGGACATACCGATCTCTTCCTCTGCGTCCTCCAGCGATTCGCCTTCTTCAAAGCCGCTTTCGCTTTGTCCTTCCATGTCCTGTTCCGCTTCAAGCAGGGTGGGAAACGGGCCATATTCCTTCCCAGTCAGCTTGTCCTGCCAGTAAAAGCCATCCGGCCGTTCGATCACCAGCGCCTGTTCGCTATCGGCTGGGGCGGTTGCATGAGCATTGTCGTTGATCTTGGGCTTGGTCATGTTACCTCCGTGTTGCATGATGCGCAGGCGGCTAACCTGCAAATAACACCATCACAGTTTGATTAAGTGCTCCCGATAATGCTTCATCTCGCTGATGGACTCGTAGATGTCCGCCAGCGCCTCGTGCTTGCCGTGCTTCTTCACCCCCTGGGCGATATCCGGCTTCCAGCGCTTGGCCAGTTCCTTGAGGGTGCTGACGTCGAGATTGCGGTAATGAAAATAATCTTCCAGCTTCGGCATCCAGCGAGCCAGGAACCGCCTGTCCTGGCAGATCGAGTTGCCGCACATCGGAGAGGTGCGTATCGGCACGTATTCTGCAAGGAATTCGATCATCCGGGCTTCCACCATCGCTTCATCCAGGGTGGACGCTTTCACCTTGTCGATCAGACCGGATTTGGCGTGGGTGGATTTGTTCCATGCATCCATGCCGTCCAGCACGCTGTCGGGTTGATGCAGGACCAGCACCGGCGCTTCAGCCACCGTTTCAAGATTGTTGTCGGTGATCACCAGCGCGACCTCGATGACTCGGTCGGTATCCGGCACCAGGCCGGTCATTTCCATGTCTATCCAGACAAGGTAGTTTTGGTTTTGTGCCATAATTCGTGCAATCGGGATTGGAACGCTGTGGCGCATATTGTGTCACAACCCTGCCTGCTTAAACACTGAAATAACGATTACCATGACTGCAATGACATTCACCTTGATCTTCATCGCCGCAGTAACGACGACCACGCTGGCGAAACTTTGGCTGGCCCGCCGTCATCTGGCGTATATCGCTTCGCACCGTGCTGCCGTGCCCGAAGCCTTCCATGAAATCGTCAGGATAGGCGAACATCAAAAGGCGGCCGACTACACATCGGCCAAAACGCGCTTCGACATGCTGGGCGCACTGTTTGACACCGCTTTGCTGCTGGCGTTTACCTTGGGCGGCGGCATACAGTTCATCGCTGACAAGTGCAACGGCTGGTTCAGCACACCGATCGCGCAGGGCGTGGCCACGCTCGTCGCGGTGCTGGTGCTGTATTCCCTGCTGGAAGCCCCGTTCAATATCTATCGCACCTTCGTCATCGAGGCGCGCTTCGGCTTCAACAAAATGAGTTTCAGGTTGTATCTGCTGGACGCGCTGAAAGGCATGCTGATCGGCGCTGTCCTCGGCTTGCCGCTGCTGTCCGGCGTGCTGTGGCTGATGGGACGCATGGGGACATACTGGTGGCTGTATGTGTGGGGAGTTTGGGTGGTATTCAATCTGCTGATCCTGTTCATCTACCCCTCGTTCATCGCGCCGCTGTTCAACAAATTCTCGCCCTTGCAGGACGAGGCGATGAAGGCGCGCATCGAAGCGCTGCTCAAGCGCTGCGGCTTTACCGCGCAGGGACTGTTCGTGATGGACGGATCCAAGCGCAGCGCCCACGGCAACGCCTACTTCACCGGCTTCGGCAAAACCAAACGCATCGTGTTCTTCGACACCCTGCTGGAACGCCTGAGCGTCAACGAGGTCGAGGCGGTGCTGGCGCATGAGCTGGGCCATTTCAAGCGCCACCATGTGGTCAAGCGCATCTTCGCCACCTTTGCGCTGAGCCTGGTGTTCCTGTGGCTGCTTGGCCTGCTGATGCAAACCACCTGGTTCTATCAAGGCCTGGGCGTAACCACGCCCTCAACCGCGCTCGCCCTGTTGCTGTTCTTCATGGTGCTGCCGGTATTCAGCTTCCTGCTCGGACCCGTCATGTCCGCCTATTCGCGCAAACACGAATTCGAGGCCGATGCATATGCCGCCAGGCAGACCGATGCGACCGACCTGGTCAGCGCACTGGTCAAACTGTACCAGGACAACGCGGCGACACTGACGCCCGATCCGCTTTATTCGAAGTTTTACGATTCGCATCCACCGGCCATGGTGCGCATCTCCCATCTGCAATCCGCGCAAACCTGAACCTGATACACCACAAGGAGGACCTCGATGAAAAAATTCGCAACCCTGATTTTCCCCGCGATGCTGCTGGGTGCGGCCACTGCGGCATCGGCCAACCCTTTTCCGAACGGCGATCCCCAGACCGGCGAAAAGCTGTTCGCGCAATACAATTGCAACCAGTGCCATAACTCGATCATGGGGGGAGATGGCAACAAGATCTTCACCCGCCCAAATCGCATCAGAAATACCCCCGAGGGATTGATCCAGCAGATCGGCATCTGCAGCGGCAATGTCAACGCGCACTTCACGCCGCAGGAAACGCAGGACATCGCGTCTTATCTCAACAAATTCTACAAATTCAAGTGACACGGCCATGAGCACAGCGAATGACTTGACCTCCATGCACTGCAAGCCATGCAAAGCCGGGACACCGCCGCTCTCGAATACGGAAGCCGACGGCCTGATGCGGCAAATCGAGGGCTGGCAACGCTACGATCACCTGATCAGCAGGGCTTACCATTTCAAGGACTATTACCAGACCATCGCGTTCGTGAATGCGGTCGCGTGGCTGTCGCACTCCGAAGACCATCATCCCGAGCTTACCATCACCTATGACAGTTGCCGCGTGGAGTACACCACACATTCCGTTCACGGCCTGTCGCAAAACGACTTCATCTGTGCCGCCAAAGTGGACGCGCTGTTCAGGATTTGATGCCCGGCCGCAATTTCAATTTGAAAGCAAGACAAGGCGGCAACGCGTGAGCGTCGCTGGCCGTGCAAGCAGCACGACGGGAACCCATCCAGGCAGCCAGCGCAATATCACCGGTGAACTGGAATCGGGGCAAATAACCGCCGCATTCGGCCGCCAGTACCTGGTTCGCCTCGATGACGGCAGCGAAATTGCCTGCCTGACGCGCGGCAAGAAAAGCGAGGCGGCATGCGGCGATATCGTGAAAATCAAGCGCACCGCTGACGCGTCTGCCGGAGATGGCACCGGCGAACAAGGCGTGATCGAGCGCATCGCACCGCGCCGTTCGCTGCTGCACCGCTCGGATGCCTACCGGGAAAAACTCATCGCCGCAAACGTCACGCAGATCATCGTGGTGGTCGCCGCCGAACCGTCCTTCAGCGACGAGTTGCTGGCGCGCTGCCTGGTCGCGGCTTTCGACCAGAATCTCGAGGTGCTGATCGTGCTGAACAAGCGGGACCTGCCCGCCGCCTCAGCCGCGCGCAAGCGGCTCGCTGCCTATACCGCAATCGGCTATCGCGTCTTGGAACTCAGTGCAAAGCAGGATATATCCGCGTTGCGCCCGTTCCTGCACGGCCACACCAGCGTGCTGGTCGGGCAGTCCGGCATGGGGAAATCCACGCTGATCAACGCGCTGCTGCCCGGTGCACAGGCCGCCACCCGCGAAATCTCGACGGTACTGGATTCCGGGAAGCACACCACCACCCACGCGCGGCTGTACCAGATCGATGCCGATAGCGGATTGATCGACTGCCCCGGCGTGCAGGCATTCGGCCTGCACCACCTGAGCTTCGGCGCCATAGAACAGGGCTTCGTGGAATTCGCGCAATATCTCGGAAAGTGCCGCTTTCACGACTGCCACCACACGCATGAACCCGGCTGTGCGTTGCGCGATGCGGTTGAGCAAGGAAATATCGACGCGCGCAGGCTGGAGCTGTTTCAGCAAATCTCGGCGCACAGATAACCACGCTGCCGGAGCCTACCTGACATCCACGCCCAGCCGCTTCCACCCCTCGTGCCCCAGCTTCTGCATCGTCTCGATGTTTTTGTCGACGATCTGGTCCGCATCCGGGAACGCAGACACGGCACGGTCCACGCTTGCTTCGCGGAGCAGGTGCAGCATCGGGTAAGGTGAACGATTGGTGTAATTCTCGATGTCGTCCGGCGCCGTGCCGGCAAACTGATATTGGGGATGCAGGCTGGCGACCTGAAATTCATCGTTGAACTCCGGCTCCGCCACGGCGATATCGACGGTGTCCAGAAAATCATTGAAGTCCAGAAAATCGTTGAGCACATGGGGATGGATCAGCAGCGTGGTATCGATCTTGTCAGGATCGGCCTCCTGCAGCATGCGCAATTCGTCGAGCAGATCTTCCAGCAGCTCCTCCGGCGTCTTAGCCGAGCTGACCACGTAGCGTATCTGTCTTTTGACATGCACCGCCTTGGCGAACGGACACAGGTTGAGACCGATAACGGCTTTCTCCAGCCAGCGTTGCGTGGCGGCGATGATGATTTCGGTTTCGTCAGTCATTCAGTTTTTACCTAGATCAACAGCGGCGGTTCATCCATCAGCGATATCTGCTCGCGCAATTCCAGGATGCGGTCCTGCCAGTAGCGCTGCGTATTGAACCAGGGAAAGGCGACGGTAAAGGCGGGATCATCCCAGCGCCGCGCGATCCAGGCGGCGTAATGAATCAGCCGCAGGGTGCGCAGTGCTTCGACCAGGTGCAACTCGCTGGAGCTGATATCAAAAAAATCCTCGTAGCCCGCCATCAGATCGGAAAACTGACGCGCCATTTCAGCACGCTCGCCGGAGAGCAGCATCCACAGATCCTGTATCGCCGGACCCATGCGGCTGTCGTCGAAATCCACGAAATGGGGACCGGCATCGGTCCACAGCACATTGCCGACATGGCAATCGCCGTGCAGGCGAATATTTTTCACGGTGCCGGCACGATCGTAACAGCGCCTCACTCCGTCCAGCGCCTGCGCAACCACGCCGCGATAGACCTCTGCCAGCTCTGCCGGAATGAAGTTGTGCTCCAGCAGATACGCGCCCGGTTCGATACCGAAACTCGCTATGTCCAGCGCGGGACGATAACGGTACGGCTGCAATGCGCCGACGGCATGGATACGTCCGATGAAGCGTCCCATCCATTCGAGCGTGTCGCGGTTGTCCAGTTCCGGCGCGCGTCCGCCGTGTCTGATGAACACGGAAAAGCGGAAACCGTTGAACGAATGCAGCGTGCGGCCGTTGATTTCCAAAGCGGGCACGACGGGAATTTCGCGCTCGGCCAGCGCCGCGACAAAAGCGTGTTCTTCCAGGATTTCGGCGTCTGACCAGCGCTCCGGCCGATAGAATTTGGCGATCAACGGCGGCCCGGTTTCCATCCCTGCCTGGTAGACCCGGTTCTCATAGCTGTTGAGGGCAAGCAAACGGCCATCGCCGTGCAAGCCGATACCGTCCAACGCATCCAGCACGATATCGGGAGTAAGCGCGGCAAATGGCTGTATGTGCATATTTTGCATTGTACGGCAGCCGCGCTGCCGCTTGTTATTCAAACGACACCGCAAAAACTCACGCGATCGAAAACGGGAATGATTGCGGAGCATCTCCGCGAAGCACATTACCATGCCTCGCATTCGATGACGACCCGAACAAAACATATTATTTCAGTCGGGATTCAGTCCCTGCGGCAATCCCGCGACGGTCCTGTATCTTGTGGATAAATATACGATTTTTACTGCTATGTAAAAACACGAAATTTATAAGGCTATCGCTGTTGTTTCGTCCAGATGTTGTAGTATGATTTGGTGAGCAGGGACGATGACTTTAACAAATATAATTTTTCAGGAGAGCTATCATGGCAGAAAATTTGGACACCAAGAACTTGAGAATCGTGCAACAGGAAAAACTGAAAGAGTTGCAAGCCCAGCAAAAGAACCTGAAAGAATTGCAGGCCGAACTGGAACGGATCAATACCAAAATCAAAAACAAGGAGAAGCTGTCGGAGGAGGACACCAAATTCATCGGCAATCTCGGCTGGCTCAGCGCTTTGGCGGTGACGATCGCGGCGCTCGCTTCCAGCCTTTAGTTCGCAGTCCGGCCGGCATTGTCCGGCGGCGGCAGTAGGGCTAAGAGCAGAAAAGCAAAAGGGCGGAATCCACCGCCCTTTTGCTTTTCTGCTTTTTGTTTGATTACATGATGCCCGCCAAACCAGCCAGTTGCTCAATGCATAACCCGACGACAGGCATCAAATTCGACTCGCGGACGCTAACCCAGCAAACTGGCCATCGAAAGCAACAGCAGCATGATCAGCCACAGAACGACCGCACGCCATACCAGTCCCACCGCTCGTTGCATCGAGTCGGTATCGGCATTGTCACCCGTACCCAATTCAGGCCTATCTTCCAGCAGACCACCTTCCTGTAACGGCATACCCAGGCGCACGCCCAATGCGCCTGCGCCGCTGGCCAGCAATATGCCCGTTTCGCTGTCCGGCCACGTTGAAGCTTGGGTGCGCCAGCAATGTATGGTGTCTTCAAAATCCCCGACAATGGCAAACGTCATCGCAGTCATGCGAACTGGCAACCATTCGAGATAATGGAAGGCAGTTCGTGCAAAGCCACCAAACTCGTCGCGCCCGGTGTCCAACTGTTCACCTTCGTCAAACAGCTCCTGCGATGCTTGCGCTACCGTGTTTTCCTCCGCCCTGTCCTCCCCGGCACTCCAATGCGTGCGCAGGAACAATGCCAAGCGATACAGCAATGCGCCCGCGGCCCCGCCCAATCCCAGCACGCTGAACAGCACAAACCAGGCGATCACACCGAACACGTAGCGATGCGACGCGATCAGTGCCTGCTCGATCGTCACGCGCGCCACTTCTTCGGCGTTTAACTCGTGCGACCGTATACCGCGCCAACGCGACAGCAGACTGCGCGCTTCATCCAACCGGTCCGAACGCAATGCCAGGTGTATGTCGGTGAAGTAATGGCTGAACTGGCGGAACCCCATGGTCAGGTACAACATCAGCACGTTGAACGCCCAGGCCAGGATCGGATGCACCCGATACAACAGCCAATATACCGCAATGACTGCAGCCATCAGCGGCAGCACTGCGACCAGCCAGGCGATCATGCCGTGCCTGCGCTGCCCGGCATTGAATTGATGCTGGAAAAACAGCACGTACGCGGACAGCCAGCCATACAGATACTTGCGCGAAGACAGGGGTTGCAGCTGTTCCAGCAACAGCGCGGCAATCAAGGCAAACAAACTCATGGCATCAGCAATCGCTTCATCGGTTCAGATGAGGCGAAAGATAGCACACTACGCCAGCGTTGCGCAGCTAGCGCCGGGAACACCGCATTCCCGCTCTGCCAAAGGCCCAGTCCCGGGTACATCCATGAGGTATGCGAGAATGCAAGCAAGCCGTTTGATTTTCCTTGCGCCTATCTGCGCGATGGGGCGGTGATTTTTCGATGATCTCGCGAGGGCTGCCATCAGGAACTGGATACGAAAATTATTCTCCGAAAGGACACTGGCCACGCTGGGTCTGCGTGTGTTCGGATTCGCCAGCATACCGATGATGCTGTACGTCAGGCCTTCCGTGATGGAGATTTCGAATCAGCGCGTAGTGGTCAGAATCCCGTTGCGAAGAAGAACCAGAAACCATCTCGGATCGATGTATTTTGGCGCGCTCAGTGTCGGGGCGGACTGTTCGGTCGGGGCGCTGGCCATGCATCTGATCAAACAGCAGCCCGAGCAGATATCCCTGATATTCAGAAACTTCAGCGCCGAGTTTCACAGGCGCGCCGAAGGCGACGTGGATTTTATCTGCGAGCAGGGATGGGAAATGTCGAAACTGGTCGCGCAAGCCGCCGCATCGGGGGAGCGCGTCGAAATGTTAGTCGTTGTGATTGCAACCGTTCCGAATCAGGGTGACGATCCGGTGGCCACGTTCAACTTGACCCTCTCATTGAAGCGGCGATCATAGCCCCGGCAAGATGAATCTGCACTTAATGACAAAAACGGCCATCCACATATTTGATATTTAACGATGGCTCGCAAGCAAGCATCGATCGCCGAGTATGAGCAATTTGATTTGACAGGCTGAAACCGTCCACAAACGGTGATAAAAAACGCGCAGCCTCTACCTGCATCGGGTTATCCCGGTTCAGGTAGAGGCTGCGCGGTATTAAGACCTAACGACTATCTTCTCAGATCACGCAACGTCGAAGCGATCGAGGTTCATCACCTTGTTCCAGGCCGCCACGAAGTCATGCACGAACTTTTCCTGCGCGTCCGCACTTGCATAGACTTCGGCCAGAGCCCGGAGCTGGGCGTTCGAACCGAACACCAGATCAGCGATGGTGCCCGTCCACTTCGGCTTGCCCGTCGCACGATCGCTCCCCTCCAGCACGCCTTCGGAGGTGGCGGACTTCTGCCACTTCGTGTTCATGTCGAGCAGATTCATGAAGAAGTCATTGGTCAATGTTTCGGACCGCTTGGTGAAAACACCGTGCTTGGACTGACCGACGTTCGCATTCAGGGCGCGCATGCCGCCGATCAGGACCGTCATCTCGGGCGCCGTCAGCGTCAGCAACTGAGCTTTGTCGATCAGCAGCTCAGCCTCCGATCCCTCGCATCCCTTGCGGACGTAGTTGCGGAACCCGTCCGCGATCGGCTCTAGTACCGCGAACGCCTCCACATCGGTCTGCTCCTGCGAAGCATCCATGCGCCCCGGCGAGAAGGGAACCTTCACCTCAACGCCGGCCTTCTTCGCTGCTGCCTCGACGGCTGCGCAGCCGCCAAGAACGATCGTGTCCGCGAGCGAGATCTTCTTGCCGCCGGAGGCCGACTTGTTGAACTCGCTCTGGATGCCGTCGAGCGTCTTCAGCACTTTCGCCAGTTCGGCCGGCTGGTTGACTTCCCAGTCCTTTTGCGGCGCCAAGCGGATGCGCGCGCCGTTCGCACCGCCACGCTTGTCGGAACCACGGAACGTGGAGGCCGACGCCCATGCGGTCGAAACCAGTTGCGGGACCGACAGCCCTGACGCCAGGATCTTGGCCTTGAGCGACGCAGTGTCCTTCTCGTCGATCAACTTGTGGTTGACTGCGGGGATGGGGTCCTGCCATATGAGCTCCTCGGCAGGAACTTCCGGTCCGAGATAGCGCGCGCGAGGGCCCATGTCGCGGTGGGTCAGCTTGAACCAGGCACGCGCGAAGGCGTCGGCAAAGGCCTGCGGGTCGTCGAGGAACCTGCGCGAGATCTTCCCGAATTCCGGATCGAAGCGCAGCGTCAGGTCGGTGGTCAGCATGGTCGGCTTGTGTTTCTTCTTCGGATCGTGCGCGTCGGGAACGATCTCCGGCGCGTTCTTGGCCACCCATTGCTTGGCGCCGGCGGGCGACTTGGTCAACTCCCATTCGTAATTGAACAGGTTCTCGAGGAAGTTGTTGCTCCACTGCGCCGGGGTCTTGGTCCAGGTCACCTCAAGGCCACTGGAGATCGTGTCCCCGCCGTGCCCCGTGCCGTAGTCGCTCATCCAGCCCAAGCCCTGCGCTTCCACTGGCGCGGCTTCCGGCTCCGGCCCTTTGTGCGATTCCGGGACGGCGCCATGGCACTTGCCGAAGGTATGGCCGCCCGCGATCAGGGCGACGGTCTCTTCGTCGTTCATCGCCATGCGGCCGAAGGTGGCACGGATGTCTTTGGCGGCGGCCATGTAATCGCCGCTGGCGTTCGGGCCTTCCGGGTTGACGTAAATAAGGCCCATGTGGGTGGCGCCGAACGGTGGCTGCAGATCGCGGTCGCCACTGAAGCGCATGTCGGCGGCCAGCCAGGCGAGCTCATCACCCCAGTTCACATCCTCGTCCGGCTCCCAGACGTCCGCACGGCCGCCGCCGAAGCCGAAGGTCCTGAAACCCATCGACTCCAGCGCGACGTTGCCGGTGAGAATGATCAGGTCGGCCCAGGAGATGGCTTGGCCGTACTTCTGCTTGATCGGCCACAGCAGGCGGCGCGCCTTGTCGAGGTTGACGTTGTCGGGCCAGCTGTTGAGCGGGGCGAAACGCTGCTGGCCGCGGCCGGCGCCTCCGCGGCCGTCATCGACGCGGTAGGTACCGGCGGCGTGCCAGGCCATGCGGATGAAGAACGGCCCATAGTGGCCGAAGTCCGCCGGCCACCATTCTTGAGAGTCGGTCATCAGCTTGACCAGGTCCTTTTTCAGCGCCTTGTAGTCAAGGCTCTTGAATTTCCTTGCGTAGTTGAACTCCTCGCCCATCGGGTCGGACTTCGAGGAATGCTGGTGCAGCAGTTCCAGCCGCAACTGTTTCGGCCACCAGTCCTGGTTCGTCCTGCCAAGGCCGGCAACGTGGTTGAACGGGCACTTTGATTCGGTTGTCATGGTTATCTCCTTATTGTTTGTTTGGCATAGATTGCACGGCCAGCATAGGACGCGAGCATCTATTTATCAAATTGATTGTATATATTTTATTGATAAGTTTTATCTATAACTAGGTTTGATTGCAAGCACCCCAAACCAGTCGTTTGCGGGCCGTGAATCGACACACACCACGAAAGGAATGACAACCTCGATCGGGTGGCGGCCACCGAACTGAACAACATCGTGACAAGTTTCAGCGCCCGCGGGGCAGATGTTTGTCACGGTTAGACTCGAAGAAGTTCAACTAGAAATAGCCATCATGCTGAACTCCTTGCGTTTGGTAGTTGCAAATGGCATTAAAAAGATTTTTAAAAATTAACATGGACAATGCCCAGTCAGTAGCTTTCAAACCGTTATTTACCTTAACTGGTAGGAAAGATTGTGGAAATACGTACAATTGCTGATGTTCTCTTGGCGGCCAGCGTTTCCACCACTTGGGCAGCTACTGGCAAGCCCGTCCAGCAGGTCAAAGAGATCAATCTGGCAAAGGCCTGTTAGGCAAGCAACTCTTCTTCGCCGGACGCCTGTCCCGGTCCTGCATTCTCACATGCAGGCACCCGCCTCAATCTGGTCCAGGCCGGTGTCGACAACCTGCAATATCCGGTGAGTGATCGCTGGCAACAGGACGGTATCAATACCCCACGGTATATAACACCAGCCCGAATTTTGTACAGTTTTGGGACGGCCGCGGTCGAATCTCCAATCCCAGCTTCGCGCGGACCGCAACCGATGCGGACTTGATCAAAATCTATGTGGAGCAAGGTCAGGGTATCAGCTTGCCATCCAGGAGGGTCTTCATCCCCTAGCTCAACAGACGGCCGGGCATGAATATCGGCTCTGCGCCGTTGCGTTTAAAGGTCATTCAAACCTGTTCATCTACATGTTCCTTGATGTCGTCTTCACGCTGATTATGCCGGCGCCGATCGAAACCCGAGCGCAACTCCACCAGCATGGGCCGTTGCTCGATACGGCGACAGTAGATACGCCGTTCCCCGTGCATCTCAACATCGTGACGCCTTTCCTCATGCGCTGCATTATCTGGCGATGCATTGGGATGCGCCCGCGGTTGCTCCGCCTGATACGGCGGAGTGCCTGGCTGTACAGGTTTGACCGGCTTGACAGGGGACAATGCATCCACGCCCAGTTCAACTTTCTCGGCAGTAACGACCGGGGGAAGGCTGGGCACGATTTTCATTTTTGCGGTCCGTCGAAATCCATGTCGAGCCGACCTCCTGTTTTGCAGCAGCCAATCATCAGGTCACCGCCCTTCTGGAAAAATGCCCGGGCCGGAAACCCAGCGCACCCAGCACGGCAAAGTAAACCACAACACCTTCTGTAACCAGCACAGCCAGGCGCAGGACGCGCGACCAACCCGAACCGGTCAGCCAGCTTTGTTCGCTGCCCATGCCGAACCACAGCGTGAGCGCCAGCGCCGACAGGGCGATCAATACCTTGAGAAAGAACTTCGCCCAGCCCCGTTCTGGTTGGTAGATTCCGCGCTTGCGCAGATAATGGAAAAGTATTGCGGAATTCAGGCAGGCGCCGAGTCCGATCGACAGTGCCAGCCCGGCGTGGTGGATCCAGCCGATGAACAGTGCGTTCATGGTCTGTGTCGCCAACAGCGTGACGATGCCGATCTTCACCGGTGTCTTGATGTCCTGGCGCGCATAGAAACCCGGCGCAAGTATCTTCACCAGAATCATGCCGACCAAACCGACGCTGTACCCGATCAGCGCATAACTGGTCATCAGTACATCGTGCGCGTGAAACGCGCCGCGCTGAAAGAACGTCGACAACAGCGGCACCGCAATCATGCCCAGCGCAAGCGCGGCAGGCAGTGTCAGCATCACGGTCAGGCGCAGGCCCCAATCCAGCAGCCTGGAATATTCCGCGGTGTTGCTGTCTGCATGGCATTTGGACAGCGACGGCAACAGGATTGAGCCCAGCGCCACGCCCAGAATCCCGGTGGGAAACTCCATCAGCCGGTCGGCGTAATACAGCCAGGACACGCTGCCGGCAACCAAAAACGAAGCGAAGATGGTGTTGATCAACATGCTGATCTGGCCAATAGACACGCCGAACACCGCTGGACCCATCTGCCTGATGACGCGGCGCATGCCTGCGTCATTCCAGTTGAAGCGAATGCTGGGCAGCATGCCGATCTTTTTCAGGAACGGGATCTGGAACGCCAGTTGCACGAAGCCTGCGATAAATACGGCCCATGCCAGCGCGAGGATGGGCGGATGAAAATACGGCGCCAGCCACAGCGCGGCGCTGATGAAGCAGATATTGAGCAGGATGGGTGCGAAAGCCGGCACCCAGAATTTGTTATAGGTGTTGAGTATGCCCGCCGCGACCGCAACCAGCGAGATGAAGAAGATGTAAGGCGTGGTGATGCGCAGCAATTGCACGGTCAGGTCGAACTTCGCGGCATCCTTTGCGAAGCCGGGCGCGCTGATATACACAATGATGGGCGCGGCGATGATGCCGATCAGCGTGACCACGAACAGGATGATCGCCAGCATGGTGGTGACATGGTCGACCAGCAACTGGGTCTCTTCATGCCCGCGGCGGTTCTTGTACTCGCCGAAGATTGGTACGAATGCCTGCGAGAACGCACCCTCGGCAAACAGCCGGCGCAGCAGATTGGGCAATTTGAACGCGACGAAAAAGGCATCGGTCGCCATGCCCGCACCGAATATCCTGGCGATCAGCACATCCCGGACAAACGCCAGTATGCGCGAAACCAGCGTCAAGCTGCTGATCGTGGCAAGGGATTTGAGTAGATTCATGCAGTTCGTTGACTATCCGCTGTTAACGCCCGGCATCATACCATCGCACCCATTGCCCCCGAAGATATTGAAGTCCGGCTAATTGAACGGCAACCATGATCCCAAGAATCGTGCCAACGCCCCAAAATTGCAGGCCAAAAATAAGCCTGCATGGTCGGGGGGGTAATGATGTGAACTTGAGTCTTCGAAGGTAAATTGATCTATCGCGGTATTCCGGACACGCTTGGTTCAAGGGTCACTCAGTACTTGAACTGGCCAACCACATTCTGAAGTTCAGCGGCAATTTTGGCGACTTCCTCCGCCATTCTGCCCACATCCTGGATGCCCGCTTCATTTTGTTCCTGCATGGCCGAGATATCTTCCAGATTCCGTGCCACGTCTTCGGTCGCGGAAGCTTGTTCAGTTGTGCTTGACGCAATATTACCGACCAGTGTCGTTGCCATACTGGCCGCCTCCACGATTTTTCCGAGGGCTTCGCCAGTAAGCTGGCTCAAGCTGGCACCTTTTTGCACTTCGGTCTCGATATTGCCCATCGCATTGACCGCGTCACTGGTTTCAGATTGAATCGAGTCGACCACACCTGAAATCTCCCTGGTACTTGATGCAGTGCGTTCGGCTAGCTTTCTGACTTCATCCGCAACAACAGCAAAACCCCGCCCCTGTTCACCTGCACGCGCCGCTTCGATGGCGGCATTGAGCGCCAACAGATTGGTTTGTTCGGCAATTTCCTTGATGACGGTCGTGATTTGGCCAATTTTCCCGATAGATTGATTCAACCGGCCGACGATATTTGCCGAGCTATTGACAGTCTTGACGACATTGCCAATCACAGCCATATTTTGCGCGACATTTGAATCCCCGCTGCGGGCAAATTGCTCATTACGGTTGACTGCGTCGGCAGCGCTTGCAGCCGTATCCGCCACAAGCGAATTGGCAACCGTGATTTCCTCCATATTGGCTGCAACTGTGGTCAGTCTCCCACTGAACTGCTTATCGCGTTCAATCAACTTTTCAACCTGGCCTGCAAGCACAGCGGAAGACTGTACCGCTTTTTCTGCCGCTGCCTTGACGCTGGCAACGATCATTATCAGACGCTCCGCAGTTTCCTCCAGCGAATTTGCCATCCGGCCAAATTCATCCTGTGTGGTATGACCGATATTTATCTTAAGGTTGCCCTGTGCGATCTTTGCAAAAGCTGTTTGCAGCATATGCACACCGCGCTTAAGGCTCATTAGAACGTACCAGCCAAATACCATCATCAAAAGCAAGCTGATGCTGAAAATGGCCATCCCGACCAGTATCAGTTGCCGGCCCTTGGTTTTGCTGGTTTCATAAGTGTTTTTGACCGCAAGCTGCTGTTCGGGAAGCAGCAGCGCAATCGGCTTGATCAGTCCGCTGTGAAAGGCCGGCCATTCATCTTCCAGCATCGGCGCGACCAGCGATTTCTGGTCTGCCGCATATGCGCTATCCAGCTTGTCGAGAAACGCAGGCAACAATACGATCTGCTTGTCTATTTTTGCGATCTGCTCCTGCGCTTCCTTGTCGAAATTGTTTCCCGCAGTGGCTTTCTTGAAGCTATCCCAATCATCGAAGATCTTGCCGCGAACTTCCTTGAGCTGGTTGCGCGAACCGGCCGCAGGCATCTGGTCAAGCAATACCCCCGCCATCCTGAAGCGAATTTCCTTGATCGCACTATCCATTTCCTGCAGCGCCATGGCCGGTTGCATCTGGTTTTCGTAAACGTGAGCCAGGGCATCACTGCCCTTGTTAACGCTATACACATCAACGGCGGTGAGCACCAGCGAAGTGATGATCGCCATCGAGAAAGCCAACATAAGTTTAGCCATCAGTGTGTTGAGATTCATAACCTTGCTCCGAATCGTTTCATGACTGAAATCGATGAGTGGGCGCCATAAAGAGGCGCCAGGTAAAAGTGAAAAGTTTGTATCGTGTTACGCCCGGCAGGCGACATCTCGACGACGCCGCCTGTGATTTTGAGGTTATTCCGTTGGGTAACCCTTGGCTTTCCATTCCGGCATCCCAAGGCGGAACCAATACACCGTCTTATATCCGGCCCTGATCGCCGCTGTTGATGCCTTGTAACTCTTCCAGCATTCCGGGCCGTTGCAGTAAACCACTATCGGGGTGCTTTTATCGGCGGGCAGCTTGCCCAGGTCAAAACTGTCCTGTTTCGCATCAAAATTCACGGCTTTCGCACTTTTTTCCTTGTATGGGACATTGACTGCTCCCTTGATATGGGCTTCGGCAAATTCGTTGGCCACGCGCGAATCGACCACCATGACACCTGAATCGATCAGCGATTTGGCTTTGGCGGCATCGACTGTAGTGGCGCCCTTGAGGCTGTCATGTGTATCGGCAAAGGCAGCATTGGCAAATACCAAAACCGCAGCGGCAGTCAATGAAATGCATACGTGTTTAAGGTTGTATTGCAGATTGAAACTCATGATCATTCTCCTGAATTAAGGTAAAAGCGATTCGGCGATGAAATCACCGCATCCGAATCCACACGCCGTACTTTTTGTTACGGTTTAACTATATCGGCATGAATGTACGTTCCATTAGTCTTACTGTGTCATAAAATATAAGGCATAATATGCCGGTCATGTTCAACTGCCGGAGGCTTGATGGATGCATCCACGGAATTTGAGCTCTACCTGACTCACTTGTCGCAAGGTCTTGGGCATG
>JBAVGB010000019.1:0-6341 GCA_049684555.1 Gallionella sp. | reverse complement strand
CTGATCAATCTGGACAAATGGGGAATGCCGCTGCTGACAGGACAGGTGCGTCCAGCGTAGCAAATATCAGGGGAATATCCCCTGAATGAGACGACATGCTGAGCAATTACAGATGAAAAACGACTCTTTGTTCAACAATCCGGATTCGTCAACACTACACCTGCACTACGCGGGGGCTTCTTCGGCGTTTCCTAAGCTCGCAAGTCGTGTCATGACTGATTTTACGTTTAATTCAGACAAATTTTCGGCCGGTTTGTGTACTGACCGGAGAAAATTAACGGAAATCTAAAGTCGCCTTTCAGGGATCCGTAAATCCCCCGCCTTCAGGCGGTAGGGTTTGATCTTCGTTCCATCATCAGGAACTTACGATGAGTACATTCGTTTTTGACTTTGACTTCAGTCGGCCTTGTGCCGACAAAACCGGCTTGAGCCGTATTATGAAGCCCTCGCCTTTAGGCGAGGGTGGTTCACCACACTCGAATCCAAGCCTAAGCCGCAACAAATCCTTAATATAAATGACTCAAGATATTCACAATTCATTTTGATAATACCGCCTGCTTCAACCGCGCTGCTCAATACCCGATGTGATGAATATATTTTTATACACAATTCTAATTGGGATGCACAATTTTGATGTGGCTTAACCAACTAATACTTAAGGGGCATTGTTGTGAATAAGAAAAAAACGTTTTCGCAATCCATCATTTATACATCGGTCATCGCGGCTGTGGCCGTGCTCGCAGGCTGCGGCGGCGGATCGTCCGGGGCTAGCACATCAGCAACCTCCACAAATGCAACCATGCTCAAGGGCGTGGTTGCCGCTACCGCGTTCACGCCGGGCAGCGCAACGACCACGCCCGGCGCAGGTATTGCGCCGTCTTATTGGCAGGGTGCACTTGTATGTGTCGACGCAAACAACAACGGCAAATGCGACGCGAGTGAAAACCCGGTGACGACTAGCAGTACAGGCGCTTTCTCGCTGCCCGTCAATAGTACCGCTGCCATCATTGCCGACATCGGAACAAGCGCGACCAACACCGCGACCGGGGCTAAGAACACAACGCGCAATGTTTATCGCGCATCACTGGATCAAGTCAATGATCAGGGCTCCAGTATCGTCTTGAGCCCCTTGTCCACTGAAGTGGTGCGTATGATGGAAGCCAACAGTACCGACTATCAGACCGAGAAACAGAATCTCGCGACACGACTTTCCGTACCGCTCTCGCAGGTGCTGTCAGACGTCAACACGATATCCGGCGCGAATCAGACGGCGATGTTGAACGAGGCGAACATGCTTAACAATCGTTTTGCATACGCAATTACCAAGCTTGACCGTGGCGACAAATATCCGGACGCGCTGGCGGTCCCCGGCGGCGATCCCGAGCTGACCGGTATGTCCGGCGTGACGGCGGCCACCGCGACCACTGTGGATACACGCAAGGCGATCACCTTCCAGCAGGCCGAACAAGCGGTATTTGATATAGAAGGCATTCCGCGCTACGACAGCATATTCATCGTGATGCTGGAGAACAAGGGCACGAAAACGATACTGAATTCAGCCTACGCCCCCAAAATCAATGCCTATCTGACGGCCGGCAATCAGTCGACGAGCTACTACGCAACGGGCAATCCAAGTGAGCCAAACTACACCGCACTTGGTGGTGCCGACGATTTCGGCATTGCCGATGACAATCAATGGAACTGCAATGCAACAGGCGCCAATGCGCCCACGGATGCATTCCTGCCTACCAACACAGCGCCGGGACTCGCCAGTTCTCCGTTCCTGCCAACCGCGACCGCATCCTGCGGTACCAGCGGGACCAACCATAACGTCGTCGGCCAGCCCAATCTGTTTAATGCAATTACCAATGCGGGCATGACCTGGAGGACCTATAACGAATCGATGAATCCCGGCCAGGACATTCGCACCGACAGCGTCGCGGATCCCGCAGTCACTGCGCTGGACAATGTTTATGCAATCGGCACCATCGGTGGTAATACGTCTGTGGTGGGTGATCCGAATCTGGTGCTGCCGTTGCCTGCCGGACTGTACAAAACCAAACACAATCCCGGCATGGCTTTCCAGAACGTGCGCAACGCGCCAGAATTCATCTATAGCAACCGCACGATGGGTGGTGGCCAGTGGACTAATGCGCTGAAAGATAGCACAAAGTACACGATTCCAGCAGGGTATGACTACGATCAGTTCGGCACCGATTTGGCATCGGGCAACGTCGGCAATTTGAACTTCGTGATGCCGGATCAATGCGACGACATGCACAGCATCACTGTCACCGGTACTGATAATGGGGTTGCCGGTACTGCCAGCGACTGTTCCGGCAGCAACATCATCACGCGCGGCGACAACTACGTCGACTATACGATAAAGAAGATCGAGGCTTCGCCGCTTTGGAACAACCCGCAAAAGAAAGTCGCCATCGTGCTGATGTTCGATGAAGGCACCGCAACGTCGGGATTCAACGGCGCGGCCGGCTGGAATCCGGGCAACAGCACAGTCGCCAACCTGCTGGTGCAAAATTCGGACGGAACATGGTCACCCAATACCTCGGTCAATCCGCAGGCGAACTACACCCTGGGCAATCGCGGCCACGGAGAAAGCATCTACGGCGTGCTGACCAATCAAGCAAGTGCGCCCAAAGGCGTTGCCGATAGCGATGCGTACAGCCACTTCTCATTCGTGCGCACGCTGCAGGACATGTTCGGTCTTTCCGACCCGGCCAAGGATGACTCCTACATGGGACGTTCCAAGTACACCGAGAAATTCATCGCCCAAAACATCCTTAACCTGCCGGAATATGCGGGTAGCGCCGATACGCACTTCGATTCGGTGCGCCCGATGAATCATGCATATGTGATTCCCGCTGGCTACACGGAAAAGCAATCGAGTGACGTAACCACAGCGGCGCAAGTTGGTCCGGATGCGAGCCAGGCGAATATTTGGGCAGTCAAATAATACTTGCCGACTTGTGCATCAATAAAGCAAAGGTCATCTATTCTCCCCGTTTGCGGGGAGGGTAGATGAACACCAGCTGTTATCGCGAAACGCCAATGCAGACATACCTCTTATGAATCACACGTTAATGCAGTTAAGGGAGCTCCGTGATATAACAATCTCCATGCGTAGTGCTTTATGCGTATTCGGCAGTATTCTGGCCATATCTGCCTGCGGAGGGAACGCATCAAACTCTGCAGCAACCACAACATCCTCTTCAGCTACGTCGCCAAGCACCGCTCCCACTGTGCAACCGGCTGTGCTAAGCCTGTCGGCGCAAGTCGGCAAAAAGATATTCTTCGACAAGAACCTGTCGGGTTCGGGCAGCATGTCCTGCGCGACCTGTCATGACCCCAATTATGCCTACGGCCCGCCTAACAGCCTCTCCGTGCAACTGGGCGGCATCGACATGGCTCAATCCGGCGTGCGCGCAGTCCCGTCACTGCGCTATAAGGATTTCACGCCGCCCTATGCCGATCTGCTGGACAATCCGGACGGCATCAGTGTGCCCGGTCCGGGCGGGGGATTCACCTGGGACGGGCAGGCAAACACACTCGCCGAACAGGCGCAGATACCGCTCCTGTCATCTTTCGAGATGGCGAACGCCAGCATGGGCGCAGTCGCCGCCAAGCTGCAAGCCTCGTCTTATGCGGCGCTGTTTCAACAGGCCTTCGGCAGTAATGCGTTTGCCGATACGAATATAACCTTCAGCGACGCGCTGGCGGCATTGCAGGCATTCCAACTCGAAGATACGAGCTTCCATCCCTACAGCAGCAAATACGATTTGTACGCAGCCAACAAGATCGGCGGCACCCTGACCGCCGCCGAGATCCGCGGCATGGAAGTCTTTACCGATCCCGATACCGGCAATTGCGCATCCTGTCATTATCAGGGCGCCGGCCTGAATGGCAGCGTGGCGTTGTTCACCGATTTTTCCTATGAAGCGATAGGCGTCCCGCGCAACCCGTCGATTCCGGCGAATAACAATACAAGCTACTACGATATGGGTATTTGCGGGCCCTATCGCACGAATCATTTGCCCAGCGCTCTCGGAGCACCGGACATTTACTGCGGCATGTTCAAGACGCCGACGTTGCGCAACGTTGCCACACGCAGTGTATTTTTTCACAACGGCGTCATGCACTCTCTGGAGCAGGTGATACGCTTTTACAACACGCGCGACACCAATCCCGAAATATGGTATCCGACCGTCGGCGGAACGCCGTTGGCGACGCCTGCACCGAATTTCCCGACATACGGCTTGATCACGACCCAATATAGCGGGGGGACGGTGCAGAAATTCAACGACATGCCAGCCAGCTACGTCGCCAATATTGACCCGCAAATGCCCTTGGATGGCCGCGCCGCGGGTTCCACGCCGCCGCTTACGGAGCAAAATATCGCCGACCTGATCTGCTTTCTCAATACCCTGACAGATGGGTATCAACCCGCTTCGGCACCCGTGGCAACCGGCCCGTGCGTCAACTGAGGTGCTGCCATGTTTCACATTCTGACTCTATCCAAAAAACCATCATGACCATGAAAAAATATACTTCCCTGAATAACATTACCTTTTATCTGCTTTGCCTTTTCGCCCTCGGTGCGTGCACGCCAAGTGCCAGCCGGGAAAATTTCACCAAGGGGGTGAACGACTATCTGGCGAAAAGAGGCAACTTGTGCTTGGCAAAATACGACTGGCCAATAGATGTTGCGCCAGAAGAATTCGAGATCGGTTCGAGGAATGCCTTGCAGATGCCTGTGCTCCAGAAACTCGGATTGGTAAGTGTTTCCGATATATCCGTAAAGACCATGGCCGGTAAAAAAACCGTCATTACCAAAATAAAGCGTTATCAATTGACCGATAATGGAAAGAAGTTCTACCTGGTGCGCGATTCGAGCACCATTGCTCCAAATGGCGGCAAGATCGAGCATCGGGGAGATTTTTGTGTAGCCAAGCTGAGCCTGGATAAAATCGTTGCATGGGATAAACCCGCGAACGTCAATGGGCGGGAGGAAACAACCGTTTCCTACACCTACACGGTGGATGCCGCGCCATGGCTGCAAGACGCGGACGCGAAGCGGGTATTCCCCATGGTCGATCGCGTTGTGCAGGGTGCCCGCGTAGCGCAGCTGAAAGAAAGGTTCGTGTTGAGCAAGGATGGATGGGTGGCAAAGGATTAAACATGAGCACTGTCGTGCGATTTTCACCCGATCTCGCCACTTGGATTGTCGACCATTTGAATCGCGCTTCTGCGCCGGCAACGATCATCGAAGCCATGGTCAGAGAGAATATGGAGTTGCCAGTCGCGCAGGCGATTGTCGTCGCGTTCGTGGAAGCGTACCGTCGCGGCGGGCCGCTTCCAGTTGATGCAATAACGCTGGATGAAGACACGCCAGAATACTTTTACGAGGCGTCTATATTCTGCCATGGGTCACGCATTGTTACATCGGACAGAACAGTGCGCGTGGCTGCCCGCGCTGCCCGGCCAATGCTGGCTGTGCTCGCCGATCTGTTGAGCGCGGAAGAATGCGAAACCTTGATCGAGCAAGCCAAACCGCGGCTCGCTCCTTCGACCGTCGTCGATCCACATAGCGGGCAGGATGTGGTTGCGCCGCATCGAAACAGTTATGGCATGTTCTTTCGGCTGCAGGAAAATCCGTTCATCGCTCGACTGGACAGGCGCATCTCGGAAGTGATGAATCTGCCTGTCGAAAACGGCGAAGGACTCCAGGTGCTTTACTATCCGCAGGGTACGCTCAATACACCGCACTTCGATTTCCTGTTGCCGACCAACCCGGCCAACCAGGCATCGATATCACGCAGCGGACAACGGGTGAGCACGCTGGTTGCCTATCTGAACACCGTGGAAAAGGGCGGGGAAACGGCGTTTCCGGAAGCGGGCTGGGAGGTATCGCCGCAACGCGGCAATGCAGTTTATTTCGAATACTGCAACAGCCGCGGTCAAGTCGATCATCGTTCATTGCACAGTGGCAATGCAGTACTCGCCGGCGAAAAGTGGGTCGCTACCAAGTGGATGCGGCAGCGGCGTTTTATTTCGGCAAGCGAGAGGGATTCAGACGGTATGATGGGATAGCAACCGTTTAATGTGTCGGCGATGAATATCAACTGCAGATATCGGTGAGTGTCTCTTATCGGGAGCCGAAAAATCAGAACCCAGTGACTGGAACGGGTCGGGGCCGGCAGTTCACCAGGGTCCGCTTGTATGGTTGCTCTGGTGGTATCGGCTTCCTTGTGTAACAGTTAAGAAGCCGGGGTGGAGGGGCTAGGGTCCGCATCTGCTCTCCTTACCGAGAGACAAACTCAGTT
>JBAVGB010000018.1:0-6512 GCA_049684555.1 Gallionella sp. | reverse complement strand
GCACTACACATTCATCGCGTGGACTTATTCGGCGTTTCCTTAGATCGAATAAAGTTTCATCAAACACAATATATGTGTGGCGAATTGGAAGTCAGTCTCGACCGGCCGTTCTTGGCCGCATTCTGCCCGTTTATATTGGCTTACACAAACGTCCGCTTCTCGCTCAACTTCGGACATCCGTTTTTCATTTCTTTATCCTGCAAACGTCGACCCCTTCCTGTCATTGGGCCTCGTTAATAGCTTGCCCCAAACCTGCCAGTCGCGACCGACGAGAATCGACCTAAAGGAGCCATGTGAGCAGTAAAAATTTTGATGTTTACCTGGAGATGGACATAAACCCGTTATTCTGGGCGATCTTTAACGTTGAGGTTATGTCGTTACCAATCAATGAAGCCCCTTTCATGTTGGGGCTCACATTAACCGTGATGTTGGAATAATTGAATCCTGCAAACGACAGGATTGAAACCGTTACGCGGCAGTTTCCCGTTATCCCGTTGGCGGTGTTGACCTGGCCTACGATCTGGCAAGTGCGAAGGCCAAGGCGATAAGCAAGCTCTCCGGATAGGGTGGTATTCGTGGCTCCGGTATCTATCAAAAACTCGGTAGGCTGATTATTTACCGAGCCCCCTACGGCATACAGTCCGTGTTCGTTTTTCCTTAAAGTAACGGTGATAGCCGGGGCATCCAGTATTGAAGTCAAATCATTTCTAATAGGTAAGCTGCCAGACTTGCAGGGTGTTTCCGTGTAACTTACCTTGCCGTTGTCCATACACTTGTAAATCCCATTGGAGGCATGCCCCGCTGTTCCGGGAGAAGGGGTTTTTGGTGCAAACGCTAACTCGAGTTTCCTGAAGAATGGAGGCGCGTCTTGGTGTGGCGGCTCGACCGTCGACTCGGAAGAAAGCGCTGCCGGAGACAACTTCATTTCGAATCGGCTGAAATGGGGACCGCCTGCTGCGTGAGATGTGTCGGATATGGAATCGGCGCGAGGAAATAATTGGGTAAATGCAACAAAAGACAGCACGCCAACGAAAGCCACGAAAGCGATGATCGCTTTTACTGGAGTAGGGTCATTTCTCTTTCCACGCCTTGTCATGGACTGTCTTTCGTGTAGTATTTTTATTGGAGCAGTCATGGTGTGTGTTAATTGCACATTCCTGCAAGTTGATGTTGTTAATTCGCAGTTAGAAAGCAGCAAATCGCCACTGGCTCAATTAGGCCATTTTGCGCCGGTAATATTGCCATATTCCCATCCTGAAAACAGCCAGTAGCGAATGACCGTTCTTGGCCGACTGGAGCCTGTTTGCATACGCTAACACAACCGTCCGTAGTTCGCTCAACGTCGGTCACTCAATTTTCAATTCTTCATTTGGCGAATATCTACCTGTTTCGGTCACTACGGCTTTCCGTTCAACATTTTTATGGCCGTTAATTTCACATTACTCGCAGAACGTTTGAATTATGTTGCAGTAAGCAAACAACACAATAAATGTTTAATGTTTAATGATAGTGACATGCCGTGATTATTGAATGAATGCCACACCATTTTCCGAGGAACCTCAAAAAAGCGTATCAAAACATACCTCATAATCGCGAAAACCTGACAACCCAAGCTATCACAACAGCATGCCAATCGCCTGCGTCACTCATCAGGAAAAACTTATTTTGTCGACATAATGGAAATTATTTGCAATATTTCGCGATATATGTGCTAACATTTTTACGAATTGTCGACAATCGGAGTTTATCGATGTTGCCCTCCCCCGCCCAACAAGGCACCCTTGCCGATATCGCCACGCGCCGCCTGGCGCACAGCATCGTGACCGGCGAACTGGCACAGGGGCAGAAGCTGAACGAGGCGGAACTGGCGGAAAGCTTCGGCATGGGGCGCGGTCCGTTGCGCGAAGCGTTGCGTCATCTTGAAGGGATGCGCCTGGTCAACCGCATCCCCAACGTCGGCGCGCGCGTGGTGGTGCTGGACCGCAAGACCCTCTCCGATCTGTATGCGGTGCGCGAGGCGCTGGAAGGCATGGCGTGCCGCATCGCCGCAATCCAGATGAGCGACGCCGAGATCGGACAATTGCGCGAACTGCTCGACCGCCATGAGAAACAGATCAGGAAAGAAGGCGGCAAGGTCTATGCGCAAAACGAGGGGGACCTCGATTTCCATTACCAGATCGCGCGCGGCAGCGGCAACCAGATGCTGATGGACCTGCTCGACAGCGAGCAATACCAGCTGTTGCGCATGTGCCGCTACCGCACCAGCCGCGCCGCCGAGCGCACCGGGCCGGCGTTGCAGCAGCACCGCCAGATCGTCGAGGCGCTGGCGCAGCACGACGGCGAACTGGCCGAAATGCTGATGCGCCGCCACATCCGCGGTGCATGGAACAGCATCAGCGAAATGATCGCCAGGGAAGAGGAGGCGGCAGCATGAGCAGTAAGCAGGGGCCCCACGTGTGGGGATGCGAGCGTCCGCGTGTGCTGCCCAGCCTCCGAAACGCTGCACGCGAAAATCCATTTCACGACAATGAGGAGGCAGCATGAACGACACCCCCGGCAACAAACTGCGCCGCGCGGTGGAAGACCATCATCCGCTGCAGGTCGTGGGCGCGGTGACCGCCTATTGCGCGATCCTGGCGCAAAAGAGCGGACACCAGGCGCTGTATCTGTCCGGCGGCGGCGTGGCGGCATCCTCGCTCGGCATACCCGACCTCGGCATCACCACCCTGCATGACGTGTGCGAGGACACGCGCCGCATCACCGCCGCGAGCGACCTGCCGCTGCTGGTGGACATCGACACCGGCTGGGGCGGTGCGTTCAACATCGCGCGCGCCACGCGCGAGATCGCGCAGGCCGGCGCCGCGGGCTTTCACATCGAAGACCAGGTCATGCAGAAGCGCTGCGGTCACCGGCCCAACAAGGCCATCGTCAGCGAGGGCGAAATGACCGACCGCGTCAAGGCCGCGGTGGATGCGCGCAGCGACGACAGTTTCGTGATCATGGCGCGCACCGATGCGCTGGCGGTGGAAGGCATACAGTCGGCGATAGCCCGCGCGCAAGCCTGCGTCGAGGCCGGTGCCGACATGGTCTTCCCGGAAGCGATGACCACGCTGGAGCAATACGCAGCATTCACCCGCGCGGTGAAAGTGCCGGTGCTGGCAAACATCACCGAGTTCGGCGCGACACCGCTGTTCACCACCGCACAACTGGCGGGCGTGGGCATCAAGCTGGCGCTGTATCCGCTGTCTGCGTTCCGCGCGATGAGCAAGGCGGCGCTGAATGCCTACCGGCACATCCTCGCTGACGGCACGCAGCAGAACGTCCTGCCCGAGATGCAGACGCGCATGGAGTTATACGACTATCTCGGATATCACGCCTATGAACAACAGCTGGATCGTTTGTTCGCAGAACAGCGCAGCGACTGATCAATCTTCATTCAGGGGGTCAAAGACATGTCAGAGGAAAAAATAATACTCAAGCCCAAGAAATCCGTCGCGCTGTCCGGCACCGTTGCCGGCAACACCGCAGTCTGCACGGTCGGGCGCACCGGCAACGATCTGCATTATCGCGGCTACGACATCCTGGATTTCGCCGACCAGGCCGAGTTCGAGGAGATCGCGCATCTGCTGATACACGGCACGCTGCCGGATGCCGCCCAGTTGAAAGCCTACAAGGACAAATTGAAATCATTGCGCAGCCTGCCTCACCCGGTTAGACAGGTGCTGGAGGCGATCCCCGCGAATGCGCACCCGATGGATGTGATGCGCACCGGCTGCTCGATGCTCGGCACTTGCGAACCGGAGCCGGACAAGCACAGCGAAGCCGCGGCAAAGGATCTGATCGACCGCATGCTGGCCTGCTTCGGCTCGATGCTGATGTACTGGCACCATTACAGCACTTCCGGCCGCCGCATCGAGGTGGAAACGAATGACGATACCGTCGGCGGTCATTTGCTGCATCTGCTGCATGGCTCACCGCCCAAGGCATCCTGGGTGCGCGCGATGCACACCTCGCTGATCCTGTATGCCGAGCACGAGTTCAACGCCTCCACCTTTACCGCACGCGTGATCGCCGGCACCAACTCCGACCTGTATTCCTGCATCACCGGCGCGATCGGCGCACTGCGCGGCCCCAAGCACGGCGGCGCGAACGAGGAAGCGTTCCGCATCCAGAGCCGTTACAAGAATGCAGACGAAGCGGAGGCCGACATTCGCGAACGCGTCGCGCGCAAGGAGATCGTGATCGGATTCGGCCATCCGGTCTATACCATCTCCGATCCGCGCAACGAGGTGATCAAGCGCCTCGCGAAGAAACTGGCCGGGGAAGCCGGCGAGATGCGTTTGTTCGACATCGCCGCCCGGCTGGAAACCGTGATGTGGGACCTGAAGAGGATGTTCCCCAACCTCGACTGGTTCTCCGCGGTGTCGTACCACATGATGGGCGTGCCGACCAACATGTTCACGCCGCTGTTCGTGATCTCGCGCGTGACCGGCTGGGGCGCGCACGTGATGGAGCAACGCGCCGACGGCAAGATCATCCGCCCGAGCGCGAACTACGTCGGGCCTGAAAACCTGGCGTGGGTTCCGATCGGGAAGCGTTAAACCCATTTGCCACATAACCAGCGACTTGGCTGGCGTAGTTTTCCAGCTTAGTCGAATGGCTAGTAGCAGTATCAGAGAACACAGAGTGCACAGAGATGTATGACGTTAATCAACAACACGGCTCTATTCATGCAGTTTGTTTTTCTCTGTGATCTCTGTGATCTCTGTGATCTCTGTGCACTCGGTGGCTAAAAGATTTTGACTTTGGAACAAGGAAAACAAGCATGAGCGCCAATGTGGAAATGAACACCCGCCCCGCACCCGACCAGGTGCTGGTGGATATTGCCAAGTATGTCTGCGGCATGGAGATCAAATCAAACGAAGCATACGACACCGCGCGCAACTGCCTGATCGACACGCTGGGCTGCGGCCTGCTGGCATTGCGCTTCCCGGATTGCACCAAGCACCTCGGCCCCCTTGTGCCCGGCACCACGGTGCGCAACGGCGCGCGCGTGCCCGGCACATCGCACGAACTCGATCCGGTCAAGGCGGCATGGGACATCGGCGCGATGATCCGCTGGCTGGATTACAACGACACCTGGCTGGCAGCGGAATGGGGCCATCCCTCCGACAACCTGGGCGGCATCCTCGCGGTGGCCGATTACCAGAGCCGCTGCCGCGTGGCCGAAGGCAAGAAGGCGCTGACAATGCGCGAGGTGCTGACCGCGATGATCAAGGCGCACGAGATCCAGGGCGTGCTGGCGCTGGAAAACAGCTTCAACCGCGTCGGGCTGGATCATGTGGTGCTGGTCAAGGTCGCCTCGGTTGCGGTCGTGACGCGCATGCTCGGCGGCAGCCAAGAACAGGTGATCGATGCACTGTCGCAGGCATTCGTCGACGGGCAATCGCTGCGCACCTACCGCCATTCGCCGAATGCCGGTTCGCGTAAATCCTGGGCGGCGGGCGACGCCACTTCGCGCGCGGTGCGCCTGGCAATGATCACGATGGCCGGCGAGATGGGCATCCCCGGCGTGCTGACCGCACCGCAGTGGGGTTTCTACGACGTGCTGTTCTCCAAGACCAACAGGGACCAGAAACTCAAGCCGGATGACCAGCGCTGCTTCTCGCTGCCCCAGCCCTATTCCAGCTACGTGATGGAAAACATACTGTTCAAGATTTCCTTCCCCGCCGAGTTCCATGCGCAGACCGCATGCGAGGCCGCGGTACTGTTGCATCCGCAGGTCAAGGAGCGCCTGCATGACATCCGCAAGATCGTGATTCATACCCACGAGTCCGCGATCCGCATCATCTCCAAGGTTGGCCCGCTGGCCAATCCGGCGGATCGCGACCATTGCCTCCAGTACATGGTCGCGGTACCGCTGGCTTTCGGCGATCTGGTGGCGGAAAATTACGAGAACAGTTTTCACGCCGCGCATCAGATCATCGACGAACTGCGCGACAAGATGGAGATCGTCGAGGAACCGCGCTACAGCCGCGAATACCTGGAGCCGGACAAGCGCTCCATCGCGAACGCGATCCATGTGTTCTTCAAGGACGGCAGCAGCACCGAAAAGATCGAGGTGGAATATCCGATCGGCCATCGCCGCCGCCGCGCCGAGGGCATCCCGGTGCTGGAGCAGAAGTTCCTGGACAACCTGCGCACGCGCTTCCCGGAACAGCGCTGCGAGCAGATCATGGGGCTGTGCCTGGACAGCAAGAAACTGGAAGCGATGCCGGTGAACGAATTCATGGAGATGTTTTGTATCAACTAAATTAAAAAACCATTAGCCACAGAGGACACAGAGGACACAGAGCAAGTCGAGTTTGATTTTGCGTGCGGGTGATCAAGCTGCTCGTTCCGGCTTAACGTGCTTTCTCTGTGTTCTCTGTGTTCTCTGTGTTCTCTGTGTTCTCTGTGTTCTCTGTGGCCAGGTTTCCGGTTTTGATTTTCGCCCGCAAAACGAATTTATC
>JBAVGB010000017.1:0-1662 GCA_049684555.1 Gallionella sp. | reverse complement strand
TTTCCAGAGATCCAGGATTTTTATCTGCCGCCGGAAGGCTGCTCATATCGCATGGCGGTGGTCAGCATCAAGAAGCAGTACGCGGGCCACGCCAAGCGCGTGATGTTCGGCATCTGGAGTTTTCTGCGCCAGTTCATGTACACCAAGTTCATCATCGTGGTGGATGACGACATTGATATCCGCGACTGGAAGGAGGTGGTCTGGGCGGTCACCACCCGCGTCGACCCGGTGCGCGACACGCTGCTGGTCGACAACACGCCGATCGACTACCTGGATTTCGCCAGCCCGGTGTCGGGGCTGGGCAGCAAGATGGGGCTGGATGCGACCAACAAATGGCCGGGCGAGACCCGGCGTGTATGGGGCACGCCTATAGTGATGGATGCGGCGGTGAGGGCGAAGGTGGACGCGATGTGGAGCGAGGTGGGATTGTAGCGAAAATTCTGCCGTCGAAGCGGATCAGAATCGCTGGCTGGCTTTCAAACCGAATTCAACCGTATTATTGGCCGGCTCAACGAGGCCAGTCAGCGAACCATTCTGCATTTCGTAAACGACATCTGATTCACCGATATTCCAGTAATACACATACGGCCCGATCGCCCATTTGTCTTTCTGATAGATGACGCTCATCTTCAACGCATAGCCACTGTTCTGATTGTTTGTCGCATCACTGTACCCCGCCCCCGCATCCGACAAACTGGTGACTTGTTTGCCTGCCAGAAGCTGGTCGTATTCCAGCGTGCTCTCCAGTCTTGCCTCGTCCTTGAGCGCGATGCGATGGATGATACCGACGGGCAAATAGATATTATTGCTTTCACGGCGATAACCCGCGTCACCGGTGCTGGTCATGCCGCGGCCATCGTTGTACAGATAGCGATATCCCAAGCCGGTATAGGGTGAAATCAGCGCTTCCTTGATCGCCCAGTCTTTGCCGACCAGCGCTCTGGCCTCGACATACCAATCCGGCTCCCCGCTTGCGCTGCCAGTGCTATTGCTGCTGTAGTCGACCGTGCCCGCTGCAAAGCGCAGATCGCCGCGAAAGATCAAAGCATCATCGCCCTGGGATACCCTGATCACATGCAGGTCCAGCCCGGCTTTCGCACCTTGCAACGACATATACCCGGGCTCATGATAGTTGTATGAAGAGAGTGACAGGCCTATGTCATTGCCCGTTTGCGTTTCCAGAAACAGGGGCTCCGCGCGCACCACCATCGTCATTGCCAACATCGCGATCGCAATCGGCAGTGCAGTCATCTTCTTCACGATCATATTTCCGGGTTAGTGATTCGTTTCAATCTGCTTCGGCATTCGTGTTGCATATGAAAAAGCCGGGCTCGCCCGGCTTGATCCAAGTGATTGGCCCGCAACTTCAGTAAAAATTGTAAACCATGCCGAGCGTAAACGAGCTTACTTTCACGGGCGGGTCAAAGGTGTCGAATTTCCCATAGTTGTTGTACATCGCTCGCAGGCCGACTTGCGGACTGACGTAAAATTCCGCGCCGAAACCGTACATGAAATCGCTTTGCGAATAGTTGTCATATCCTCCACTTGCGTCCGAATATTGCTCGGAGTTGTTGGCAAATCCAATCTTGCCGAGCAGGTCAAACTGCTGTGTGAGCGGCAGGCTGCCGACGAATGCAACATCGAATGAGGAGAGAGAAAGCG
>JBAVGB010000016.1:0-32449 GCA_049684555.1 Gallionella sp. | reverse complement strand
GTGGAATTGATTTGCGATTGCCTGGAACGGTGCAATGTCTTGCAGTACCTGATCCAGTCGACCACTAACACGCTGCCGATACTGGGCGATAAAGCTCGGGATGCAGCCGGCCGCTACGACGCCTACCACCAGAATGATGCGATCCAGAATCCCGCGGATAAAAGCCATAATCGCCTAATTACGCCCAAAGTATCGTCATATACGCATCGTGCCGCGAACCTGGTGAAATATCAAGCTCGAACTTAAAGCGGCAAGTCGCCGCTTTCCTTTATAATCGTATTGTCCAAGAAAGCCCATACATGACCCCGCTAAACATAGTCATCCTCGCTGCCGGAAAAGGCACGCGAATGTACTCCGACAAACCCAAGGTGCTGCACGCGCTAGCGGGTAGGCCGCTAGTTCAGCATGTGCTTGATTGCGCGTCCGCACTAAAACCGAAACAAATCTGTGTGGTATACGGCCATGGTGGTGAAGCAGTGCCGCAGGCAATGCAGCAGTACACTGCAAGTTTTGTCCTCCAAGAACCCCAGCTCGGCACCGGCCATGCGCTTCAGCAGGCAATGCCGCACCTCGATGATGTGGGCAACACGCTGGTGTTGTACGGTGATGTGCCGTTGATCCAGCACAGCACACTGCACCGGATGCAGCAGGAGGGCGATGGTCTGGTATTGCTGACCGTGAACATGGCCAATCCGACTGGCTATGGGCGCATTGTTCGCGATGCGCAGGGCGATGTGCAGAGCATCGTCGAGGAAAAAGATGCTACTCCCGAGCAGCGCGACATACGCGAAGTTAATACCGGTATCATGCTCGCGCCGACGAAAATGCTGCGTGCATGGTTGTCCAAGCTGAAGAACAATAACAAACAAGGGGAGTACTACCTCACCGATATTGTCGGCATGGCCGTGCAAGAAGGGGTGAAAGTCCATACCGTGCAGCCCGCGCAGGAATGGGAGATACACGGGATCAACAGCAAGTCGCAATTAATGGTGCTGGAGCGCACCTGGCAACTGGTCGAGGCTTCGCGCTTGCTGGTTCAAGGTGTGACACTGGCCGATGCAGCGCGCATCGAGGTGCGCGGCAGGCTGAGTTGCGGGCGCGACGTCGAGATCGATATAGGCTGTATCTTCGAGGGCGAAGTAAGCCTGGGCGACAACGTGCGGGTGGGCGCCTACAGCGTTATCAGAAATTCCAATATCGCTGCCGGAACCGTTATCGCGCCATACAGCCACATCGACCGTAGCGCAGTGGGCGCTGACTGCCATATCGGTCCGTATGCGCGCCTGCGCCCCGGCACCCGACTGCATGACGGCGTGCATATCGGCAATTTTGTCGAAATCAAGAACAGCGAGATCGCGTCGAACAGCAAGGCCAATCATCTCAGCTACATCGGCGACAGCACGGTCGGCAGCCGCGTCAACGTCGGCGCGGGGACGATCACCTGCAATTATGACGGGGTAAACAAGTACCGCACCATCATCGAGGACGATGTGTTCATCGGTTCGGATACGCAACTGGTCGCGCCGGTCACGGTGGGCAGGGGTGCCACGATAGCTGCCGGCACCACGGTGTGGAAAAATGCGCCTGCCGGCGAACTGACGATGAACGACAAAACCCAATCGACCAAGCCGGGCTGGAAGCGTCCCCGGAAAGCGAAAGAATAATGCCGCAGAAAGAAAACAAATAATGAAAGTGAAGATATAGCATGTGCGGAATCGTGGGCGCCATAGCGCAGCGCAATGTCGTGCCGATATTGTTGGAAGGGCTGCGCCGCCTGGAATATCGCGGTTATGATTCTGCCGGCCTGGTGGTGGAACACGACGGGCGGCTGGAACGCGTCAGAAGCGTCGGGCGGGTGGCCGACCTGTGCGGGAAAAGCGCGAATACCCAGGGGCTGATCGGAATTGCCCATACCCGCTGGGCAACCCATGGAGTGCCCAGCGAGCGCAATGCCCATCCGCATATCAGCAAGGATCACATCGCGGTGGTGCATAACGGCATCATCGAAAACTACGAGGCATTACGCGCCCGTCTCGCTGCTGAAGGCTACGAGTTCACCTCCGACACCGACACCGAAGTCATCGCCCACCTGATACACAGCCATTACGCGCGTGGCAATTCGCTCCTGGCCGCAACACAGGCTTCGTTGGCGGAGTTGTCGGGTGCTTACGCCATTAGCGTGATTGCAGCGGACAATCCCGATCAACTCATTTGTGCGCGGCGCGGCAGCCCGCTGTTGCTGGGCGTCGGAATAGAGGAACATTTCATCGCGTCGGACGTATCCGCGCTTTTGCCGGTGACACGCAAAGTTGTCTATCTGGAGGAAGGCGATGTGGTCGAGGTCGGCAGACTGGGTTACCGGATCTTCGATGCGAAAGGAGTAGTCGTAGATCGCCCAGTGCAAATCAGCGAGATGAGCAACGAGAGCGTCCAGTTGGGACAGTATCGCCACTACATGCAAAAGGAAATACACGAACAGCCACAGGCATTAGCAGACACGCTCGAGTCGGTGTGTAACAGCCAGTCCCTGGTGCCGGGCATTTTCGGCGCGGAGGCGGTGGAAACTTTTGCCGGGATCGACAGCATCCTCATCCTGGCATGCGGAACCAGCTATCACGCCGGATTGGTGGCACGCTACTGGCTGGAAGAGATCAGCGGTATCCGCTGTACGGTCGAGGTTGCCAGCGAGTATCGCTATCGCGTCAGCGTCCCCAACCCCAAAGCGTTGATCGTGGTCATCTCGCAATCCGGCGAGACCGCCGACACGCAGGCCGCGCTGAACCATGCCAAGGCGCAGGGCCACACCCAGACACTGGCGATCTGCAACGTGGCGGAGAGTGCATTGGTGCGACTTTGCAAGCTGCGCTTTCTGACACGCGCCGGGCCTGAAATCGGGGTCGCTTCGACCAAGGCGTTCACGACGCAACTTGCGGGGCTGTTCCTGCTGACGCTGGTGCTTGCCAAACAGCGTAAACGCTTGTCCGCAGAACAGGAACAAAAACATCTGCGCGAGTTGCGACATTTGCCAAGCGCGGTGCAGAAAGTGCTGGAACTGGAACCCCAGATTGCGATCCTTGCCGAGCGGTTTGCCAACAAGCATCATGCGCTATTCCTGGGGCGCGGCCTGCACTATCCGATCGCTCTGGAAGGCGCACTGAAGCTCAAGGAAATATCATATATCCACGCCGAAGCCTATCCTGCCGGTGAATTGAAACACGGTCCGCTGGCGCTGGTGGACAAGGACATGCCGGTGATCTCGGTTGCACCGAACGATGCGCTGCTGGAAAAACTGAAATCAAATCTTCAGGAAGTGCGCGCGCGCGGCGGGGAATTGTATGTGTTTGCGGATGCGCATACTCATCTCAGCGAGGCAGACGGCATCCACATCATGCACATGCCCGAACACGCGGGCTATCTGAGCCCGATACTGCACACCGTTCCGCTGCAATTGCTGGCATATTACGTCGCCCTGCAAAAAGGCACCGATGTGGACAAGCCCAGGAATCTCGCCAAGTCCGTGACGGTGGAGTAAATAGGCAGCGAAAACGTGAGATACTTTGCGTTGCGGGGCAGACTGGCTTGCGCAGCAAGTCAGTTGACAGGAAACCAGCGGTCAGTCTGTATAAAAATAGAATATGATCCAGGTAAAAAGACACACAAGCATCAGGCTGACAAATGCCAGCATCATGTTGTAGCGCCGTTGCTGTTCAAAAATTTTTTGCAAGATCTCATCATTGCGGTCAGCGGAGTCGTTGCTCAGATAGCGGTGCAGCAGACGCGGAAGCTGGGGCAGCACGGTTGCGTAGTTTGGGGCTTCGGCACGCAATGATTTGAGAAAGCCGCGCCAACCCACTTGTTCGCTCATCCAGCGTTCCAGCCAAGGCTTGGCCGTTTTCCAAAGGTCAAGTTCGGGGTCGAGTTGCAAACCCAGACCCTCGATATTGAGCAGTGTTTTCTGCAGCAATACTAGCTGGGGTTGAACTTCGATACCGAAACGCCGGGAGGTCTGGAACAGCCGCAGCAACACCCGCCCGAATGATACCTCGCGCAGCGGCTTGTCGAAGATAGGTTCGCAAACGGTGCGTATCGCCGCTTCCAGCTCGTCCACACGGGTGGCCATGGGCGCCCAACCCGACTCGATGTGCACCTCGGCGACGCGCTTGTAATCGCGGCGGAAAAAAGCGATGAAATTCTGCGCGAGATAATGCTTGTCGATATCAGTCAGCGTGCCCATGATGCCGAAATCCAGCGCGATATACTGCCCGGCGTGTTGTCCATTGGTTGCGACCTGAACATTGCCCGGATGCATGTCGGCATGAAAAAACCCGTCGCGGAACACCTGGGTATAAAAAATCTCCACGCCGATCCTTGCAAGTCTGGGAATATCTACCCCGGCCTTGCGCAGTTCGTCTACTTGGCTGACCGGAATGCCGTACATGCGTTCCATCACCATCACGCCGCTGCTGCAATAATCCCAATACATCTCGGGAACCAGAAGCAGCGGGGAATTGGCAAAGTTGCGCCTGAGCTGGCTGCCATTTGATGCCTCGCGCATCAGGTCGAGTTCATCTTCCAGATGTTTCTCGAATTCGGCGATCACCTGGCGGGGTTTCAGGCGGCGGCCGTCTGCCCATAGCCATTCGATCAGATCGGCCGCCACTTTCATCAGCGCAACATCATGGGCAATGATAGTGGTAATCCCGGGTCGCAGGATCTTAACCGCAACGTCTCTGCCGTCCGGCAAAATTGCGAAATGAACCTGTGCTACCGAAGCGCTGGCGACGGGTAACTCTTCGAAACTTTGAAAGACCTCGAGCAACGGTTTGCCATAGGCCTGTTCCAGCAACGCGACGGCTTGAATGGAAGGAAATGGAGGAACCTGGTCCTGCAGCCTGGCCAATTCATCCGCAATGTCGACCGGAATCAAGTCGCGCCGCGTGGAAAGCATCTGTCCGAATTTGACGAAGATCGGACCGAGCTTTTCCAGCGCCAGACGCAATCGAACGGCACGTGGCTTGTCCGTGTTGCGCAGGAACAAAAGCATGTTGAGCGGAATGCGCATCCAGCGAACCCGCTCGTGCGCCAGCAGAAACTCGTCCAGCCCGAAGCGAAGCACGACCACAACGATTTTGATCAGTCGGAATATGCGCATGATCAGGGGTTTTTGATTGCACGCAAGCGGTTGACGCGCTGCTCAAGACGCGCAGCGTCGTCGCGCAAGGTATCAACCTGCTGCATGAAGGCTGAGACATGCCCTGGCTTGGCCAGCAACGGGCTTTCCTCGGTCATGTATTCTGCCGTGGCCTTTGACAGGTTTTCAACAGAATCCAGCAATTGTCGCCGCGCGCCTTGGGCCGTTTGCACAACACGTTCTGCCACAATGTCGCCGGTGATGCTGCTCAAGTCTTCGGCAGCATCCCAGCGCAGGTTCCGCGACAGGAAAAAAATATCTGCCAGCAATTCCGCATCACCCTCGGTGCGGATTTCGCTATGCGCCTTTTCGTCATGCGCCGCAAGCCGTGGCAATAACGACGGTGCGATTGCACACAGCGCATCAACATCGCTTGCAGCATCGATATGCTCAAGCGATCCGGACTCAATTATCCTGCAAGAAAACGTAAAAGGAACGACCTCGAACCGAACTGTCTTTCCCGAGCGGCGCGCAAGACGCTGCAATGCCCAGCTATTCTGTGCAAGCAGGTGATTCAGAACCACGATGACAGGCTGGGCGAACACGATGGATTATGTCAAGGCAGAAAGCGGGTTGTGCATGGCTGAAAACAGCAAGAAGCAATTCATGTATATCTCATCGGGGGGAAAAGCCAATCGTTGCGAAGTATAACATCGGCAGTTTAACCTGCCTTGGTGTATAAAAATCATGGTATCCCGGCCGATGCTTCCAGTTTGTATATTCAATGCGGTGACAGTGCCGTAATTGAGCCGCCAGTCTGCGCCCTCATGCTTGGCTAAAACGCCGGCTCTGAAGCCAATGTCAGCAATTTCGCGCTTGAAGGATGGATAAAGCTGAGTTTGCATGCGTGAAGCAGCAGCCGACTCGCGGTTTTGCATGAATTGCCGCCATAAAGTTCATCGCCGAGTACCGGATGTCCGATAGCAGCCATGTGCACGCGCAATTGATGCGTGCGTCCGGTTACCGGTTCAAGTTCGATACGGCTGGCGTCACATAGGTCTTGGCCAGAATGTTTGGAAGTTTGAAATGGGCACCTTGCATTTGTCAGCAGGCGGTAACGCGTCAGCGAGGGCTTGCCGATGGGAAAATCCACCTTTTGCTTCGGGCGATTCGGCCAGTCGGCAGCCAACGGCAGGTCGACAGCGCCGGATTGGGCATCGACCCGTCCCGCTACAATAGCGATGTAACGCTTCATAACGGCACGTTCGCGAAACATGCGGGAAAGACGCCTGTGCATGTCCGCGCCCCGTGCAAACAGCAGCAAGCCCGAGGTATTCATGTCGACGCGGTGCACACTGAGGGCATCCGGGAATTCAATCTGGACACGCGCCGTCAAACTGTCCGATTTCTCTGTACCGCGGCCTGCCACTGAAAGGAGGCCGGCCGGCTTGTTCACCACCAATAGCGATTCGTCACAATAGATAATATCCGGGCCGCAGTTTCGCGGTGGCTGGTAGGGTAACCGGGACGCGAACATGTCAGTCATATGCCATGCTTTTCATCCGCGTCAAACCGTCACCCTTAGTCTTCTGGAAGCAGAAGTCCGCAGGGCTTTGATTGCGATACAAAGTGTTGATGAACCCAAGCACGTTATATCTGACGCAGGATTACGAGATAGAAAAGTCGATGACATCGCCGGGGTTTTCTGCAAAAGATTGGCCAAGACTGATCGAGCCGCTGCCTTGCAGGAAGATTTCCTCCCGGGTGATGTGCGCAACATTGCCGTCCTTAAAACGGACATAGGTGCCGTTTGTGCTCTGATCAACAATGATAAATTTGCCGAAACGCAATTCGATGTGAATATGCAGGCGTGATGCAAGCTCGTTTTGCACAACCAGATCACAAGTCTCGTCGCGACCCAAGACCACGCTTTGGCATTCCTTGTTGACCTTGATCGAGTGCCCGCGGTAGCGCAGAACCAGCTCATCGGTATGTTCCGGGGACTTGCGGTAAGCGGGCATGCCGATACGCGTGCTTTGCATATCTTCCTGTTCGAAGATCACTTGGTATAGGTCAAGCCGGTCTTGTTTGCCCTTGAGTTCGGCCCGCATGATTTGGCGCAAATTTGCGCGCAAATCCGGGGGCAGGGCATCGTACACAGCCTGGGTCGCCATGACTTGGCCCGCCCGCGTTATCGCAGAAACACGCGAAGCCACATTGACCGTGTTGCCAAACACATCGTTGGACTCCCTGATTACCGGGCCAAAATTAAAGCCGATGCGGATGTGCAGTGGATATGCATCAGCAGGCTGGTTGACTTCTACTGCTTCCCTGATGGAACAAGCCGCATGAAAGGCTGCTTCGGCGCTCGGAAATATGGCCATTACCTCGTCGCCTATGGTTTTAATCAACGTGCCTTGGCAGGCATAAATCCTGTCGCTCATGGTATTGATACATTGGAATATCAATTTGCGTGCACGATCGTCACCGAGATTTTCATATAGCGAAGTGCTGCCGCAAATATCGGCAAACAGGACGGCCAGTTTTTCTACGCTTTGCGACATAGGGTATGGCTAGGTGGGTTCAATATCCCTTTCTGCGGCCCGGATATATCGGAAAAAAAACGGCCCTGCGTCATCGGTTACAGTTTGCCTTGTATCTCGGTACACGGTAAATGCGGATATTGTTTAACACCCTGGCTGAATTATATATGTGATACGCATCATCGCTGAACTGGTTTGGTGACGCAAGTAGGTTGAGGATACAGGGATTATGCGATAGCGCATGCGGGGATAACGCGCTCGGTATCCGGCCGTGCCGTCTGGCCACAACCTCGACCAGGCGGCTAATTCTGACAAACATAGAAGCCAGCCTCTTCACAGGTGAATCGGAAATTGCGCGCTGGCAGATTGGAAAAAATGTTGCCGGCTGGTCAAAGCTTGTAGCCGCGATGCACCGCCACCACGCCACCGGTCAGGTTGAAATATTCGACGCGTTCCAGACCTGCATCAATCATCATCTGCTTCAATTCTTCCTGTCCGGGATGCATGCGGATCGATTCAGCAAGATAGCGGTAGCTGTCCGCGTCGCCCGCGATGAATTGCCCCATCCTGGGCAGCAGCTTGAACGAGTAAAGGTCGTAGACCTTTTCCAGCGGCCTGGCGACCTTGGAGAACTCCAGCACGATGACGCGACCGCCCAGCTTGATCACGCGGTACATCTCGCGCAATGCGGCCTCCTTGTGGGTGACATTGCGCAAGCCGAAGGCGATGCTGACACAATCGAAATAGTTGTCGGGAAAAGGCAGTTGCTCGGCATCGCATTGCGTGACCGGTGTGGTGTAGCCCGCGTCGAGCAGCCGGTCGCGACCCACGCGCAGCATCGCGTTGTTGATATCGGTGAGCACAACCTGTCCCGCATTGCCGACTTCCTTCAGGAACAGCCGCGACAGATCGGCAGAGCCGCCCGCCACGTCAAGCACGCGCTGCCCAACGCGCACGCCGCTGATACTGACCGCGTAGCGCTTCCACAGGCGGTGCAGGCCGGCGGACATCAGGTCGTTCATCACGTCGTATTTGCCCGCGACGGAAGTAAACACGCCGGCAACCTTGCGCGCTTTTTCTTCCTCCTTTACGGTCTCGAAACCGAAATGGGTATCCGCCATCATTTCACTCCTGGTCTGGTGCACTTTCCCGAAATCGGTAAGCGCGATGATATTCTAATTGGGTTCACGCGACGCGCCCGACTCCTTGAGGCGCCGCAAATAGGCCTGCCAAATACTGTCCTGATGCTCGCCTAGATGACGAAGGTATTCCCAGCTGTACAGGCCGCTGTCGTGGCCGTCATCGAAATCGATCTTGATCGCATAGCTGCCAACAGGTTCGATGTTCAGCACATTCACATTGCGCTTGCCGACCTGAAGCACTGCCTGGCCGGGGCCGTGACCGCGCACTTCCGCAGACGGCGAATTGACGCGCAAAAACTCAAAGGACAATTTGCTGCGAAACCCGTCCGGGAATGCGATTTCCAGTTCGCGCGATTGCTGGTGCAGCGTGATCTCGGTGGGATGTTCTATCATGGGCCGATAACCATGCTTAAAGGGAGCGTATCCGGTCAAGCAATGCAGTGGTGGAACGCTGGTGCAGGAAAGGGACGCTGTGCACCGTTCCGCCCCAACCCAGCACCTCACCTGCGCCAACGATCCTGTCAGGTGCCCAGTCGCCGCCCTTGGCCAGCACCTCGGGTTTGCAGGCGAGGATCAAATTCAACGGGGTATCCTCGTCGAATTTGACAACCAGACTGACCGATTCCAGCGCCGCAAGCACCATCATCCGGTCGATTTCGGTATTTATCGGACGGTCAGCGCCCTTGCCCTGGCGTTTCACCGAGGCATCACTGTTCACGCCGACGATCAGGGACTTGCCCAGTGCGCGGGCCTGGGCGAGGTAAGTAACATGGCCGCGATGCAGTACATCGAAACAGCCGTTAGTGAATACCAGCGGACGCGCAAGGGCGGTTGTCCGGGTGACCAGATCGCCGGCTGCGCATAATTTTTTTTCAAAATCGGGAGCGGGATACATTCGGATCAGCTTTTCAAACCATCTGCCTGCCGGAAAAGGCACACGCGGTCATTCACCCAGCAACAGAAAATCGATGATGTCGCAAAGACAATGCAGGCTTAACAGATGAACTTCCTGAATGCGCGCGGTGCTTTGCGCATCCACGCATATCAGTATGTCGTCGGGGCCCAGAACGCGCGCCATTTCGCCGCCGTCGCGTCCGGTCAGTGCGATCACTCGCATATTACGCTCGTGGGCGGCATGGATGGCAGCAACGACATTCGGCGAATTGCCGCTGGTGGAAATCGCCAGCAGGCTGTCGCCGGGCAGGCCCAGCGCGCGAACCTGCTTGGAAAAAATCTGGTTATAGTCGTAGTCATTGGCGATCGAGGTCAAAACGGAGCTGTCGGTGGTCAGTGCAACACAGGCAAGGCCCGGGCGTTCTTTTTCAAAACGATTGAGCAATTCCGCCGCAAAATGCTGGGCGTCTGCCGCTGAACCGCCGTTGCCGCAGCACAGGATTTTACCGTCATTTGTGACGCAATCGAAAAAGACCTGTGCGCTGTCGGCGATGGGCTTGGCCAGGCCGTCCTTGACCTTCAGCTTGATCTCCGCACTGTCCTTGAAATGCTTGATGATGCGTTTGTCGATGTCCATAATCATTGCCGCTCTCGGGAAACCCGAATTTTAACCGAATCAGGCATCGAACGCATGCTTGAGCCAATGCATGTTGCGCTGTTCAATATCGTCCATCAGCACGACATCGAAGCGGCATGCAGGGATGCTTGCGAGGCCGGCAAGATATTGCTGCGCGGTGCTGACAATGCGTTTTTGCTTGCGCGTGTCGATGCTGGCCGCTGCGCCGCCGAAATTGCCATTGCGCCGCAAGCGCACCTCGACGAAAACTAGGGTAGTCCCGTCCTGCATGATCAAATCGATCTCCCCGAACCGGCCATGATAATTCTGTTCGACCAACTTCAGGCCATTCTGCTGCAAATATTGCAAAGCCAGCTTTTCTGCCTGGGCGCCCTGGCGGATCATGGCGGGGTGATGGGCTGCGGAGGAAACATTTGCGAGGGGGGAGCGGCAGGCGCATCGCCCAATTGCGCATGTCCCTGTGCAAACACGGCGGGGACGGCGGTGCGCTCAAAGTCGTGACCGTTCAGGCTAATTTGACCGGTTACCCCATCTAGGGGCAAATCATTATTGATGGTGCTTGTAATCAACAATTCAATCAGCCGGTATGAGTCTATTCCCAATGCGTAAAGGCGTTCCTGGCTTGCTGTAAGCGGCGGGTTGGGATGCGGATAAATCATTACGGCGGGGTGGTCGGGTTGCAACATCCAAGGCATATCGACAAAGTGGATGCCGTTCATGTCGTAATTGGCCAGCGTGTTGTCATTGCCCGTAAAGACTTGCGATGTTGCGTATACCGGCAACTTGTTCGGCAGATAAGGACGGATCAGACGTGAATTTGCGGCATCGGCAGCGAGAAATACCATGGTGTCCGTGATGTCGGCGATATCGGCAAAAACTGACGGATCACCGTCGTATTCGATCTCACGCAAAATACCCCTGTCTGCGCCATGGGCAGAGTTCGTCCATTCCTCCTCGAAGGCCGCCTGCAGGCGCAGGGACAGGGGCGTGTTGGTCGTAACGATGATGGCTTGATGCAAACCCTGGCGTTTGGCCAATTGCGCCACTTGCCTTGCCTCGGCTTCGATTGCCATGCCGAAAAAATACAATTGCGGGGCAAATTGGCCGTCCGCAATATTCAGCGCAAGCGTCGGCACAGGGATGTCCTTCTCCGCGGCCAGTGCACTGACACCGTTTCGCGTAAGCGGCCCCACCACGGCGCGCGCGCCGTTTGCGATGGCCTGGCGATATGCGGCAACGACGCTGTTGTTTTCGTCAAAATCGCTGTAAACGCGTACCGGCATTATCAGGCTTTTGTCATTGATGCTTGCGGCTGCAAAAAAGCCCTTCTGGACAGCCTCTGCGGCGGGGCCGAATATTGCCGATTTGACCGGCAGCAGCAGCGCGATATGGGGAAACGGCGTGATATTGGGGAGTACTATTGGAGCAGGGACAGGCAAAGGCAGCGTTTCAACTGGTGCCGGGGCTGGCACGGGGGTCTCGACAGGCGGGGGAACGGCAGCCGGCTGTTCAACGGCCTTGGCGGGCGGCGACGGCTGCACCTGCGGTACGGTGCTGGTGCAGGCGTATAGTGAGAACAAAGCCGAAAACAGGAGGAGTGCACGTTGCATAGCGAACATCCGCAAAAGTTGGAACCGGCATTATATGTAGTTGCCACCCCGATAGGAAATTTGCGTGATATCACGCTGCGCGCGCTCGAGGTGCTGGCGGCGGCGGATGTGCTTGCTGCAGAGGACACACGCAACACCGCACATTTGCTGGCACATCACGGAATCAGCGCCAACAGGCTGATTGCGGTGCATCAGCATAACGAGAGGGGTGCGGCTGGGAAGGTCATTTCGCTGCTGCAGGCAGGACAAAGCGTGGCGTTTGTCAGTGATGCGGGCACGCCCGCCATCAGCGACCCCGGCGCATTGCTGGTGAAGGCGGTCCGGAATGCCGGGCTGCGCGTGATCCCCGTTCCCGGGGCGAGTGCCGTTATGGCGGCGTTATCTGCGGCAGGCTTGAACGAACCGCACTTCCTGTTCTACGGATTCCTGCCCAATAAGTCGGCCGCACGTCGCACCGCTTTGCAGTCGCTGGCCAATTACCCGTTTACGCTGGTGTTCTACGAAGCGCCACACCGCATCGTCGAATGTATCGCGGATTTGTGTTCGGTATTGGGCGGAGAGCGGCAGGTGGTACTGGCGCGCGAAATCACCAAACTGTTCGAGACGATATATTCCTGTGCGCTGCGCGATGCCGAAGCCTGGTTGCTATCCGACATTAACCGGCAACGCGGCGAGTTTGTCGTGCTGGTCTCCGGCGCGTCGCCCGAAACGGGATTATCTTCCGATACGCTGGGCACGCTGTCCAAATTGCTCGAAGAATTGCCGCTCAAACAGGCGGTGCAGCTTGCCGCCAAGATAACCGGTGCGAGCCGCAACGAGTTGTACCAGCGCGCTTTGCAGATCAAAAGACCAGATTAAGCCCAGGTTATCGCCACATTCCTAGGCCAATCAATAAATCCCAATCAATAAATCCCTTGAAATAGCGGCACGGCGCGCCATGATTCACAACATTGATGCAAACGGCAGGCGCAAATCAAATATGGCGCAGACAATCCGGGATTGATGGTCAAAATGCCCCTCCAATACAACGCGCTGGGCATGAACGCGCGCCACGAGATGGAGGAGATCACCATCGCTGCTGAGGGCGGAAAACCGACGGCTGAACTGCAGCAGATGGCATCGGACGCTTTGATGAAATGCGTTGCCTGCCATGCAGCCTGGCGGCCGGAGGCGAACAAGTGACGCGCTAACTTCTATTGTCCGTTACTGCTTGGATTTTGCCTTGCCAGTTTTTTTCGCCGCTGCCTTCTTCGCAGCCGGTTTCTTTCCGGTGGCTGCCGCGGCCTTTTTGGCGGCTGGTTTGGTTGCCTTGGCTGCCTTCTGGTTGCCGGTCGCTGTCTTGGCGGGCGTGATCTTGGGCTTGGCGGCCTTCGCCTTCCCCGGCGCGGCCTTTGCTTTTCCGGTTCTGGCCGCGGGCTTTTTGCCGGCGGGGCCCTTCGCAGCCTTGGCCGCGATCAGTTCCAGCGCCTCTTCCAATGTGATGTCATCCGGCGAAACGCTCTTCGGCAAGGTGGCGTTGATCTTGCCGTGGCGGACATAGGGTCCGTAGCGGCCGCTGCAGATTTCGACGCTGGCGTTGTCATCCGGATGGTCGCCCAGCACGCGCAACACGGTCGCGCCATCGCGGGCCTGCGCCAATAATTCCACGGCACGATCCAGGCTGATGTCGAAGATGCTGTCGGTGCGCGGAATGGATTTGAATTTGCCGTCGTGCCCGATGTAAGGTCCGAAGCGGCCGATATTGACGATCACCTTCTTGCCGGTTACGGGATGCAGGCCGAGTTCGCGCGGCAGCGACAACAGCTTCAGCGCGCTGGCCAGATCGGCCTGGTCGAGCGGCATTTCCTTGGGCCACGAGACGCGCTTGGGCTTGAGCTTTTCGCCTTCCACCACTTCACCCAGTTGCACGTAGTGGCCGTAGGGGCCGCGCAAAAGCAGCACGGGCTGATGGGTGTCCGGATGGGCACCCAATTCCACCCTGGCCGATGCATCATCCTGTGATTCGCCACTCAGGCTGCGCTTGTACTTGCATTCAGGGTAATTGGTGCAGCTGATAAAGCTGCCGTAGCGGCTGAGCTTCTTGGCGAGCGGTTTTCCGCAGAGCGGACAGGCCTCGTTGATCAGCTCGACGGGTCTTTCGATGTCGGCCTTTTCCTTGATCAGTTTGGAAAAACCTTTCCAGAATTCATCCATTACGCCGATCCAGTCGCGCTTGCCTTCGGAAACCTCGTCAAGCTCGTCTTCGAGGTGGGCGGTGAAACCGTAATCCAGATAACGGGTGAAATGATCGGTCAGGAAGCGCGTGACGACACGACCGACATCGGTCGGCATGAAGCGTTTCTTGTCCAGGATGGCATATTCGCGAGCCTGCAGCGTTGAAATGATGGTCGCATAGGTTGACGGCCGGCCGATTCCATATTCTTCGAGCGACTTGACCAGGCTGGCTTCCGAATAGCGCGGCGGCGGCTGGGTAAAGTGCTGTTCGCCATAGAGCTTGTCTATCGGCAACACATCGCCCTCGGCTAGCGGCGGCAGTTTGCCGCCCTCCTCTTCGGTCGCGTCGTCCACGTCTTCCATGTACACGCCGATGAAGCCCGGGAACACCAGCACCTGGCCGTTGGCGCGAAACAGCGTGTTGTCGCCGCCCAGCCGGATGTCCACGCTCACGGTATCAAAACGCGCCGGCGCCATCTGGCAGGCCAGGGTGCGTTTCCAGATCATTTCGTAAAGCCGCGTCTGGTCGGCGCTCAGGTGGTCGCGGATACTGTCCGGCGTGCGCAGTATCGAAGTCGGGCGGATCGCTTCATGCGATTCCTGCGCATTCTTGGTCTTGCTCTTGAAGGTCGGCTGGGTGGAGGGCAGGTATTCGGCCGTGAAATTGTCCTTGATATAGTCGCGGATCTCCTGCACCGCCTCTTTTGCCAGAGACACCGAATCGGTACGCATGTAGGAGATCAAACCGACAGTCTGGCCGCCGATGTCCACACCTTCGTACAGCGATTGGGCGGTGCGCATGGTGCGGTCTGCGGTCATGCCGAGCTTGCGCACCGCTTCCTGCTGCAGCGTGGACGTGGTGAACGGTGCTGCGGCGTAGCGCTGCTTGGCCTTCTTCTCGACGCGCACCACCTTGGGCGGCAGCTTCGCGTCCAACAATTTGGCATGGATCGCGTCGTATTCGGCTTGGCTGCCTATGCTGAGCTGTTCGAGCTTTTTGCCCTGGAACTGGAACAGCTTGGCGGTGAACGGCAGCTGGTTCTTGCTGGTATCGAGATGCACGGTCCAGTATTCCTGGCTCTTGAACGCTTCGATTTCCAGCTCGCGTTCGACGATCATGCGCAGCGCGGGACTTTGCACCCGGCCCGCGGAAAGGCCCGGGCGGATCTTGCGCCACAACAAGGGCGAGAGATTGAATCCGACCAGGTAATCGAGCGCGCGCCGTGCCTGCTGGGCGTTCACCAATGGCAGGGAGATTTCGCGGGGGTGAGCCACCGCTTCGCGCACCGCCGACTGGGTGATCTCGTAGAACACCACGCGCTGCAGCTTCTTCGACTTCATGCCGCGTTTGGCCTTGAGCAGCTCGGCGATATGCCAGGCGATGGCCTCTCCCTCGCGGTCCGGATCGGGCGCCAGATAGATGTGGTCTGCGGCTGCGGCAGCCCTGGCGATCGCGTCCATGTGCTTGCTGTTGCGCGCAATGGTTTCGTATTTCATCGCAAAATCGTGCTCGGGGTCGACCGCGCCGGTCTTGGGAACCAGGTCGCGCACATGCCCGTACGAGGCAAGTATCTCGAAATCCTTGCCCAGATATTTTTGCAGCGTCTTGGCCTTGGCCGGGGATTCGACGATCAGTAAATTGGTTGCCATGCGTGTGTGCTTGTTCTGGACCTTGGGATCAATGCAGTTGCGCGGAATGAAGCGGGGTAAGCAATTCCTCGATCAGCAGCGGATCGAGGTCCTGATGGCGATTCCACAACACCATGAGCATGATCAGCTTGAGTTTGTCCAGCGCGAGGTTCTCCTGTTTCAGCGCGACGGAACGATCGATGATCATCTCGCGTTCGACAGTTGAAATCAGCTTCTGTTGTTCGGAAAACAGCAGAAACTGGCGCGCTTGATCGCCGATAAGCTGCAATTCCAGCTCGGCATAATGGCGCTGGCCGGTGTGTTCAAGACTTTCCGGATAACTTTCCGGATTTTGCTCCTGCAATGCTGACAACCAGGTGAGCGCCTCGCTGATCTCCTCGCCCTCGAAACCGGCGGCGGAGAGCTTGCGCGACAGCTTGTCAGGATCGGGATAACTGCCCGCATCAAAATAACTTTCAAATAGGTACATCAGGATTTCAAACATGATTTGCGCAGTGAGTTAATGAATGCGTTGATATAGGCCGCCGGGGAGCGCACTGATGCGGCCTTCCAGTTCCAGTGCCAACAGCATGGCGGATAGCTCGGCTATCGTCAAGCCGCAACGCATGCTGAGTGTATCCACGTCCACGGGATCGTAGCCGAGATGATCAAGCAATGCTGATGCCTGGCTTTCTGACTTTGCCGGTTGAGTGGTGGCGACGAGCTGCCCGCCAAGTTCTTCTAGGATGTCCTGCGCAGTCTCGACAAGTTTCGCGCCCTGCTTTAGCAGCGCGTGGCAGCCTTTGCTTTGCGGTGCGTGTATCGAGCCGGGAATCCCAAACACGTCCCTGCCCTGTTCCAGGGCCAGCCTTGCGGTGATCAGGGAGCCGCTTTGCAGGGAGGCTTCCACCACCAGACAGCCTAGACTCATGCCGCTGATCAGACGGTTGCGGCGCGGGAAATTGGCGGCCAGCGGCGGGGTGCCCATCGGGAATTCGGAAACCAGCGTTCCGTGTTGCGCGAGCGCGTGAGCAAGCTCACGGTTGGCCGCCGGATAGACCTTGTCCAGGCCGGTGCCGACGATGGCGATGCTGCTCCCCCGGCCGCGCAATGCGCCGCGATGGGCAGAAGCATCGATACCATGCGCCAGGCCGCTGATGATGCACAGTCCGGCATCGCTCAACGATTTGGCAAAGGCTTCGGCGTTATGGATCCCTTGCGGCGTCGCACTACGGCTGCCGACAATGGCCAGCGCGGCCCGGTTCAGCAAATCCAGACGGCCTTTGACGTAAAGCAACAACGGCGGATCGGGGATATTCAGCAGGGCCTGCGGGTAATCGCTGTCGGCGAGGGTGACGATATGGTTGTCGGGCTCTTCAAGCCAGGCAAGTGCCGGAGCGACGGCATCGTCGACAATCCCCTTATGGATCTCGGCGGCGATTTCCGCCTTGACCACGGATTTGAGCGAACCGATCGAAGCGGCAAAGACCGCGTCCGGCGACCCGAATTCTTTTAACAGCAGGCGTACGCTTTCGCCGCCCAAACCTCGCGTCAGGCTGAGTGCCAGAAAAGCTTTAAGCGAAACATCCAAATTGTGCGCGAGCCTCTAAGAATTCAGTGTTCGTGAGATTTTCCAGCAACGGGAACCACCGGTCCGCAAAAGGATTCGTTGCGGACCGGCATTCAGCTTGACCCGCGCTGAGTATCAGATTTGGCTGATGGCGGGGTTCGCGACCAGCCAAGTTATCGCATGGCGCGGTATGGCGAACCGCATCGCCGATATTAAAACTTGTCATCGATGAAATGGCCGGCAACTCCATCGGTTGTGATGAAATGAAAATATCCGGTTGCACTTGGGGGTTAGGGATTTCTGACGCTGTCGAGCAGCTGTACCGGCAGGCGTGTCTCCATTACCAGTGCGTATGACACCTTGTCAAACACGCGGAATACGAACACCAGACCGTAACGCTCATCGGGCAGGGTGTACTCCTTGCCTTCATTCGTGACGACTTCCCCTTTGTGATACAACGCCAGCACATGGCCTTTTTGCAAACCGTCACGCCCCCCCTTGTTCAGGGTGATGATGGAATTCTGTCCGCCCTGCGATACGCCGCCATAAATGGAAATCACGCGCCCTGAAATCTTGCTTTCCGGCGCACGGGGCAGATAGTTGCTGGGATGTTGCTCGGTATGCAGTACCAGACGATCACCTGCATTGATTTCTTGGACGGCATTTGTGATCGTGACAGTGCTGACCCTCGCAAAGTGGGTCACCTGTGCGTCCCCGAGGTAGATGGCTTCGATACCCAGAACCTCACCGGTTTCCGGGTCGACAAAAGTCTTTCCCGGCCGATAGATCTGCCACTGGTCACCCTTGTCGGACGGTAGATTGATGACAAAAGCGGTGTCATTGTTGCCGATAATCACGCGCTCTTCGCGGGATGCGATCAGGGTCGGCGCATTTTTGAATTCATCTTCCTCTATGATCAGCGGTCGGGACAAGAACGGCCCGATGGCACTGGCGGGTATGCTGGGAATGGCATCGTGGGAACTTTGTTCGATACGCACTCTGGGGTACAGCATTACGGTCCCGCCGGTTTCGCTCACGCCGCTCGCGCTCACGCCGCTGGCTGCCATGCCTGTACCGGCTTCGCCGAGGTTAAGGGTACCTTTGTTGCGATCGAGATAGATCACGTCGCCCGGATATATCCAGTGCGGATCCTTGATCGTATCTCTATTGAACCCCCAAATATGCGGCCACTTCCAGGGGTCCTTGAAAAATTTGCCGGAGATGTCCCACAGCGTGTCGCCCTTGACCACCACGTGCCGGTCGGGCGCGTCGGGTCGAATATTCAGGCGGATATCCGAAGGACTATCGGTACCTGCAGCAAAGGCACCATGCGCAGCAATATAGGCCAGGACCGGCAATAAAAAGGCAATCAGCGATATAATCTTGCGCATTGGAACTCCGGCAGAGTCGATGAGTCGATGAATAACAGGCGCGCAAAGTTACTGCGCTACGTTAAATTCTGCATCTAGTATACTAAATTAGCAAGCATTTATAGGTCACGAATGGCAATTCTGAAAATTTTGCAGTATCCGGATGAGCGGCTGCACAAGGTTGCGAAGCATGTTGCACGGGTCGATGAAACTACCCGCAAACTGGTGCGCGATATGGCCGAGACGATGTATGCCGCGCCCGGAGTAGGCTTGGCGGCGACGCAGGTGGACGTGCATGAACGCATCATCGTCGTGGATATATCCGAGACACGCGACCAGCTGAAAGTGTTCATCAACCCCGAAATCATTGCCAGCAGCGGCATCAGTGCTTGCGAGGAAGGTTGCCTGTCCGTGCCGGGTATCTATGAAACAGTGAGCCGCGCAGAAAAGATCACCGTGCGTGCCCTGGATGAAAAGGGCGAAGCTTTGACGCTGGATGCGGAAGGGTTGCTAGCGGTCTGCGTCCAGCACGAGATGGATCATCTGATCGGCAAGGTGTTTGTCGAATATTTGTCGCAACTCAAGCAGATCCGGATACGGGCAAAGCTTAAGAAGCACTTGCGCGAAACCATGTAAAAACCGCTGCATAACTGCTCCGCTCGCTGAAACTGCGTTAAAAATAGTTCTCAAAATCCTCGTGTATTAAAAGTACACTCCAGTTTCTCGACATTTTTTGCCTTGCCTCAACTTCGCTCGCTACGTTATGCAGCGGCTTTTTCCAGGCCGAATATATTATGAAAATCATCTTTGCCGGCACTCCGGAGTTCGCGGCCACCGCGTTGTCGGCGCTGGTTGAAGAGCATCAGGTCGTTGCTGTGCTGACCCAGCCGGATCGTCCTGCCGGGCGAGGCATGCAACTGGCGGCCAGTCCGGTGAAGCAGCTTGCATTGCAGCGCGGACTGCCGGTATTGCAGCCTTCCACCCTGAAGACGGAAGAAATGCAGCGTGCTATCGCCGCACTGGGTGTGGATGTGATGGTGGTCGCCGCTTATGGCCTGATCCTGCCGAAAACGGTGCTGACGCTGCCGCGCCACGGCTGCCTGAATATCCATGCGTCGCTGCTGCCGCGCTGGCGGGGTGCGGCGCCGATACAGCGCGCGATCCTGGCGGGGGACAGGGAAACCGGCATTACCATCATGCAAATGGACGAGGGGCTGGATACCGGCGACATGCTGTTGCAGCGCACGTGCCCGATCGCGCCAAACGACACAGCGCAGACCCTGCATGACAAATTGGCCGGGATGGGAGCGAGTTGCATCATTGAAGCGCTGCATCTGCTCGAGGAACACCGCTTGACCCCGGTCAGGCAGGATGACGGGGCGGCAAGCTATGCCGCCAAGCTGCTCAAGAGCGAAGCCCGGATAGACTGGAGGCAGGATGCGCGGCAGATAGAACGTGCAATTCGCGCCTACAATCCTTTTCCGGTTTGCCAAACCGGGCTGGACGGCACGGCGATCAAAATTTGGCAGGCAACGCTGGTTGGGGATAAGCGGGACGAGCCGGGCAAGGTAATCGAGGCCGGAAAAAGCGGCATCATCGTGGCATGCGGAAGAGACGCGTTGCGGCTGGAGATGCTCCAGCGTCCGGGCGGCAAGCCGCAAACCGCAGCACAATTTTTGCAGGCAATGCCGGTCAAGGCAGGGCGCTTCTTCGATGTCAGTTGAGACCCAGCACATCCAGCTTGCCGCAAGCCTCATCGTGCAGCAGGTGCTGGAAGGCGGGCGGAACCTCAATCAGGTACTGGACGAATCACTGCGCGGCAAAGCGGCCTGGGAAACCGCACAGCGTGCCGCGCTGCAAGACCTGAGTTATGGCACGCTGCGCCATTACGGGCAGCTGCAGGCGATTCTGGACATGCTGTTGCACAAACCCCTGCCGGATCAGCGCGTGCGTTTCTTGCTGCTGGTCGCGTTGTACCAGCTGCAATATGCCAGATCGGCGCAACATGCCGTGGTCGATCATGCGGTGCGGGCGGCGCAGGTACTGAACCCGCGGTTGAGCGGGCTGGTCAACGCGATATTGCGCAACTTTTTGCGCAACCGAGCCGGCCTGCTGGAACAGGCCGGGCGCGGCGCGGAAGGAAAATACAGTTATCCGCAGTGGTGGCTTGATGAAGTGCAGGCGCAGTATGGCGAACGCAGCACGGCGATCCTCGAAGCGGGAAACCAGAGACCGCCGATGACCCTGCGCGTCAATCGGCGGCGTGGTTCGGCGGCGGATTACCTTGCGCAACTGACCCTGCAAGGTATCTCCGCGAGACAGATCGAGCCAGGCGCATTGCTGTTGGAAAAGCCGGTTCCGGTGGACCGGCTCCCGGGCTTTTTTGAAGGCATGGTTTCGGTCCAGGATGCAGGCGCGCAATATGCCGCAGGTCTGCTGGACGTCCGGGACGGAATGCGTGTTCTTGATGCCTGCGCCGCACCCGGCGGCAAGGCCGCTCATATCCTGGAACTGGCTGACGCAGACATGGTGGCGCTGGACAAGGACGCAACCCGGTTGCAACGGGTCGCGGAAAATTTGCAGCGGCTGAAGCTGGATGCGCAGCTTCGCGTCGGGGATGCTGCGCACCCGGATACCTGGTGGGATGGCCAGCCTTTTCAGCGCATACTTGCCGACGTGCCCTGCTCGGCTTCGGGTGTGGTGCGCCGCCATCCCGACATCAAATGGCTGCGGCGCAGCACGGACATTGCGGGTTTTGCCGCACAACAGCTCGCCATCTTGCGCGCATTGTGGCGACTGCTGGCGCAAGATGGTAAATTGCTCTACGCCACCTGCTCCATTTTTCTTGAAGAGAACGAACTTGTTGTCGCTTCGTTTCTGGCCCAATATCGGGATGCGCGGAGGTTAGCAGTTGCTTTGCCTGACAATAATATAGAGGGGCAGTTGTTGCCCGATGAACAGCATGACGGATTCTTTTATGCGTTGTTGCAAAAAATCGCTTAGTGCATTGCTGTCCGGCTTGCTGCTGGCCGGACTGCTCACGACAACGGCGCATGCCGAAGGAATTTCCGTCAGCAAGGCGGAAATTCATCAGGGGGATGACGGTTACCATCTTTCCGCCAATTATTACATCAACCTGAATTTTGTCGTGAAGGATGCCTTGTCGCGCGGCATCCCGATCTATTTTGTGGGTGAGTTTTCGCTGACGCATGCGCGCTGGTCTTGGCTGGATTCCGCGCAACATGCACTGGTGGGCCACCTTCCGCACTTCATCGTTGGCGACAGGCCGCTGACGCGCTGGTCCTGGCTGGACCATGAAGTATTCCAGAGCGAGCAGACCTTCAAGATTTCCTACAGCATTTTGACCGGGCGCTACCGTATCTCGCGCGGCGCGCTGTTCCAGAATTTTGCCAGTCTTGAAGATGCGTTGAACATCGTGGCCAGGCAAACTTCTGGCGTAATTCCCGCGAAATTGCTGAAAGAGGATGACAACTATATCGCGGCGGCGCGGTTGAGCCTGGATATTTCGCAACTGCCCAAGCCGTTGCAGGTGAATGCGCTGACCGACAGCGACTGGACACTCGATTCCGGCTGGTATCGCTGGGCGATCACGCCTGCCGATACCGCCGTTCAAGACGGCAGCAAAACGGAGCTGCCTGCGCCGTGACTTATCTGATCTTCATCAGCGTTGCATTAAGCGGGGCGTTGCTGTTCCTGTTGTCCAGCAACAGCGCCAACCCCCAGGGTTTCTCTATGAATTACTACAGCCTGCTCGGATTGACCGGCTTGCTTGCATCGGGTTTGACGGGTTTGGTCGGCTACCAGCTGTGGCGGTTGCGCAACAAGCTCAAGAACAAGGTATTCGGCGCCAAGCTGACGCTGCGATTGGTGCTGTTTTTCACGCTGATCGGGGTGTTGCCGGGTATCCTGATTTATGTGGTGTCGGTGCAATTCCTCGACAAGAGTATCGAATCGTGGTTTGACGTGCGCGTCGAGAAAGCACTGGAAGGCGGCCTCAACCTTGGCAGGAGCGGCCTCGACAACAGCTTGAAAGAGCTTGCCAAGAAGACGGAATTTACCGCTTCATTGCTGGCGGAAAAACGTCCGGGGCAATACCGCGACGCGCTGGATCAGCTGGTGGACAGGGATGAAGCGCAGGAAGCGTCTGTCTTTACCGTTAACGGCAGGTTGATCGCGGCTTCTCCGGAAAACCATGCGCAGCACCCGGACAAACCCGATGCCGATTTGATGCGGCGAGCGATCGACAAAGGAGAATATGCAGTGATCGATACCCTGCCGGACAAGGGGCTGACGCTGCTTGCGCTGGTAACGGTCACACCAAAAGCACAACCAGGTGTGCAATACGTGCTGCAATTCACACAGCCTGTGCCCAAACAGATCGAAGCGGATGCGGAGACCGTTCAATCGGTCTATCGTGACTACCAGGAACTGACGCTTTCCCGCCTCGGGTTGAAAAGGCTGTACGGGATCACCTTGACGCTGTCATTGCTGGTGGTGCTGCTGACAGCGGTATCTGCGGCATTCTTTCTCAGCGAACGGTTCGGTTCATCGCTGGAAGCGCTCGCAGACGGAACACGCGCGGTCGCACAGGGCGACTTTACCGAGCAATATCCGATTCGCAGCAGCGATGAACTGGGCGCATTGACCGGTTTGTTCAACCAGATGACCCGCCAGCTGTTCGATGCCAAGCAGTCCAGCGAACAACAGCAGCGCGTTGTGGAAAGCGCCAAGGTGCACCTGGAAAGCGTATTGACCCACCTGTCCTCCGGGGTGCTGGCGCTGGATCATGAACAGCGCCTGCGGTCTGTGAATCCGAGCGCGGCACAGATCCTCGCCGCGCCCCTGCATGAGATGCAGCGCATGTCCCTGACCCAGATCGCCGAAAAATACCCGCTGCTCAGGTCATTCTGCCAGACGGTCATGGAAGCGTTCGCCGAAACCGGCAGCGGCGAATGGCAGCGGCAGATCGAACGGCTCAGCAGGAACGGCAACCAGATACTGCTGATGCGCGGGACGCGCCTGCCGGAAGGCGGGGAAGCGGGCTTCGTGGTGGTTTTCGATGACATCAGCCACCTGTTGCAGGCGGAAAGGCAGGCGGCGTGGGGTGAAGTGGCGCGGCGGCTTGCGCACGAGATCAAGAATCCGCTCACGCCGATACAGCTTTCAGCAGAGCGCTTGCAGTTCAAGCTGAGCGAAAAGCTTGATGAAAAAGACGCGCAGCTGCTGCTGCGCGCCACCCAGACCATCGTCAGCCAGGTTGCCGCGATGAAAAACATGGTGAGCGACTTTGCCAATTACGCGCGCGGACCCGCGTTACAACTATCACGTCTGGACCTGCACAATCTGATCAGGGAAGTGCTGGGACTGTATGAGATGAACGCGATACCCATCGCGCTGGAATTGAATGCATCGGACAGCGAAGTCAACGGCGATGCGACCCGCCTGCGCCAGGTCATCCACAACCTGCTGCAGAACGCACAGGACGCATTGCAGGGCATCAAGCGGCCGCAAATCAGATTGCACACCGAAACACGCAACGGGGAGATTTATCTCAGGGTCGAGGACAACGGGGCGGGATTTCCGGCCAGTGTGTTGAAGCGGGCGTTTGAGCCGTACATGACCACCAAGGACAAGGGTACCGGACTGGGGCTGGCCATCGTGAAAAAGATAGTGGAAGAACATGGCGGCCACATTTCCATCGAAAACAGCATGAACGGCGGCGGGCGTGTCAGTATCAGCCTGCCGCTGGCAGAGGAGGAGTAATGGAAAGCAAGAAAATTCTGGTTGTGGATGACGAGATCGGCATACGTGAACTGCTGTCCGAGATCCTGTTTGACGAGGGATACCAGGTAGACCTGGCAGAAAACGCCGAGCAGGCGCGCGCCTATCGAATCGAAAACGAGCCGGACCTGGTGTTGCTGGATATCTGGATGCCGGATACCGACGGTATCACGCTGCTCAGGGAATGGGTCGAGCAGGACCTGCTGACCATGCCGGTCGTGATGATGTCGGGACACGGCACGATCGAAACCGCCGTCGAAGCGACTCGCATCGGCGCGGTTGATTTCTTGGAAAAGCCGATCGCGCTGCAAAAGCTGTTGAATACCATCGCCAAGGCGATCAGGGATGATGCGCCAAAATTGCAGAACCAGGCGGCCGCGGCGCCGGACCCCAAGATCGAACCGGATCCCGCTGCGCGTACGCAACAGGTTTCGCTGCCGATTGATCTGCCGCTGCGCGAAGCGCGCGACCATTTTGACGCGTTTTACCTTGACTACCATTTGCAAAAGGAGGCTGGGAACGTCTCGCGGGTAGCCGACAAAGTCGGACTTGAGCGGACGCACCTCTATCGCAAGCTCAAGCAGCTGGGCATCAAGTTCGTCAAGAAGGGCCATTTGGACGAATCAAGTTAGAAATCCACTTGTTCAGTGTGGCGGTTGCCCTTATCGGGGGGCTACGGCATAATTGCGGGCCGAAATCAGCACAGGGCATCCCTTAATAAATATAGGTGTGCACTTCACATATAACCAATCCCGCAGGGATGTTCTGAGAGGTAACCGTAAATGGCCGCAACACGTAGCGTCACCCCCCCAAAATTCAATGACATTACCGGCGCGATCCGTGCCCTGGCAATGGATGCTGTGCAAAAGGCCGGTTGCGGACACCCCGGCGCGCCGATGGGCATGGCCGAAATTTCCGACGTGCTGTGGAATCGTCACCTGCGCCATAACCCGGCGAACCCCCATTGGGCTGACCGCGACCGCTTCGTGATGTCCAACGGTCACGGCTCGATGCTCGTTTATGCGTTGCTGCACCTGTCGGGCTACGACCTGCCGATGGAAGAACTGAAGCGTTTCCGCCAGCTGCATTCCAAGACGCCCGGCCATCCGGAATATGGCTACACCCCCGGCGTGGAAACCACCACCGGCCCGCTGGGCCAGGGCATCACCAATGCGGTGGGCATGGCGATGGCCGAGAAACTGCTGGCCAATGAATTCAACAAGCCCGGCCACGAGATCGTCAACCACCACACTTACGTGTTCATGGGCGACGGCTGCATGATGGAAGGCATTTCGCACGAAGCCTGCTCGCTGGCAGGCACCTGGGGCTTGGGCAAGCTGATCGCGTTCTGGGATGACAACGACATTTCCATCGACGGCCATGTCGGCGCGTGGTTCACCGACAACACACCCAAACGTTTCGAGGCTTATGGCTGGCACGTGATCGCCAATGTGCAGGGCCATGACCCGGTTGCAATCGACGCCGCCATCGAAGACGCCAAGAAGGTCACCGACAAACCCACGCTGATCTGCTGCAAGACCATCATCGGTGCCGGATCGCCGAACAAGGAAGGCACGCATGACGTGCATGGCGCCGCATTGGGTGATGCCGAGATCGCCTCAACGCGGGCGCACATCGGCTGGAACTACCCGCCGTTCGAGATTCCCAAGCATGTCTACGAGGCATGGGATGCGCGCACCAAGGGCGCGGGGCTGGAAAACCTGTGGAACAACAAGTTCGCCGAATACAAAAAGGCATTCCCGAAGGAAGCGGCCGAATTCCAGCGCCGCATGAAGGGCGAGCTGCCGGCCGGCTGGGCGGAACATGCCGCCAAGGCGATCGCGCAGATCAATGAAAAGAGCGAGACCATCGCCACGCGCAAGGCGTCGCAGAACGCGATCAATGCGCTGGTCCCCGTATTGCCCGAATTCCTCGGCGGCTCTGCCGACCTGACCGGCTCGAACCTGACCAACTGGACCGGCGCGCACCATGTGAATGCCGCCAAGCCGGGCAATTACATCAGCTACGGCGTGCGCGAATTCGGCATGTCCGCAATCCTGAACGGGATGGCGCTGCATGGCGGTTTTCTGCCGTTTGGCGGCACCTTCCTGATGTTCTCCGAATATGCGCGCAACGCGTTGCGCATGGCCGCCTTGATGAAGCAGCGCGTGATCTACGTTTACACCCATGACTCCATCGGACTGGGCGAGGACGGCCCGACCCACCAGCCGGTAGAACAAACCGCCACGCTGCGTTATATCCCCAACATGGAAGTATGGCGTCCGTGCGATACGGTCGAATCCGTCGTGTCCTGGATTGCCGCGGTAGAGCGCAAGGACGGCCCGAGCAGCCTGATATTCAGCCGCCAGAACCTGGCGTTCCAGAAGCGCGATGCGGCGCAGATCGCCAATATCCGCAAGGGCGCCTATGTATTGTCCGAAGCCGCAGGCAAGCCGAAAGCGGTCATCATCGCGACCGGATCGGAAGTGAGCCTGGCGATGGAAGCACAGAAAGCGCTGGCTGCGGAAGGCATCAGCGTGCGCGTGGTATCGATGCCGTCGACCAATGTGTTCGACCGGCAAGACCAGGCCTACAGGGACAGCGTGTTGCCCAAGGGCGTCAAGCGCGTGGCCGTCGAGGCCGGCGTGACCGGCGGCTGGTACAAGTATGTCGGTCTGGATGGCGCGGTCGTCGGCATGGACTGCTTCGGCGAATCTGCACCGGCACCGGAACTGTTCAAGCACTTCGGCTTCACCACCGAGCATGTGGTGAAGGCCGTCAAGGGCGTGCTTTAAATATTTACGATAAATAGGGAGGCAAAAATGACTATACGTGTTGGCATCAATGGATTCGGCCGTATCGGGCGGATGGTGTTCCGTGCGGCAGCAAAGGATTTTCCTGAAATCGAGGTCGTTGCTATCAACGACCTGCTGGAACCCGCATACCTTGCCTACATGCTCAAGCACGACTCGGTCCACGGCCGCTTCAAGGGCGATGTGTCGGTCGACGGCAACACGCTGGTCGTCAACGGCAAGAAGATTCGCCTCACCGCGATCAAGAATCCGGCCGAGCTGAAATGGGACGAGGCCAAGGTCGATATCGTGATCGAGTGCACCGGCTTCTTCCTGACCAAGGAAACCTGTCAGGCGCATATTGATGCGGGCGCCAAGAAGGTCATCCAGTCCGCCCCGAGCAAGGACGATACGCCCATGTTTGTGTATGGCGTGAACCACGGCAAGTACGCCGGCGAGAAGATCGTCTCGGCCGCGTCCTGCACCACCAATGCGTTGGCGCCAGTGGCCAAGGTGTTGAACGACACTTGGGGCATCAAGCGCGGCCTGATGACCACCGTGCATGCGGCAACGGCCACCCAGAAGACCGTCGACGGCCCGTCCAGCAAGGATTGGCGCGGCGGCCGCGGCATCCTGGAAAACATCATCCCGTCCTCCACCGGTGCAGCCAAGGCGGTCGGCGTGGTGATACCCGAACTGAACAAGAAGCTGACCGGGATGGCCTTCCGCGTGCCGACCTCGGACGTGTCGGTGGTCGACCTGACCGTCGAGCTGAACAAGGCGGCGACGTACGACGAAATCTGCGCCGCGATGAAGAAAGCCTCCGAAGGCGGCCCGCTGAAAGGCGTGCTCGGCTATACCACCGAAAGCGTGGTCTCGACGGATTTCCGCGGCGAGACCTGCCCGTCGGTGTTCGATGCGGGCGCGGGCATCGCGCTCGATCCCACCTTCGTCAAGGTGGTGGCTTGGTATGACAACGAGTACGGCTACACCTGCAACCTGATGCGCATGGTGGCCCATATCGCCAAGTAACCGGGTTGTAACAGCCAGGGCCCAAGATGCGGGGATTTCCCCCGGCCTTGTGCCTGATGATACGCGAACCTTGGGCGTGCCTCGCATCGCCGGCAGGGTTCGCCCAAATTCAGGAGAAACAAGATGAACGTGATCAAGATGACCGACCTGGACCTCAAGGGCAAGCGCGTGCTGGTGCGCGCCGACCTCAACGTCCCGGTCAAGGACGGCAAGGTAACCTCCGATGCGCGTATCACCGCCTCGATGGCGACCATCAACTTCGCGCTGCAAGCCGGCGCGCGCGTGATGGTGACGTCGCACCTGGGCCGCCCGGAAGAAGGCGTTTATTCGGAAGAAAACTCGCTCAAGCCGGTGGCCAACGTGATCGCCAACAAGCTGGGCAAGCCGGTGCGCCTGATCAGGGATTGGTTGAACGGCGGCTTCGACGTCGCCGAGGGCGAGTTGGTGCTGCTGGAAAATTGCCGCTTCAACAAGGGCGAAAAGAAGAACCTCGAAGAAACCGCGAAAAAATATGCCGCGCTGTGCGATGTGTTCGTGATGGACGCGTTCGGTACCGCGCACCGGGCCGAAGCCTCGACCCACGGCGTCGCAAAATACGCGCCGGTCGCCGCTGCTGGCATCCTGCTCACCCAGGAACTGGACGCGTTGACCAAAGCGCTGCTGAGCCCGGCACGCCCGATGGTGGCCATCGTCGGCGGCAGCAAGGTCTCGACCAAGCTGACCGTGCTGGAAAGCCTGTCGGAAAAAGTCGACCAGCTTGTCGTCGGCGGCGGAATCGCCAACACCTTTTTGAAGGCCACCGGCCATCCGGTCGGCAAGTCGCTGTGCGAGAACGACCTGGTGCCCACCGCGCAGGCTTTGCTGGAGAAAATGTCCGCGCGCGGCGCGAGCATCCCCATCGCCAGCGATGTGGTGGTCGGCAAACAGGCGCCGTTCGTGGCGGGGAATGAGAACACCCCGGCGATACTGAAATCGGCGAACGATGTCGCCGACGACGAGATGATCTTCGATATCGGCCCGCAGTCGGCACAGGAGATCGCCGACATCATCATGAAGGCCGGCACCGTGGTCTGGAACGGCCCGGTGGGCGTGTTCGAGTTCGACCAGTTCGGCGAGGGTACCAAAAAGATCGCGATGGCGATCGCCGAAACCAAGGCTTTCACACTGGCGGGCGGTGGCGACACCATCGCCGCAATCCAGAAGTACGACATTTTCGACAAGGTGTCATACATCTCCACCGCTGGCGGCGCATTTCTGGAGTTTCTCGAAGGCAAGACATTGCCGGCGGTCGAAATTCTCGAACAGCGCGCCAGTCAATAAAACAACATAGGAAAACATGCTGCGCAGAACCAAGATCGTTGCAACGTTGGGGCCGGCCTCCAACGACCCGAAAGTGCTGGAACACATGATAAAGGCGGGCGTCGACCTGGTGCGAATGAACTTTTCGCACGGCTCCGCCCAGGATCACATGAAACGCGCCGAGACCGTGCGCACCGTGGCCAAGTCCTGCGGCCGCACCGTGGGCATACTGGCGGACCTGCAGGGTCCGAAGATCCGCATTGGAAAATTCGAGAACGGCAAGATCATCCTGAGCAAGGGCGATACCTTCATCCTCGACGCCTCATTTGACGGTCCGGGCAACCAGGAACGTGTCGGCCTCGATTACAAGGAACTGCCCGACGATGTTAGCGCGGGCACGGTATTGCTGCTCAACGACGGCATGCTGGAGTTCCATGTCAGCAAGGTGCAAGGCCGGCAGGTCATCTGCAAGGTGGTGCGCGGCGGGCCGCTGTCCAACAACAAGGGCATCAATCGCAAGGGCGGCGGATTGACTGCGCCGGCACTGACCGACAAGGACAAGGAAGACATCAAGACCGCCGCGCTGATCAAGGCCGACTACCTGGCCGTATCTTTCCCGCGCAGCGGCGAGGACATGCGACTGGCGCGCGAATTGATGCTGGCGGCCGGCGGCAGGAGCATGCTGATGGCGAAGATCGAGCGTGCCGAGGCGATTCCGGCGCTGGCCGACATCATCGAAGCGTCGGATGCGATCATGGTCGCGCGCGGCGACCTCAGCGTCGAGGTCGGCGATGCGGCCGTGCCGGGGCTGCAAAAGCGCATGATCAAGATGGCGCGCGCGAAAAATCGCTTGGTGATCACCGCGACTCAGATGATGGAATCGATGATCAACAACCCGATACCGACGCGTGCCGAAGTGTCGGACGTCGCGAATGCGGTGCTGGACGGCACCGATGCGGTGATGTTGTCGGCCGAGACGGCGGTCGGCGAATATCCGGTGGAAACCATCGAGGCGATGGCGCGTATCTGCCTCAAGGCCGAGCGCGAAGTCGAGGAAAGCGTGTTCGACCGCCGCATCGGCGCGCAGAAATTCACCCGCGTCGACCAGTCCATCGCGATGGCGGCGCTGTTTGCCGCATCGCATTTCAAGGTGAAGGCGATCGTCGCATTGACGCAGTCCGGCTCGACCACGCTGTGGATGTCGCGCCTGAATGCCGGCGTACCGATCTTTGCGCTGACGCCGGTCGAGGAAACGCTGAGCAAGGTCACCCTGTTCAGCGGCGTCCACCCGATCGCGTTCCTTTCCAAGTCCAGGGACCAGACACAGGAGCTGCGCAATGCGGAACAGACGCTGTTCGAGCTCGGCCTGGTGCAGGACGGCGACCTGGTGGTGATGACGCTGGGCGAAGCGGTGGGCAAATCGGGACACACCAATACCATGAAGATCGTCAGGATCGGCGATCTCAATCTGGCGAAACAGTAGGTAATCTCTGACAATCCGGCATTTTCAAATTACACTGTCACACACGTTCATGAATTTTTAATCAGGAGGATAAAATGGCTTTAGTATCGATGCGTCAATTACTGGACCACGCTGCGGAGCACGGCTACGGCCTGCCCGCTTTCAACGTGAACAACCTCGAACAGGTCAAGGCGATCATGGAAGCGGCCGATGAAACCAACAGCCCGGTCATCATGCAGGGCTCCGCCGGCGCGCGCAAATATGCCGGCGAGGCGTTCTTGCGCCACCTGATCGCGGCCGCGATCGAGACCTACCCGCACATCCCGGTGGTGATGCACCAGGACCACGGCGCATCGCCGGCGGTGTGCATCAACGCAATCCGCAGCGGCTTTTCCAGCGTGATGATGGACGGCTCGCTCAAGGAGGATGCCAAGACACCCGCCTCGTTCGAATACAACGTGGACGTCACCCGCCGCGTGGTCGAGATGTCGCACGCGGTCGGCGTGTCGGTCGAGGGCGAACTGGGCTGTCTGGGCTCGCTGGAAAGCGGCATGGGCGAAAAGGAAGACGGCCACGGCGCGGAAGGCGTGCTGACCCACGATCAGCTGCTGACCGACCCGAACGAAGCGGCCGAATTCGTCAAGCTGACACAGGTCGATGCGCTCGCGATCGCGATCGGCACCTCGCACGGCGCGTACAAGTTCACCAAGCCGCCCACCGGCGAAACGCTGGCGATCAGCCGCATCAAGGAGATCCACGCGCGCATCCCCAACACCCACCTGGTGATGCACGGCTCGTCCTCGGTGCCGCAGGAATGGCTGAAGATCATCAACGAATTCGGCGGCGACATGGGCCAGACCTACGGAGTGCCGGTCGAGGAGATCGTCGAGGGCATCAAGCACGGCGTGCGCAAGGTCAACATCGACACCGACCTGCGCATGGCATCGAGCGGCTCGGTGCGCCGCTACCTCGCGCAGAACCCCAAGGACTTCGACCCGCGCAAGTTCCTCGCCGCCTCGACCAAGGCGATGAAGGAGATCTGCAAGGCGCGCTACGAGGCGTTCGGCTCCGCCGGGCAGGCCGGCAAGATCAAGCCGATCTCGCTGGACGACATGTCGATGCGCTATGCCAAGGGCGAACTGAAGGCGATCGTCAAATAGGCCGGGTTGCAACTCAGCAAACAAAAAAACGACCTTCGGGCTAGCCGTTGGCGAAAGGTGTGTAAAAGGGTGGTGGCCTAAAAACCACCATCTTTTACCACATTATGAGAGATATTCTTAGAACTTTTGGAAGTAGATAATATCTTCCAAACTAACTTTGCC
>JBAVGB010000015.1:0-19474 GCA_049684555.1 Gallionella sp. | reverse complement strand
ACTTTTCGTCGTTTGCGACTAGTTATTTCCAGCTGATTTACGAGGTGGCGGGTCCTCGGTATGCCCTACGCTGCTTTGTAACCCACGTCGAAGCCAAGTCGCCCCCGGTTCGATATGTTGTGCAACTGACTGCGTTGCAATTGTAACAGAGAGTCAGACGGTCATCCAAGCGAGAAGTTCCGCTGGCCGGTGCAATGTTGCCCTAGTGGTGTTGGTGGGCGCAATAACTCAAAAAAATGCCCCTGATTTTTGGGACCGGGGGCAAAATGTCTTAACAAAAGGGGAATGTTAAGACTTCACGCTCAGGGAGGAGAAACGTGAGATAGCTTCCGCTAACTGGCTATGAGATAAGCAAATGCTTAAATAGTTCCGCCAATACAGTCTTGTTATGAGGAAATATATTCCCTGATATGCAGGTTTTAATTCCCTGTTACTTTTCGCTTGATAAATGCATGGATGGTCGGGAGTTGGCGATATACATGGACTTTAGACTGTAGGAACACCGCCTGGTAATCCGAGTCCTTCCATGTGAAGGTCTTTTTCTGTGGCAAAAGCCCGCAACAGTGGGACTTCCGGTAAATACTGAAATTCTCTATTAAGCCATTTGGAGTTAATTCTCCCATATTCATCCGGACGTTCTCTGTTCGCTATCCCGTCGTTTCACCCTTTGCAGACAACGCCACCTTCAGAGCATCATCCACGCGCTCCAGCCACACGAACTCGAGTTTCTCCCGCGCCTCGACCGGAATATCTTCGAGATCCCGGCGGTTGCGTGCCGGCAGCATCACGGTTTTGATACCGGCACGAAGCGCGGCGAGCACCTTCTCTTTTACGCCGCCGATCGGCAGCACCAGACCGCGCAGGCTGATCTCGCCGGTCATCGCCACATCGCTGCGCACCGGGCGTTGCGTGAGCAGCGAGGCCAGCGCGGTGAACATCGCGACACCAGCGCTTGGTCCATCCTTGGGCGTTGCGCCGGCGGGCACGTGAATGTGAATATCGGATTTATCGAGTATCCCGGCATCGATTCCCAGTTCCGCCGCACGCCCTTTCACCAGCGACAAGGCCGCCTGCACGCTTTCCTTCATCACGTCGCCGAGCTGGCCGGTGATGATGAGCTTGCCGTTGCCGGGCATGCGCGCCGCTTCAATGAACAGGATGTCCCCGCCCACCGGGGTCCACGCCAGTCCGGTGGCGACGCCGGGCACTGCGGTACGCATGGCGATCTCCGCCTCGAACTTGCGCGCGCCGAGTATGGCGGGCAGGTCGGCCGCGTCGATGACAATTCGCTCCACGCCGCCTTCGGCAATGCGCAGCGCAACATGTCGGCATACCGAACCGATCTCGCGCTCGAGGTTGCGCACGCCGGCTTCGCGGGTGTAATCCTCGATGATGCTGATCAGCGCATTCTCAGTGATATCGCACTGCGCCGGCAGCAAGCCGTTGCGGGAGAGCTGGCGGTCGAGCAGATAGCGCTTTGCGATCTGCAGTTTTTCCTGAGTGGTGTAACCGGGCAGCTGGATCACTTCCATGCGGTCGCGCAGCGGACCGGGAATGGTGTCGAGCACGTTTGCGGTACAAACGAACAGCACCGACGACAGGTCGTAGGGCACGGCGAGGTAGTTGTCGCGGAAGGTGCCGTTCTGTTCCGGGTCGAGCACTTCGAGCAGCGCCGATGAAGGGTCGCCGTGGAAGCCGCCGGCGCCGAGCTTGTCCACTTCATCGAGCATCATCACCACGTTGCGTGTGCCGGCCTTCTTCATGCCCTGAATGATGTTTCCCGGCAGCGCGCCGATGTAGGTGCGGCGGTGGCCGCGGATCTCCGCCTCGTCATGCACGCCGCCAAGGCTCACGCGCACGAACTCGCGCCCGGTGGCGCGAGCGATGCTCTGGCCGAGCGAGGTCTTGCCCACGCCGGGCGGCCCGACAAAACACAGGATGGGCGCCTTGCCCTCCGGATTAAGCTTGCGAACGGCGAGGTATTCGAGGATGCGTTTCTTGATCTTTTCGAGCCCGTGGTGATCCTGGTCGAGCGTGCGGCGAGCTTCGGCGATGTCGATCGCGGGTGCATCCGGCGCCTTCCACGGCAGCTCGATGAGCCAGTCCAGATAGGTGCGCACCATCGCATATTCACCGGCGGATTCGGGCATGCGTTGCAGGCGCTTGAGTTCCTTCAGGGCGTGTTTTTCGACTTCTTCGGGCATGCCGGCATCCGCGATGGCCTTCGCGACTTCCTCCAGTTCGGCCGCGTTTTCGTCCCCTTCGCCAAGTTCCTGTTGGATGGTTTTCAGCTGCTCGCGCAGCAGATGCTCGCGCCCCTTTTCGTCGATCGATTGCTTGGTGCGCTGGCTGATCTCTTTGGAGATGCGCAGCACTTCGGCCCGGCGCGACAGCATTTCGAGGAGGCGATCGAGCCTGGTTTGCAGATCGAAGGTTTCCAGCAATGACTGCTTCTCTTCGGTGGTTGCGTCCATCAGCCCGGCAATGAGGTCGGCCAGTTGCGCCGGCGCTTCAACAGCCTGCAGACCATTGATGATTTCCTGCGGCACATCCTGCGGCAGCAACTGGATGATTTCACGCGCCCGCTGCTTCAGGGTCAGCGCCCGGGCTTCGATCTCCTTGTTGTCCTGTGCGGTCTCGGGAATGCGCTGCACGCGCGCTACAAGGAAGTCGTAGCCATCGAGAAACTGCAGCACGCGAAAGCGCTCCTCGCCCTGGCAGACAACATGGTGAGCGCCGTCGGGCCCGGTGATGTACCGCAGCACGCTGGCGGTGGTGCCGACCCAGTGCAGGTCGTCGGGCCCCGGCTCTTCTACCTCGCCCCGATGCTGCAACAGCACGCCGAGCGGGCGCTGGTTGCGTGCGGCAAACTGGGCGGCGGCGATCGAGCGAACGCGACCGACGGTGATCGGAACCAGGGCGCCGGGGAACAGCACCATGTTGCGCACCGGCAGGATAATCAGCGCATCATCAGGCAGCGGTCTCGCATTGTTCGGAACGGCCCCGGACGACGTATCAGGCACGGATTCCAACTGTGCCGCGTACGCGGGGGCTTCGCCGTCAACTTGTGCGGGATTGCGGGTCTGGTCGTTATCGGTCATCGTGTTCATTTCATCTTCCTTATGGTCAGTACAAGGCAACCATCACTCCATCGCTGCGAGTCCAGTGTCAGCCGTATCTGGGGTAGCACAAGCCGCCGCTCGAAGTAACCGTGCGGAAGCTCCAACCGCTTGATAGAAAAGTGGCCACTACCAAGCAATACACGGCGTCTGGCGCGGACTAGCAGCGTGCGTCCATCGATTGTTGCCACGGCACTATCAGGCGGCACTCCGGGCAACGCGACCACGACAACAAACTCGTGCTCGTTCTCAAACACGTCTACCGGCGGCTCCCACGCCACTCGCGTGCCACGGGGAAAGTCGAGGCGGAAGAATTGCCGCTGGAGGCGTTCGGCTTCATCCAGCATTCGGCAGGCTTCGGCCCACATCCAGCCGATCGGGTCACGAGAGGACATGAGGGACTTTCATGCAAAAATAGTTAAAAAGGTTGATTGGCATATGTAGCGATATGGGGATGGAGTTTTCAATTTCCAGAGGGCCAGGGTACCGATGAATAACGGAATACTTTCTCGGTTCGCTGTTTCGCCGCTCAGCCTTAATCTGTTTTGGCCACGTCTGTAACTTCTATCCGGTGTAGTATAAATCAACCGTCTGTCAGTTCAATATATGCCGTTCATCGGCTACTTACGATTATTGTTGCCGCGCTGAGCTTCCATTTCCCCTGCTTAGAACACTAAATGGCCTAACAATGATATCCGCACAATAACCAATAAAAATCAATAAATAGCATCAAATATTGCTGGGTGATGTTTGGCATTCCAGTTGCAACGATCTTGCAAATGTTCTGCTCGACGACCTCTCGACGCATGGTTGACGCGTTGTTGACACAATTGAAATTCTCTGCAATTGTCTGCATGTGATTGAAGGGCAAACCCATCGAAAGGTGGGGACGCAAAGTTTCCGGTCTAAGGGGTCAGTTTCAAGGCTCTATGACAGCGGGATTGCTAGATTAAGGCGCATTCATTTGTTTCGCTCTTACCTGCCTTCCCTCGGCTTTGCCCCCGGCATTTTCAATCATTCATTTTCGATCATTGGATCGTGATTTTGTTTGAATTTCGGGAGGGCTGTCGTGGGAACATTTCTGGATCAAGCCAAAGCTAAAACAACCACCGTCGGCGTATTGGGTTTCGATGCAACGGAATTCCATTTGATTCGCAGCGTATTGAAGATTTCCACCTGCCGTCCCCAGGGCGGTTACGAAATATATGTGGGCGCCGACGCAATCAATTGCGAACTCCTGATCGTGAACGCAGACGATGCCAACACCATGGCGAGCTTGCAATCGGTTTCGGGCCGGCAAGGCAAGGCGGTGAAATTGCTGGTTTTCGGTACGGAACCGGCACACGCGTCGGGTGACAGTTATTGTCTGCGTCCGCTCAGTCCGGCCAAGCTGCTGAAACTGCTGGATCAGCTGGCCCTCGACAAGCACTTGCACGAACCCGCCCATCAAATCTTCTCGGGTAAAGATGCGACTGAGACGGCCAGCGCTAATGCCAGTGATCATGATTGGGATGATCTGGTTGATCCCATCGCAACGCCCGGTTTTCTTAAAACGCGCCGCGCGCTGGTCGTCGACGACAGCCCCACCGTGCGCAAACAACTCGAACTCGAACTGGAAGCTTCCAATATTCACGTCGACTCGGCCGAAACAGGAGAGAGCGGTCTCGATCTGATGGGGAAGCATGCCTACGACATCATTTTTCTCGATGTAATGCTCCCGGGTGCCGATGGCTACCAGGTCTGTAAAAATATCAAGAAGAATCCCCTGCGCAAGCAAACCCCTGTGGTCATGCTAACCAGCAAGTCATCGCCATTCGACCGTGTGCGCGGCTCGTTGGCGGGGTGCGATACCTATCTGACCAAGCCCGTTGATTATCATGAATTCAAGCAAGTGCTGGAAAAATATGCAGCATAAGCGAACGTCAGGTGTGCCAGGCGCAGCACAGGAGCAACAGGAGTGACAAGGAAAGAAGTGGCAGGCGGGCAATTTCACAACCGATGACGGTTAGAGATTGCCGGGTGTAAAGGTGGATTCATGTGGCGGTAGTTGGGTGCGAAGTATTTCGAAATTTCAGGTGTTAATGTCTATAAAGGAGAAACAAAATGTTATCCAAGAAAGCTCTAGCAGTCGATGATTCCTCCGCTGACCTGGCCAATATCAAACATATATTAAGCGATGCAGGTTGTCTGGTTGTAACGGCAAGCAGCGGAAAAGAGGCGATTGAAAAAGCAAAATCCGAAAAGCCTTCCGTCATATTCCTGGATGTCGTGATGCCCGACATGGATGGATATGAGGCGTGCCGCCAGTTGTCGCAGGATGCGGCCACCAAGGGAATTCCAGTGGTGTTTGTGACCAGCAAGGGGCAAAAGGCAGACAAGGTATGGGGCGAACTGCTGGGTGCGAAGGGGCACGTGTCGAAGCCGTATACCGCCGACCAGATCGTCGATCAATTGAAGAGCCTGGCCTGAAAAGCAGACGCCAAGCATGATGGAAGAAACCTATTCAAGCGTATCTGCCGGACCCGGCGGTGTGGGGCCGGACGAATGGTTGCCGCCCGGGGCTGCGCTGGAGCGGTTTGATCCGCCGGCGGGGATGGTGGTGGTCGCCATCGAAGAGGAAAAGCTCGCCCGCTATGGATTCAGGGTTTCCACCTTGGGTTTCCTGATCAAGCCGGGCTGCACCAGTGAAGTGCTGCATAAGCCCGACATTTGGGACTTGCCGGGTTCGTCTTCATGGTTGCTGGGGTTGGTCAATCTGCGCAGCAATCTGGTTCCGGTATTCGATTTGAGCCAGTTGTTCGATTTGCCGCCGCGTGATACGGCAGCGGCGCAACTGGTGCTGGTAATCGACCGGGGCGACAAGGCGGTAGGCATGCTGATCGACGACTACCCCAAGCCGCTTTTCGACATGAGTTTTTTTTCCGGCTTGCCGCAATTGCCGGAGCAACTGCAGGCTCACGTGCGCGGCGGCTATACCAAGGGCGACACTGTCTGGCTGGAATTTGACCACGAATCTTTTTTCGAAAACCTGGTGCAGGCCGAGCAATAGCCGCGATGCTGCCCCAGCATGAGCAAGGAACGGATTGCAAAAGCGGATCTGAACAGACGCGAAGAAGCGTAACGTAACCAAGTGCAATGCAGGGCAAGAATACATTCGCATCATTCCAAATGCTTTTTTGCCCATAAACGAAAGAGGGACCAAAATGTTCAAGAACATATCAATCGTAAACCGCCTGATCTTTCTGGTGACAGCCATCACCTTGCTGATGCTGGGTACCATAATTTATGCCACCACTAATGGTCTGCATGCCATGCAGCGTCTGAACAGCGAGATGCAGCTGACCATCGATAACGTTCAGGCTTTCGACACGATCAACTACATGATGTCGCGCCAACGATACAGGCTGCTGGATGGGGCGATGAGTTCCGATCCGGCATACGCGGCAAAAAGGGCCCAAGAGTTCCTAGACAATCGTTCCGTTATTACGGATGCATCGAAAGAATATGAGGCGACCCTGCAAGACGACAAACAACGCGAACTGCTGAAGGTGTGGCAAATGCATCGCGCCGCTTACGCGAAAGAGGGTAACGATCCCCTGGTGGCAGCCTTGCAGGCCGGAAGGATGTCCGAAGCCGCAAAGCAATCGACCGGAATAGCCGCCAAATTGTACCAGCCAATCAATACCGATATTGAAAACATCCGCAACTACAATCTCGAACTTCAGAAACAAAGGACCGAGGAAGTGAAGGCTGCGAACTTGCGCACGCAATATCTTTCCATCGCGCTGGTGATCGCGCTTGCCGCGATCACCGCATTGCTGGCATGGACGATTATCCGCACCATTTCGGGTTCTCTCAACACGCTGCGCGCAACCATTGCCAGGATTGCATCGGGTGATACCAAAGCCCGCGCAAACCTGAAGACCCAGGACGAGCTGGGGCTGCTGGCGAATCAGTTCGACAAGATGATGGACGAACGCGAAGCGGTGCAGGCGGCAATCAAGAAGGAAAACGACGAACTGAACACGTCGGTGTTGTCCCTGCTGCAGGCGGTGGCGCAACTGGCGCAGAAGGATTTGACCATACACGTTCCGGTGAGCGAGAACGTGACCGGGGCAATTGCCGACGCGCTTAACCTGCTCACCAACGAAACGGCAAAGGTGATGGCGGATGTGAACAATATTTCGGCAGACGTCACCAGGGCTTCCATGACGGTGCAGGCAAAGGCCGAAACGCTGCTGGCCGGGGCGGAGAAGGATCGCGACGAGGCTGACCGTACTGCGGTTTCGCTGGAATCGGCGGCGCGGTCAATGCATGACATTGCGAACCTGGCACAGGCATGCAATGCAGTCGCCGACCACGCGATCAAGTCGACGCAGCTGGCGCTTAAAACGGTGAATAACACAGTGAGCGGCATCAACAGCACGCGTGACGTTATTCGCGAAACGGAAAAGCGGATCAAGCGGCTGGGTGAGCGTTCACAGGAAATTTCCGGCGTGGTCAATCTGATCAACGTGATTGCGGAACGTACCCACATTCTGGCCCTTAACGCCAGCATGCACGCCGCATCTGCGGGTGAAGCGGGACGCGGATTCGCGGTGGTGGCGGATGAAGTGCAGCGGCTGGCCGAAAACGCACGCCAGGCCACGCAGCAGATTTCGGCGCTGGTGAGCAACATCCAGCTCGAAACCACCGACACCGTCAGTACCATGAATAACGCGATCACCCAGATTGTGGAGGGCAGCCGTTTGGCCGAGCAAGCCGGCGAGCAAATGCAGATCACGCAGCTAAACACCGCCGAACTGGTGGATTCGGTCAGACAGATCGCCACCACATCGGAGACCCAGGCCAAGGCGGGACAAGCGCTGCTGGACAGTGCGGCTCAGATCAAGAAAAGCAGTCAGCAGGCGACGGTTCAGTTGCATGAACAGGCTGCGCAGACTTCCAATCTGCTGGAATACGCCAAGCAACTGCTGGGTGCGGTGCGCGTATTCAAGCTCCCCGCCTGAGACGGTTGGGGATCGTCGATAACCAAGAAACGGGGATGCCACGGATATGCTTAAGCAATTTCTGATGCATTTCGGCAAGCTCGCTGCCGAGCCACTCGACGAATTGTGGAGCGTTTCTGCCGGCCATGCATTGCTGAGTGGTAACGCCAGCGAAATTGAGTCATTGCTGGACCGGTATTCGGATTTGATGCTCGGGATAGGGACAGCCGCAGCCGATTGCAAACTGGATGGCCTGCAAACGCTCAGTATCATGGTTATCGAAAATCTTCTGGCCCTTCAGCACGAAAAAAGGGCGATTGGCCAGACGGAATCCGATTTGCTCTCGACTTTGGCCGAGTTTCTGTTGGCCTATGTAATGAGCGAGGGAGACAGACAGGCAGGCGAAGCACTGGTTCAGCACCTGACGCAGGCTGGCTGGCCGTCCCCGTTGAATGAAGCAGACGCGAGCGCGTTGCGAAACATGCTGGTCGACATTACAGCGCAGCCGGAAGAGCCGGCCGCCGGCGTCGCAGAAACTTCCGTCGCGGAAACATTCCGGGCTGCCCCGGAACCGGCATCCGCTCCGGAGCCTTTGCCGCCTTCGCATGTGCAGAAAGTGGACGGCGAAATGCTGGTCATGCTGGGCAAGGAATTTGCCCGCATGGACGATCAACTGCTGGGAGATCTTGCGGCTATTGTTGACCCGGAGCTTTCTGCGGACAACAGGCTGGCTGCGCTCGGCAACTACGCTGAGCTTCTGCAGCGGCTTGCCGTTGCAGCCAATTCGATTGAATTGACCGCACTCGGCGCGGCATTTTCGCGCCTGTCATACTTACTGTCCGTGCTCGAAGCGCTTCATCCCGAACAGTACGATTTGCTGAAACAATTTCCCGTCCTCGTTGCCGCCTACCTGGCCACGCCCGCCGATGAGGGTGCGGGCGCTGCGTTGGCCGGTTTGCTGGCCGATGCGGCCTGGCGCACGCCGGTTGACATGGATGACCTGCCGCGATGGGTGGAGTCTCTCGTCAATATCGAAATCGTTGCAAGCGAAAAAACAGAAACCGAACGCCAGTCCCACGCCAACGCCGAGGATGTTTCCATTGCGCTGCCGGACGATATCAACCCGGAATTGCTGGATGGCCTGTTGCAGGAATTGCCCGTGCAAACCGCTGCCTTTACCGCCGCAATCGAGCGTCTGGCAACCGGAGAAGGTAGCAGCAAGGATGTGGAACGTGCCATGCGCGCGGCTCACACGCTCAAGGGAGCAGCCAATACGGTGGGGGTGCGCGGCATCGCCAACCTGACCCACCACGTCGAAGATATTCTGCTGGCATTGTCGGAAGCCGAAGCAATTCCCGACCGCGCACTCTCCGGCATATTGACCAATGCCGGCGATTGTCTTGAAGCAATGAGCGAGGCCTTGATGGGAGTCGGTTCCGCACCGGGGCTGGCACTGGAGGTGCTGCAGGAGGTGCTGGACACCGCCAATCGCATCGACAGGGAAGGCGTTTCCGCCGCCACCCCGAACGAAGTTGCAGCACAGCCGGAAAAACCCGTGCAGCAAAGCAAACAAGAGTCGCCGCCACTTCAGGTAAATGTGCTGCACGTGCCGGCACCGGTGGTGGACGAGATGCTGCGTCTGGCGGGCGAAACATTGATTTCAAATTCACAGATACAGGAACGCCTCCGCCTCACCTCGCAGCAGTCAGGCGACATCGAGCGCCAACTGCACTCATTCCAGCAACTGGTTGCCGAACTGGAGCATCTGGTCGATGTGCGCGGGTTGGCGGCGCCTGAACAGAGAATGCGCGACAAGGGGGATTTTGACCCGCTGGAATTCGAAAACTTCAGCGAACTGCATACCGTCACCCGGCGCCTGGTCGAGTCCGCAAACGACGCGCAGCAAATGCAGACGCAGGTGAACGAGCAGCTGCATACGCTGCGGGAGCTGCTGGAAGCGCAGCAGCGATTGCACAAGGACAGCCAGCATGCCGTGATCCGTACCCGCCTGGTTCCGGTCAGCAGCGTGGTATCGCGTTTGCAGCGCAGTGTCCGGCAAACGTCGCGCCTGCTGGACAAACAGGTAAAGCTGGAGATCAAGGGAGACAACACCAGCATCGACAGCAATGTGCTGAATGAATTGCTGGATCCGCTGATGCACATATTGCGCAATGCCGTCGACCACGGCATCGAGACACCCGCGGTGCGCGCGGCGCTGGGCAAACCGGCAACCGGCAATATCGAACTGAGCTTTGAACGCAAAGGCAACAGCATCGTCGTTCGCTGCAAAGACGATGGGGCGGGACTGGACTATGCCGCGATCAGGCGCAGTGCCGAAAGCAAGGGTATGCTGCTCGACTCCGAGCACGAACCGTCGCCCGATGAGCTTTCCCGCTTGATCATGGTTAACGGCTTTTCCACGCGTGAAGATACGACCCAGATTTCGGGGCGCGGCGTCGGCATGAATGTGGTGTACAGCCGGGTACTGGACATGAAAGGAACGCTGGCGCTGAATTCTCAGAGTGGCGCCGGCTTGACCGTCGAATTGCGGCTGCCCGCCACACTGCTGTCGGCCCACACCCTGGTGGTGCGCCATCGCAACAAGTTGATTGCGGTTTCCAGCCATGGTGTGGAAGATATTCACTATGTCACCGCGGACCAGATCGAACAGGTCGGCACGCAGCAGGTTTACCGTGTCGGCGATACCGTGCATACCCTGGTCAGGCTGGAAAGCCTGCTGGACCTGCCCGGCGACCGCCGCGAGGGGGAACGGCTCGGCTTTCCGGTGCTGCTGACACGTGCCGAAAGCGGCGTGGCCAAAGGCGTGCGGGTGCAGGAAGTGGTCAGCGGCCAGGAAGTGGTGCTGAAAAGCTTTGGACGCTATGTACCAAAGATCACCGGCACTGTGGGTGCGGTAATCCTGGGTAACGGCGCTGTGGCTCCGGTAGTCGACCTGGTGGAACTGCTGCGCACGCCGGGGCAGCGACAACAACACGGGCATTTGCCATCCGCCGGCGCGCAGGCGCTGCCGGTAAGCGGCGAAGATTCCGCGGGAGCGCTCACCGCGCTGGTGGTGGACGATTCGCTCAGCGCGCGCCGCGCCGCCTCCGCGGTCATGCAGGATGCGGGTTACCAGGTGAGGACCGCAATCGACGGGCTGGAAGCGGTGAACATGCTGCAGCGATTTGTGCCCAGCGTGATTCTGGTGGACATGGAGATGCCACGCATGAACGGCATCGAGATGACGGCTCATGTGCGCGATTCGGCGCGCACGAAAGATATTCCGGTGATCATGATCACGTCGCGAACCACCGAGAAGCATCGCAAAATGTGCATGGACGCCGGGGTGGATGTTTACCTGACCAAGCCGTACAGCGATGACATGTTGATCGATCACGTCCAACGGCTGGTGCACGCATGAGCGACACACGCTTCCCATTGGCCAGCGGCGGCATGAACGCATCTGCGGCAGTTTTGACCATGGACGGCCTGAACCTGCTGTTCCAGCAGAGCGATATTCGCGCGCTGGAATCGGCGACCGCTTTGGACCGCAATGCCCCCGGGCAGGAAAGTGTCGGCTGGATCAGCTATATGCACCGGCGCTGGCCGGTCTATTGCCTGTCCGACCAGCTTGATTTGCTGGGCGCTGTGCCGCCTGCCCGGCGCACCTGTGCGTTGCTGGCGATCGGGACCGAGTTTTTCGGGGTGCTGTGCGACGATGCGGCCATCGTCAAACCTGACGCGAGGCAACGCCATGAGGTGCCGGTCGCCATGAGGCATGCGGATACGCCCATTCTGGAGTTGCTCCCGTCCGGCGACAAACTGCTGTGTGTGAGCAACCCGGGCCGCCTGGCGGCTTACATTGAACACCTGGTCCGCCAGCAATCATTGGCTGTGGAATTGCCATGTCCGGCATGAATGCATGGTTGCTGGATTTCGGCGGCGATTGCCGCGCGGCGGTGGGAACGCGCGAGTTGTTGCATCTGGTTGATGCTCCCGTCACGTTTGCCGTTCCGCGCTCTCCTGAGTATTGCCGCCAAGTCGTGATGTGGCAGGAGCGCCTGCTGCCGGTGATGGATATCGCGACCAGAGTCGGCTCGGTTTCCCGCCAGACGCCATTTCTGGCCGTGATCGGCTACCAGCAGCAACGCGGGGAATACCCGCAGTTCGGCGCGCTCATGTTGTCCTCACCGCCCAGGCAGCTAGAGGTAAGCGATGAACAGGCATGCCCGCTGCCGGACGAGGACGCTGCCTGGCGGGAGTTGTCGATTTCCTGCTTCGAGCATCAGGGCGCACCGGTACCGGTGCTGAATCTATGCCGCATCTTCAGCAGCGCGCCGCGACCATGACGGAAGTTGAAGCCGGGTAATCGCCAAGCTGTCATCCGGCGGTTGCCGCGGTTTTCACAGGACAGCTAAATGCGGGCGTTGTTCCATCGACGATGCACCAAACAAGGAGAAATCCATAGTGAACAGTTCAGTCCGGCAGTCAACGCTAAGCAATAACGATCTGGCATCGTTGCGGAGGAAAGTTGAAATGCTCGCGCGCGCAGCGGGTACCGCGATCATGGATATCTATCACGGGGAAGATTTCGGCGAGACCAGCAAGGCCGACAATTCTCCGCTCACACTGGCGGATCTGGCTGCACACAAGGTGATTGTGGACGGACTGGGAAAATTCGCGCCGCAATACCCCGTTCTTTCCGAAGAAGCTGCCGATATTTCCTATGCCGTGCGCAGCCGATGGGCCAGTTTCTGGCTGGTCGATCCGCTGGACGGGACCAAGGAGTTTCTGAAGCGCAACGGCGAATTTACGGTGAACATTGCGCTGGTCGAACACGGCATACCGGTACTGGGCGTCGTGTACGCACCGGTGCTGGGTGTCTGCTACTTCGCCGCACGCGGCACGGGCGCCTTCGTGCAGCGGGGCGACGCCGCTGCGCAAGCCATCCGGGCCGAGGCGCATCCTGACGGTTCCGTCATCAAGGTGGTTGCCAGCCGTTCGCATAGCGATGTACGCACGGCGGCCTTGCTGCAAAAACTTGGAAAACACGAATGTATCAGCATGGGCAGCTCGCTCAAGCTCTGCCTGATTGCCGAGGCGGCTGCCCATTTCTACCCGCGTCTGGGTCCCACCATGGAATGGGATACCGCGGCAGCGCATGCTGTGGTTATCGAGGCCGGCGGCATGGTTTGCGATACCGGGGAAAGGGCGCTGCGCTATAACAAGGAAGACATGCACAATCCGGAGTTTCTGGTGCTGGCCAAGGCCAATACCGCCTTGTTGGAATTACTGAATGGCTATCAGTATTCGACAAGTCTTTAGTTACCAGATGGAAGTGTCCGGTCGGGAATCGGGCAAGTCACTCGAGAGTATTGATAGGCGTGAATTGATTCTGCACTGCTGCCGCAGTCAGTTTGTTGTCAACTTGTCTGGGAGACGATATTGAATACCGAGCGAGTTTCACTGTGGAAGCTGTTTATTCTTTTCTTGCGTATCGGCAGCACTGCTTTTGGCGGATTCATGGCCTTGATCGCAGTGGTCCAAAGCCATGTGGTGGAGCGCCGAAAATGGCTTTCGCACGATGAGATCCTGGATGGTGTATCGCTGGCAACCGTGTTGCCCGGGGCAATCGCGGTGAACGCAATCGCTTATGTCGGTTATCGATTGCGCGGCCTGCCGGGTGCGCTGGTCTGCACCGCCGGCGTGATCCTGCCGGATTTTCTGATCATGCTCGCCTTGAGTGCGGCCTATTTCGCCTGGGGGCACATACCGGCGGTGGGCAGGCTGTTCATGGGATTCCTGCCGGCGGTTGCGGCCATTATTCTAGTTGCCGCGTGGAACATGGGACGCAAGACGATCAAGGGCGTTCCCGAGGCAGTGATCGCGCTGATTGCGGCGGCGCTGATGGTATGGCACGGCAGCTTCGCCGTCTCGCTATCCATCATCGTCCTGTCCGGAGCGGCAGGCTGGCTGATATTTCGGGAAAAGCGCGCGGATGGCAACGGCAATTCCGCCAGCGAATCCAGAACCGCCGCCGAATCGAAAAATCAGGGCAGGTTGTTGAGTGTTGCCGCCGCCCCGTTGGTTGCCCCGTTGGCGCTTGCAGCCCCGTTCTGGGGCGTCAATACCGTGATGCTGCTCAAGCTGTTCACCACTTTTGCCGGCATGAGCCTGCTCATGTTCGGCGGCGGGTATGTATTCATTCCGCTGATACAGCACGCGGTCGTACAGAGTACCGGCTGGCTGACGCGGCAGGAATTCGTCGACGCGATCGCGATGAGCCAGGTCACGCCGGGACCGATCGTGCTGAGCACGGTGTTCATCGGATACAAGGTGGCCGGCTTGCCGGGTGCAATGGCCGCGACGCTGGGCATCTTTCTGCCGCCGGGCATTCTGATGCTCATTGGGGCGCATTTATTGAATCGCATCAAGCAATCCATGCTGATCAAGGCCGTGCTGCGAGGCATACGTCCTGCGGTCATTGGCATGATTGTTTCAGCCGTGATCGCCGTTGGGATGACGGCCCAGCAGAATTGGGTTTCGCTGCTGATTTTTGCAGCCGTATTGCTTGCCCAGCTGAAATTCAAGGTTGATGTGGTGTGGGTGATACCGGCTGCGGGACTGGCCGGATTGTTGATGTACTGACGCCGGGCGAATCCGATTTAACCTCATCGTGCTCAAGAACCGCAATTGGGTGATCAAAATGACAGGACATAGCAAACTTGCTTTATATGCCACAAAGTTGCAACTTGATGACACGCTGATTGCGCCTTACGGCGGCACCCTTGTGCAGGCCTTCGTGCCCAAGCAGGATCAGCAGGTTCTGCTCGAGCGTCTGCCGCTGCTGAAACGCATCGATATCTCCGCGGGCGAACTGATCGATCTGGAATTGATCGCAAGCGGCGCCTACAGCCCGCTCACCGGCTACATGGACAAGCACACCTACGCGAGCGTGCTTGATTCGGCCGTTCTTCCAGATGGCATGCCGTGGGGACTGCCGGTCACCCTGGCTACAACAGATGAAGTGGCCGACTCCCTGGCCGTGGGACAGGGGCTGGCGCTGTACAAGGATGGCGAAGCGGTGGGTGTCATGCTGATTGCCGACATCTTTCCATGGGATGCGGAAGGTGAAGCACGTATCTTTGGCGAGACCGAAGAGTCGTCCCCCAAAATCGCCGAACGCAAGGCGCGCAAGGCCACGCATCTGCTGGGCGGCGTGGTTTCGATGCTGATTTCACGCTCCGCCGAGCAGCGGCTGAACAATCACCATTGGCCAAACGATTTGCGCAATCTGCACGTGCAGAAGCAATGGAACAAGATTGCGGCGATACATCTGCAAAACCCGTGGAAACGCAGCGACGAGTACCTGTTGAAATGCGCGCTCGAGGCCTCCGATGCCCTGCTGCTGCACGGCAGCACAGACACCGAGCGCGCGCAGGACAGTTTGCTGTCGTCCGTATTGAAAGGCGCCAGCCGTTTGTTGCTGGAGAACTACATTCCAAGCAATCGCGTGCTGGAAAATCCCGCGCCGGATAATTATTTTGACCATTCCATACGCGCGATTCTGCAGCATGCAATTTTTAGCCAGAATTACGGTTGCGAGAGCATTTTTCTGCCCGCGCAGGCAAAACCCGCCTACGCCCAGCAAGATCTGGCCACGGCATTCGCCGCAGCCCGTCAGCATGGCCTGACTATCCGCTGCGTATTTCTCGACCAGCCTTTCTACTGCGACCAGTGCGGCGGCATTGCCACGGAGAAATCCTGCCCGCATGGCGCTGCGGGACGCACCATTTTCAGCGATGCCGATATTGCCGCCCAGCTAAAACACGGCAAGAGCCTGCCGCCTACGGTTGCCCGCCCCGATGTGGCACGGGCAGTCGCGCGGGGCATGGCAAACAAGGCAGACCCGGGCGACGTCACCGGCAAATTCCTGTACCCGCATGTCTCCGAAGTCAGCCGCGAGCTGGTCGAATCCTTGGCCGGGCATAAAGCCGGCGTACTCTGGATGACCGGCCTGTCGGGTTCCGGAAAATCGACCATTGCCCATCGCATCGAGCGTGAATTGATGATGAGCGGCCATCGCGTATACGTGCTGGATGGCGACACCTTGCGCACCGGACTGAACAGCGATCTGGGCTTCGGCGGCGCGGCGCGGCGCGAAAATTTGCGGCGCGCCGCCGAAGTTGCCAAGGTGCTGGTCGACGCAGGCGTGATCGTCATCGCCTCTTTTATCTCGCCTTTCAGCGCCGAAAGGGAAATGGTGCGCAAAATCGTCGGCGCGAACTTCTATGAGGTGTATGTCGAAGCAACGCTGGGTACCTGCGAAGAGCGCGACCCCAAAGGGCTGTACAAACGGGCACGCGCGGGGGTCATTCCCAACTTCACCGGCATCAGTTCACCGTATGAAGCCCCCGAGCATCCGGATCTGCGCCTGAATACCAGTGAGCTCAGCCTCGACGAGTGCGTCAGCCAGTTTCACGAATTTGTTGCACAGGTCAGGTTGTCGCGTGCCGACGGACATGGCCGTCAATACGCCGTGCGCAAAAAAACTATCAACGCGTGATTTTTCAACCGGGTTATCAAAGGAGGAATAGAAATGCCGATATTCATGATAGGTACACAGCGCTCGGGATCCAATTTGTTGCGCCTGATGATGAATCAACTTTCCGAAATTGCCGCTCCGCATCCGCCGCATATCCTGCAGCGCATGATGCCGCTCGAGAAAGGGTACGGCGATCTTTCCAAGGCCGCGAATTTCAATCAAATGGTCGACGATATCTGCAAGATGGTTGAAATCAATCCGGTTCCATGGGAGGGCGTGAAGCTCGTCCGCAAGGACGTGGCGGCGCGTTGCCGCAATCGCTCGATGGTTGCTGCATTCGGTGCGGTATACGATGCGATGGCCGAACAGGTCAATGCAGATACCTGGTGTTGCAAGAGTCTAGCCAACATCAACTACCTGGGTGAACTTGAAGAATATTATGCCGACGCGGCCCGTTATATTTACCTCTACCGCGACGGACGCGATGTCGCGTTGTCGTTCCGCAAGGCGGTGGTGGGCGAAAAGCACCCCTACCATATTGCAAAAGAATGGGGCGCCACGCAGCGCATCGCGTTGATGAACCGCAAATTTATCGATCCCAAGCGTTTCTACAACCTTAGCTATGAGACCCTCACGGGCGCGCCCGAAACGGCGATGCGCGGTTTGTGCGAATACCTGGGGGCAACCTACACCGATTCGATGCTGGATTTCCACGAATCCGACGAAGCCAAGCGTGCCGCCAGTTCCAGCGAGCTATGGGGAAATGTGGTGAAGCCGGTCATGGCGGACAACACCAACAAGTTCCTTCGCGAGATGAGCGGGGAGGACATACGCATATTTGAACTGGTCGCCGGCGATGTGCTGGACGCGCTGGGTTACAAACGCTTCCATAGCAAAACTGGCGAAACAAAGGTCTTTACTGCTGATGAACTCAAGCGGTTCGATAAGGAGAACCAGCGGCTCAAACAGGAAGTATTGAGCAAATTGGACCCGGAAGACATGAAGCGCCGGGATCAGCAGGCCGCACACATCAATGCGATCAAGGACAGGCAGTCCAACAAGGCCGTGGCGCAGGTGTAGCGTTGTTCGGGGACCTAACGCGCCGCGGGGGGGCTGGCCACGCTGGGGTTTTTCTTGTGATTCGTTGTCTGCCCACTTGGCCGGAAGGAGGATGCTTCACAGGCGGCATATTGCGTATATATCGAGTGAACTGGCCTCAATAACAGCGCTCGGGACCGTTGATTCCCTGTTCCATATTGTTGGATTCCCTGATACAGTGCGCGCCGCATGCGGCGGGGCATTCCGAGTAACGCTGCCTGATTGGCTCAGCACAGCGTTTCCCCCCAAGGTGTGAAAAAGGACGCAAAAGAACGCTGTAAATTTTCCCGGTTAAGGGAAAATAACGAGTCGGGTTGCCAGCAGACCAAACCACCCCCGATAGTTTGAGCCCTTCCTCGAGAAGGGTTCTGGTTTTGTGGAACGGTTGGTTTACGACTCGTTGCTTGCTGTCTGTTTTCACGCATGGCACAGGTGCCAGCCGGATGCAGAGATAGCGCAACTAATTGCACCGTCCGGGAAACTTAAATATCGCATCCCGGTCTGATGCCGGTGTTTTCGAACTTGATGCAACCCCAAGCCAAAATTTGACAGGAGATTCGCATGTTGAGAAACGTTGTTGCCGTATTCACCTTCTTTGTTGCATTGCTGATGGCCGGGGCGGTGTTTGCCGACGATTCCCCTACCTTGCACCAAATCTATGATGCTGCCCAGGCGGGCCGCCTGAATGATGCACAGGGCATGATCAACCAGGTGCTCAAGGAACATCCCAACAGCGCCAAGGCGCATTATGTCGACGCGGAGATTCTGGCCAAAACCGGCAACATGAACCAGGCTCGGGCAGAATTTGCCAATGCCGAGCGGCTGGATCCAGGATTGCCATTCGCCACCCCGCAAGCGGTTCAAAATCTCAAGTCAATGCTTTCCGCATCCCAAGCCGGCATAGTTCCCGCGACCGCGAATCGGATTGCACAGCCGTCGTTCCCGTGGGGTTTGTTGCTATTGGGAATCTCGGCAATCGTGATTATCACCCTGATCGTGCGTGCATTTGCGCGACCCGCTTATGCTTCTGCCGGCTATCCGGGTAATTTCCAGACGGGCATGTCGCCGGGGTATATGCCAGGAGGAATGGGTGGCTATGCACCCATGGCGCCTGTGGCACCCGGGATGGGGTCAGGAATCATGTCCGGTCTGGCGACCGGAGCGGCACTCGGTGCAGGCATGGTGGCAGGTGAAGAACTTGCCCATCATTTCCTGGATGGCAACGGCAATGCGGTTCCCCAGGCGCAAGCAATGAACACTGCTTGGGATACCCAATCCGACAATATGGGCGGCAATGATTTCGGCGTTGCCGACAATTCATCCTGGGATGACAATTCCGGTATCGCCGATATATCCGGGGGAAATGACTGGACCTGAACTGCCGTTCAGCTACATAAAATAAAATAGACCAAACTGCCCGGTTTGGTCTTTTTACATCCGGTAACGCAAGCAAGAACGCTGAAGTCTGGATTAACCTGACAACCTTGGACAGCTTTCGAATGGGCGTACCTGGCGTGATGGAAGAAATGAGTGGAACTTCAGGTCATTGGGACGCGTTTCCTGTTCCATAATATGCAATTCCCTGATATTATGCGCGGCCTTGTCGAAAGGGAACTGCGCGCTTTCGACAAGGCAAAAAGTTAGTGCGCGCCCGTAGCTCAGCTGGATAGAGTACTTGGCTACGAACCAAGGGGTCGGGCGTTCGAATCGCTCCGGGCGCACCA
>JBAVGB010000014.1:0-14432 GCA_049684555.1 Gallionella sp. | reverse complement strand
GGACACGATGCCGCAACGGGAACGCCGCGCCGCCCGCGCGGTGCACGGCGCGCTCTACCTGGTCCCCGTGCTGGCGATGTTTGCCGGCTGGGTGTATGCATCGGCGGCCGGCTTGTCGGTGAACTGGTTCGGGCTTGTGCTGGTCCCCGACCTGATCGCGAAGAACACCGCGATCGCGCCGCTGTTCAAGGGGCTGCACCTTGTGCTGGTCGGGTTGCTGGCGCTGCTGCTGATCGGGCATGTCGGCGCGGCGGCGCGCCATGCCCTGGTGTTGCGCGACAAGGTTGCGCAGCGCATGCTGCCCGCCGGATGGAGGCGTTAATTGCTGCGCTGGATCCGGCTGATCGGGATTGGGTTGATCGCGCTGGCCGCATGGTCGGCGGGCTGTTCATCCGCTTGGGCGAACGAGGAATGCTATAGCGCAGACGGGACTAGCGGCACGGTCACCTTCCGCGTGCTGCAATCGGGTGCGCCGTTTACCGGCAACTTCCGCCGCTTTGACGGCGTCGCATGTTTCCAGCAGGGGCACCTTACCCGCATCGATGCCTCGCTTGATCCCGCCTCGGTGGACACCGGTCTGCCCGAGCTCGACGCGGCGCTGAAGGACAAGGACTTCTTTGCGGTGGACGAATTTCAGCGCGTCACATTCGCCAGCACCGCGATACTGCCGCAGGGCGATGCGCAGCTCACGCGCGGGACACTCGAGATCAAGGGCACCCGCCGCGATGTGGAAGTCGCCCTGCATACGCAACCGCAGGGCGGCAAGATGACGATCTCCGGCACATTCACGCTGGATCGGCTGCAATACGGGATCGGGATGGGCGACTGGACCAACACGAAATGGCTGGGCGCGGAGGTCAGGCTGGATATCAATGCGACCATGACGCGCAAGCAATAACGATCCTGCGCAGGATTGCGGTTTTGATGTTCTAATTCCCCTTGCAAAAAATTTCGCGCTGCATCGTGTTCATCCATTTCTTCATCAGGTTCCTCCATCCATGAAAAAGATCGCCCCGACCAAGGACGAGATCGCGCCGCTGGAACCGTTTGTCGGCCTCGATCTGGATCGCATCCATGTGCCGGCGACCCGGGCGGAATTTGCGTCCGCCGCTGCCGAGATCAGCGCGGCGGGCATCGCCGGTTTCGATACCGAATCGAGACCGACCTTTGTGGTTGGCGATGTCAGCGAAGGACCGCACGTGGTGCAGTTTGCGCTGCACGACAAGGCCTACCTGTTCCAGCTGCATCGCACGGAAGGATTGCCGTTCCTGCTCGAGTTGCTGCAGTCGAAACAACTCGTCAAGGCGGGCTTCGGGCTCAAATCGGATCGCGCGCACATCCGCGCGAAACTGGGCGTGCATTTCAACGCGGTGGTCGATCTGAACACGGTGTTCAGCATGGCCGGTTACCACAAGGAGATGGGCGTGCGTGCGGCGGTAGCCGCGGTGTTGCAGCAGCGCTTCACGAAGTCCCGGCATGTGACCACCTCCAACTGGTCGCAAGCCAGGCTGACCCCGCAGCAGATGCGCTATGCGGCGAACGATGCCTATGCGGCGCTGAAGGTGCTGGAGGCGCTGGATTTGCGCCGCGAAGATCTGCCGATCATGGGGCTGGCCGAGCAGGAGTTGCCGCCGCCCGACTGGCCGGCTGTTGATCTGGACTATCCGGGCTGATTCCGAACCAGGGCTGTCGCGCTCTGGGACCGACAGGGTCACCTTGGCGATTTGGGGCGCGGCCTGTGGTAGAGCTCGCTCAGTTTCAATATTTCCTGCCACGCTTTTTCCGAGAAGCCATGGCGGTCAAACCGGCCGCCGCTATAGTTGGGGTTCAACAGGTCGGTGAGATAAGTTTCGCCGTCGGGAGAGTTCCAAAGCTGGACGATCTTTTCCAGGACATGGGGATACTTTTCCGCAAGTATCTGCGGGTACTGGTTCGGCAGACATTTCAGCGTTTGCAGTACGACTTCCCTAGTGACCATCATATTCCCTTCTCTGGTTTGTTTTATCGCAGTGCCGAATTTAACGAAGCGGCAAAGCGGGCATAGCGTAGACACATCCGGTGATGTAGTCAATTCCGGCCGGCTCCGATCGCAGGACGACCTTAACGCGCGGCGGGAATGTACCGGCTGGCGCGCTGCAAATCCAGTATCTCCCTGTCCCTCCCATTGCGCCTGTCCAGCGCGAGCAGGGCAGCGGTTATTTTCTGGCGCAAGTCCGCGTCCATGTCGGTGCGCACCGCCCAGGTGTAATCGTCATGGCCGGGCGTGTCGTCATCCGCTTCGCGCTTGACCAGCGGCATCACCCGTCCGTCGCTGCGCGACTTGGCCCGTTCAAGTTCGGGGCCGTTTATCCAGACCATGTCCAGTTGATGGCCGAGCAATGCATCGACCAGCGCATCGCCGCTTGCCACCGGCCTGAATTCCATCTTGATGCCGATCTTATCGCCGAGATAATCGGTCAGCGGTATCAGCTTGCGCCGCAATACCGGTGGCGGCTGGTCGGGCATCACGGAGACGCGCAGCACCGGCACGGCATAAGTGGATGCATAGAATGCCAATGCCGCGAATATCGCGAGCGCGATGAGCAGGTTTCTGAGCCGGATCAGCGATTCATTGCGTTGCATGGCATTTCGGGATCAGTGAGTGGTGGTTTGCGGCAGTACCTTGGACAGGACACGATGAGGAAAAGAATCAACCGACACCGGTTTGCCGGCAGAAATGTCGGGGCGCAGGTTCAATTCACCCTGTAGCTCATGTGGCACGCAACACATTGTTCGGTGACTTTGGACAATGCATCCAATGATCGGGGCAAATCGCCTTCGCTGGCGGTCATGGCGAAGCGACTGGCAGCATGATGCATTGCAGTGCCGATGGCCTGCATGCCCTTGGGCATGAAAGGCGCCATCTGCGCTGCATGATGCGATGCCAGGGAACTCATGCCGATGCGATTTTCCGCAATGTCCCCGGCCTTGTCGAACTCCCCTTTTGCCAGCGCGGCCTGCATCTCGGATATTGCCTGAAGATGATCGCGCATGTTGCCAAGGAAATGAGTTTTCATCATGTCGGGAAATTCCACCCTGGTTCTTGCATCCTCGTCAGCGGCACCCGATTGGGCGACAAAAGCCAGGGAGGCGGCGAACAGGCATGCCTGCAGTATTTTGTTCATTGTTTGTGGTCCACTTTCAGGTTCAAAAAAAATGCTGCTCGGGTCGGCACCGGCTCACTTTTCCGGATGGTGCCGGTTCAGTGCTTCCATCGCCTCTTGTGCGATCTCCCGCACTTCTTCGTGGACATCATTCAGGCAGGCCCCGACATGCGTGCGAGCGGCGGCACTGCCAGTCAGGCCGAGCAGGTGGCAGGCGTCGGCGCGCACGCGATGGTCGACGTGGCGGCTGAGCTCGGCCAGTTGCGGCAGCAGATTCTGCAGTGACGGCGAGTTTGCGTGGGCCTCGAGCAATGCGCTGACGCCCAGACGTACCCCGATCTTGGCGCCGGGATCGGCGATGATCGCGAGCAGCGGCTTGAGCCGCCTGGTGTCCGCGTCGATGAATGCGGCGGCCTGGGGGTACCCGCCTTGCGTCAGCAAATGTTCGATGTAGTGCGCCGTGCCTGCTTCGCCGTTTGCCCAATCTGCCCACAGGCGCAATTCGGCGGGGCTCTGCGCACCGGTCAGGGTGAACGGGCCGAGGCGCAGCCAGGGGGCGGCACGAACGCCGTATTCCGCGGCCCGTTCGGGATGCTCTGCCGCATCGATCACGGTCAGCTTGCCGATCAGCTTTTGCCTGGCCAGTTGTTCCAGTCCCCGCAACACGGTTGCACAGTGCGGGCAAGCGGGTGCGACAAACAGCAATGCGTCGGGCAGGTCGGTCGGGATGGTGGCTGATGGGGTGGTCATGGCCGGTTGTGCGGTTCGCCCTGCAGCGTCACAACCAGCCGTCGGCTGCCGCCGTGGTTGCGGTGTTCGCACAGGTAGATGCCCTGCCAGGTCCCCAGCCTGGCCAGTCCGTCGGTGATCGGAATGTTCAGGCTGCTGCCGAGGATGCTGGCCTTGAGGTGCGCGGGGAGGTCATCCGGCCCCTCGTCGCGGTGCCGGTAGCCGGGATCGTCTTCGGGCACGGCGCGGTTGAAGTAGTGTTCGAAATCCCGGCGCACCGTGGGATCGGCATTCTCGTTGAGGGTCAACGAGGCAGAGGTGTGCAGGATGAAGACGTTCATCATGCCGATCCTGAGGTCGCACAGCTCAGGCAGTTCACGCAGCAATTCTCCGGTGATCAGATGAAAGCCGCGGTCTTTGGGTTTCAGTTGTATCTGTTTTTGTATCCACATGGTGATGCGTACACTCAGCCGTCCGGCCGGGCAGGGGCAGCGGCGAGCCGGTAACCCGCCATTGCCCCAGTGTGCCTAGCGCCTGTTGTCGCGCTCCCCGTCCTGTTGCCGGGGCTGGCGGCGTTGCTGCTGTTGCGTTTGCTGTTTCTGCTGCTGGTAATACTGTTGCGTGGTCTGCTCGCGCGGCTGATACTGGTATTTTCTGGACTGGATCGAATGTTGCACTTCCGGCACGCGCGGATAGCTGTCCCCGGTGAACCTGCGCTGGTATGACGGCAATGGAGCGGCGCGCGGTGTTGTGCGGCGATCCCACTTGTCCCATCCGCCGTGGCGCTGATCCCAGTCGCGGCCCCAGCGTTGTCCCCATTGCGGCGGGGCGTCGGCACGCCAGCCGCGGAAGTATGGCGGGGGCATGCGATAGTAGCGCACCGGGATGCGCAGCACATACACCGGCACGTAATTGCGATCCACCAATTGCCACGGACCGTTGTACCAGCTGCTGACATACCAGTCATCGCCAACGAACACCCAGTACAGGCCGTCATAGAAGAAGTAGTTCGCATCCACAGCGGGGTCGTAGTAGACCGGGTAGCCCGGCACCGGGACCAGCCTCGGGTAGGCCGGCATGTTGATCCCGATGCTGACACCGGGCGCACTGTAGCCGAAGCTGAAACTGACGTCGGCATGCGCCGCACTTACCGGGAAAAGCAGCATCGACAATACGATCAATACATTGCGCATTTTCTGTCCTCCTTTCGGTTAAACGGCCATCGCAGCGATGGTCATGCAAACAGATTACTGATCCCTGACAGGCAAGGCAAGGGAAAGTTTCTCGGGTCCGGCGCGAACCGGGCGAGTGCAAGACGGGACCCGGCCTGACTCAGCCCATTGGCAGTCCGTGCCGCATCCAGCCCATCATTCCGCCTCGCAGGTTGTATACGTCAGAAAACCCGTTCTGCTGCAGGAACATGCAGGCCTGTGCAGACCGGGCCCCGCTGCGGCAGATGATGACCAGCTTTTCTGCGGGTGAGAGCTCGTGCATTCTTCCCGGCAGCGTGTGCAGGGGAAGGGCTTCCGCATTGGGTACGGTGCCCATCGCGATTTCCTGCGGCTGGCGCACGTCGATCACGCGCAGTTTGTTCGCAGTATTGCTCACCCATAGCGCGAGTTCCGGTGCTTCTATTTCCTTGATGCTATTAGCGTACATATCAATTCCTCGAAAATCAGATCAAAATTATATATTAGCATAATCTAATGTATAAAAACGCCCTGTAATGAAAGGTTATCCATCACGAAAAAAGGGTGAAACCTGCTATGACGATAGCGAGGTGACGCCCGATTGGCAGGCATCATTCGGCAGGTCAGTTCGCGGCAAAAACGACCGAATCGGAAGCTCGCACTTCCGCTCAGCTAGCCGCGGGTAGCGATGTTTCGATGCGCTGCACTACCAGCCGGCACATCAATAATGCTTGCGGTTGATGAGGGTGCCGGCTAGTGCAAGCTGCGGACCGCGAGTCTGGAATCCGAGTTCAGCAACCCGGCCTCATCGCTGACGATATGGGCCGCTTCGCTCAGCAATATGTCCTTGGCGTTATTGTTGGCATTCTCGATGGCCAGTTCGGTATTGAGATTGCGCTCGCTGGACAACATGCCATCGTCCTGGAATGCCTGGGCGGAGGCTGTTGTCTTGCCGGCTTGACCGTTTGCCGAACCTTTTTCGCGATATCTTTCGCGTGCTTCCTGCGCTTCGCGTTCCTTGCGGCGGTCGGCTTCATTTAGCGAGATCATGTTCGTCCGGCGCATCTTGTCGAAGTCAGCGATATCTTCCTGCAGGTACTTGAAGTCCCTGTTATGGCTTATGCGCTTGTTGTGGTTTGCGATCAACCGAGGAATGATGCCTGTCAGGTCGCCATCCGGTTTGTAGTCGGCTGCCTTGATCCGCGACCAAGGCAGGGCATTGTCGAAACTGGATTCACCAAAATCGTCCGCGTCGCTAATCGACGGCAGGGTGACGTCAGGCGTGACGCCGCGCAGCTGGGTGGTGCCGCCGTTGACGCGGAAAAACTCGGCGATGGTCATCTTGACCTCGCCATATTCGGGTTTGTCATTTTTTACGAGCTGGTCGAGATCCGCGACGGTCTGCACGGTACCTTTGCCAAAGCTGGTCTCACCGATCACGACACCGCGGCCGTAATCCTGTATCGCGGCCGTGAAGATTTCCGAGGCGGATGCCGAGCCGCGATTGATCAGCACGCCCATCGGACCGGTCCAGGCAGGAGCGGTATCAGTATCGCTATCTACGGTGATATCACCCTTGGAGTTGCGCTGCTGGACCACGGGGCCCTTGCCGACAAACAGGCCGGTCAGGTTGATGGCCTCGTCCAGCGACCCACCGCCATTGTTGCGCAGGTCCACCAGCACGCCATCCACCTTGTCCTTTTTCAGTTCGTCCAGCAGGCGCGCTACATCCCGGGTTGCGCTCTTGAAATCCTTGTCGCCATTCAGGCGGGCGGCGAAATCCTGGTAAAACTCGGGCAGCGTGATCACGCCGATTCGGCGGGTAACGCCGCCATCCTTGACCTCGATGATCGATTTCTTGGCAGCCTGCTTTTCCAGGGTGATCTTTTTCCGGATCAGCGAAATCAGCTCGTGTTTGCCATCGGCGCTGGCTTCTGCAGGCAGCACATCCAACCTTACCACGGTATCCTCGGTACCGCGTATCAGCGCCACCGCATCATCGATGCGCCAGCCCATCACGTCGGTGATCGGGCCGGTTTCGCCCTGTCCGACACCCACGATCCGGTCTCCCGGCTTCAGTTTGCCGGACAGCGCGGCGGGTCCCCCAGCCAGCAGTTCCTTGATGACGGTGTAGTCGTCCTTGCCATAGAGTTCCGCGCCGATCCCGACCAGGGAAAGTTTCATTGAAATGTCGAATTCTTCGGATGCGCGCACGCCGAAATAATTCGTGTGCGGGTCAATGGACATCGCATAGGCGTTCATGAATTCCTGGAATACGTCCTCGCTGTTGACCTTGGACAGGTTGTCCAGGGAATTCTGATAGCGTTTGTCCAGTGTTTCGGCGATGCTTTTATCATCCTTGCCGGCCAGCTTGAGGCGCAACCAATCGTTCTTGACACGCTTGCGCCACACCTCATTCAGCTCGCTTTCCGATTTGGCCCACGGCGCATCCTTGCGGGTGAATTGGTAACTTTCCTTCTTGGAGAAATCAAAACCGTCCTTCAGCAGGGAGCGGGCATACACGTAGCGTTCGGCGATACGCTGCTGGTAGAGGTTGTATATGCCGAACGGGATGCTCAGGTTTTCGTCGAGGATCGCATTATCAAGCTTGTTCCTTGCATACGCGAATTGATCGATATCGGACTGCATGAAGAAGATCTTCTCGCCATCCAGCTCTTTCAGGTAGTTGTCGAATATTTCCGCTGACAATTGATCGCCGAGCGGAAGGCTCCGGTAACTGTAGTGTCCCAGGACCTTGGCGGTTAGCAGCGCTGCCTGAGCCTGTTCTTCCTGCGGCATCAGTTGCGGGGCGGCCTGTGTGTTAATCGATGCGGCCAGCGCGAATGCCAGCAGTACCCACTGTAATTTGATTTTCATTTGTGTATGGTATTCCAACGTTCGGGATAAACGATTAATAGACAGTTATAAGGGAGGCAAGTTCGGGATATTATCCCATATGGGAAAGCAATTGGGCTTGCATGACGCAGACCATGCCGTTCGATCAACGTTGGGAAAAGACCGGGGCTGCAACGACCGGGCCGCGTGTAACGCATATTTTGTAATAATATGCATATTCCAAAGGCAGATTCGTTGGACTTCGATGAAGTCATTGACGCTCATTCAACCGCGTGTTTGTCGATTTTCTAGGTGCCGACACAGGTCTGCACCCTAACCGTTAGGATACAACCATGCCCACATGGCTTATTCCCGTGCTCAAATCCGTACTTCCCTATGTCGGCACGATCGTATCGGCTACCGCACCCGTTTTTACCAGGAAAGGCGCGGATATTGCCGCCAACCAGACCGCTTTGCTGCAACAACAGATCACCGAACTTCAGGCGGCCGCATCCGCGAACGATATGCATATCAGGGAACTGGCGGTCCAATTGCAGCATACCGTGCAGGCACTGGAGAAGGGCGCGGCGCTTGCGGACAGGCGGCATCAGTGGGTGCTGGTTTTCGCTATCCTCGCGATAATCATATCCTTCCTTTCCTTGGGCACGGCACTGTATGTCCTGCTCGCGCGATGATCGCTTCCGCCACCGTTCGGTTGCCTGCGAATTTCCCCGGCGTTTTCCGGTATGACCGGGTCTTGATAAGATGGACCGGCTGCCCATGAAATGCGTATACGAGGCGTCGACCGGGCTGGACGCACACATGATCGCGGACCTGCTTGCGCAGCAGCGCATTGCGGGGCGCATCGAAGGGGAATACCTGCAGGGCGGGGTAGGCGGAATACAGGCCATGGGTCTGGTGCGCGTGCTGGTTTCCGAACCGGACTATGCCGAAGCCAGGAAGGTCATCAGTGAATGGGAATCGCTGCAGCCGTCTCCGCAAATCGCCAAACCTGAACCGCGTGCTATCGGCGGAATGCAGATATTCGTTATCGGCGCGATCACGGGTGCATGGATCATGTACTGGATATTAAAGGGTCCGCATTAGCGTGCGGGCCCCTGCTTTGTTCGGTTTCGACCGGTTTGGCCCGGCCGTTCAGATTACCTTGACCATCAGCTCGACCGCTGCCCGCAGGGTGTTGGCGGCAATACATCCGCGTTCTGCAATCGTGACCAGTTTGTCCAGTTCTTCCTGGGGTTCGCAGCGCGCCAATACCGACATGCGGATCGCGGTGAAACGCGGCGGCGCATCGGCCATGTCCGCTTCGATATCGGCGCGGGCGCCGGTTATCGGGATATCACGGGCTCTTGCGGCGGCCAGCAAATTGCTCATGAAACAGCCGCCCAGACCGTTGACCAACGCCTCGCCGCCCATCATGCCCTGATTGGTGCCGCCCTTGGCTTCGGTGCGATCCATTATGACTTCATGTCCGCGCGCATTACCCATGGAAGCGGTGCCGCTGATTTGTTCGACTTTTACTGTTGCTGTTGCCATCAGAATTCTCCCGGATGATCGAATATAAGGCGATCCGATTCAGTGCCAATGAGACGCGAGCCCCGATAACGCTTACCGGGAATTGCCCCCCGTTCCGGAATCGGCCATGACGCCGTGCTTCGATCGTTTGATCATATTACCCTTCCTGAACCATCGGATAGCCACAAAATTTATGTGGTCAAATATATGTGATACGTGGAAAATATTGCATCCGTCGGATCCCGGTGAGCATCATTTCAAGATTCAACTTCCGGAGATTTGCCCAGTTCCATCGGCAGATAATGGCTAAATGCGTTAGTGTACGCAAGGCGACTCCGGTCAGCGAATGCCGGGTTATCGGCTCTCACGATGAACCGGGAACAGAAATTACCCGGGAAAGAAGTGAACAATGTTAATTGCCGCGAGGTACGTGATTGATGAAAGATAAACCGCAAAGCATCCAGAAAGTAATCGTAATCGGTGCCGGCCGCGGCGGTACAGCGATGCTGGAGCTCTTTCACGATGATCCGCAGATCAAGATTGCCGGGATCTTCGACGCCAACCCGCACGCGCCGGCACTGGCGATCGCGAAGAAACTCGGTGTCAGGATATTTCCCGATCTTGCCGAGGCGATCAAGGCAAGTCGTGCTGGTATCGCGTTCAATCTGACAGGCGATGAAAATGTCACCGCATATGCCGAGACCCAGTTGGGCAAGGACAACATCATCGGCGGTTTTCAGGCGCGCTTCCTTTGGAATGTGCTGACGCGGCTCAAGCATACCAATGAGCAGGTCAGCCATCTCGCCCTCCACGACACGCTTACATCCCTGCCCAACCGGACGCTGTTCTACGATCGGCTTAATCTGGAAATTTCCCGGGCACGCAGAAATAAGGAGTTGATCGCCGTCCTTTTTCTCGATCTCGACGGCTTCAAGGTCATCAACGATACCCTTGGGCACGGCGTCGGCGATATGCTTTTGTGTGAGGCAGCCAAACGAATTCTTGGCTGCGTGCGCGACTCGGACACGGTGGCGCGCATAGGCGGTGACGAATTTACGGTGATTCTCGGCAAGGCGAAGTCAAAGACCGGTATTGCGCGCGTGGCAAAGAAGATCGTCGAGACCATTGCCGAACCGTTTATGCTCGCTGGAAATAAATGCACGGTAAGCGTGAGTATCGGCATCGCGCTGTTTCCCGACAACGGAGCAACGGCAGAGCAGCTGGTGAAGATTGCCGATGCCGCAATGTATCTGGCCAAACATGGCGGCAAGAACGGTTACCGCTTCGTGGGGAACTGACCGTCCATAGCCTGCCGTCACCGCTTCGCCCACCTTGCCGCGTCCGCGCCCTGCGAACTCGCGGACAGTGGTGCATCGGCTGTGCCCTGCAAATGATGAATGGAAAAATGATGCGTGGCATGAGCTTTGCGGTCCTGTTGGCCGCGCTTTGGATCCCCCTGGCCGGACAGGGCGAGGAAACAGCACAGGTGGCAAAAGCGGTTCAGCAGGACGGTGCGAATCCGGTGGCTTTGCTTTCCTCCGACCAACCCAATCGTCTGGGCTGCACGCGGGATAGTTATGACCGGGGCTGTTTCCTGGACTTTGTCCTGTCGCTGCGCTACCCGTTGTTCTACAACGCGCTGCAGCAAGGGCACAAGTTCGACATGCTGCCGTTCTTTTCCTTTACCAGCCGGATGGGGCAATACAGCGGGACGATACGTCATTCCTCGCCGGTGGTGACCAAGCAGTTCAACCCGAGCCTGTATTTCCGTTTTTACACGGCGAATTCTGCGAACCATGAACTGGGCATGGCCGACAGCAAGCAGGATTACTACGATGTAGGTTACGCGCATGAGTCGAACGGCCAGTACGTCGACTCCGTTGCGGTGTTCAATTCCACGGCAGCGAGTGTGGGTGGACCCGCATTTGCCCAGGATTACATCAGCCGCGGCTGGGATTATCTGACTTACAACCGGCACCTGCATATTGCATCAGAGGGAAAAGACTCGATGGATATCGACCTGAGATATTTCCTGTCGTACGGCTTGTTGCAAAAGGGCAGCGAAGAGTATTTTCCCTGGGAAGCCCCGCGCCCGATTACCCACATCAGCCAGGTCGACGGCATACGCCTCAAGGTGATGCGCGATGTCGACTGGAGCTGGTTCAAGGGGGTCAGTCTGTTCTACACCACCGGCTACCGCCATATCGCGCGTTGGAATACCTACAGGGTGGAGCTGGGCTTCACGCCGCTCAGCAATCTGATGGGATTGCCGATCGTCCTGTGGGCGCAAACCGGATACAACGTCAACGTCACACAGTACTATCGCAATGCAACCTCGATCGGGCTGGCGGCTTCATTCGAAACCTATCAATGAACGCCAGGCCTGCCATCGCAACCGTCATTCCATTTCCAGGTCGTCCTGGACCGCGGTCAGCCCGGCTTTTGCACAGGCTTCATCGGTCAACCCTGAAGGTGCCCCGCTGACGCCGATTCCGCCCATGATATTGCCGGCAACATTGATCGGAATCCCGCCGGCCGATACCAGCAAACCGTCAATCTTAGGCACATCGTAGGCACCCTTGAACCGATCCTGCATAGCGGAGGTCGGGGAATTGAATTCCATCGCGGTATAGGCCTTCTTCATGCTGACCGGGATCGAGACATCCATCGCCAGCGTGTCGCGCAACACGACTTGCGCATGCCCGCCGCGGTCGACCACGGTCACCGTGGCCGAGACGCCTTCCTTGCGGCACCTGTCGATCGCCGCCTTGCCGATCCGCATCGCGGTGTCCAGCGACAGTCGCTTGATATTCACCGTCAAGGGCTGGCCGGTATTGGCTGCCGCGAAAGCAGAATTGCCGGCAACCGCCACAAGCAAACACACTGCGGCAATGGTGATCGTCCTGGTATTCATTTTTATCCCTCCCTGTTTGAACAAGTTAATAGAATCGCGCGTACCATGTTAGAACTTTGCCGGCCAATGGCGCCGGCGTATCGGTTGCACCCAGCTATTGATGGCACACTGTGCCGGTCCCAAATATAAAAATCAAGCGATCGCGGGAGAATTTAGCAGGCCCGCTTTGCCGTATGCGAATAAAATGCACGATATGAAGCTGAACGAAAAACACAGGACACATCGTATCCGATGGCTCCGTGCCGCCATACTCGGCGCTAATGACGGTATTGTTTCCACTGCCAGCCTGATTCTGGGCGTTGCCGAGGCAGGGGTCGAATCCAGGGGCATCTTGATCGCCGGCGTTGCCGGACTTGTGGCAGGCGCAATGTCGATGGCCGCCGGCGAATATGTATCGGTGAGCTCTCAATCCGATATCGAGCATGCCGATCTGGAGCTCGAGCGCAAGGAATTGGCGGCAGATCCCAAGTACGAGCACGCGGAGCTGTCGGCTATCTATGTCAGGCGCGGGCTCGATCCCGCACTTGCCGACGAGGTCGCTACCCAGTTGATGGACCATGACGCACTCGGTGCACATGCGCGCGACGAGTTGGGCATATCGGCAAATTTTACTGCCCGGCCCGTCCAGGCCAGCCTGGCTTCGGCCGGAACTTTTTCTGTCGGCGCAGCCCTGCCCTTGCTGGTTGTCATGCTGGTGCCGCTGGCTGCGCTTAGATGGACAGTTTCGCTCGGTTCGCTGCTGTTTCTCGCACTGCTCGGCTCGCTGGGTGCACGCGCCGGCGGCGCGCCTATGACCACTGCCGCAATACGGGTAACTTTCTGGGGAGCCATGGCCATGGCACTTACCGCGGGTGTCGGGTATTTGTTCGGGGTGGCTGCCTGAAACAACCCAATCCGGGCAATATGATTTTCAAATCTTCTTCAGCAAGTCCGAGCGCATGGGCATCAGAAAATCCGCGCCATCCCGCGTCATCTGCGCATTGAATTTTGCGCGCACCTTTTCATAAGTGTCGGCAGTCAATCTGTGCTCGGTGTGGGTTACCTTGAGTACCTGCTGCTCGAATTGCGCGAAGTCAGCAAAGTGCATCGGCTGCAGAAAAAATTTCTGCCGCACCATTTCCAAAAGCCCCGATGAAACCGCCCGCTGTTCGGCAGCGAACGCCGCCTCGCGTACCGCTTTCTCGTCATGAAACAGCTTCAGGATTTCATTGAAGTTGCCCGCATAGATCGGTTCCGAGATATAGGCCATGCCGCCCGGTTTCAGCACCCGGCGAATCTCCGGGAAAACGCTGCCCATCAGTTCGGTCGGCACGTGATGCAGCGATTTGAACATCAGCACGATGTCGAAATTCGCATCCGCCGCCGGAATCTTTTCTGCACCGCCGTGTCGGAACCGCACATTGGGAAGGTCGGTGATGGCGAGGTTTTTTGCGAGTTGCGCCGTATCCACTTCCAGTGCCAGCACCAAGGCAGCCTGTTGCGCGACGATGCGGGTCTTTTCCGCCTTGCCGCATCCCAGCTCCAATATTGTTGCGCCTTGCAGAGGCAGCATTTCGTGCAGGATTTCACCCTCTTTCGCCACTAGGTGTGCGTCAGGGTCGGATATTTTCATTGCCATCATTTTGATTGGTTGCTCTTGGAGTCATGTTTGCTTATTTTACGTGCCTGCGCATTAAAATGTGCATGCTATCGGTTGTGGCTGGCAGGTACGGATGATTTGGGGAGAGCAGGATCTGCCAAACACGCCGCCGATGTGAAAGATGTAAAAACATGTTAACGCGAAGTTTCAGTATCGGCATTCGAGTAGACTGCTATAAAATTTGAAACCGGCAGCGCGGCGATTACGCCAGGTTTAACATATGCAACTGACACCGGGCAGGATTGATCTGCAACCATAGAGGGTGAGATGAAAAAACTAAAACGGATATTCCCGGCCAGCTTGGCCCTTCTGGCCATATGTGTGGTGACGGCTTGCCAACCTCAGTCCCATGTTGCAAGAATCAATCTGATCAATGACCTGGGAAGTCCGGCAAAAATTGAACTGTGCAAGGATGACGTGCACTGTGAGGCCATTTCCGACCTTTGGAC
>JBAVGB010000013.1:0-27257 GCA_049684555.1 Gallionella sp. | reverse complement strand
ATGCCCAAGACCTTGCGACAAGTGAGTCAGGTAGAGCTCAAATTCCGTGGATGCATCCATCAAGCCTCCGGCAGTTGAACATGACCGGCATATTATGCCTTATATTTTATGACACAGTAAGATTAAGGAACCTCTGATTAAGTCGATCATGAACCGCGTTGCGGACAAAAACAGAATCCTCGCCGCGACACGTTACCGTGAAACGGCCGCTTGCGGGAGCGGCGAGGGAGCACCGTCTCCGCACCAGCGCTTCGCGTACCGCGAGCCGATGTCTACCGCAAGGCGCGCGACGCCGGTAGCGGCTACGACACGTTACTGGCGAAGCCAGCCGCTTGCGGGAGTAGCCGCCTGCTGCCATTCCCGCACTCGCCGCTTCGCGCACCGTGTCATGGCAGCAGTTATTCTTGCCCCCACGATACGGTGCGGCAGAGCCGTCTGGCGCGAGAGTGGGGGCAGCGGCCTTTCCCGCACCAAACGGCTGCGCCCCACCGTGTCAAGGCCGCTATGCCAAGGAGCGCAACGCTGCGAGCGCCTGTTTTTGTCGCAACCCTTAAGGGCATTGGCATTGCGGGCAGTCTGCGGCGTGCGGCTGCGACACGTTACTGCGCAGCAGCCGGTTGCGGGAGCAGCCGCTCGCAAGCCCCTCCCGCACCGGACGCTTACGCGCACCGCGTCGGGGGTGCCACTCCTAGCGAATGGAATCACCATTCGCTTTGGTCGCCTTTCTTGCATCCCATCCCGCAAAGCCGAATGCGCGGCCATGCGGGACTTGATCAGAGGTTCCCCTTAAGCATTGAGCTTGTCCAGCAGTTCGCGGATTCTCATCGCATCGTCGGCGCGCACGATCTTCTGGATAAGCGGCGAGATTTCAGGCAGGCTGGTGGTGAGTACACGCTGCTTCACATTGGGGACTTGCGCCGAAAACATGGAAAACTGGCGCAATCCGAATCCCAGCAACAAGCGCGTGTAAGCCAGTTCACCCGCCATTTCACCGCACACCGAGATCGGCACGCCCAGCTTGTTCGAGGTGGTGATGATGTGCGACAGCAAGTGCAGCACTGCCGGATGCAGGGGATCATAGAGATGCGCGACCTCCTCGTCGGTCCGGTCTATCGCCAGTGTGTACTGGATCAGGTCGTTTGTGCCGACGGACAGGAAATCCAGCTTTCTGGCGAACACGTTGAGCGCCAGCGCCGCGGCGGGAATCTCGATCATCCCCCCGATCTTTACCTCGCGATCATAGGGAATACCCTCGTCATCCAGATTTTGCTTGGTCGCCGCGATGAACTGCAGCGTCTGGTCGAGTTCAGAGGCACTTGACAACATCGGTATCAGGATTTTGACATTGCCATAATGCGAGGCACGCAGCAGCGCGCGCATCTGGGTGCGGAACAATTGCGGCTCGGCCAGGCAAAATCGTATCGCACGCAGTCCCAGCGCGGGGTTGTTGGCAACACGCTTTACGCCGTTCAACTGCTTGTCGCCGCCCAGATCGAAAGTGCGTATCGTGACCGGCTGGTCTTCCATGCCTGTCGCCACAGCGCGATACGCCTCGAACTGTTCTTCCTCATCAGGCAGGCTGTCCCGGTTCAGAAAAAGGAATTCGCTGCGGAACAATCCGATGCCGGTCGCGCCGTTTGCTTTCACCTCGGCGATATCCTCGGGTTTTTCGATGTTGGCAAAAAGCTCGACGACCGTTCCGTCGAGGGTGTTGGCGCGCGCGGTGCGCAGCCGCTTCAGTTTTTTGCGTTCAAGTTCCCATGCGCTCTGGCGCAGTTTGTATTCGGCGAGGACAAGCTTGTCGGGATTGACGATCAACACGCCCTGCTCGCCGTCCAGGATCAGCAGATCGTCCTCGCGTATCAGCTCTCTCGCATGATGCAAACCCACCACGCACGGCGTGTTCAGGCTACGCGCAACGATCGCGGTATGTGAAGTTGCGCCGCCCACGTCGGTGATGATGGCGCCGTATTGATGCGGCTTGAACTGGATCAGGTCAGCTGGACTCAAATCATGCGCCACCAGTATCGTCTCGACATCGTGGCGCGCGGTGGGTGGCTGGTGTCCTGGCTGCCCGAGCAATTGCTTGAGCAGCCGTTCGGCCACCTGCGTCACGTCGGTCCGGCGTTCGCGCAAATAGGCATCCTCAAATTCGTCAAACTGCTCAACCAGTGCTTCAGTCTGTACCTTGAGGGCCCATTCAGCGTTGCACAGCTCATTGGCAATCATCTCGCGCGGAGCGACGCTCAGCAGCGGATCGTCCAGGATCATCTGGTGCAACTCGAGGAACGCGTCAAATTCCGCAGCGGCATAGGTCGGACGGTTGCTGCGCATGCTGGTGAATTCGTGGCGCGTCGCGAGCAGCGCGGCATCGAAGCGCGCAATTTCCTCGCCGATGAATTTCTTGGGCAGCACATAATGCGCGACATCCAGCGAGGTATGCGAAATCAGGTGCGCATAACCGATCGCGATGCCACTGGAAACCGATATGCCGTGCAGCGTAAAGCTCATTGGTTTTCTCCAACGAAGCGCTCCCGACGGTTCCACGGCGGAGTCGTCACTCGCCTTCTCCAAAGTAATCGTTGATCAGCTTCAACAGAGCTTCCATGGCTTCCGCCTCGTCTTCGCCATTGGTCTCGATGGTTATTGTGGTGCCCTTTGCCGCGGCGAGCATCATCACGCCCATGATGCTTTTGGCGTTCACGCGCCGGTTGTTGCGCGACAGCATCACCTCGCATTTGAAGCTGGCGGCAAGCTGGGTCAGCTTGGCCGATGCGCGGGCATGCAGGCCGAGTTTGTTGATGATGAGCACGTCTTGCTGCAGCATTTATCCCGCCATCCTGATGATGCATTCCCGCCCGCCTTCGACCGCGAGCTCCGCCAATTCGGACAAGGGTTTGTCCGGGCTGCACACCACGCGCAACAGCATCGGCAGATTCAGCCCCGCAACGCCGATCACGCGTTCCGCGTGGCAAAGTTGCCGGCCGATGTTGCTGGGTGTTGCGCCAAATACATCGGCCAGGATCAGCACACCGCCGCCGGTATCGAGCTGCCTGATCAATGCCTGGCCTTCCGACAGCTTCTGCTGCGGATCATCACCGGCCAGCACCGACAGCACTTTAAGATTGGGCGGGACCTTGCCCAGCACATGTTTCACGCAGTCCACAAAGCTGTCGCCCAGACCGTTGTGAGTCACCAATAATATCCCGGTCACGTATCGCTCCCGCCGATTAAATTTTTACGATCAGATATGCCGCCAGCAATACCGCACCCGGCAGCGCAATCCAGCCATAGCGGGCGAACCAGCGCAACCATCTCGCCTTGCCGGCATCCGCCTGCCGCTCCGTTGCGACGATCAGCGCAATCTTGCGCAATGCATTCGCGCCTGCCGCACGCCGCACTTTATGTTCCACAATATCCTGTTCAGAATTCGGCATGGAGCCGGGATTGTTCACGGTTCGACCTCCGGATGAACGTTGCTGTCGGTGAATTCTAGCCGCTTCTGCAATGCTGCTGTGAGATGGATTTTTCCCTGCCCGTCCACCAGCATCGCTTCGGTCAATCCCATCTGGGTTGCTGCAGCGCGCCAGCCGCTTGCCCCCGATATGAACAAGGGCTTGGAGTCGGCGTCTGACAGCGTCCCGGCCCGGGGGCCGTGCGTCAAGATGGTAACTTCCTCCACGCCCTGCTTCGGATAACCGCTGCGCGGGTCGATCAGATGGCAATAACGCACATTGCCGACCATGAAGTAGCGCTGGTAATCGCCCGAGGTGCCGATGGCCTCGCCATCGTGCAGGTCAAGGATCGCCAGCGCCCCTGATTTGCGCGGGTCCCGGATACCGACCCGCCACGGGTGATCGCCATGCCGGCCGAGCGCCATGATATTGCCGCCGATGTTGATCAGCGCATTGTGGATACCTTGTCCGCGCAGGATTGCGGCGGCGCGATCCAGCGCATAGCCTTTTGCATAGCCGCCCAGATCCACCTGCACATACCGGTTGCTGCTGCTCGCCCTGCCGTTCGCGATCGCGATGTCGCTCATTTGCGGGTTGGCGGCGACCAACAACGTGATTTTGCGCTTGTCAGGAAGCACCGACTTGAACTCGTCGGCGTGAAAGCCCCACAACTGCACCAAGCCCCCGATGGCCGGATTGAACAATTCCTGCGACTGTTGCGAAATCTGCGTCGCATCCTGCAGTATTGCGGCCATCTCAGGAGAAACGGGCACGCTGCGACCCTTGGCAAATGCCGCATTCATCTTGCTCAGTTCGCTGGGCTGCCAAGCGTGCAGCATGTCATGCAAACGCTGGAACTCGTGCATCACCCGGCGGACTTCCAGCCTGGCACGCGGCTCGGGTTCGCCATACACGCTCACCTCCACCAGCGTGCCGAACACATATCCCTGTTCCTGGTACAGCGGTTCCTTCCCTTTGCACCCGGCTATCAGCAGAACCGCGACGACAAGGGCAATACGAATCGGAATGGACATCTATTGATTTTCGGGGGGATTTTCAACTGCCTCGATTTCCAGCGATGCGGCAAGCAGCGCCAGCCTCGCCACGACACCGTAGGCATAAAAACGGTTCGGCGTATCGTCCGGCCCGCGCTCGGGATTTGGCAGGGTACAGGTTGTCTCGAACGCGAGCGGCATGAAATGCATTCCGGGCGCGTTGAGATTCTCGTCCACGCCGCGGGTGGTATGCACGCGATAAAATCCGCCGACCACATAATGGTCGATCATATACACCACGGGCTCGGCAACCGCTTCGTTGATCTGTTCAAAGGTATAGACGCCTTCCTGTATCAGCACATCCGATACCGCCACGCCTTCCTTCACCACCGCCATCTTGTTGCGCTGCTTGCGGTTCAGGCCGATGATTTCGCTTGCGTCCTTCACCGTCATGATGCCCATCCCGTATGTTCCCGCGTCTGCCTTGACGATCACGAAAGGGTCATTTTTCACGCCATATTCGACATACTTGGCGCGCATTTTTTGCAACACAGCATCCACCTGTGCGGCAAGGCATTCTTCCCCTACACGCTCGTGAAAATTGACCTTGTCGCAGGTGGCGAAATACGGGTTGATCAGCCACGGGTCGATGCCCAGCAACTCGGCGAAATTGTCGGTAACGCGGTCATAGGCGGAAAAATGCTGCGATTTGCGCCGCGTATACCATCCGACCGACAGCGGCGGATAAACCGGTTGTTCGAGATTTTTCAAAATGTCCGGCGCGCCGGACGACAGGTCGTTGTTGAGCAATACCACGCAAGGATCGAAGTCCGCCAGCCCGACACGATTGCCGCGCCGTACCATCGGCTCGAGCGTCAGCTCTCTGCCGTCGGGCAAATGGATCTGCGTGGCAGTGGTGATCTCCGGCAGCAGGCTGCCGATGCGCACGCGCATGCCGGCCTGCTTGAGGATCAACTCGATCTGCGCCACGTTCTGCAGGTAAAACATGTTGCGCGTGTGATTCTCCGGTATCAGCAGCACGCCGCGCGCTTCGGGACATATCTTTTCCACCGCGCTCTGCATCGCCAGCACGCACAACGGCAAAAAATCGGGATTGAGGTTATTGAACCCGCCCGGGAACAGATTGGTATCCACGGGGGCCAGCTTGAAACCGCTGTTGCGCAGATCTACCGAGGCATAAAATGGCACGGCGTGCTCTAGCCATTGCGTGCGAAACCAGTGTTCGATGGTTGGCATGGCGGTCAGGAAGCGCCGCTCCAGATCGTGCAGGGGGCCGGTCAGTGCGGTGGTGAGATGGGGAACCATAAAGTCTGGCTATGAATTGACCCGGCGCATTCTATCCGATAGCTGCCGTCTCGGCATCAACCCGCGATCTTTTATCAGCCGTTTGATCCGGGCGCGCTAAACGCGGTTCGAAAAAAAGCCGGCCTGGGCCGGCTTTTGCAAGCATCGCGGACAGTTTACTTGCCCAGCGCCAGGATGAATTGAACCAGTTTCTTGATGTCAGCCTGTTTCTTGCCGGCTGGATCCTGTGGGGGCATGGGTACCGGACCCCAGGAACCGCTGCCGCCCTTGGATACCTTGGCGACCAGCTTGGCTTCCGCTCCCGCTACTCCCTTGTATTTCTTGGAGACATCCATCCATGCCGGACCAACGACCTTCTTGTCGATTGAGTGGCATGCGGCGCAGCCGTTACTTTTTGCCAAAGCGGGCATGTCGGTGGCCAATGCGCTGCCGGCAACCACCAGTCCTGCGACTGCCATGCTGAAAACGATCGATTTCATATTACCTCCAAAAAAATTGAAACGTTACAAACCAAAATAAAGGACAAACTTCAAACCAAGCCTTCCTTCCGCGGCTAATTCTATACCTCCGTTCCGGCAATAACAATGTTCGTACAAGGGAAATGAAGTGGGCGTGATCGTCGAATTGCATCGGCAACACCGTTCTTCAGAATTGAAGGGCGGAAATAACAAGATGCATCGCCCCCCGGCTTTGCCTTGCGCCTTCGCGTCATCATCGTTCCAAATCGATCATGAAGGGGTAAACCAGGGCCTGTCGAGACGCCGAATAGTTGCTTTTGTCCGGCAGATTGCAAGTGGAATCGAACCGCACGGTGGTAAAATCGCGCCCCGGAATTTTTCAAGATCGAGTATTAAATGCTTTCCACCGCCAACATCACCATGCAGTTCGGGGCCAAGCCCCTGTTTGAAAACGTCTCCGTCAAATTCGGCGACGGCAACCGTTACGGGCTGATCGGCGCGAACGGCTGCGGCAAATCCACCTTCATGAAGATCCTGGGCGGCGACCTGGAACCGACCTCGGGCAACGTGATGCTGGACAAGGACGAGCGCCTCGGCAAGCTGCGCCAGGATCAGTTCGCGTTCGAGGACATGCGCGTGCTGGATGTGGTGATGATGGGCCACACCGAAATGTGGGAAGCGATGTCGGAACGCGATGCGATCTACGCCAATCCGGATGCCAGCGAGGAAGATTACATGCGCGCGGCCGACCTGGAAGCCGCATTTGCCGAATATGACGGCTACACCGCCGAACCGCGCGCCGGCGAACTGCTGCTCGGCGTGGGCATTCCGATCGAATTGCACCAGGGGCCGATGAGCGCGGTCGCACCCGGTTTCAAGCTGCGCGTGCTGCTGGCGCAGGCGCTGTTCTCCAATCCGGACATCCTGCTACTCGACGAGCCGACCAACAACCTTGACATCAACACCATCCGCTGGCTGGAAAACATCCTCAACGCGCGCACCTGCACCATGGTGATCATCTCGCACGACCGCCACTTCCTGAACAGCGTGTGCACCCACATGGCCGACCTCGACTACGGCAAGATTACGGTGTATCCCGGCACCTACGACGATTACATGCTCGCCTCCGCCCAGGCGCGCGAACAGCAATCCGCGGACAATGCCAAGGCCAAGGAAAAAGTCGCCGAACTGAAAGCCTTCGTCGCGCGCTTCTCGGCGAACGCCTCCAAGGCCAAGCAGGCCACCTCGCGCGCGCGCCAGATCGACAAGATAAAAATAGAAGATATCAAGCCATCCAGCCGCCAATATCCGTTCATCCGCTTCGACTACGACGAGCGCGAAAAGCTGCACCGCACCGCGGTCGAAGTGCAGCACATGTCCAAGGGCTTCGACAGGGTGCTGTTCTCCAACGTGAACTTCCGTATCGATGCGGGCGAGAAGGTCGCCATCATCGGCCCGAACGGCATCGGCAAGACCACGCTGCTGCGCTGCCTGGTCGGCGACCTGGAGCCCGACACCGGCACCATCAAATGGACCGACAAGGCCAAGCTCGGCTACTACGCGCAGGACCACACTGCCGATTTCGCCGAAGACAAAAGCATGACCGACTGGATGGCCTACTGGCGCGGCCCGCACGACGACGACCAGACCGTGCGCGCCACCCTGGGCCGTTTGCTGTTCTCGGGCGACGAAGCCAAGAAGAACGTCAAGGTGCTGTCCGGCGGCGAAAAGGGACGCATGCTGTTCGGCAAGCTGATGCTGCAGCGTCCCAATGTGCTGCTGATGGACGAACCGACCAACCACATGGACATGGAATCCATCGAGTCGCTCAACACCGCGTTGCTGGAATACAAGGGCACGCTGTTGTTCGTCAGCCATGACCGCGAGTTCGTCAGCTCGCTGGCGACGCGCATCATCGAGATCACCGCCAAGGGTATTTCCGACTACCACGGCAGCTATGAAGAGTACCTGCGCGACCAGGGCATGGCCTTATAGATACGCTATCCCCTCTCCCCGCGACAGCGATCGACAGTGCAGAGAAGCATCTGCGCGATATCCTGGCGCTGTCCATCGAGCACACACCCGCCCGCGCCGCGATCGTGGTCTGGGATGGGCACTGCGATCTGGCGATCGCGCTCAGCGAGGCCTACCGGCGCTGCCTGCCCGACGCGCTGTTCATAGAATTCGACAGCAGCGCGCCGGAAACCGTGCTTAGCGCATTCGAGCGGCTCTCCCCCGGCGACCTGGTGGTGCTGATCCAGTCCAGCAGCTTCAGGCTGAATGCTTTCCGCATCCGCGTGGAGCTTTTCAAGCGTTCGCTAAAGGTGATCGAACATCCCCACCTGGCAAGCATGCGCGGCGAGGAAGCGCTGACCTACATCGATTCGCTGGACTACGACCCGGTTTATTACCGCGGCGTGGGCAACGCGCTGAAATTCCGCCTTGACAGCGCGCGTCTGGGCATCGTCGACAGCGGCGGCGAACTGTTGTTTTTTCCGTCAGGATTCGAGCCCGCCAAACTCAATGTCGGCGATTACCGCAACATGCAGAATGTCGGCGGCCAGTTCCCGATCGGCGAGGTGTTCACCGAATCCAGGGATCTGGAAGCGGTGCACGGCCGCGTGCGCATCTTCGTTTTTGGCGACACCGCATTTGCCGTCAACAAGCCCGACCAGCCGATCACGCTGGTGATCGGCAAAGGGCGCGTAACCGATACCGTTGATTCCACACCCGAGTTCGACCGTGTACTCGCCAATATCCACGCCGACGAAGGCGACGTCTGGCTGCGCGAGCTTGGTCTGGGATTGAACAGGGCATTCACGCCGGACAGGCTGGTCAGCGATATCGGCACGTTCGAGCGTATGTGCGGCATACATCTGTCGCTGGGCGCCAAACACGGGATCTACAACAAGCCCAACATCAGGAAGGCGACGGCAAAACACCATGTCGATGTATTTGCCCTCACCGAATCATTCACGCTGGACGAAGAAATTGTCTATCGCGAAGGGGCATGGCAGGTTAATTCAGAGAGCCGGCCGGCCGGATGAAGCAGAACAGGTGGGCGGCAGCGGGAAGCACGGTCGTTCCATTTGCCGCCCGCGAAGCCGGGTACTGCGGCTACTTGTTGCAGGCGTCGAAACATTGCTCCTTGGTGCGATCGGTGTATTGCCTGCACCGTGAAAAACACAAATCGAAGGAACTCGTCGCTGGCGCCGCCTGCACAGGAGACTTTTCGTTCGGCTCGATCACCGCTGCAGGTTGCGGAACGACATCGACATGCTGGGCTTGCGGGTTGGATCCCACCACAAAACCCAGATTGTCAAAACACAGATTGAGTCTTCTGGCCAAATCAAAAATCACCCCGCGCGCCAGATTATCCCGTACTTCAGGGCGGGAATTGTGTTGCATATCCAGTCTTACGCCATAATCATCCGGATCCAGCCGAGTGACGTGATCCTGCTGGGCAGGTATCGAACCAACCGCCAGCAGTTCCCCGTTTTTGCCAACAATCGCAACACTCAGGTTGGCGCGGAAAACCAGCTTCGCTTCCCCGCCGAGATTGTTATCCATGAGCAGAACATTCATTCCCTCACGCAAATAATTACCCGGTGCATCCTGTTGCAAATCAGCGGGTTTATCCGCGGCAGCGCGCACAACAAATACTGCATCCAGATCATTGTTGCGCGCCAGCTCGGCAAACGCTTCCCTGGCGCGGGCGGCATCAAAACCGCTCGCGGTATTCAATTTTTCCAGCAAGGCGGTTCGGTCATACGTGACAGGCTTTACGGCCCAACCCGGAAAGGATTTTTCGATCCTGGCCCCGGACACGTAAAGAACAGCGTCCGTCAACTTGCTGCCCATGTCAAAGTCTGTATAGACATTGGAAGATGAAAATATTTCGATTTTGTCAAAATTGACGGTTTCCGGCAGCAGCGAAACAATGGCAATGTTCTTGATCCCGCTTTTGCTCTGCTCGGACAAATGTTGCGGCGCGGACGCGCAACCGGACAACAACAGCGCGATGGCAAATATTCGTGTAATCGGGTTTGATCGAAGGCTCATTTTGATATTCCAATCCAGGCTAATGGTTGCACCATTGTACTATTAACGGGCGTTCAGAAAGTGCAGCAATACAATTCGATTTGCGGTGCGATGGGCAACAAACGGGCAATCCGGCAGGTTCGGGGCAGCCCGGGCTGCGTCACCCAAGAACCGCATGTCCGTGGCGGAAACATGCCGCCCAAAGGTATTAAATCGTTGCCATCGCTTGTTGTTGCGCAATCCAATCTGTGTATGATTGCCTTCCGGCCCGCGAATACTGGCGCTAACTTATAGCTGGTCAAATGGCGAAGATCCATATTTTGACACCCGCTGCTTATCGGGCAGAGTCGGTTTTCATTTCCGGCATAATCGCCATGGTGGCGATCTTCGCCATCGACATGCTGACACCTCCCACCATCCGGCTGCACATGCTGTACACCTTTCCGATCGCGGCGATCGCGATGCATTGTCCGCAGCGGAGCAGAATCATTGCCGGGCTCGTGCTGTCGGTCATATTCCAGTTCGTGACTTTTCTTTATGATGGTATCCAGATCGTCTCCCTGGTTGTTGATGGGGCGATTGCTTTTCTGTCGGCTCTGCTGGCGATATTCCTGGCCAGGACGTTGCGCAAAAATTATCTGGCAACGATAGAGTTAGCGTCTACCGACGGATTGACCGGATTGCTCAACCGCCGCAGCTTCGAAACCATCGCCAATCTGGAAATCGAAAGACTGAAACGTTACGGCGGGGTATTTTCGCTGGCGCTGCTCGATCTTGATCGCTTCAAAAGGCTGAATGACTCCAGGGGCCACCATGCCGGCGATATGGCATTGCAGCTCCTTGCCACGATATTGCGTGAAAAGCTTCGGCACACCGATACGATCGCACGGATTGGCGGCGATGAATTCGTGATCCTGATGCCGAACACCACCGCGCCTGAATGCGGTTCGCTATGTCAGCATCTCTCCGTGCAAATAGCGGATCAAATGGCCGCCAGCGCGTACCCGGTCACGGCAAGCATAGGATGCACGACTTACGTCCAGGCACCGGAATCGATGTCTGCCGCCTTGCAAAAAGCCGACCGCGCGATGTATGCGGCCAAGACCGGCGGCAAGAATCGCGTCGTCTGCATTTGACTCCCGGACGGCGGTAAATGCCGGCGCACAAACCGGCGGCCGCTTAAACGTCCAGCGCGATAGGCTTTTCCGCACGGCTCCTATAATCGCGCCATGTTTTTCGTTACAATCCCCAACTCCAACCCGAGGCAAGGTCCCATGGCAGACTCAAAAAAACCCAAAGGCTCCGACAGCGAACGCAAGGTCCTCGAACATGCGCATCGCGGCCTGCAATTGCTCACCGAACACCGCCCCAAGTTGATGGGCAAGATCCAGGCATTCATGGGCGAAGCGATGCTGTCCGGCGTGCTGGACAAGAAAGAAAAGGAGCGCATCGCGCTCGGCATGGCATTGACCCAGCAATGTCATTACTGCATCGGGCTGCACATCCGCGCATGCAAACAGGCGGGCGTGTCACTGGATGAGATCATGGATGTCTGCGGCATCGCGATCATGATGGGCGGCGGCCCGGTGCTCACCCTGATGGCCGAAGTGGAGCGCGCCTTGAACGAGTTCTATCTCGACGCCGAGGGCAATCCGGTATAGCGGGAAGCACTGTCGGCAATGCCCGCCTGAAGGCACAAAGGATGATCGGCATGAATAACGCCAGACGCTATACCCTGACCATTTCCTGCCCCGACCGGGCAGGCATCATCGCGGCGGTGAGCGGCTTTATCGCCGGGCATGGCGGATTCATGGTCGAGGCGAGTTATCACACGGAACCGGAGGCGCAGCGCTTCTTCATGCGGCAGGAGATACTTGCCGACTCCCTGCCGTTCGATGCCGATGAATTCCGCCGCCGCTTTACTGCGCTGGCTCAGGAGTTCGCGATGAGCTGGCAGTTGTCCGATTCGGCGCGGAAGAAGCGACTGGTGATCCTGGTGAGCAAACAGGACCATTGCCTGAACGACCTGCTGCACCGCTGGCGCAGCGGCGAGTTGCTGGTGGACATCCCGTGCGTGATCTCCAATCACGAGGACTTGCGCAGTTTCGTCGAGTGGCACCGCATTCCGTTCCTCCATATCGAAATGCCGGGAAACAACAGTGCCGACAAGACCGCCGCATTTGAAAAGATTGCCGCACTGTTCGAACAACACCACGGCGATTGCATGGTGCTGGCGCGTTTCATGCAGATCCTGCCGCCCGCCCTGTGCCGGCGCTATCCGGGCCGGATCATCAATATCCACCACAGTTTTCTGCCTTCCTTCGCCGGCGCAAAACCCTACCACCAGGCATACCAGCGCGGCGTCAAACTGATCGGCGCGACCTGCCATTACGTAACCGACGAACTGGATGCCGGTCCTATCATCGAGCAGGACACCATGCGCATCGACCATGGCGACTCGGTCGAGGACCTGGTGCGCTACGGACGCGACATCGAGAAAACGGTCCTGTCGCGAGGTCTGCGTTATCATGTGGAAGACCGCGTACTGGTATGCGGCAACAAGACCGTCGTGTTTCGCTGAACCAAAATCATGGCGTGCAGCCTGGCCTTGCTGAAAGATATCATGACCAAATTCGTTTTCGCCGCACTTCTCTTTGCCTTCCTGTCGCCGGTCTATGCCGAATCGCCGCCGCCTGCGGTTTCTGGCACTTCTGCACAACCCGGCGTCGTCTACTGGGACTCGGCGCAAGGCAGGGCGATGCGCGCGCGCATGCCGGCCGATGCGGATTACTGGCAGCTTGCCCCGAACTTCACCGCCCAGATCACCCAATCATATTGTTCCGTGGCCAGCGCGATCACCGTGCTCAACTCGATGCCGATCGCGAAGCCGGTCGACCCGACCTATGCGCCCTACGCCTATTTCACCCAAACCAATTTTTTCACGCCGGAAGTCGCCAAGGTCATCAGCCCGCAGACCGTGCTCGCGATGGGCATGACGCGCGAAGAGATGGTCGAGACGCTGTCGCGCCAGGGTGTCAAAGCCACATCCATTGCCGGCGACATCTTCAGCGACGCGAGCCTGCGCGACTTGCTGAAGAAGGCACTCGGTGACGATGGCCGATTCGTGCTGGCCAACTATTACCGCGCCACGCTGGGTCAGGTCGGCGGCGGACACTGGTCGGCGCTGGCAGCCTATGATGCGCAGTCCGACAGCGTGCTAATCCTCGACGTGGCCAAATACAAATATCCGCCTGCATGGGTCAGCATCAGCCTGCTGCGGCAGGCGATCGCGACAACGGACCGGACCAGCAACAAGCCGCGCGGGCTGGTCATAGTGTCTCAATAGCCACTGGTGCGTTTTGCTCGATAAGGCGGCGCAGTTCAGGCACGCATGAACCGCAATTGGTCCCCGCTTTCAAACAGGTTCCCACCGCCTCGACGCTGTCCACACCCTGCTCCCGTATCGCATGCAGGATGGTGTTTTCCCCGACGCTGAAACAGGCGCACACGTTGCGGCCGGTATTGGCCGCCGATCCTTTCGGCGGTCGCGCGGTCAGCAACCCGGCCAGTTCGGCCGGAGCTATCGCTTCCTGGCTGAACAGGCTGGCCAGCCATTCGCGTGCCGGCAGGCGCTGGTCGGGCGCGATGAAGAACACCGCTTCCAGACGTCCATCCCGAATGCATGCGGCACGGTAACGGCCCATCGCGTCGTCGCGGTATTCGCTCCAATCTCCATTCTTGCCCAAAGCTGCCTGTACCCAGGTACGGCTATCTTCCGGCAACGCATCACCGGCAATCTCGTGCCGCCAATAGCCTGCGCCCTGCGTGCACGCGCAATAGTCGGCTTCCGGCAACGCAAGGCGCTCCCGGCTCAGCACGAATCCCTGCCAGGCCGCCTTGTAGGGTTCTACATACACCGGCGTGTGCTTCAGCTCCGGCTGTCCGGAGATCGGGTCGGTGATCGCCGCGGTCAGCGCGTCCACGCGCGCCGATCTGGCAAACGTGTCGTTCCAGTGCATCGGCACGAACACCGATCCGATGCGCTGCTCATCGCTGACCTGCACGCGCGCCAGCATGCTGCCATTTCGGCTGCTCAGGCGCGCCAGCCCACCGTCCTGCAACTGCAGGCGTTGCGCGTCGCGCGAGTGTATCTCCACGTAGGGTTCATACGAATGCGAATTCAGGCGCGGCACCTTGGCGGTGCGCGTCATGGTGTGCCACTGGTCGCGCAATCGCCCGGTGTTCAACACCAGCGGGAACCCGGTATCCGTCTCCAACGCGGGCAGCTGCGCTGCAACGGCGATCATGCGCGCCTTGCCGCCGGGCGTATAAAACTTCCCGTCGGTGAACAGGCGCTGCGTGCCGCCGGGATTTTGGTCATTGACCGGCCACTGCACCGGCTGCAGCGCGTCATATTGCGCATTGTCGATATCGGACAGCGCGCCGATGTCGAATGCGCGGTTAACGACAGGTTCGCGCGGCGATTCGTTTACGCTCCCAACGGACCGCGCGCCCCGCGCTGCGCTCTCACGATTGCGGTAAGAGGATGTTGAAGAAGGCCATGGGAGCAGGCTGGGGAGAGGAAATCGTGTTTGGCTGGCCTTATTTTTGGAAACCGCATTTTTGCGATGCACGGCTCCATCATTCTCAAACCCCAACCCGTTCTCAAAACCCGCACCGTTTTCGAACCCTGACAGCCGTGCATGCTCGCGAAATATCTGCGCCGGTTTGTCATAGGGAAACGCCTCGGTGTAGCCCATGCGCTGCGCCACCTGCGTGACGATCCACCAGTCCGGCTTGGCCTCGCCCGTTGCCGGCAGGAACGCGCGCTGCCGCGAGATGCGACGCTCGGAATTGGTCACCGTGCCGTCCTTCTCGCCCCAGCCGCAAGCGGGCAGGAGAATGTCTGCGCAGGCGGTGGTGTCGGTGTGCCGCACGCAATCGGACACCACCACCAGCTCGCAGCCTTGCAGCGCGTCGCGCACCCGGTCCGCGTCCGGCATGCTCACCGCCGGGTTGGTGCCCATGATCCACACCGCCCTGATCTTTTTCTCGGCGATGGCGCGGAACATGTCCACCACTTTCAGTCCCGGCGCCCGCGCTATGTTAGGCGCGTTCCAGAATCGCTGCACCCGGTCCACGCTCGCCGCATCGGCAAAATCCATGTGCGCGGCGAGCTGGTTGGCCAGCCCGCCGACCTCGCGGCCGCCCATCGCGTTCGGCTGGCCGGTCACCGAAAAAGGTCCCATGCCGGCCTTGCCGATGCGTCCCGTGGCCAGATGCACGTTGATGATCGCGTTGCCCTTGTCCACGCCGCTGGATGACTGGTTGATGCCCTGCGAGAACACCGTCACGGTTCGTTCCTTTTTGGCGAACAGGCGGAAGAATTCGCCGACCTCGTTCTCCTGCAATCCGCACACCTGCCCGACCTTGGGGATAGAGCTGACCGACTTCGCCGCCTCGAACGCGGCGGCGAAACCCTCGACATATGCTTCGACAAACGCGAGGTCGATCGCGTCCTCGCGGCGCAAATGATGCAGCAGGCCGTTGAACAAAAATGCATCCGCGCCCGGCGCGATCGCCAAATGCATATCCGCGATGTCGCAAGTCGCGGTGCGCCGCGGGTCGATCACCACCACTTGCATTCCGGGGCGCGCCTTCTTCGCCGCCGCGAGGCGCTGGTACAGCACCGGATGCGCCCAGGCATAATTGGACCCGACCAGCACCACCAAATCCGCCAGCTCGACATCCTCGTAGCACACCGGCACCGCATCCGCGCCGAACGCGCGCTTGTGCGCGGCCACCGCCGACGACATGCACAGCCGCGAGTTGGTATCGATGTTCGCGCTGCCGATGAAGCCCTTCATCAGCTTGTTCGCGACGTAATAATCCTCGGTCAGCAACTGCCCCGAGACATAGAATGCCACCGCGTCCGGCCCATGTTCGGCGATGATTTTCCTGAATCCATCAGCAACGCGATCCAGCGCCGCGTCCCATGAAGCACGCTCGCCATCGATGATCGGATAGAGCAACCGCCCTTCGCTGTCCAGCGTCTGGTCCAGCGCCGTGCCCTTGGAACACAGTCGGCCGAAATTGGCCGGATGTTGTCGGTCGCCGGTAACCTTGATGCCATCTGCCGATTGTTCCAGCACCACGCCGCAGCCCACGCCGCAATACGGGCAGGTGGTGCGGACGCTATCCGGCATGGCCGGGCTGGTTGGCATGGCGGTACTGGCTGGCATGGCTAGGCCGCCCTGGACGCCGGGACCTTGACCTCGAGGAACACCACGCCATGCGCGACGCGCACCTCGTGGCGATGCGCGCAGCCCTGATCGGGCGCAACCGCGTTGCCGGTCTCCAGGTCGATCATCCAGTTGTGCAGCGGGCAGGTGACGCGCTTGCCGTGCACGATGCCCTGCGACAGCGGCCCGCCCTTGTGCGGACATTTGTTGTTCAGCGCGAACACCTGGTCGTCCACGCTGCGGAACAGCGCGATCTCGCCATCGTTCGTCTGCACCACCCGCGAGCCCTGGCGCGGGATGTCATCTATGTGTCCGGTTTGTTGCCAGTCCATTTCATTGCTCCTTCTGATGTCAATTCGTTCGGATTTAAAACCGCACTAGGCTATCGTCGCCAGCGATTCATACTCGTGCGCATCCTTGCCTTGCGCGCGTTCCTTCCACGGGTCGTCCTGGGAATATTTTTGCGATTCGAGGAAGCGCGCATACAGCCCGGCGCGGCTCGCCGCGTCCTCGACCACGTGCTGTTTCACGTACGCCAGGCCGACGCGCTCGATCCACGGCGCGGTGCGCTCCATGTAGTGCGCATTCTCGCGATACAGTTGCATGTAGGCGCCGCAGTATTCCAGCACCTCTTCCTCGGTCGCGACCTTGCACAGGAAGTCGGTGACGCGCACCTTGATGCCGCCGTTGCCGCCGACGTGGATCTCGTAGCCCGAGTCCACGCACACCACGCCGAAATCCTTGATCGTCGCCTCGGCGCAATTGCGCGGGCAGCCCGACACCGCGATCTTGAACTTGTGCGGCGTCCACGAGCCCCAGGTCATCTTCTCGATGCTGATGCCCATCGCGGTGGAGTCCTGCGTGCCGAAGCGGCACCACTCCTCGCCGACGCAGGTCTTCACGGTGCGCAATGCCTTGCCGTAGGCGTGGCCGGAAACGAATCCCGCCTCGACCAGCTCGCCCCACATCTTCGGCAGGTTCTCCTTGCTGATGCCATACAAACCGATGCGCTGTCCGCCGGTGATGTGCACGGTGCGCACCTCGTGTCGTTCGGCGATCTCGGCGATCGCGCGCAATTCGGAGGGTGAGGTGACGCCGCCCCAGATGCGCGGGATCACCGAATAGGTGCCGTCCTTCTGGATGTTGGCGTGCACGCGTTCGTTGATGAAGCGCGAGCGGCTGTCGTCCCGGTATTCGCCCGGCCACGCCGCCATCAGGTAATAGTTCAGCGCGGGGCGGCACACGTGGCAGCCGTCCGCCGTTTTCCAGTTCAGTGCCTGCATCAGCTCCGGAATGGTTTTCAGTTTCAGTTTGGCGATCGCCTCCTGCACGTCGTGGTGCGCGTGCTCGGTGCAGGCGCATAGCGCCTTCTTGCTCGGCTTGGCCGAATAATCTCCCAGCGTGTTCGCCAATATCGCCTCGCACAGTCCGGTGCACGAGCCGCATGAGCTGGATGCCTTGGTATGCGCGCGCACCTCTTCCAGCGTGAATAGTTTCTTGTCCAGGATGGTCTTGACGATGGTGCCTTTGGCCACGCCGTTGCAGCCGCAGATCTCCGCCGAGTCCGCCATGTTCGCGACGTTCGACGCGCCGCCGCGTCCCGCGTCGCCGATGTGCATCTGGCCGAACAGGATGTGCTCGCGCATCTCCGACACATCGGTCTCGTCGCGCATCATCTGGAAATACCATGGGCCGTCCAGCGTGTCGCCGTACATCACCGCGCCGCGCAGCTTGTTGTCGCGCAGCACCAGCTTCTTGTACACGCCGCGCGCCGAATCCTGCAGCAGCAGCTCCTCGTCGCCCGGCTTGAGGTTGAAGTCGCCCGCCGAGAACAGATCGATGCCGGTGACCTTGAGCTTGGTGGAAACCGCCGAGCCCTCGTAGCGCATCCGCCCGTATTCGGCCAGATGGTTCGCTGCCACCTTGGCCTGCTCGAACAGCGGCGCGACCAGCCCGTAGCATTGGCCGCGATGCTGCACGCATTCGCCCACCGAGTAGATCTTGGGGTCGTACGTCTGCATCGTGTCGTTCACCACGATGCCGCGCTCGCAATGGATGTTGGCGGACTTGGCCAGCGCGATGTTGGGCCGTATGCCCGCCGCCATCACCACCAGGTCGGCCGGTATCTCTTCGCCGTCCTTGAAGCGCAGGCCGGTTACTTTGTCATTACCGAGTATCGCTTCGGTCTGGCACGAGAGGTAGAACTTCAGCCCGCGCCTTTCCAGCTCGTTCTTCAGCAGACCGCCGCCCACCTGATCTAGCTGGCGCTCCATCGGCCAGGCGCACAGGTGCACCACCGATACCTCCATGCCCTGCAGCGACAACCCGTTTGCCGCTTCCAGCCCGAGCAGCCCGCCGCCGATCACCACCGCGCGCTTGCTGGTTTTGGTCGCCACCAGCATCTTCTCGACATCGTCTATGCTGCGGTATGCCAGCACGCCGGGCAGATCGATGCCGGGTATCGGCAGCATGATCGGGTTGGAGCCGGTCGCGATCAGCAGCCGGTCATAGGGAATCGCCAGGTCGCCGTCGGCCATGCCATCATCGGTATGCACCACGCAATGCTTGCGGTCGATCTTCGTCACCGTCTTGCCGGCATGCAGCGTGATGCGGTGTTCCTCGTACCAGCTCCAGTCGTTGAGCACCGTGTCCTGAAACTTCATCTCGCCGGACAGCACCGGCGACAGCAGGATGCGGTTGTAATTGGGCTGCGGCTCGGCACCGAACACCGTGACCTCGAATTCGTCCGGCGACATCTTGCGCAATTCCTCGATGGTGCGCATCCCGGCCATGCCGTTGCCGATCACCACCAGCCTGGTCTTCTTGTTCGTCTTCATCTCGTCCTCGCAATTAAAAAGGCGCCGTCCAGCACTCAATGCTGAAGCGACGCCTTTGTCGGTATTTATCCACCACCCTTCCGCCCACCGTTGGGCCAAAAAGGATTCTCAGTAATTACTTCGCAAATCCTGTGCCACTACGGTTTTACTGCGTTTCCGCGTGGCACGTGCCCATCAATCGCATCCATTTGGTGCGAAACAGGCCGTTTTGTATAGCTCAACGGTAATTTTTGGTGCGCAATTCAGCGCTGCGAACCTTTGCCAGCCTGATGCGAATGGCGACTGTCGTCGCCGCAAACAAACAGCCCGCAAAAATCGTTGCAAACATCATTTGGTGCTTCATCATGCTGTCTCCTTCATATCCGGCTTAACGCAACCACGCCGGATCGTTACGAAAAAATCCGGATCTCCGCGCCCGCCTCGATGGTGTCGAACAACGTTGCTTCCCGGCCGTTGACGGTGCAAACCAGCTTGTCGTCATCCAGCTCTTCCACCCAGCGGTCGCCGCGCCTATACAAGCTGCACAGCAACTGCCCCAGCGTATAGCGCCCCGCAGGGATGACCATGCGCTCGTGCTTCATCATCAAGGATTCACGGACATGGCCAACGTACATGATCGCCACCTCATGCCTGCTCACGAGCGAAGCAGTCGGCGAAAGGAAAGATGTCTTATGCACCCGGCCAGGCAGGTTGCCGAGCACTTGGCCGACAAAGTAATTCACGCGCCGTGCAAACCCGCGCACACCAGCGGTGAGCGCATCACTGGCTTCGGTAACGCCGCTAAAGAAGATTGAACTAATTTCTTGCATGGTTCACCTCACGTCTATGTGACGTAAGGTTTAGCAATTGCTATGCCATGCGCGCGGATACATAGAATCAGCTAGTTAGGATGCAACATCGACAAAACATGGAGAGATTGCGGTGCATGCATCCGTGTGGTGCCTATGATTGGTGCACTAAATTGGTATCATGAATGAAGTTGCCGCTGGTGGTATTGCGATGCTGAAACCTTTAAATTCGGTCATCAAGCGTTCGAGCGCGGCGTAAAACTGATCGGCGCGGACTGCGTTATCACATTGAAGGTCGTGTTTTGGTCCGGGGGCGTGTTTTTGGTCCGGGGCAATATAACGGTCATATTCAAATAGCAAGAGATTGCAGCTATGCAAAGTTCCAATGAAGAATATTACACACGCAGCGTGACCGATCTGGCGGATATTGTGCCTCTTGTGACCTGCCAGGATGTTTTTTCAACCACCGGCATCAAGTTGGTAAACAAGGATGTTCGACTGGACTCCTCATTTTTTGATCGTTTGGGGCGACGCAATATCCTGCCTCCGCTTGAGCAATGCCTGCTGGTTGAAAACGGTGTAAGCAACGAGGAAATTGTTTCGTTGGCCCAGCAGTTGCTGGAGATCGATCCGCCCCTGGCCAGGATGGCAAAAGCACTGCCGAATCCGGATCAGGTATTTGAAGTATTGCGGGGAGTCACATTCAGCGATCCCACAATTTTTCTGCTCACACTGGCACGCGAGCTGAGGCCACGTTTGCTCACGCATAGTGTGACGGTTGCGCTGATCAGTATTTATCTGGGCATGCGGCTCAACCTGGCCAGGCAACAATTGATTGAACTGGCGGCGGCCGGTCTGTTTCACGATCTGGCCGAGCTGCGAATTGACGCACGCCTGTTCGAAGAGGGCGCACATCCAACCCCGGCGGAGCGGGACCAGATATACACACACCCGGTAACTGCGCAGCGCATGTTGTCAAATTCATCCGCTTACTCGCCGGAAATTACCAATGCCGTCATGCGGCATCATGAAAATCTCGATGGCAGCGGCTATCCCTTGGGGCTGCATGGCATAGAGATGGGGCAGGCCGCAAAAATTTTATCCATTGCGGAAATGGCAGGCACCAAGCTTGAACAGCAGGCCATGGATGGCATACCCAGGCTGGAGGTGGCGCTCAAGCTGAACATGCAAAAATTTGATCCCGCCTTGCTGAATTATTTGTCGGTGTTATACGCGCACGAACCGGAAGAGGCGGAAGAGGTCGCGGTTGCCAGCGCGGCGCAGCTGCGTGTGCCGCAGCTGCAAAATCAGATGAACAATATGTGGCTTGCGCTGGCGTTCTGGAGGCGTTTGATGGGAGATGCCCAGATCAGGCCGCGCAGTCCTTCAAGTTATATTCAACAGCGGTTGGACAGCCTGGCGCATGCGGCGCGCGAGGCAGGGATCAATACTGCCGACAAGGGAATTGTCACTGCCGGCATCGAGGATGATCGAATGGGGATGATCGAGCTCGATCAGATCAATCAGGAAGCCTTGCGGCAGATTACCGAAACATTGTTTGAAGTGCAGAGACGCTGGCCTAATTATCAGGCGGACATGACGCCCATCGGCAAAGTGGTGAGCGGCTGGATGGAGCATATGCAGGGATTGTTGCTCGAAGAAAGAGAAATAAAAAAGTAACAGCGGTTTTCTTTGCAGTTCAATGAAAAATCCGGCATTGACCGGAACGCGGTGCTCATGAATACTTCAATTTATGCGATTTAATCTCCTATCCCTGCGATGAACTACTGGACATGGGCCTCCATCGTCGGGCTGTCGATGACCCCCAACCTGGTGCTGGGACCATCGGCGGCGGTCGGCGTGGGCATCGCGGCGCATTACAACCCGTGGATACTCCTGCCGGTGGTCGCGGTGGCGGGCTACTTCGAGGGTCTCGTCGTCGCCTGGCTCGCCGGCGAGAGCACGCGGTTTGGTTTCATCAACCGGTGGGTCGCGCGGATGCGCACGCCGCGGGCCGTGGCGTTCGCCAACAAGTGGGGAGTCTGGGGCGGCCTCACCCTCGGCTGCGCCCTGGTCGGCCAGGAACCCATCCTGGTCGCGCTGCGCTGGCTGGGCGTCGACATGCGCCGGATCTGGTTCCCGCTGGCAGTCAGCAACGCGATCTTCGCGGTGATCTACTACGCGGTCGTGTGGGCCGGCCTCCAGGAGGTCGCGAACCTCTGAGTTCACCGTGCACATCAGCTGGCTGTCACCCAATCCAGCTCATCCACCTAGCGGTCGCCGCGCCGATACAGGCTTCACAGCAACTGCCCAACCGTATAGCGCCCGGAGGGCATCACCATGCGCTCGGACGTCATCATCAGAAATTCACTGGTACGGCCAAAGTACATGATTGCAACCTCATGCCTGTTCACGAGCGAAGCAATCGGAGAAAGGAAATGTGATTTGTTCACCCGGCCAGGCAGGTTGCCGAGCGCATGGCCGACAAAGAAACTCACACGCCGCGCAAACCCGCGCAGAGCGGCGATGAACGCATCATGGGCTTCGATGATGCCGGCAAAACGGCTTGAGCCGATATTTAGCATGGTCCACCTCACGTCTGTGTAACGTAATGATCAGCAATAGCTATGCCATGCTGGCAGGCACGTAGAATCAGCTAGTTATAATTGGCATAAATGAAGCAGGGAGCGTTTGTGGTGCATGAATCGATGTTTGGCGTATGGTGTGGTGCAACGAGTTGGCTTCAAAAATAATCCAGAACGCTGGCTGTAGGCATGGCTGAATATGATCTTTACTGCTAGATTGTGCGTTATGTATTTTTCGGGATGGTCGGGCCAGATGTCCTGCGACGATGCCACCGAAAGAGACGTACTTAACCGAGCATCCTGCGCAGCTTGCGAATATGTTGCCACACGACTGCCTTGGGCAGGTTCATTGCCATGACTTGCATGCAGCGTTCAAGCCAGCCGTGTCTGTCTTGCATACGATCGATCGCTTTAGCGAGATCCTTGCGTATGGCCTGGCCATATGCCGTTTCGGCTTTTGCCACGGCTGACCGCAGCAAGGCCAGCGATGGATTCATCATGGCAAGGTCGATGATGTCCCGATTGAAAACGCCGTCATCGTTACAGCGGTCCGAATTCGCCAGAAGCTTGCTCGCGGCCATGTCCAGTGGCGTCAGGGTCGCAACACCGTAAATTTCATCATTCGTTCCGGGAGGCGCGAGTTCAATCCTCCCTTCAAGAACGATCTCGAATTTGATCGGCTGGTCGGCCACCTGCAACATGGTACGGATGCCGTACTGGTCAGCTCGTATCTCGCGGATTTGTGCCAATGGCGCGGCGCCTGCGCGGACAATCGCGGCGATTCCATTCTCGCCGGTGAGCAACTGGCGCAAATTGCGGTAGCTGGCAACGTCCGATACCAGAAAATCGATGTCCATCGACTCGCGGTATTCGCCGTAGCGAAGTGTGATTACGGTGCCGCCGCCAAACAGGCAGTTGTTTTCTCTCAGCAACGGGCCATCGAGGAGGCTCAGGACATGGGCTATCCGCTGGTGGTGCGGTCGCTTAAAGGGCACGTTTAAAAATCCAGATTTCTTCGCCATACTGTGTTGCTCACAAAAACTTGCTCCTTACATATCAAACATATGCCACGTCGCAATTTTCTGCTCGCGCCTTGTCTTGCTTTGAACTTTGAATTTTTAGACGCGCCCTAAACAATTCCATCCGGTTCACCCAGTGCGATACGCAGTGCATCGACCAATTGGCGCTCGCGAGGCGCCAGGGCATTCACGTCCACATGACGCCAGTTGCGCTCGTAGATATTGAGCGCTTCCGCTGGCGTCAATTCATCTGTGCCATGCACTTGCCAGGCAAGTTGCTTGAGTTGCGGGTAATCTGCCAGATGGACGCGCGCGGGAATCCAGCCTTCATGATCGGCATCAGGCGTTTGGCCGGTCGATTCGGCGGGTTTGATGATGCCGAAATCCAGGTTCAGTGCTTCCAGGGCATTGAGGTATGCACCCATGGTGACCGAAGGTTCGCCGTTTTCAATACGGTGCAAAGTTACCCGCGACATCCCCGCGGCTTCCGCTGCCGTGGTGGCATTGATACGCAATGTTTTGCGCTGCGCGCGAATCTGCTTACCCATTGCGACGAGTTTGTTGGCGACCGCAGGTGCGGTGATGGGCGTACGTGCTGGCATAGTGTTTCTCATTATAGGTATTTATGCATAAATGTCAATAATGAGAAACACAAATGGTATAACAAGCTGGGCATTACAGAGCCACAGCCCTGCCTGCCTGAACCTCGAATCTGGCCGCATATCCATTCGGGTCCTTGCCATCCCACACCGAACCATCCATCAATGTTGAAATGCGCATCGCCTCGGCAGGCGCGGCCACGTTGAGCTGCGCTGCGGCCTGCCGATACAGTTCGATGCGGTTGATCTGTCTGGCGACGGCGAGATAGTCCGGGTCTTCCTTGAGCAGACCCCAGCGCCTGAACTGGGTGAGGAACCACATGCCGTCCGAGAGATAGGGGAACGGCACCTTGCCGTCGTTGAAGAACTTCATGTGATTCGGGTCATGCCATCTCTTGCCCAGGCCGTCTTGATAGTTCCCCAGGAAGCGCCCCGCGATGACATCTACCGGCGCATCGACGTAATCCTGGCTGGCGATGAGTTCCGCGACCCTGGCGCGGTTGCCCTGCGTGTCGATGAATTTGGCCGCATCGAGCATGGCCATCACCAGTGCGCGCGCGGTGTTGGGATGTTGCTCGACGAATTCAGCGGTGGTGCCCAATACTTTTTCGGGATGGTCGGGCCAGATGTCCTGCGACGAGGCCACGGAAAAGCTGACCTTGTCGGGGATGCCGCGCGCATTCCACGGCTCGCCCACGCAGAAGCCATCCATGCTGCCGACCCGCACATTCGCGACCATCTGCGGCGGCGGTACGGTGATGGTTCTGATGTCGGTGATCGGGTCGATGCCGTAACTGGCCAGCCAGTAATACAGCCACATCGCGTGGGTGCCGGTCGGGAACGTATGGGCAAAAACATATTCACGGGGCTGCGTCCTGATCAGCTTGGCCAGCGACGGGCCGTCGGTGACGCCCTTGTCCTTGAGTTTTCGGGCCAGCGAGATGCCCTGGCCGTTGTTGTTGATGGTCATCAGCACGGCCATGTCTTTCTTCAGCCCGCCGATGCCGAGGTGCACGCCGTACACCAGACCATACAGCGCCTGCGCGGCTTGCAGCTCGCCGCTGACGACCTTGTCACGCACGGCCGCCCACGACGGCTGCTTGCAGGGGATGATCCTGATGCCGTATTTCTCGTCGAACTTCATCAGCGAGGCCATCACCACCGAGGCGCAATCGGTCAACGGAATGAAGCCGACCCTGACCTCTTTGAGTTCCGGCGCATCGCTGCCAGAAACGCAATGACCAGATACGAAATGATTTGCTGCGGTGGATTTTTCGGATTGTGCCATTTCGATTTGCTCCTGTGTGATTTACCCGTTGATGGTTTTATGGCGTGCGTGATTGTGCCGCCGTTATCGGACCAGCAGGTAGAGCAGCGCCAAGTTGGCCAGCAGGGAAACGATCGCGACCCAGCGCCACACCAGCAGCGGTTCGCGCCCCAGCAACGGTGTGGGCGGCGGCGGCAGGATGGGCCTGCGCTCGCCGACTTCCAGCTCATGCAGCATTTCCTCGGCGGTCTCGAAGCGCTGCGCGGGGTCGTGCGCGACGGCCTTGAGCACGATGTTCTCCAGCCATTGCGGGATGTCGGGGCGATAGCGCGTCGGCGGCACCGGGTCGCCGAAGCGCGGGTGCTGGAACGGTTCCACTTCGCCATAGGGATAGCGCCGCGTCAGCAGGTGATAGAGCGTGACGCCGGCGGCATAGAGGTCGCTGCGGTTACTGGCGGTTTCACCCGCAAACAATTCCGGCGCCATGAAACTGGGCGTGCCGGGATTGCCGGTTTGCTCTCCGACCGTCACCGCGCTGGTGGCGACGCCGAGATCGAGGATGCGCAGCTTGCCGTCGTCGCCCTGGTGCAGGTTGGCCGGCTTGATATCGCGGTGCACGATGTTCAATCGGTGCAATGCGCCAAGACCCTTCGCCAGACGCAGGCCGATGCCGGCGACATCGGCGGCGCTGAAGTGCTGGCCGCTGTCGAGCTTCTGCTGCAGCGTGGCGCCGGGATGCCAGCTCATCACGTAATACAAACAGCTGCGCCGCCCGGCTGGGATCGGCAGCACCTGCGGAAAATAATGCGCGACCACGCGCCTGCCCAGCCACTCTTCATTGAGCAGCCCGTTGTAGCTTTCGATGTCGTCGGCGAGCAGCGGCTGCAGGGTCTTGAGCACGCACACCTGGCCGTTGAGCAGGTTCCTGACACGGTAGATCAGGCTGGCGCGCGATTCGTACAGCAGCTCGATCACCTCGAAATCGTCGAGGTGTTCGCCGGGCTTGAGGCGCGGCGGCAGGCCCATGTGCCTGGCCTGTTCCAGCAGGTCGGCGAGATTTTCGTCGCCGGGCTGCTCGATGCGCACCACCAGCGCGGTGGCATTGTCCTGGCTGCCCGCCGCCAGTGCGCGTTGGACCAGGTTGTCCGCGGCGAGCTGCGGGGTTTGATAGAGCTGGATGGTTTCGTGTATGCCTTTTTGCCCGAGGCGCTCCCACACGCCGTCGCTCATCAGCGCGAACACGTCGCCCCCCTGCAGCTCGCCCTCGGCATAATCCACCAGCAGCTGCTGGTCGAGGCCGATCGCGCGCTTGAGCACATGGCGCATGTCCGGACGATCCCACACATGGTCGGTGGTGAGCTGTTTCATTTCGCCGTTGCGCAGCAGGTAGATGCGGCTGTCGCCGACATGCGCCAGCGTGTAATGCCTGCCGCGCAGCACCAGCAGCGACAGCGTGGTGGCCATGCCGGCCATCGCATGATGGCTGCTCGCCTGGGAGATCACCCAGCGGTTCAATGCGGTGAGCACCTTGTCCAGCGCGGTGGCGACGCCCAGGGTTTCCGGCGTCGCATAGTAATCGGACAGCACGCCGCGCACGGTCATCTCCGCCGCCTCGCGCCCGCCGGCGTTGCCGCCGACGCCGTCC
>JBAVGB010000012.1:0-2317 GCA_049684555.1 Gallionella sp. | reverse complement strand
AGATAAGCCTGACCTCGCCATCCTCACGCTCGATACATTCATTGCTTAAAAATTTCATTGGTGCCTCCAGGGTAAGGCCATCGCTGGCCGGAATAGGTGATTAGGAACGCTTGGGGTTGGATTTACTCGGACACATTGCGGACTGTGCAGCTGGTGTGTCGCGTACCGGGCCGGTATTCGTCCTGGATGCGCTGTTTTCTGGCCTCCATCGCAACAGCTCGGCTGCTCGTGCACCTGTTGCTTGCAACAAGTGACGCGGCCTCGTCGCCATCGGTTTCAATGCTTTGTCCGGGATAAAAAGTGCTGCCACGGTGGACGAATTGCTGTCTCGCATATATCTTTGCCACAAGATTCTCCTTTCCAGATCGTTTGGTTGATCGCTACGCTGCAGCCCTCTTCGCTGCATCGAGAGTTTTGGCGGTTTGCTTTTTCCTTTCCTCGAACGCCCTGGCCGCATCCTTTGCGATCGAGAGGTGTTGCGTGCCGCACCCCGCCGTGAGTATGGCAGCGGCATCGTCCTTGTCACACGCCATCGCCTGGCCGGGCATATAGACCCGGCCTGCGTGCGCAACTGGCTCAGTTGCATAAATCGTGACCGACGGTGCTGTTTTCATGCTCGATATCTCCAGTAAATGACGGGCAGTTTGCCGCCCGTCATGGCGACGCCATCGATCAGGCGGTCAGCGCGTCGACCATCACGGAAAAATAGGCCGGATTGCGCAATGCCACATCGATGAACTGGTTGGCGGTGATCTTGATCTGGCCCGAACCTGCCAGGCTGTACGGATCCACCACGATGTCCAGTCCGCCGAACAGGGCCAGGATGAAGTTCGACCAATCGGACGAATAGGCCAGCGTGCTGCAGATGCCGGATGCGCTGCCCTTGGTGCCGTTGCTGACAAGATTGTTGGTCACGCCGGCGCGGTAGCCGTTGAGCGGCATTTTGCCGCCATCCCACAGAAACTTTGGGAAAGTTGAGCCAGTCTTCGGGGTGAGCTTGCACCAGCCGCGCGCCTTGGTGTTGATCACGTAACCGGCATTCTCATCAGCTATGGCATTGAGGTTTTCGCAGGCCGTTTCCAGCCCGACAATGTGCGCCCAGGCGATCTGCGCACCATTGGTGCCGCCGACCACGGTACCGATGCCAGCCTGGTTGACCAGCCCAAGCGGCTGAGGCGAGACGCCCGAACCATTCAGGCAGATATTGTCAATGCTGACAGCAACGCCATCAGTCAGATCCTTGTACAGCATCGCCTCGACGTCCAGGCTGGACTGCAACAGCGCCTGCTTGGTGTACGGGATCGATGCGCCGATGCGGTGAGGCGTGAGGGTGATCTGGTTGGTGGTCGGGCCGGACGGGGAGAGTTGCGCCGCCTCGGTTGCGCTCGATATTGAGGTCGGCGAGACCTTGCGCGGAATGGAAACATTCGAAGTCAATCCGCCCATCACCGTGATGCCCATCTTGTCCAGCACCAGCGCATTGCGCAGCACGTCGACGAACTCGCCGCCGAGTACAGACGTCTGCACCAGGTTGCCGGCATTGCCGGCCGTGCCGGCATCGAAGGCGCGCTGACCGGACATTTTCTGGAACACGTCGCCAGGGATGAAGAAGCCCTGGGGCGACATCCCGGTGCGTTTTGCTACCGCCTCAGATGCTGCCCGTTCCAGTCCGGCACCATCCCATTTCTTGCTGATCGCCGCGTTGATTGCGCGCATCAGCGAGTAATTTTCGACTTCCGTCTGGTCCAGGCCAACAGTGATGCTCCTGGCCGATGAAGCGCCACGCGAGAGCAGTTGTTCCGCAGTAAGGTCTCTGTACATTTTCATTGCATAATCCTTTCGGTTGTTTGGGTGTGAATTAAGCGGTCAGCGCATCGAGCATCACCGCGAAGCCGGCAGGCTGGCGCAAGCCAATATCGATGTAAGCGGAAACCGTCACCACGACCTCGCCAAAATCTGCACGCGTGACGGGATCCACCACAATATCGACCGGCCCGATCATTGCGATCACCAGCTGCGACCAATCCGCAGCAAAAAGCAGTGCAGAGCACACGCCGGACGCAGTGCCCTTTGTCAAATTCGAGGGGACGTTGGTGGTGACCGCCGCCCTGCGCCCGTTCAGCGGGAATGCCGTATCTGTGCCGCTCCAAATATTGTCAAGGTAGGTGCTGCGAGGCGTCTTGTGCATGAATTGCCGCGACTTGGAATTGACGATATAGCCACCCTGGCCGTTCGGTTCAGCATTGGCCAGCGACACGGAGGCCTCCAGGTCCACCAGGTGGGACCAGGCGATCTGCGCACCATTGGTGCCGCCGAC
>JBAVGB010000011.1:0-26384 GCA_049684555.1 Gallionella sp. | reverse complement strand
TGGTCGGGGTGAGAGGATTCGAACCTCCGACTCCTGCGTCCCGAACGCAGTACTCTACCAGGCTGAGCTACACCCCGTTTTTGGTATTGCCAAAACCTACTACGACACGATTCGATAGCTGCGTTGCGCTACGTGCGCCTTGCTCTCGAACCGCTCGCTATGGTTTTAAACTTAAATTTCTAGAACTGCCTTCTAGAATTGCCGAGTAGCGGCAAATTCTGCTAATTCTAGCAAACATTGCTTGTATTTTGAATCGGCCAATCCCGCTATTGCGGCATGCGCCGACTCTGCTTCGCGCATCGCTTGCTGGCGGGTGAAATCCAGCGCACCTGTGGAACGGATAATGTCCAGTACCGCCGCGAATTGTTCCACGTCTCCCTGTTCGATCGCGCTGCGTACAACGGCAGCCTGTTCTGCCGAGCCGTGCTGGATGGCATAAATCAACGGCAGCGTAGGCTTGCCTTCGGCAAGATCGTCGCCGAGATGTTTTCCGGTTTGCTGTTCGTCGGCGGAATAGTCCAGCACATCGTCCACCAGTTGGAATGCGGTACCCAGATGCATGCCATATTCGGCCACAGCCTGTTCCGCACTTGCACCGGCCTTGCCCAGAATCGCACCGAGACGCATCGCCGCCTCGAAAAGCTTGGCAGTCTTGCAATGGATCACGCGCATGTAATTGGCGGCATCGACATCTGCATCGTGGCAGTTGAGCAGTTGCAACACCTCGCCCTCGGCGATGACATTGGTGGCATCCGCCAGCGTCTGCATCACGCGCATATCACCCACCTCGACCATCATCTGAAAGGCTCGCGAATACAGGAAATCGCCGACCAGCACGCTGGCCGCGTTGCCGAACAGCGCGCTGGCGGTTGCCCGCCCGCGGCGCATCTCGGATTCGTCCACCACGTCATCGTGCAGGAGTGTCGCGGTGTGGATGAATTCCACCACCGCCGCCAGGTCGTGATGCTTGTTGCCCCGATAACCAAGGGCATCGGCCGACAATACGACCAGCGCCGGGCGCAAACGCTTGCCGCCTCCGTTGATGATGTATTCGCCAACCTGATTGACCAGCAGCACTTCCGAATGCAGCCTCGTGCGTATTACCTGATCCACCGCAGCCATGTCTGCGGCCAGTAATTTTTTGAGATTTTCTATAAACACTTTCTATCCTGAGGAATGGGCGCGCGCAACTGGGTATGTCGAGCACGCTGATTTGGGCGCGCGCATTGTCGCACAAAAGCCTTATACGTTCCTCACCGCGCTGTCGTTGCGCCACAAATACACGCCGATTAGCACGCCAACCGCACTTAATGCTTCCACATAATGGGCGGGTGCCAATCGATCGAGGGGCAACAGCATGCTCACCGCAACCGGTGTCAGTCCACCGAACACCGCATAGGCAACATTATAGGAAAACGACAATCCGGAAAACCGCACCACCGGCGGGAATGCCTTGACGGCGACGCTCGGGACCACCCCGATCACGCCGACAAAGAAACCGCACAGGGCATACCAGCCATCGATATGCTGCGGGGCAAGCGGCACTTGCCGGTAGAACAGTGCCGAGGTCAGGCCGAGCATCACGCAGCCGACCAGCAACACCCGCCCCGCGCCATATCGATCAGCCAGCGCGCCGAACACCACGCAGCCCAGGCTCAGCAACAGCGTCGCGATACTGTTTGCCTGCAACGCGGCGGCCGCAGGAATGGCGTAGAGCTTTTGCACCAGCGTCGGGGTCATCAATATCATCACCACGATCGCGGCGGACAACAACCAGGTCAGCAGCATCGTCAGGAGCACGGCAGGACGATGTTCGCGTATCACCGTCTTCAGCGGCAACTCGTCCGCCAATGCCTGTCGCGCCTGCATCTCCCTGAACACCGGCGTTTCATGCAGCCACTGGCGCAACCATGCCGCCATCAAACCGAACAACCCGCCGATAATGAATGGCACACGCCATCCATGACTTAGCAGTTCTGCGGGAGAATAGAGTTTGTGAATCGCTGTCGCCACCAGTGAACCGAGCAGGATTCCGCCGGTCAATCCTGCAGTCAGCGTGCCGCAGGCGAAACCGACATGCCGCTTGGGCACATGCTCCGAGACGAACACCCACGCACCAGGCACCTCTCCGCCAACCGCCGCGCCCTGCAACACGCGCAATCCAAGCAACAGCAGCGGCGCCCAGATACCGATGAGCGCGTAGGTCGGCAGCAAGCCGATCGCCATCGTCGGAACAGCCATCAGAAATATGCTCAGCATGAACATGCGCTTGCGACCGAGCAGATCGCCAAAGTGCGCCATCACGATCCCGCCCAGCGGGCGCGCGAGGTAACCTGCCGCAAAAATACCGAAGGTCTGCAACTGGCGCAACCAGTCCGGCATATCGGGGGGAAAGAACAACTGACCGATCACAACGGCAAAAAACACGTAGATGATGAAATCGTAAAACTCCAGCGCGCCGCCCAGTGCGGCCAGCACCAGCGTCCGGTATTCACTCCGACTCAGCGTAGGCATATTCTCCAATTCCCCGATTGATTCAAGCACAAGGAGCAGAGTGTATTTGATTCACGCCGCCAGGGCCAGAGCCTGATATTGAGCTGAATAAACGCAATGTATCCAGGCATCTGTCGTCTCACTGCCCTGGATTTTGAGCTTCAGTTCGACACCGCACCACCGGCGCGGCGGTTGCGGATAACAATTTGCGCAGCCCCCGATTTTCATGGATAATGCGCGCCCTTATGCAAAACCCGAGTGCGTACACCCGCCGCACCAACTACTCGCAAGGAACGACCATGAAAGCAGATATCCACCCAGACTACAAAGAAATCACCGTGACCTGCAGTTGCGGCAACAGCTTCAAGACCAAGTCCGTGATGGGCAAACCGGCCCTGCACGTCGAAGTCTGTTCAGAATGCCATCCCTTCTACACCGGTACACAGAAAATTGTGGATACCGCAGGCCGCATCGACAAGTTCCGCCAGAAATACGGCAGCAAGGCTTCAGCCTAGCGATCGGCCATGGGCAACCATCTTCTGGTTGCCTGTTGCAATGGCGATAGCCCCGGCTCGGAACTTTGCGCGGCGGTTCCATCAAAAGGCAGCGTTAGCTGCCTTTTTCATTTGCCGCCATCCCACTCCGCCATGACGTATCGGACTCAAGGAATCTGACGTATGTATTTCATCAAGCCCACCGACCCCAATCCGATCACCCCTGCCAAAGCGGCGCTGCTCGGTTTGCTGTGCCTGGTTTGGCTGGGTACCGGGCTGATCGGACACGACCCGTGGAAACCGGATGATGCATTGAGTTTCGGGGTCATCTATTCGATGCTGCATAACGGTGATTGGCTGGTGCCCACGCTGGCGGGCGAAACTTTCCTGGACAAGCCACCGCTGTATTACTGGACCGCCGCGCTGTTCGCCAAACTTTTTTCGCCGGCGCTGCCGCTGCATGACGGCGCGCGCCTTGCCAGCGGTTTCTATACTGCGCTGACCCTGTTGTTCACCGGCCTTGCCGGACGCAAGTTGTATGGAGAAAATCGCGGCTGGGCTGCGGCGATCATCCTGATCGGTTGCCTAGGCATGCTGGTGCGCGCGCACCAGATGGCCGCGGATCTTGCCCTGCTGACCGGATGCGCGATGATGCTGTTTGGCTTTGCCCTCGGCAGGGAGCAATACTGGCGGGGGGGGATATTGATCGGTACCGGCATGGGTATCGGTTTCCTGTCCAAGGGTTTTGTCTCGCCGATAATGTTCATGCTGACTGCGGCAAGCTTGCCGGTATTCTTTCAGAACTGGCGGACGCGTCCATATTATCTCAGCATCGCCATTGCCTTCCTGTTTGCCCTGCCCTGGCTGACCATCTGGCCGCTGCTGCTGTACCATGATTCGCCACAATTGTTCGCCGACTGGGCGTGGACACACAATATCGGCAATTGGCTCAAGCACGCGAAATCCGGTCCCGGCAAGGATTCCCTCTACTATCTGGAAAACTTGCCCTGGCTGGCGTGGCCCGCGCTTCCGCTCGCGGGCTGGACAGTATGGAAGTCGCGCAAGCGCTTGGCGCAACGCGATGACTTGCAGTTGTCGCTGGTCAATTTTGTCGTGATGCTCATCATCCTCAGCCTTGCAGCCAATACATCGGATCTGCTCGCTCTACCGATGCTTTTGCCGATTGCCCTGCTGGCAACCGCTTCACTGTCGGTACTTAAGCGCGGCGCGGCCAACGCCCTGGACTGGTTCGGAATCATGACATTCGCGCTGATTGCCATCCTGATGTGGTGGGGTTGGGCTGGCTTGCTGCTGGACAATCAGGCCAAGATCACCCATTGGCTGAAGGATTTTCAGCCCGGCTTCGAACCTGAATTGCAGACCGTTCCGTTTGTAATCGCGATCATCGCTACCGTATCCTGGATTGTGATCGTGTGGCGCGTTGGCCGGTCGATGCGGCGTGCGACTTTAAATTGGGCATCCGGCGTCACGCTGATCTGGATACTCGCCATGACGCTGTGGCTGCCATGGCTGGACAGCGGCAAGAGCTATCGCGGCATGGTTGCCGCACTCAAGCAATCGCTGCCCAGACATTACCAATGTATTGCCGGCGAGCAGCTTGGCGAGGGTCAGCGCGCCATGCTGTATTATTTCGGCAATATCCTGACGTTGCACGATTACAAACATCGGTGCGATCTGCGCCTGATCCAGGGAAACAAATTATCCAAGCCGTTGCTCGACGAAACACGCTGGGTGAAAATCTGGGAGGGTAACCGCAAGGGCGACAAGGACGAGCGCTATCGGCTTTATCAGCGGGTGGAAAAATCATGAACAGAGCGCAAGGTCCTGTTGATACTCCGCTCTAACCCTTCCTGAACAGCGCCGCTTGCGCGTGCGCCTGTAGCCCTTCGCCAAACGCCAGTTTGGCGGCAATATCACCGAGCTTTTGCGCGCCCAACGGGGAAACCTGGATCAGGCTGCTGCGCTTCTGGAAGTCGTACACCCCCAGCGGGGATGAAAATCGCGCCGTACCGGAAGTGGGCAGCACATGGTTCGGTCCGGCGCAGTAATCGCCCAGCGCTTCCGAGGTGTAGCGGCCCATGAAGATCGCGCCGGCGTGTTTCAGTTTCGGCAACTGGTTCTGCGGATCGGCAACCGACAATTCCAGATGTTCCGGTGCGATGCGGTTGCTGATGGTGCAGGCTTCATCCAGATCGGCGACATGAATCAAGGCACCGCGATTTTGCAGCGCGGTTTGGATGATGTCGCGACGCGGCATTTGTCCCAATAGACGATCCGCGCTTTGCGCCACCGCCGCGATGAATTCTTCATCCGGCGACAGCAGAATGGCCTGCGCCAATTCGTCGTGTTCGGCCTGCGAGAACAGGTCCATCGCGATCCAGTCAGGATCGGTGTGGCCGTCGCAGATCACCAGGATTTCCGATGGCCCCGCGATCATGTCGATGCCGCACACCCCGAACACGCGGCGTTTTGCCGCCGCGACGTAAGCGTTGCCGGGGCCGACGATCTTGTCCACTTTCGGAATGGTCGCCGTGCCGTAAGCCAGCGCGGCAACCGCCTGTGCGCCCCCGATGCTGAACACGCGATCCACACCCGCAAGATACGCCGCTGCCAGCACCAGTTGGTTCTTCACTCCATCGGGAGTCGGCACGACCATGATGAGTTCAGCCACACCCGCCACTTTCGCGGGCAACGCATTCATCAGCACAGAAGACGGATAGGCTGCCTTCCCGCCCGGCACATACAGCCCTACCCGATCCAGCGGGGTCACCTGCTGGCCGAGCAAAGTGCCGTCGGCATCGGTGTAGCTCCAGGACGATTGCACCTGTTTGAGATGATAATCGGTGATGCGCTGCGCGGCCTGTTCCAGCGCGCCGCGCTGTTCTGCCGGCAGTCCGTGGAACGCGTCGCGCAATTCATCGCGCGACAACTCCATCGCCGCGGCATTAGCCAATGACAGACGATCGAATTTGCGGGTGTATTCCAGCAGTGCTTCATCGCCGCGTCTGCGCACGTCCGCGAGTATGCCTGCGACGGTAGCCTCGAGCTTTTCATCGGCCGTTTCCTCGAAGGCCAGCAGCCTGGTCAATTCGGCATCAAAATCGGCTGAAGAACTGGAAAGTTTTCTGATATTCATTTCAAATCGCTCTTTGTTTTCCGTTTGCACTATTTCTTTATCGTGGCTGCAAACCCATTCAGCATGGGATGGATCACGTCATACTTCAATTTGAGCGCGGCCTGGTTCACCACAAGGCGCGAAGAAATATCGGCGATGTGCTCGACAGCCCTGAGGTGATTCGCCTTCAGCGTGTTGCCGCTGCTGACCAGATCCACGATCGCGTCCGACAACCCAACCAGCGGGGCCAGCTCCATTGAGCCATACAGTTTGATCAAGTCCACATGCACGCCTTTCGCAGCGAAGTGAGCCCTGGCGGTTTGCACATACTTGGTCGCCACGCGCAGACGGGCACCCTGGCGCACGGCAGACTCATAATCGAAATCTTCGCGAACCGCAACCATCATGCGGCAGCGTGCGATGTTCAGATCCAGCGGCTGGTAAAGCCCGGTGCCGCCATGTTCATCCAGCACATCCTTGCCCGCCACACCGATGTCTGCGGCGCCGTATTGCACATAAGTGGGAACGTCGCTGGCGCGCACGATGATCAGGCGCACATCTGCGCGATTGGTCGGCAGGATCAGCTTGCGCGAAGACTCGGGACCCTCCAGCGCATCGATGCCTGCCGCATTGAGCAACGGCATTGTTTCCTCGAAGATGCGTCCTTTGGAGAGTGCGATGGTGATCATTTATAAATCCCTAATCAATTTGATGCGTCGTAGCCGTTATTTCATCCTTCGTATCTGGGCACCCAGCGCCGACAGTTTCGCCTCGATGTGTTCGTAGCCACGGTCCAGATGATAGATACGATCCACGATGGTCTCCCCCTGCGCAACCAACCCGGCGATGACCAGACACGCAGAAGCGCGCAAATCGGTCGCCATGATGGTTGCGCCTTCCAGTTGCGCGCATCCTTTGATCACCGCGGTGTTGCCCTCGACATCGATCTGGGCCCCGAGACGGCGCAGCTCCTGCACGTGCATGAAGCGGTTCTCGAATATCGTTTCGACCACTATCGCGTTGCCCTCGGCAATGGCATTCATCGCCATGAATTGTGCCTGCATATCGGTGGGAAATGCAGGATACGGCGAGGTGCGCACATTGACAGCCTTGGGGCGCCGGTCCATTTTAAGGTTGATCGTGGAGTCCGTCATTTGTATGGTTGCGCCGGCCTCATGCAATTTCTCCAGCACATTTTCGAGAATATCGGCGCGCGCGCCGGTCAGGGTGATATCCCCCCCCGCAGCGGCTGCAGCGACAAGAAAAGTGCCGCTCTCGATCCGGTCGGGCATGACACGGTGGCTGGCGCCGTGCAAACTTTCCACCCCGGTGATGCTGATGGTATCGCTGCCGGCTCCTTCGATTTTTGCGCCCATTGCAACCAGGCAATTTGCCAGATCCACCACTTCCGGTTCCCGCGCGGCGTTTTCCAGAACCGTGACTCCGTCTGCCAGTACCGCCGCCATCATCAGGTTTTCAGTCCCGGTAACACTGACCAGATCGAAGAATATCCGCGCACCCTTCAGACGCTTGGCACCCATGCCATGGGGTACTTGGGCATGGATGTAACCATGCTCGATATTGATTTCGGCACCCATCGCCTGCAAGCCCTTGATGTGCAGGTCAACCGGGCGTGAACCGATGGCACACCCCCCAGGCAGCGAAACACGGGCTTCTCCGAAGCGTGCAACCAGTGGTCCCAACACCAGGATCGCGGCACGCATGGTTTTCACCATTTCATATGGCGCTTCGAGTCTGTCGATTTCGGCCGCACACAATCCCATCTGGCCGCCGTCGACCTGTATCGCCACGCCCAGTTGTTCCAGCAGTCTGCGCATCGTCACGACATCGTTGAGGTCTGGCACGTTGTCGAGTTGCAGGGTATCGCGGGTCAACAAGCTCGCGCACAGTATCGGCAGCGCCGCATTCTTGGCGCCGGAAATCCGCACCTCCCCGTTGAGGCGGTTGCCCCCCTGAATCGCTAATTTTTGCATGGATTATTGCTGGCTACGCCACTCTTGCGGCGTCAATGTCTTCATCGACAGCGCATGAATCTCCGCTCGCATCCGGTCGCCCAGGGTCTGGTAAACCATCTGATGGCGTTGTACCCGGTTCTTCCCCGTAAACGCATCGCTGACCACCAGGGCCTCAAAGTGCTGGCCGTCGCCCACCACGCTCAAATGCTCGGTAGCCATTCCTTGCGCGATGTTATGTTGAATACTTTCCGGGGTGACCATAGTTATTTCCACTATTCTTTACTCTTTACTTTCAATTCGAAAAAAGTTTGCAACAGGCGATCCGCCACACGTCACCAAGGTTGCACATGATACTAAAAACTGACTAGGGATGCGCGCTGCACCGAAAGTGCCGCCAGCAAAAACAGATCAATCTGACTGTTGTGGCAGGAGTTCTGCAACGCCGTACAAGCGTGCCAAGCTCAGCAGATCTTCGGGTAAACCTTTCACGCGCAAGCCATGCTGCAAGTTCCGGGCGGCCCTGTTCCAGCCCAGCAGCAAACTGACCGCAGCGGAATCAACGGAGTCTACCCGCGAAAAATCCACCTGAAAATCTTCGACTGCCAGATGCTGCAACCCGGTTTCGAACAATGCCGGCACGGTCGCTATGTTCAGGCTGCCCTGAATCACCGTCCACTCGCCCTCGCGCTGGATCACTTCGTCCCCGCGTTCACCACATCGCCGTTCGCAGCATTGGCATTCTTTTCGGTAAGTGTCTTGATCAAACCATCGATGCCATCCTGCTGGACCTGCGATGCGAAGGTGCCGCGATAGCTCATCACCATGCTGACTCCTTCAACCGAGATATCGAATACTTTCCATCCGTCCGGAGCCTTCTCCATTTCATAATCCACCGACGTGGGCTGTGAACCCGGCTTGCTGATCACGGTGCTGACAGTCACCTCGGTGTCATCGGGTGCCATTCTGAGCGGCTTGACATCGATAGTCTGGTCACGGTACACCGTAAACACTTTTGTATAGGTGCGCACCAGCAAATCGCGGAATTCCGTAACCAATGCCTGTTGTTGCTCGGGTGTGGCGGTACGCCAGTTGCGCCCGACCGCCAAACGGGTCATGCGCTGAAAATCAAAATGCGGCAACACCTTGGCATCCACCATGGCGATGATTTTTTTCTGGTCGCCGGCCTGAATATCCTTGTCCTGCTTGATGATCGCGGTGACTTCCCGCACAGTGTTCCTGATCAGTTCGTCGGGGGCAATGACCTCGGCGCGGGCCGCGCCAAGCGTGCAGCTCATCATCACGCCCATAATTATCTTTTGCAAAGCAGTCATCTTTGGTTCTCTTTATCCTTGTTTTAAAACTATTTTTGGCTGGCGGGTTCGGAGGCCTTGCTGAACAGGAACTTGCTGATCAAATCTTCCAGCACCACGGCGGATTGGGTCATCTTGATTTGATCCCCGTTATGCAGCATATCGCTGTCTCCGCCCGGCACCAGGCCGATGTATTGCTCGCCCAGCAAGCCCGAAGTCAGGATGCTGGCGAATGTGTCCTTGGGAAACTGGTAGCGCTTGTCCAGACTCATCTCCACATTGGCTTCATAGCGTTGCGTATCAAGTGTAATTCCGGTCACGCGGCCGACCAGTACGCCGGCGCTCTTGATCGATGCCTTGGGTTTCAATCCCCCGACATTGGTAAAATAGGCATGCACTTGGTAAGTATCCGACATATTGTAAGTGCCGAGGTTCCCGACTTTCATCGCCAGCATTGCCAGCGCGGCGACACCTGCCACCACGAATATGCCCACCCAAAGATCCAGCGTAGTCCGTTCCATTTCCTAATTCCCTCTAAACATGATTGCAGTCAATACAAAATCCAGCATTAATATCGCCAGCGAAGAAGTCACCACCGTGCGTGTTGTCGCGCCGGATACCCCTTCAGCAGTGGGCGGCGCGTCGTAACCTTCGAACAACGCGATGATCGTCACCACCGTGCCGAACACAAAGCTCTTGATCACACCGTTCAGGATGTCATCGCGAAAATCCACGGCCGCCTGCATCTGCGACCAGAACGAACCTTCGTCGACGCCTATCTGTATCACACCCACGAAGTAGCCCCCGAATACCCCCACCGCACTGAACAGGGCGGCCAGCAAAGGCATGGAGATCACGCCGGCCCAGAAACGCGGCGCGACGATGCGGGCGATCGGGTTGACCGCCATCATTTCCATCGCGGAGATCTGCTCGGTTGCTTTCATCAGCCCGATTTCGGCGGTCATTGCCGAACCGGCACGGCTGGCAAACAACAATGCCGCGACCACCGGCCCCAACTCACGCACCAGGCTCAATGCCACCATGCTTCCCAGTGCAGATTCCGAACCGTAGCGCCTGAGCGTTTCATAGCCCTGCAGTCCCAGCACCATCCCGACGAACAACCCCGCCACCACAATGATGATCAGCGACAACACGCCGGTGGAAAACAACTCCTTGACGATCAGGTGAAAACGGCGAAAGCTGTTGCCCGAATAGACCAGGGTGAGAAAAAAGAAGCGCGTGGCCATGCCGATGCGCCATACCGCGTTGATTGAACGGTGACCGGTTACCCGGATCGCGTCTAAAAATGTTGGCACCATGATGTCAGGTCCTCAAATTCAAATCCTGGCGGTAATCACCGCCCGGATAATGGAACGGTAACGGGCCGTCTATCTCGCCATGAACGAACTGATGCACGAAGGCCTTCTCGGAAGCGCGAATATCTTCCGGCGTGCCCTCCGCCACAATCACGCCATTCTCCATAAAATAAACGTAGTCGACAATCTTTAGAGATTCCTGCACATCGTGGGTCACGATCACCGAAGTCGCCCCCAGCGCATCGTTCAGTCGGCGGATCAAGTCGCCGACGACCGTCATGGAAATCGGGTCGAGCCCGGCAAACGGCTCGTCGTACATGATCAGCATCGGGTCGAGCGCCACGGCCCGCGCCAATGCGACGCGGCGCGCCATACCGCCGGATAGTTCGGAAGGCATCAAATGCTGCGTACCGCGCAAACCAACCGCGTGCAGCTTCATCAACACCAGATCGCGTATCAGTTCTTCGGAAAGGCCGGTGTGTTCCCGCATTTGAAATGCAACATTGTCATACACCGACAAGTCGGTGAACAGCGCGCCAAACTGGAACAGCATGCCCATCTTGCGGCGCATCTCATACAGCGCATCCTGATCCAGCTCATGGATGATCTGTCCGCCCACCTTGACATAACCCCTGGTCGGCTTGAGCACCCCGCCGATATGGCGCAGCAACGTGGTCTTGCCGCAACCGCTCAATCCCATGATGGCAACCATCTTCCCCTTCGGGAAAGTCATGTTGATGCCTTTCAGAACGGCACGCTTATCGTAGGCAAAATGCAGATCGCGAATTTCGACCAATGCGGAAGAAGACAAAATTCAAACCCGGAAAACCAAAGTGCGCATTCTAAACTAATGGGTCGACAATCCCCAACTTATTGGCCCGGATGACAATATTCTTGCGTATTCCCTATTGAGATTGCAGGCACTTGCCGTTATGCTCCGCACACGCAAGTATCACTTAAGAAAGCCAAATGAACGACTTATCCAAACTTCCCAGCCTGATTATCGTTGACGATGACCCGCTGATTCGCGAAGGTCTGGCGGTCTCTTTCTGCAACGACTTCGACGTCCACCAGGCCGAATCACGCATGGCGGCAATCGACTTGTTGCGCAGATTGTCATGTACGCCGCAACTGGCGCTGATCGATCTGGGATTGCCGCCGTTCCCGCACCGCCCCGAGGAAGGCTTCCACTTGATCGCCGAATTGCTGGCGCACTCTCCGACGATCAGGATTTTCGTCCTGTCAGGGCAGGACGAGAAAGACCATGCGCGCCATGCCCGCGCGCTGGGGGCGGTGGATTTTATCGCCAAACCATGCACACCGGAGAAAATAAAAAAATACCTGTATGATGCGCTGAAAGTCCAGGACAAAGCCCCCGGCAACGATGTTCAGGATGATCAACTGCTTGGCCTCGTCGGACAGACGCCCGCAATGCAAGCCCTGCGCAGCCAGATCGTGATGTATGCGGCGATTCCTTTTCCCGTGCTGATCGAAGGCGAATCGGGTTGCGGCAAGGAACTGGTTGCCTCGGCAATCCAGAAACTGGCGAGCAAGCCCGGCTCACCGTTCAAAGTGCTCAACTGCGCAGCGATCCCGCCCACCCTGATCGAACCCACCCTGTTCGGTTATTGCAAGGGAGCCTTTACCGGCGCGGCCAGCGCGCAGTCGGGGTTTTTTGAAGAGGCATCTGCCGGCACGCTGTTCCTTGACGAGATCGGCGAACTGCCGCTGGAGCTCCAGACAAAACTGTTGCGCGTGTTGGAAAACGGAGAATACCAGCGCGTCGGGGAGACCACGACGCGAAAGAGCGGCGCGCGCATCATCGCCGCAACGAATCGCAACCTGCGCGAGGCAGTCAAGGCAGGCATCTTTCGCACAGACCTTTACCACCGTCTGAATGTCTTCTCGATCAATGTTCCGCCATTGCGGGAACTGGGCACGGACAAGCTGGCTTTGCTCAACCATTTCCGCGCCCATTACTCGCGGCAAATCAAACAACAACCTTTTGAACTGCTCCCGGACGCCTTGCATTGCTGGGAACAATACAGCTTCCCCGGCAATACCCGGGAGTTGCGCAACATCGTGATCCGGCTGGCCACAAAGTACCCGGGAATGACTGTCAGCAAGATACAATTGCAGGAGGAATTCGATCCACTGGAATCCAATACACGCGGGCAAACAGGCGCAACAACCGCATCGATAATTCATCAGTTGCAACAGGGCGAATTCAATCTGGACCGGCAGCTGCGCGAACAGGAAGGCCAGTATATCGCCGCCGCGCTGGAGATGTCCGGCGGCAACATCAGCGAGGCGGCAAAGCTGCTTGGAATGAACCGCACCACATTGCACAGCCGCATGGGTGCGTATGAAAAACTCAACGCACAGGACGCAAAGACATGTATCTAGAACACTTCGGACTTTCCGAGCCACCGTTCAGAATCACACCCGTCACGGTGTTCTTTTTTTCTGGCGCCAACCGCGGCGAGATCCTCGATGCGCTGATCTACTCCATCTCCGAAGTGGAGGGGATCATCAAGGTCAGCGGCGAGGTCGGCAGCGGCAAGACCATGCTGTGCCGGATGCTGCTGGAAAAACTCCCGAAGCACGTTGAGGCCATCTACCTGGCCAACCCCAGCCTTTCGCGCGAAGAGATGCTGTATGCGATCGCGGACGGACTCGGCCTGAACATCAAAGGCGAACGGGTCGGCATCATCATGCAGAACATCCAGAACAAGCTCGAGGAAAAGGCGCGCGAAGGCAAGCGTATCGTGGTGCTGGTGGACGAGGCGCACGCCATGCCATTGGAAACGCTGGAAGAGTTGCGCCTGCTGTACAACCTGCAAGTCGGCAATGCCAAGCTGATGCAGATCGTGCTGTTCGGACAACCGGAACTGAACACCAAGCTGGATCAACCCAACATGCGCCAGCTCAAGGACCGCATCGCGCATCACTTTCACATGCAGCCGCTGTCGCGCAATATCCTGGAAGACTACCTGATGTTCAGGATGCGCGCGGCAGGCTACCACGGTCCGAATATATTCTCGCAGGGCGCCATCAAACTGATCGCCTCGGCTTCCGAAGGGCTGATGCGCCGCGTGAATATCCTCGCCGACAAATCCCTGCTGGCCGCATTCGTTGACGACACGTACTACATCAAACCCGAGCATGTGCAGGCGGCACTGCGCGATAGCGAACTCAACCCATCCACTTCCCGGTTCGGCAGCAAGCTGCTGCTGGGAAGCGCGGCTGCCGCAGTCCTGCTATTGGGCCTGGTTGCATGGCGGTTGCTGGAAAAGCCGCAACCGGCTGTCCAACAAGATCAGACTGCAATGTCAACCCAGAAAAATCCGAACGTGCCTGCGACCGTACCCGTTGCACCGGCGGTCGCACCGATTGCTGCCCAACAAAATCATGCTCCAGCAAAAACAGCTGCGGTTGCGGCAACCGCGCCTGCCCCCAGCACGGTGCAAAATACGATTCTGTACGAACAACGTCTCGAAGCGGGCAAACAATTGCTTGAGCAGAAAAAGGCCGTCGCCAGCATCCAGCTGTATTACAACGAGGTTGTCAATCAGGAACGGATCGAGGGATTCCTGCAGCGCGCGGACAAGCTGGGCGTGCTCCCGGAAATTTACCTGCTTCCCGCCAAGCTGGGCGGCAAGAACGGGATTCGCGTTCTTTATGGCGCCTATCCATCCGTTGAAGCGGCCCATGATGCTGCCAAAGATCTGCCGTTGCGTTACCAGAAAGCGTTCGCCACTTCGACTTACATCTTTTGAAAAGATATTGGGACTTAAATCTTTTGAAAAGATATTGGCCGTAGCATATTGAGTAATAAGCACAAAGCTGTTAGGCTACTGCGCATACCAAAAGGGGGAAGCATGCGTTCACGCAATATCGTTTATCTATGTGCGATTGGAGTGATGCTGTCCGGCTGCGGGACACAAGTGATCAAGCCTGCAGACCAGCACTTCAAACGTCCTCAGCCCGCACCAGAAAACATCATCCCGCAACCCGTCAAAGACAGCGTCGTGCTGCCCCCGCCCAAACCTGCCGATAAAGTCGCCACCTACAGCGTGGTCGTCACCGATGTGCCGGCACAGCAGATTTTGTTCGCGCTGGCGCGCGATGCAAAAATCAACCTCGACATCCAGTCCGGCATTCAGGGAAGCGTGACGATAAACGCGATCAACCAGACCCTGCCGGAGATCCTCACGCGCATCGCCCGGCAAGTGGATATGCGCTACGAGCTGGACAACGGCACGCTGACCGTAATGCCGGACACGCCTTATCTGCATACCTACAAGATCGATTACGTGAACATGACACGCGAATCGGACAGTTCGATTTCAAATACCTCGCAAATCAGCTCCGGTTCGACCGGCGCTGCAGGCGGAGCGTCGGGCGGCGGAAACAATTCCTCGCTCACCATCAAGGATGTATCCAAGAATAATTTCTGGGCTACCCTGACGCAGAACATCAAGGACATACTGCACGAGACCGACAAGATACTGCCTGCTGGTTCCAGCGAGACCTCGGTGCAACAGGTCAGGGCAGCCAGCAGCACCGGCACCGGAGTACAAACCGCCGGCGGCAAGACCGCCGCCACCAAGGGCGGGATTGAAAACAGCCCCAATCCGGTCAATGTCGAGGAGGGCGGAATGACCGTTACCCGGCGCAGCACGTTCCGCGAGGCGGCTTCGGTCATCGCGAACCCGGAAAATGGCATCATCACAGTGCGCGCCACCGGGAAACAGCACGAAAAGATCCAGCAGTTCATCGACCGGATCATGGCCAATGCCGAGCGCCAGGTCATGATCGAGGCGACTATCGTCCAGGTTAACCTGAGCGATCAATACCAGCAGGGGATAGACTGGTCGCGCGCACTGCTCGGCGCCAAGGGCTTCGCACTCAGCCAAACCGGCGCGGCCGGAATATCGTCTACCCCCGGTACACTGGCGATCAGCTACCTCAATCCAACCTCGAAAATCGGCAACCTCGCCGCATCGGTACAGCTGCTGGAACAGTTCGGCAATGTCAAGGTCCTGTCCAGCCCCACCTTGAGCGTGATGAACAACCAGACCGCAATGCTGCGGGTGGTCGACAACCTGGTGTACTTTACTATGACGGTCACGCCCGGTACCGTCAACACGCTGACCGGCACCATGTCCACACCGCCCACCTACACCTCGACTGTCCAGACATCGCCGGTGGGTTTCATGATGAGCCTGACGCCGCAGATTAGCGACAGCGATACGGTGCTGCTCAACGTTCGCCCGTCGATCACGCGCCTGCTCGGTTATATCCCTGACCCCAATCCGTCCCTGGCCAACCCGTGCCTGGGTATCGGCAGCTGCACGGGAGTAACGAACAACATCCCCCAAACCTCAACCCGTGAAATGGAGTCTGTGCTGAGGATCCAGAACAACCAGATCGCCGTTCTGGGCGGCCTGATGGAAGACCAGATCAACAAGAACAATAACGAAGTTCCGTTGCTGGCGCGCGTTCCATTGCTTGGCAACCTGTTCCAGAATCGCAACGACACAACAACAAAGACTGAGCTGGTGATTTTCCTGAGGCCGATCATCATCAAGAATCCCAGTGTAAACGGCGATTTCAATGCATACCGCAAAAACTTGCCGGACCAGAATTTCTTTAACGAATCCGCCTACGGGAAGCCCTGAACATGAGCCTGCTTCTGGATGCCCGCAAGAAATCCCAGCAAACGCAGGCTGGACAAGGCAGCGACCCGGGATTTGAGCTCAGCCTGGAGCCGACCTCCTCCGCGGCTGACCCGCAACCAGATGCGCCCAAGGCCGCGACGCCCGGAGAACAGGCACGCATAACCGGACAAAACCTGTTCAACGCCAGATCCGGTGCGGTGCAACTGGCGCGTCCCGGCTTCAACCGCAATCTGCTGATCGCCCTGGTCGGCGCGGTTGTGTTACTCGCTGCCGGAGCGGGTTATGTATGGTACGCCATTTCCTCCGCCAACAAGCCTGCGCGCCCAATCAACTTGACGGCCATGTCACATCAACAACCCGCGCAGGTGCCGCCGCAAAACAATCTGGTCCCCGGTGTTGTCTCGGCCGAAACTGCTCCGCCCAAGCCGGCCGGAACGCCAAAACCGAGGCATGCCGCCAGACATCTGGCGAGCGCGGCCCCGGACAGCGCCCGCGAAGTGGATTCGGTCCAAATTGTCAGGAACACCGAAGCGCCCATCGATCCGTTGCTCAACGATGCATATCTTGCCTATCGCGCCGGAAATCTCGATCAGGCGCAACAGCTATATCTCAAGGCGCTCAATCTGGATTCAAGCAATTCCGACGCGCTGCTCGGGCTGGCCGTCATTGCCCAGCGCCGCGGCGAGGATAATGTGGCGGCACACTATTACGCGCAAGTATTGGCACTTGATCCGCGCAACGCGGTAGCCAATGCGGGGATGTCAGCCCTGTCCGAGGACGACGACAGCGAAAGCCGCCTGAAGATGCTGCTCAATGAACAGCAGAACTCGCCGTCACTGCATCTCGCTTTGGGCAACTACTACGCAGAACATGCCCGCTGGGCCGATGCGCAAAAGTCTTACTTCAACGCCTACAAATTGTCGCCGGACCGTGCTGAACTGGCGTTCAATCTGGCCGTCAGTCTTGACCGCCTCGGGCAAAACAAGGCGGCCGTACAATATTACCGGCGCGCCCTGCAACTTGATCCCGGACACCATGCGGATCTTGATCATGCAAAAATTTCACAACGTATCGAAGAACTAGCACACTAGATGGTGATGCAAAACAACAAGAAGCCGGACAACCCGCCACAACAACTGGGACAGATACTCGTCGGCAAAGGTGTGATCAGCGACGACCAGCTGCGCATTGCCCTGCAGGAGCAGGGCAAGACGCATCAGCCGCTGGGTCGCCTGCTGGTACGCCTTGGCTTCCTCTCAGAAGCCACGATCCGCGACGTGTTATCGGAAAACCTGGGCCAGGAAACCGTAGATCTTGCCTCCGTACTGATCGATTCGGCCGCACTGAGCCTCATCCCCAAGGATGTTGCGCGGCGCTATCAGCTAGTGCCCCTTTCCGTGGACCAGTCCAGCCGCGTCCTGACCTTGGCCGTCGCCGACCCCGACAATATCATCGCGCTCGACCAGGTTCGCGCGCTGCTCAAGGACGAATACCAGCTGGCGACCCAGTTGGCCAGCGAATCCGACATTCTGCGCGCGATCGACCAGTACTATGGCTTTGAGCTTTCCATAGACGGCATCCTGCACGAAATCGAGCCGGGCGAAATGGAGTACCAGACCCAGCAGTCCGGCGTGAATGAATTCAGCCAGCCGGTGGTACGCCTGGTAGATGCGCTGCTCACCGAGGCCGTGCAACGGGGCGCTTCGGACATCCACTTCGAACCGGAAAACAGCTTTTTGCGCATCCGCTACCGGGTCGACGGCGTGCTGCGCCAGGTCCGCAGCCTGCACAAGAGTTTCTGGCCGGCCATGGTGGTGCGCCTGAAAGTAATGAGCAACATGAACATCGCCGAAACCCGCGCGCCGCAGGACGGGCGCATCTCGCTGCGCCTGTCCGGCCGGCCGATCGATTTCCGGGTGGCTTCACATCCCACCACGCACGGTGAGAATCTTGTTCTGCGCATACTGGACCGGCAAAAAGGCATCGTGCCGCTGGACAAGCTTGGCCTCGATGATGCGGCGCTCAACATGCTGAAGATGGTCATCGCCAAGCCCGAGGGCATCGTGCTGGTAACCGGCCCGACCGGCAGCGGCAAGACCACCACCCTGTATTCGGTGCTGAACCATATCAACACCGAGTCGGTCAACATCATGACGCTGGAAGACCCCGTCGAATACCCGCTCGCACTGATCCGCCAGACCTCGGTGAATGAAGCTGCGAAAATGGACTTCGCGGGCGGTATCCGTTCGATGATGCGCCAGGATCCGGATATCATCCTGGTCGGCGAAATCCGCGACCATCCCACCGCCGAAATGGCATTCCGTGCCGCGATGACCGGACACCAGGTCTATTCGACACTGCACACCAATTCGGCGATCGGCGCGATACCCCGCCTGCTCGACATCGGCATCCTTCCCGACATCATGGCCGGCAACATCATCGGCATCGTGGCGCAGCGACTGATACGCATACTGTGCAAGGAATGCAAGTATCCATACTCGCCGGACGCTGCCGAACGCAAGCTGCTGGGACTCTCGCCGCAGCAGGATATCACCCTGTATCGGGCAGCCGGCTGCGAGGCCTGCAACCATCAGGGCTACAAGGGACGCATGACCATCATGGAATTGCTCAAGATGGATTATGATCTGGACGACCTGGTTTCTCATCGCGCCAGCGCGCGCCAGATCAGGGAGGCAGCTCTCGAAAAAGGTTTTCGTCCGCTGGCGGTGGACGGCATCCGGCGCATCCAGCAGGGCATCACCTCGCTCGCCGAAGTCAGCCGCATCGTGGATCTGACGGACCGGCTGGGCTAGGCAACGGAACAACTATGGCACTCTATTCCTATCGGGCTATCGATGAACAAGGCAAGCCCCACCGGGGGTTGCAGGATGCCGCCAATCAGGTGGATCTGGAAATGCGCCTCAAGCGCAGCGGACTGGATCTGATCGATGCCAAGATCGACAAGGGCGGAGCAGGCATGCGGGGCAAGATCAAGCGCCCCGAGCTGATCACCTTCTTTTTCAACCTGGAACAACTTACCCGCGCCGGTGTTCCCCTGCTGGAATGCCTCGGCGATTTGCGCGATACCATGAACGACCCCCGCTTCCGCGAGATCATCGCCAGTCTGGTCGAGTCCATCGAAGGGGGAAAAAAACTGTCCGAAGCAATGGCGCAGCACCCGGACGCATTCGACAAGATCTATGTCAGCCTGACCCATGCCGGGGAAGCGAGCGGACGCCTGCAGGAAGTCTTCGAACACATCACCGAATCGATAAAGTGGCAGGATGAGATGGCGTCGAACACCAAGACCATCCTGATGTATCCGGCGTTCGTCGGCACTGCCGTGGTGGCGATCACGTTCTTTCTGATGATCTACCTGGTGCCGCAACTGGTCAGTTTCATCGTGGGCATGGGACAGACCATTCCAATCCAGACGCGCATCCTGATCGCCACGTCGAAATTCTTCGTCAATTACTGGTATGTCCTGATCGCGCTGCCGTTCGTGCTGGTCATCGGGGGCAAGCTGCTCGTCACCGCCAGTCCCGAGATGCGCCTGAGATTCGACGGATTCAAGCTGAAGATGTGGGTGATCGGCCCCATCCTGCGCAAGATCATTCTGGCGCGTTTTGCCAACACCTTCGCGATGATGTACGGTTCCGGCATCAGCATACTCGACTGCATCGCCAACTCCCGGGATGTCGTCAGCAACAAGGCTGTCGCCAACAGCCTCGACGCGGTAATGCGTGAAATCGAATCCGGGAAGAACCTGACCCAGAGCTTCCAGAATACCGGCATGTTCCCGCCCTTGGTGGTGCGCATGCTCAAAGTTGGCGAAGCCACCGGCTCGCTGGACAAGGCATTGCTCAACGTAAGCTATTTCTATGATCGCGACGTCAAGAGTTCCATCAAAAAAGTGCAGGTCCTGATTGAACCCACCATGACCATCGTGCTCGGTACATTGCTGGGTTGGGTCATGTTGTCGGTACTGTCGCCGATCTATGACCTTATCGGCAAGATGAAAATTTGATACAGTCACTAATAGAACCCTTCCACAGGAAGGAGCGGAGCTTGTTGCACATTTCAGCGGCAACAACCACCCGGCGTTTGCAAAGCAGGCGGCAGTTTATTCGTTCTGTCCGGCCTGATTCGGGGTTAACAAGATGAAACAAGCACTATTACTATTCCTGAGTGCCGACCGCCTGCATGCACACCTCATGGCAGGCAGCGAATCCGTGCTGCAGCAGGATTTCAGCGACGCCCCGGAAGGATTGGAAAGTTTCAAGTCCCTGTTGCAAACGACCAAGTGTCCAACCTACCTTTTGACTGACCTGATCGAAGAAGACTTCCGCCATGAGATCGTCCCGCACCTGATCGGCAGCAGCCGGGATGCGTTGTTCCAGCGCAAGTTCGACCAGTTTTATCGCGGCACCCCTTTCCGCAAGGCCACCCTGTTGCAGCGCCAAAAGACCGGACGCCGCGACGATGACATCCTGTTCTCGGCACTGACCAACCCGGCGCTGCTCATGCCTTGGCTGAAAATCATGGAAGCTGAGCAGACACCGCTCGGAGGGATCTATTCGGTGCCGCAGATCAGCGAACCGCTGATCAAGGACCAGGAGTCAAAACATCTGCTGCTGATTTCCTGGGAAAAATTTTCCGGATTGCGCCAAACGTATTTCAGCGACCATCGCCTGCAAATTTCCCGGTTGACGCCAGTTCATTCAGAATTGACCTTTCAGGATGCCGTAGTCAGCGAACTCGGCCGAACCTACCAGTATCTGAAGAGCCTCAGTCTGCTTCCGGCCGGACAAACACTCGATGTGCGCATCCTGTGCCATGCGGATGACCGCAGTGAACTGCAAAACAAATTGCCCGACGACCCGGATGTGCACTACGACTTCGCGGATATCGATGAGCTCGGCAAGAAGCTCAAGCTCGGCTACCGCTTCACCGATTCGGATGCCAGCCAGATCTTCCTGCACCAGCTGGCGAGCAACCGCCCCGGGACAAATTACGCCAGCGCCGAGCATACCCGCTACTACACGCTGTGGCAGATGCGCCGCGCACTTTACTGGGGCAGCGGGGCATTACTGGTCGCCAGCATATTGTGGTCGTCCACCACGATATGGCAAAGCGGCGTTAATACCAGCGCGGTAGAAGATTTGAAGTTTCAGACAGCGCGCATGCTGCAGGAGGCAAATCAGATCACGCAGAGTTTCCCGGTCACCGACACGCCTGCCGCAGACATGAAGTCCAGTGTGACGGTCATGCGCAAGCTCGACCAGTACGGGTCTGCCCCGCGAACCGTCATGAAACCGATCAGCGCCGTGCTTGACCGTTTTCCGCAGATCGGGATCAACGAACTGGACTGGCAACAGAGCGCGGCCGAGCCGGTCGCACCCAACACCCGTGCAGATGTTCCCGCCCAGATCATTACGTTGAAAGGTACCATGCAGGACTTCGGCGATGACTACCGCGCCGCGCTGGCATATCTTGACCGCTTCCGGCTGGAACTGGCCAAGCAGGGTTACCAGGTCACCGTCCTTGCCAAGCCGCTGGACGTGAGCCCCACCGGCAGCATTGCCAATCAGAGCGAAGCCGGCGAGAATAAACTCGACTTTTCCTTCAGACTTGCATGGAGGCCGGCAACATGAAATTCTCCAGCTCCGACTTTGAACTGATGCGTTTTAGCTTTGCCGCGATCGGCGCATCCGTCCTGGTCAGCGGCCTGATCCTGTATTCCAGCATCAAGTATGCGGACTTTACCCTGAAAAACCGGCATGCCGCCCAGAACCAGATGAACGAGGCACGCAGCCGCCTGGCCATGGCCCGCCAGGACCGGGATAACCTGTCGGATTACTCCAATGCTTATGACAACCTGAAAGCAAACGAAATCATCGGCGACGACCACCGCCTGGACTGGATGGAAGGACTGGAGAAACTGCGCAGGCAGAATCTGGTCATCGACTTTCGCTACAACATCGCCCCGCAGAAGAACTATGCCCCGCAGCCGGCCGTGGACAGCGGCAACTTCGCAATCCACTACAGCGAGATGAAACTGCAATTCGAACTGCTGCATGAGGGCCAGTTGCTGAATTTCTTCGATGCCCTGCAAAACCAGATCAAAGGACACTACCAGCTCGAGGACTGCAAGCTGCAACGCGCCGTAACTGAAGGAAATTCCGCACCCGCCGCCGGAAAGAACCTCACGGCAGAATGCAGCGGCGGCTGGATCACGCTGAAGAACCGGAACAGCCCATCATGAGATCAACGTTGAAAATTTGCCTGGCCGCCGTCGGATTGGCAACATCTACGCTCGGCAGCGCCGAAGAACTGGGGCGGCTTTTTTTCACCCCGGAACAGCGCGCTCAACTCGACTACAATTATGCGCAAAGCGCCGGAGCGGGCGGCAATGCTCACGCTCTGACGCTCAACGGCATCGTGCAACAGCAGGGCGGCAAGCGCACCGTCTGGATCAACGGCGTGCCTCAACAGGCCGGAAGCAGCGACGACAAGACACCGGAAAGCCAGACGGTCCGGTTGCCCGGCAAACCCAGCACGGTCAAACTCAAGGTCGGGCAGCGCGTCTTGCTGGACACGCCCGTCAATCCGGATCTGGACAGGTCGGCGACACCGGACACTGGCAAGCAATAGATCATGCCCGCCAAACCCACCGCCCTTCTCAACCATGGTCGCGGCAGACAGCGCGGTGCCGCGCTGATGGTGATGCTGGTGATTCTGATCATCGGTGCCGCCGCGATCCTGATCGGGGCGCTCAGCAGCTCTGCGCTGCAGACCGAGCGCGACAAGACCACGGCAGATGAGCTTGCGCAAGCCAGGGACGCGCTGATTGGCCGTGCAGTGTCCGATGCGAATTTACCCGGCGGCTTGCCGTGTCCCGACAGCACTGGCAATGGCTCCTCAGACCTGTTCTCCGGTAACGACTGCCCCAACTACATCGGCAGGCTACCTTACAAAACCCTGGGGTTGCCCGACCTGCGCGATGGTTCGGGCGAAGAGTTGTGGTATGCCTTGTCCCCCAATTTTCGTGATCAAACGCCTACTCCACACGTCATCAACAGCAACACTCTGGGGACTCTGACCATAAGCGGCACCACGACGGCCAGCAATGTCATCGCGATCGTGTTTGCGCCCGGCGCCGCGCTGTCCGGCCAAAGCCGCTCGACTACTCAGACCGCAGGCTGCACCCACCTGAAAAACAGCCCGGTGGTTGCAAACAGCCTGTGCCCCACCAATTATCTTGACGGCAGCAATAACATCCTGAGCACGGCAGGCTCAATTAACTCTACATATCAGGCCGCTGCCGCCAGCAGCGCGTTCAACGATCAGATGATCTACATCACCCACGACCAGCTTCTTCAGCCGGTGGAAATGCGCATCGCACGCGAGGTGAAAAATTGCCTGGATACCTATGCGGCATCCTCCAGTGGCAGATACCCGTGGGCGGCAATGGACAGCGATATGACCTACACCGGCAGCTTTAACACAGTCTTCGGCAGGATCGCCGCCGCACCGCTCACCACAACACAGCCCATCGATAACACCGGGCAGACCATGCTGACCGCGCTTTCAAACCTGCAAGTTGCGCTGAACGCTTACTCGGCAAGCAACAATGCAGCGACAAAAGCTGCGCTGCTGAGCGCGGGGCAGGCTCTCGCCAATGCAGCCTATAACGCCGATCATAATTCAGGCACGTTTCAATCTTACAATTCCATAACCGACCCGGCCGGGTATGCCGGTAACAATGCACAATCCCTCGCCAATGGATCAGGGAGTTCCGTATCGCAAATTCAAGGTAACATAAACAGTTCGAATAACGCCCTGAACTCCAACGGATTCGTGGACGGCGCCATGTCGAATATCTGGCCTTCAGGCTGCTTCAGCTTCAGCTCCGGCTACTGGAGCAACTGGGTAAACGAAGTGTTCTTCCAGGTCGCGCGCGCCAACAGTCCGGGACAAAATAGCTGCGGTTCAAGCTGTTTGACCATCACCGGCTCCGGCAACCCGGCGCCCCGAAACAACGACTACCGCGCTGCTGTGATCATCGGCCGTGCGCACAATGGATCGGGTTCGGCCATATCCGATCCGCCTTCCTATTACCTCGAGGGAGGCAACTTGCATTACAGTTCGCGTACACCGTACACATCCCCAGCAATATCCACGGCCTTTGTAACCTACAGTCCGTCAGACACCGCAAACTACTCGACCGTCAACGATCTGGTTTTGTGCCTGGACGGAAACAACTATTGCAAATGATGATTGCGCCTGCCCCAGCCTCAATCCTAAAGAAACAGACCGGCTTCACTTTGGTCGAGATGGCCATGGTGCTGTTGATCGTGGCGCTGCTGCTGGGCGGCCTGCTGCCAACCATCACCAGCCAGGTCGAGCAAAAGAATACGGCCGAGACCAGCAAGCAGCTCGACGAGATCCAGCAGGCGCTGATCGGTTTCGCCATCATCAATGGCCGCCTGCCCTGCCCGGCCACTCCCACCAGCAATGGCGCCGAGAGCCCGGCTGGCGGCAATTGCACCTCTTTCAGCAACGGGTCATTTGTAGGGTATATCCCCGCCGCCACCTTGGGGCTTTCCGGATCGACCAGCTCCGGCTTGGTGCTGGATTCATGGGGCAATCCGATCCGCTATGCGGTTACGGATGAAACTGCGACAGTCTCGGGATTCAACGGTGGTTCGGCATTTAACGTATTTACTTTCCAGGGTGGGATAGGCGCAGTCGGAATTTCCAATCTTTCGCCCAATTTGTATGTCTGTTCAACTTCCACAGGCATCGGTGGCACGAGTTGCGGCACTGCCCCGGCACTCACTACTAACGGCGTGCCGGCGGTGATTTTCTCCACCGGCAAGGATGGTCCTTCGGCGAGCGGAGCAGATGAGCTGGCCAATCTCGGTAACGACAAGACATTCGTCAGCCATATTCCCTCGCCCAGCGGTGCGACGAATGGCGCTTTCGACGACATCGTCATCTGGATATCGCCGAACGTACTGGTCAACCGCATGGTGTCGGCAGGAAAGTTGCCGTAGTTTTGTTGTTTCAGGCGCGCCGCCAGGTCGTACTCTGCGGTGTGTCTTCCAGCACGATGCCGGCTTCCAGCAACTCCCTGCGGATACGGTCGGCCTCGGCGAAGTTTTTCGCCTGTTTGGCAGCGCTACGCGCTTGTATTTGCGCGCCGATTGCCGCATCGTCCAGCCCCTTTCCGGATGCACTTCCCTGCAGGAATTCAACCGGCTCGCGCTGCAGCAATCCCAGCACCCCACTCAGCGCCCGGAGCTGCGCGGCCAGCAGCGGCGAATCGGATTTATTCACCTCGTTGGCCAGATCGAACAGCACCGCGACCGCTTCCGGGGTGTTGAAGTCATCGTCCATGGCCGTTTTGAAGCGCTGCGCATGCGGTTCGTTCCAGTCAACGGCACCCCCCCCAGCTCCCCTTGTCAGGGGGGAGCATGCTTCCTCCTCCGCTGACAAGGGGAGGCCGGGAGGGGTTTTGAGTGCGGTATAAAGCCTGGTCAGCGCGCCCTTCGCATCGTCCAGATGTGCATCGGAATAATTCAGCGGACTGCGGTAATGCGCACGCAGGATGAAGAAGCGCACCACCTCGGCATCGTATTTCTTCAGGACTTCGCGGATCGTGAAAAAGTTGCCCAGGCTCTTCGACATCTTTTCCTTGTCCACATTGACGAAGCCGTTGTGCATCCAGTAATTAACAAACGTGCAGCGGTGTGCACCTTCGCTCTGCGCGATCTCGTTCTCATGATGCGGGAACTGCAGGTCCGCGCCGCCGCCGTGGATGTCGAAATGCTCGCCGAGCAGCTTGGAGCCCATCGCCGAGCATTCGATATGCCAGCCCGGCCGGCCCTTGCCCCAGGGCGACTCCCATTTGACCTCGTCGGCTTCCTGTTCCCTCGCGTGTTTCCACAGCACGAAGTCGAGCGGGTCGTT
>JBAVGB010000010.1:0-43671 GCA_049684555.1 Gallionella sp. | reverse complement strand
TGATGGCGGTGGAACGCATTCTTGAGGGCGAGGATGTAGCGGTGGTGATGGGTAGTTATGGATTGTGCCGCACCACGGGATACAAGTGGCTCGCCAAGGTGCGGGGCCGCGGTCGCGGAACACACTGTCTGGTTGCCCGTAAAGGCACGGGGCGCACGCCGAAACTGACGCGCGCTCAAAAATCGCAAGTATTCCGCTGGGTCAACGGCAAGAACCCGATGCAGTACGGTTTTGACTTTGCTTTGTGGACGCGAAACATCGTGCGTGAACTCATCCTCCAGAAATTCAACATCAGCTTGAGCGTGACCTCGGTCGGCAGCCTGCTTGCCGAACTCAACCTCACAGCGCAAAAGCCGTTGCAGCGCGCCTATCAGCGCGATCCGGAGGCCATTGAACGCTGGCAGCGCGACACCTTTCCGGCCATCGCAAAGCAAGCCAAGGCGGAAGGTGCCGAAATCTACTTCTGGGACGAATCCGGCTTTCGTGCCGATGCGGTCCATGGCAAGACCTGGGCCGAGCGTGGCAATACGCCGGTGGTCAATAGGCCGGGACAACGTCAGAGCGTCAGCGCAGCTTCGGCCGTCAATGCCAAAGGCGCATTCTGGTTTACCACTTACCAAGGCGGGCTGACGGGGGAGTTGTTCGTTGATCTGCTCAAACAACTGATGCACCGTCGCAAGAAAGCATTGCATCTGGTGGTTGATGGATTGCCTGCACACAAGAAGGTGGTGGTTAAAGAATATGTGGCCAGTACCGAGGGGCGTTTGACGCTGCATTTTCTGCCCGGCTATGCGCCCGACCTGAATCCGGATGAGTTGGTGTGGAGTCATGCCAAGCGTACGGGCGTAGCCAGAAGGCCGTTGAAGAAAGGCGAAAAATTGCAGGAGCGTGTGCACGAACAGTTGCAGAAAATCGGCAACAACCCCAAGCTGGTGCGTTCGTTTTTTAAGCATCCTTCTGTAGCCTATATTTCTGACTTATGAGTAATTGCTTCTGTTCAGCTCCACCCAGAACGTGCTGCCCTGCTCCTCGGTACTCTCGAAACCGATGCTTCCGCCCATCGCTTCCACGATGCGCTTGGTGATCACCAGGCCGATGCCGGTGCCTTCCACCGCCCCGGTCTCCCGGCCCAGCCGGTCGAAGGAATTAAATATCCGCGACTGCTTGTCGGCCGGGATGCCCAGGCCGGTATCGGCAACGCTGATGCGCACCTTGCCGTCCATGGCCTGGCAGGCCAGGCGCACCGACCCGTGCGGGCGGTTGTACTTGATCGCGTTGGACAGCAGGTTGATCAGCACCTGGCGCAGCCGGATGTTGTCGGCCTGCACCACCATGTTTTCACGTTCCGCGCAGTCCACATCGACCAGTTCGATGCCATGCTTGCTGGCCATCGAGACGACCATCGCCAGGCTGTCGGCGGTCACGGCACGGACCGAAACCGGTTCCATCGACAGTTCCATCTTGCCCGCCTCGATCCGGGACAGGTCGATCATGTCGTTGATCAGCGCCAGCAGGTGCCGGCCAGCATCCTCAATATCGCGCGCCTGCTCCTTGATGTCCGCGGACAGGTCCGGGTTCATGTTGAACAGCTGGGCGTAGCCCAGGATCGCGTTCAACGGCGTGCGCAATTCGTGGCTCATGCTGGACAGGAATTCGCTTTTGGCCCGGCTGGCCGACTCGGCGACGATGCGCGCCTCATCTAGTTCTGCGGTCCGGGTCTGGACCAGTTCCTCGAGATGCTGGCGGTACTGTATGAGGTCTTCCTCGGCGCGCTTGCGATCAGTGATGTCGTAGAACCAGCCCAATACGGCATCTTCGCCCTTGTACTGTATCGGCATGTAAGAGGCCAGAGTCCACACCGAGGAACCGTCCGGCATGCGCAGTTCGATCTGCCGGTTGATGACGTATTTTCCCTGCGCCAGTGTGGCCAGGATTTCTTCATATTCCCCGCTTCTGGCGTAGTATTTTTTCGGGTCATCGCCTGCCGCATCAGGATTCCTGATGATGGCGGCATAGCCCTGGTTGTAAAACACCACTTGTCGTCCCTGCCTGGTTGCGATCCGCACCCCGATGGGGCTCACATTCAGTATATTGAGGAGGCGCTGCTCGTTCTCCCTGATCTCGCTTTCCTGGCGCTTGTGCTCGGTAATGTCCTGCACGGTCAAGGTCAGTCCGTTACCCGAGCGTATCAGTCTTCTCTTCAGCCACTCGATTTTCGAATTGCTCTTTTGCGGAGCTTTCACTTCATCTTCGTAAAAACCAGATTGCATCCCGCTGCGAAAAATATTCATCCATTCATTGAAATAATCTCCTTGATAGAGATTGGAGAGCTTTGTTTGCCCCAGTTGCGTTTGAGGAATGCCAAAGAATTCCGCGCCACGCGCATTGCAATCGACTAACACGAAGTCGACGATGGTACCATTCTTGTTACGCAGTGCCTCGTACAAATAATATCCTTCGTTCCCATTATCTGTGGCAACGCGATAGGCCTTTCGCATTTCCTCTTCCTGATACTTCCTCCAAGCAATGCGAGCGGACATCCATACTGCCACGAGTGAAAACATGAACAGAATTATGCTACCCAGGAGTGCCAACCTCTTATAAGCCGCCCAAGTTTCCTGATGAGATGCAAAGTATTCCTGCTCAGAAATTCCTACCATCGCAACGATGGGATAGTCTTCCATCGTTTTCCAGGCAACAAAGCGCGCCAGCTTATCGCCAAACCATGCTTTTTCGTTCAGAAGTACAGCACCTTCAGGTTCGCCGAATAGAGGAACATATCGTAACGAGGAAGTTAAATCCGGTTCGTTGCCGATTTTTATTGAACGCAAGGTTCCGTCTAGGCCCACCACTGCCAGCAATCCCGTCTTACCTGGGAATGAGCCGGCATAGAAGCTGGTCAGGTAGGAGGACGAAAAGGACACCACCGCGATACCGTCAAAATCGCCGTTCGGTGCGTTTAGCCTGCGCGAAAACGTGATGATAGTTTTGCCAGATAACCGACCCACCAACGTTTTCCCAATCAAGAGTACATTCGAGTCATCACCTTTATGGAAGACGAAGAAGTCTCTATCAGCCAGTGAAACGTTATGTTGGGTGGGAACGGAACTTATGGTAGGGTAGCCGTTTCGATTGACGATTATCGCGTTTACGATATGTGCACCGCGAAAAATCCCACTGTCCGACATCTCCCGGAGATTAATATGTCGGTGTGTCGTTTCCCATGCATACTTCATTTGCAGCGTGATTTGATTTGCTTCTTCGATCACATGGGAAAGATATTGTGTATAGTCCTTGCATATCACAGAGGCGTCAGCGAGAGCGTGCGCTTCCAGGGTGTGCTTCTCAGTGTCGATCGTCGTATTGGTCCAATACCACAACAGTATTACCATAAACAGACACAGCACCGGCCACAGAAGAACCTGAAAAACAATGCCCCTAAGGAAGGCAAGTTTAAAGTCTGCAAGTTTTGTGCGGCTAATTAGATTGTCAAAATATATCACTACTGTTCCGCTCTCGTTGTTGAACCATACGGGCCAAATTTGAACAACTTTTTTTGGGGCATCCCGATAGGGCAAAGAATCTCCGCAGGATACACGGTTGCCTAGCCTGAGCCAGCGGGCTGGAGTTAATAGGTTCATTATATTACTCTGATCAAAACGAGGAGAAGATCATGAGCAACAAACCTTTCTTGATATGGGCCGTCGGGGTTGCTGCCACCCTACTGTGTGGTATGGCGTTTGCGCAGGATAATTACGTTGTCGAGGCGAAAGCCTTTGTAGCGAAAATATCCAAGCCGAATCCACGGTGGGATGGGCCGGCTACCGGCCCAACAGCCCAGCCGAAGAAATCGGTGATATACGTTTCAGCCGACCAGAACAATGGCGGCGCGTTAGGAGTGGGTAGAGGAGTCGAACAGGCGGCCAAGGTCATAGGCTGGAATTTCCGTCTGATTGATGGCGTAGGAACGGCTGCCGGAAGATCGGCTGCATTGCAACAAGCTCTCGAATTGAAACCGGATGGCATTATTCTCGGCACGGTAGATGCGGTCGAACAAGCAGACATGCTCAAACAGATCGCAGCAAAAGGTATCAAGTTGGCCGGTTGGCATTCTCTGGCTCAACCGGGCCCTGCCCCCGCCCAACAGCTCTTTACCAATATCGCAACTGAGCCAAAGGAAGTCGCGAAAGCGGCAGCAATGTTTGCTGTGGCAGATTCCAATGGCACGGCCGCAGTGGTGATTTTCACTGACCCCGCCTACGAAATGGGAATTGCCAAATCAGATGCGATGGCTGAGGTGATACGCAAGTGTGCTGGCTGCAGCGTATTGTCAGTCGAGCGTATCCATCACGGTGAATTCAGGCAAACATCGGCTCTGATGTCACAGCACACGGCGCAATTGCTGCATCGCTATGGTGCAAAGTGGAACTACAGTCTTGCTGACAACGATCTCTATTTTGACTTCATGTTGCCCTCTCTCGTGGCCGCATCCATTCCCGGCAGTGGCTATCCAAGGAACATTTCCGGGGGTGACGGCAGCGAGTCGGCTTTCGAACGTATACGCAAGAACCACCACCAGATAGGAACAGTCGCCGAACCTTTGAATCTTCATGGCTGGCAAGCCATTGACGAACTCAACCGCGCATTTGCCGGACAGCAGGCTAGTGGCTATTCGACCCCTGTACACCTGGTGACATCTGCCAATATCAAATTCGATGGTGGCTCACTTAACGAGTTCGACCCAGATAACGGCTATCGGGACGCCTATAAAAAAATATGGGGAGTAAAATAAATCTGAGCACGCCACAATTTACTGCTCAGCACACTGAATAAGATGCCAGTGCTGGGCGGTGACTGTCGGGCCGCTGATTTATTGATTGCGATCTATGGGAGAACGTCCGCATGGCCGGTTCCTGCCCTGACATTCACGCATCTTCATTTGTCCGGTCTTGGCACGTTGCTGCCTGTCAATCTGACAGATTTGCTTCTGATTCTACGTCCGCTTCCAGTCTAATACCAGCCGGTCACAGACTCCATTGGTCGGCAGAGGCATAGATGGTGTAACAACATCGTATATATACCCCTACTGGCGACTTGCACCACGGCATTCAAGGCATACAACTTTTCCAGTATGTCCACGATCCAACAATTTCCAAAACAGGACAACAGCGACATATAGCTTGGATTTCGTCCTATGGGAACCCGTAAAGGTCAACAAGTTTTGATACCCATACCTGTTGTCCAGGACTCTAAATTGGCTGGATAGTCCCAATAATGGAGAAGGTTTAGCTGTCGAAAAACTGGGACGTTGAACAGAACGATCCTAAAGCAAAGTCTTTCAGTATATCATCTCACACTACCCACACTGACATGATGAAAGCTTTATTCTATATGGTTTTCAGGTGATTCTGACTACATAAAGCACGCACACCAGTAACACACACTTCCACATATCAATGACCTGGTAGAAACTCAATTCCGGTGCGGCGAACCAATTCTTCATAGCTGATAGGCTTCCCTACCCTCGCATCATTGGTGTTATCCAGCCAGTGTGCCCATATCCTATTCGTTGATGGGTCATAGACCAGCTTGAACAAATGCTGTGGAACCCAAACCTGGTCTGGGCCAATAGTTGGAGGCGTACCGTCAAACACGGGCCCCGTAATCACATACACGTCACCAGCAGCACGCATCACATACTTGCGCGTGGCCTTTTCAATGCTTGCCCAAGCCTTACGGTTATTGACTGGATACTGCGGTACCATGTTAGCCAGCGAGAAGCTTTGCGCCATCGACTCAGGCGTTGCCATATCACCAGCAGGCGCCATGTGGCCTCGGTCAAACCCCGAGCCACGATAATCTTCCAACTCGGCACGCTCAGCACGAGGCAATCGGGCGTCAGCATAAAACCTGTGGCCACGTTGGATATCCCGCGCTTCCAACAAGACTTCTCTGTTGAGCCGTTCCGCAACATAAATCGGTGTGTGGCTTTTGCCGGAATGAAGGACTGCAAATGCGCTGAAACATAACGATCTCGGCAGCATATCAGCCGGAACTGACAGTACCGGCGGCGTGCCGTCTGTGAACACATTGCGGCATTGTGTAAAGTTGGTATTTGCAGCGAACGCTGTACCGAATACGGCTGAAGCCGTGATAACAAGAAGAAGTCGTTTAAGCATCTACGTGCTGGAACACTTTGAATGCAAGACTCTCGAACAAGGTATTGATATCCCAATCGGCAGGCGGTTTGGTCTTCTGATCGAGTATTCGTCCAGAAGACAAGACAGTACGGTGCTCACCATTCTGAAATTCCAGCATGAGCATTCTGTTCTGCTTGTTTGGCTTGGCATCAAGCTTGGCACACATCTCGTTGATGGTTTCATCATCAAACTCCTCAGAGGCGATCAAGTCGCGCCGGTAGTTTTCAATCTCATCTTCGGTGTACCACCAGCCACCCGGAAAAGTCACAATCTTGCTGATGACCCGCTTGATAGCCTCGGACAGGCGGATGCGTAACAAATGCAGTTCCGTATCTTGCAAGGTTTCCAGTTGTTGCATCAATTCAACGATCAGGTTCTGCTGAACTGCGGCATTGACTCTCGAATTGGTCAGCAGCTTGATCTGTTCCTCAGCCTGCTGTCTATCAACATGCAGGTCGCTCCTCTTTAATTCGTTCGCCTTTAATCGGTCGATAATCATCTGGGGTGGCTCGCCTGGCCCCATCTTTTCCAAGGCATCAAGCAGAGAATCATTCCGGGCAGATACATCGGCAATTTCCAACTTGATGCTCTCAAGCCTGCGCTTCGCACCGTTGATTTCAGCCTCAGCATTCCGGTTTACTCCCAGTACTTGAGCCAGGTCGACTTCCTTGCAAAAGCGCAACACCAGCTGCTCAAAATCTTGATATTCCCACTGGACAAACTTGCAGCTGATACCTCTTCGAGCATTACTACAGGCGATGTATTTGCCTTCCGTCTTGATGCCATTCGGCTTGATGTTGGAATATCCGCCCATGTTCATGGCACCGCCGCAGTACCCACAGCGCAGCAGACCTGAAAACAGGTTGCTAAGATGCTTACCTTTGCTGACACCACCCCGTGTACGCCTTGAAGATCGAGCAGATGCAACGATCATCCAGTCTTCCTTTGACATGATGGGCGGGTAGTAATCGGGAACAACACCATGCGGCGTTAATTCTCCGTCGCGCTGCAGCGACAGCCGCAATTCACCGTACACAGCGGGATTGGTGAGTATTTTTTGGATATAGGAGTTTTGCCAGCCGTCTGTTTTATCGGAAAACCGAGGAACATTTTCAGCGTTCAACGTCTTCACAATGGTTGCTGTTCCTATTCCATCACGAGACATCTGGAATATGCGTTTCACCACCTCGACCCGCTCAGGGATGAGCTCGAAGCCTTGATCGCCTTGTGATGGCTTCAGCCAATATGGGCAACGTGCAGTCAGACGTTTATTGGCTATGTTCTTCCGTTTAGCATCCCAAGAAGATCGAATCCGCTTGCTCTTCATGGCCGACTCTTCGTTGGCTCGGCTCATGATGACAATCGACGTAATCAAACTTGTCCAGTTTTCGTTCGATCCCTGATAGCTGTACACTTGCTCGTCAGCCAAAGTCACGATGACAATTCCGGCTCGCAGAATGTCGATAAACACAGATAAGGCATCCATGACCTTGTCGCGTGACAGACGATCCAGACTTTCTACCAGCAGATAAGAGCCCTTCTCGATCCGGCCATCTTCAACAAGTTGCAGAAACTTACCGAGAGCACCCTTCTTCAAGTTGGATCGGTCGTAGGCAGATATACCCAGGTCGCGCACATTCGTCTTAGTATCAAGCTGCAAACCGTGTCTTGCGGCATACTCCACCGAAAGACGGGTCTGGCGCTCTACCGAGTCGCCCCTCTGCTGCTTGACGCTCGAAAACCGGATGTAGGAATACGCAGTTGCCATTGGGCTATTGGTTTTATCTATTTAAGTTATCGGCATTATGGATGCGGCTACGTTTTAATTGGCAACATATGACAATGAAATAGCTTATTTATCGAGCTCGAGGTTTGTGTTGCTTGAGTTATTGTTTTTATAGATATTTTATCAGTATTTCCGGCCTTCATATCACCGTGCTCTCCGGCCTGGGCTTTGCGATTTCCGATTGGCTGTGGCGCCGCAGCGTGCGGCTCACCCTGATGTTGCCGGCACGCAAGGCGGCCGCACTGTTTGCGTTGCTGGTGGCATTGGCCTACGCGCTGTTGTCCGGCTTTGCCGTGCCGGCGCAACGCACCGTCTATATGGTCGCCGCGGTGGCGGTAGCACTCTAGATGAACCGGAATTTTTCGCCGGCCCAGATCCTCAGCATCGCGTTGCTCGGCGTGCTGATTCCCGACCCGTGGGCTATCCTGTCGCCCGGCTTCTGGCTGTCGTTCGGCGCGGTCGCACTGATACTTTATGTCACGGCATATCGCCTGAAACCTTCGCATGTACAGCGAGAGGGTGACGGCAAAGCCGTCGGGCACCCCTCGGCGTACCCCTTGCGGGTGCTGGTGGAATACGGCAGGGTGCAATGGGCGATGACCATCGGCCTGGTCCCGTTGCTGCTTGCGCTGTTCCAGCAGGTGTCGCTGGTCTCGCCGATCGCCAATGCCTTTGCAATACCGCTGGTGAGCCTGGTCGTGGTCCCGCTTACCCTGCTCGGCGCTGCACTGCCCCCGTATTTCAGCTATTGGGACGCACCTCTGCGGCTCTCGCATACGGTAATGTCCTGGATGATGGCATTGCTGGAATGGCTGAACAGCCTGCCCCAGGCGGTATGGACGCAGCATGCACCGCCGCCCTGGTGCATCGCCGCCGGCATGCTGGGCGCATTGGTGATCCTGTTGCCGCGCGGATTTCCGGCACGCTGGCTGGGAATTGTGCTGATGTTGCCGATGTTCCTCAACACACCGCCCAAGCCCGCGGAAGACAGCCTGTGACTGCTCATTTTCGATGTAGGGCAAGGTCTGGCTGTTGCCGCACAAACCCGGCATCACGCGCTGCTCTATGATGCAGGCCCGGATTTCAGCGGCGGCGCGGACAGCGGCAACCGCATCCTGATTCCCACGCTGCGCGCAATGGGCATCAGCAAACTGGACGGATTGATGCTCACCCACGACGATTCCGATCATACCGGCGGCGCAGCCTCCGTGCTGCAGGCCATGCCCGTAGGCTGGCTGTCTTCCTCGCTCCCGGCTGGACATCCGCTGTTGCAGACGATGACAGATAAACGGCGTTGCACGGACGGGCAGTCGTGGCAATGGGACGGCGTGCAGTTCGAGATACTGCATCCCGATGCAGCAAGTTATGCAATACCCGGGATCAGCGACAATAACCGCGGTTGTGTGTTGCGCATCAGCACCGGCAGTCAACATATACTGCTGAGTGCCGATATCGAGACAGAATCCGAAACACAGCTGCTCAGGGTACACCGCGACAAACTGCCGGCGGCATTGCTGGTCGTGCCGCATCACGGCAGCAAGACCTCTTCCGGGATCGCATTCATCGCCGCGGTGAAACCCCGTTACGCCGTATTCACGGTCGGCTATCGAAACCGTTTTGGCCATCCGAAGCAGGCAATCATGCACCGTTATGAAAACAGTGGCGCGACCCTACTGCCTACCGATGAAGACGGCGCGATCCTGGTCGACATGAACGCTCAAGAATTGAAAATCGAACGTTACCGCGTGGCATATCGGCACTATTGGTCACATTTAGCAGCCTCTTGAAGTCAAAGCGATACTTGCATTACACAACCTGACATCTTTCAACCAGCCGGCATAGATATCATGCGGGAATCGCATGATATCCATGCACGATTCCCACTGCCAGACCCCGCTCTTTCTGCGAAAATCAATTCATGCTGCCCGTGCTCTATTCCTTCCGGCGTTGCCCCTATGCGATACGCGCTCGCCTTGCGCTGCACTCGAGCGGCATAGCGGTCGAATTGCGCGAAGTGTCATTGCGCGACAAACCGGCACGCATGCTTGAAGCTTCTCCCAAGGGCAGCGTGCCGGTGCTGGTTTTGCCTGACGGGCAGGTGATCGATGAAAGCTGGGATATCATGCAATGGGCGCTGCGCCAGCATGATCCGGAAGGCTGGCTCGGCCAGGGCAGTCGCTACCTCGATGCCGCGACTCCCCTGGTGCGCGAAAACGACACCACATTCAAGCATCAACTGGATCGTTACAAATATCCCGACCGCCATCCGGAATACCCGCAAATCCAATATCGCCTCTTGGCTGAGGAATTCCTGATGCAGCTGGAATGCCGGCTGGAAGAATCTCATTGCCTGCTGGGTGATGGATTATCCATTGCCGATGTTGCCATTTTCCCGTTTATCCGCCAGTTTGCCGAGGTGGACATGGCATGGTTTGCGCAATCCCCCTACCCTGAACTGCGGCGCTGGCTTAAAGATTTTATTGAATCAAAAGATTTTGCAACTGTAATGCTAAAATACGCCCTTTGGCATCCGGGTGATCCGCCCGTTATCATGCCGCACGAAACCAATCCCAAAGAATAGGTACACCGATGCTTCCATCCATGCCCAACCTCGTCATTTCCACCATCGTGTTCATCATCGCTGCCTGGTTTGCCAGGCGCTACCTGGAGGAACAGGGCATACCCAAGGGCATGACGCGCGGTGTGGTCGTATTTTTCTTCGCCTCCCTGGTTTCATGGGGCGCAGGAGATCTGGTGGACTGGGCGCAAGTCAAAATCGAGGGGCCCCAGGCGGCCGCGCAAACTCCCGACAATTTGTCGCAACTGCTCAAGGCAGCCGGTCAACAGCAACCCTGACTTTTCTGCGAACGATAAACCAATACAATCCCGAAGGAAACGAATGATCATGAAACCAGGTATGGCGACATTGGTGTTTTGGGCAACCAGTCTGGCTTTTGCCAACCCGGCTTGCGCTGCAGAACCTGCAGCCATGGCAAACAACAAACCGGCTGCCGTCGTGGGCGTGTATGCACGCCATGTTGCTGGCAAGATTGCCTACTACTATCGCGTGACCAATTACAGCCAGCAGAATATCACTGCGGTTACGATCGGCCGCAACAACCAGAATGACGGCAATCCGAATAACGATGTCAACGAGTTGCTGAGCCACCCGTCCGGGTGGAACGCGAAGCTGGGCATACCGGCGACAAGCTCGAATACCCCGACAGGATGGCGCGTCAGCGTGCTTGCACCCGAGGACAACGTGCCCCACGCCATCGCATGGGAACCCCTGAACGACCGCTCGCCCAGGATTCTGACCGGCCAGACCACGAACAAGCTGAGCATCACACTGGACAAGGCCGACAGCAGCTACCTGAGCGCTCATGCACTGGTCACCTTCGGCGACGAAAAACCTGTCAGCCTTACCCTTCCTGTCGATCAACTCGACATCACGCCTCCCAGCCTCACGGTGATACTGAATCCCGATACCATAGTCGCGGGCAACAAGCTTGTGCCGGTCAAGGCATCGTTCATATTGAAGGACGATTATGATCGCCTGCCCGAAATGAAACTCGTATCCATCACTGCCAATGAATACCTGGAGCCGAACGACATTCGTGACGCGGGCTATGGCCTTGATGACCGGTATTTCAAGGTCCTCCCGGCAAGCAAGAGCCCGGCCGGACGGGTTTATACGGTGACCTACTCGGCAACTGATGCTTCCGGCAACCAAACCATCGCCTCCGCCACCGTGACGGTGACTAAGCCCGCGGAGTCCGTCGAACCCGGCACACCGCCAATTCCGGAAGCAACGTATGACAATAACAATTCTGGCGCAACCGGAAAATAACCACAGTGAATACAGGGTCGATGCATCATGGTATTCGTTTTCGAATTGCAATACGCCCCTGCACGGAGCCGTATGATTTTGTGCCGGCTTCCTGCAGAAAGCAGCGATCGAATCGTACTCAAAAAATACGGGCACTGACAACATCCGGTAACAATGCTGCTTTCATTTTCTCTTGTGCTAATGTATCGTTCCGGCCGCTTCAAACTTCAACCAAATCAATAAAGCGCACTGCAACTAAATCAATAAAGCAGGTTCCAACTAGATTGGTCAGTGCCGGAATTTATGAATCAGAATGTTTAATGCCGCTTGCACCATTGAATCGGCACCGCATATACAGCAATGGAATAAATCTCCCTCAAGGAATTCAATAGTGAAAAAATGGTTTTGCATGGTAATCGTTGCGATGGTATCCACCCTGCTCGGCGGCTGCGGCAAATTCGCTACCGGCTCGTCCGCGCCTCCTCCTCCCTGGCTCCTGTCCACCGCGGGAGACGGCCGGGTCGAGTTGAATTGGACAGCCACGCCCGGTGTCGATTACTGGGTATTTGCTGCAACTGATCCGGCCCTCACCGCCTTCAACTGGACCGGTTTGCCCAATGCGCAAGCTGTGGTTGCAGCGCCGACGCCATCCTATATTTGCGGTCTGATTGATGGTATGACGTATTATTTTGCCACCAATGGCCGTATCAATAACGGGCCTGGCGGCCCGAGCAGCCCGACGATCAGCTTGACGCCGTATAACGCCAGTGCCGGGCCATGGACTCCCGTACCCATCAGTTCCACTTCCTCTCCGGATGTCTATGGCTTGGGGTATGCCGGCATTACCACTTGTGCGAACAATAGCGCGCTCAGTGCCGCCGGCATGTTCGCTGCGGTCGGTGCGGGCGGCGTGATCTTTACCAGCCCGGACGGGATCAATTGGACGCAGCGATCCTCCCCGGTCTCGACCAACCTGAATGCTGTGACTGGTTACGCAGCGAACCAGAACAATACGATCACCCCCGGATTGCTGTGGGTGGCTGTCGGCAATGGCGGAACCGCGGTATACAGCACGGATGGCGTAAACTGGCTAACATCGACGTCCACCACGACGACTCAGACATTGCGTTCCATTTTGCATGTCGGTTCATCCTTTTTCGCGGTAGGCGATGGCGGCACGATCATCTCGAGCGGTGACGGAAATACTTGGTCAACCAACGTATCGAATACGTCCAACCAACTGAACGGAATTGCACACGGCGGCTACTATGTCGCGGTAGGCAACAACGGCACCATCGTCGCCAATGGCGGCAATGGCTGGGTAGTACAAACATCCAACACGACCAGCAATCTGAACCAGGTAGCAGCAATCGCGACCGCCTACGGCTCGATCTATGTCGCAGTCGGCAACGGTGGCACGATTGTGACCAGCGACAGCGACCTCCATAATGGTATTTGGACCGCACTTACACCGATATCAGGAAACCCTAATCTGATCGGCGTAACCGTGGAACCTCGCGGGGTCGAGACCACCACCGCCTACACGACCGCCCCTGACGTAGACCCCTGGCTGGGATTTATCTCGGCGGCCCAGTTCGTGGCTATAGACGAATCCGGCAATACTTACACCAGCGTAAATGGTCACGATTGGACTGCATCGGCTACCAGCGTCATAAGTTGCGGCACAACGTGCGCGAATGCTTTGCTCAGTAGCGGTTTCGGCTATGTTGCGGCAGGAAATGGCGGTGCGACAGCATATGCCTTCTGATATAGACAGGAGAATGCGCTAGACAACAAGAGGACGCCATTTCTTGCAAGGAGTAAACCCATCATGACAACGATCCTGCCATGCTGAACCTAATCGTATTTACGATCGTATTTTTGGTTGCAGCCTGGTTCCTCAACAATTATCTGGATGCGCAGGGAATCCCCAAGGGGATGACACGCGGCGTGATGGTATTGCTACTCGCCTCCCTGATGGCATGGGGTGTGGGGTGGACGGCAGGCTGGGCACAAACAAAGATCCAGGGACCCCAGCTTGTGGTACAGACGCCGAGCGGGCTGACCCAGCTGATGAAAGACGCCAGCCAGCAACAACCGTGAGCTAAAACTTCATATTTTGGATTACTCTCAGTGAGACAGGCCGGGGAATAAACCCAGCATCCCATCCGCGATGAACTGCACCGCCATCGCGGCGAGTATCAGCCCCATCACCCGTGTCGCGATATTCAGCCCGCCCGTACCCAGATGCTTTCCTATCGGTTCGGCCAGCCGCAACACCAGCCAGACGATCACCGTGACACCGACAATTCCCGCACTGAACAGGATCCTGTGGGACAGGCTGCCTGCCTGATGCGCATCGACGATAACCAGGCTGATTGCACCCGGACCGGCCAGCAGCGGAATCGCCAGCGGCACCACGGCGATGTCATCCTTTGCTTGCCCCTCTGCCTGCTCCGCATCGGTATGCCGTGCCGGGCTGGTCTTGGCGCCGAACATCGCTACCGCGATGAGCAATACCAGCAATCCGCCTCCGATACGGAACGCCGGAATGCCGATGCCAAAGAACAACAGCAGGCTATCGCCCGTCCAGACCGCAAGCGTCAGGATCACAGCCACCGCAATTGATGCCTTGAAAGCAGTACGGTGCATCACCTCCGGGCGGCGATCCGTCATCATGCTGAGGTAGATAGGAATAGCGCCAAGCGGGTTAAGAATGGCAAATATTCCCACCAGATATTTCACTTGTTCGGTCCAAACGGGCGACAATGACATGAATTTTTCCTGCCAAAATTTCCGGTTTCTTCAACTTTTTTTGGTTTTCGCCCCGACTCCTTGCGTCAAATCGAGTAGCGCTGCTTGCCTCAGTGTAATGCAAATGCATCTACGCTGATCGAATTTCGAATGGCCAAGGGAGGACAGCGCAGCGGCATTGTTCAGCAGTTGCTTTCCCAGACTTGCGTTGAGATTTGACTGTGCTAACCTAGCGCGATGAAAAATATTTCCGGAATCCTTGCTTCTCTGCTGGTCACCGCCTGGGTCGGCGCACTGTGGGCTGTCGGCTATCTTGCCGTGCCGGTGCTGTTCTACGCCCAACCCGACAGGCAACTGGCAGGAATGCTGGCAGGGCAAATGTTCTCTCTGGTGGCCTACCTGGGCATGGTATGCGGAACATATCTGCTGATCCACTGCGTCAGCCTAGCCGGCCGGGAAACTTTTCGTGACGTGTTGTTCTGGACGGTGGCGGCAATGTTGCTGCTGACATTGGCCATACAATGCGGATTCCAGCCGCTCATGACCAGCCTCAAGCTGCAGGCCTTGCCGCTGGATGTGATGCACAGCACATTTGCAGGCCGGTTCAAAATGTTGCACGGTGTATCCAGCATCTTCTACCTGATACAGAGCCTGCTCGGAATGTTTCTGGTTACAAGGATAGCCAAGCCGGATAACAGATAAAAAAGAGTCGCATCAGCGGTTCTTTTATATTTCCTTGTCCCGCCCGATTATGCTTTCAGCGCAACCAAAACTTCTTCCAGCATTTTCTTGGCATCGCCGAACAACATGCGGTTGTTCTCCTTGTAAAACAGCGGATTTTCCACGCCCGCATAGCCGGTAGCCATGCTGCGCTTCATCATGATACAGGTCTTGGCCTTCCAGACTTCCAGTACCGGCATGCCGGCGATGGGGCTGCCAGGTTCTTCCTGCGCAGCCGGGTTTACGATGTCGTTGGCGCCTATCACAATGGCAACATCGGTATCCGGAAAGTCCTGATTGATTTCATCCATCTCCATCACGATGTCGTAAGGCACCTTGGCTTCGGCCAGCAACACGTTCATGTGACCGGGCATGCGACCGGCAACCGGATGGATGCCGAAGCGCACGTTAACACCTGTCTCGCGCAGCAACTTGGTGAGCTCGTAAACCGCGTGCTGGGCCTGAGCCACGGCCATGCCGTATCCCGGCACGATGATCACGTTCTTGGCTTCGCGCAGCAGCTCTGCGGTCTCTGCTGCAGTAATAGAGACCACTTCACCCGCCGGTTGCGCATCACCGCCGGCCTTGCCCAGTTTGCCGCCTCCGGTACCGAATCCGCCCGCAATGACGCTGAAAAAGTTTCGGTTCATCGCGCGGCACATGATGTAGGAAAGAATCGCACCGCTGGATCCCACCAGCGCCCCGGTGACGATCAACAGGTCGTTGTTCAACATGAAGCCGGTTGCCGCGGCCGCCCAGCCGGAGTAACTGTTCAGCATGGATATCACCACCGGCATGTCGGCGCCGCCGATGGCCATCACCATATGAACGCCGAACAGCAAGGCGATCACCGTCATCACGGTCAGGCCTGTCATGCCCGTACTGATCGATCCGGCGTGCAGGAATTGCCATCCGAAAATAATCACGACCAGCAGGCCCAGCAGATTCATGAAGTGACGTCCCGGCAGCAACAGCGGCTTGCCGCCGATCTTGCCCGACAGTTTTCCAAAGGCAATGAGCGAACCGGAAAAGGTCACTGCACCGATCAGGATGCCAAGATAGACTTCGATCTCGTGTATCGCCTTTTCAGCACTGGACAAATTCAGTGCAGCCATCGGGTCGATGTAATTGGCGTAGCCGATCAGACAGGCGGCGAGACCGACCAGGCTGTGCATCAGCGCGACCAATTCCGGCATCTGCGTCATTTGCACCTTTCGCGCGGCATAGAGTCCGACGCTGCCTCCCACCACCATTGCGGCAATGATCCACGAAATGCCGGCCATCGAAACTCTGGGGCCGAATACCGTTGCCAGCACCGCAATCGTCATACCTATCATGCCGTAGAGATTGCCGCGCCGCGACGATTCTGGGTTGGACAGACCGCCCAGGCTGAGGATAAAGAGAATAGTCGCGCCAATATATGAAACCGTTGCCAAACTTGCAGACATTCTTATTTATCCTTATTTGCGAAACATCGACAGCATGCGTTGGGTAACGGCAAAGCCACCGAACATATTGACCGCGGTGAGCGCGATGCCCACCACTGCCAGCCAGCGTATCCATTCTTCCGGGCGACCAAGACCGAACGCCAGTGGCGGCGCTATCTGTACCAGCGCACCAATGGCGATGATGCTGCTGATCGCATTGGTCACGCTCATCAAGGGAGTGTGCAGCGCCGGAGTGACATTCCACACCACCATGTAACCGACGAAACACGCGAGCACGAACACAGTAACGTGTCCAAGGAAAGCTGCCGGCGCATAGGCGCCGATGAGCAGAAACAGCAGCGCAGCGACTCCGAACAGGACTGCCGTCTTTCCGGCTGATGCCGGAGCACCACCATGGCCATGCGCTTTAGGTGGAGCAGCTTTGACGGCAGCAGCCGGCTTGGCAGCGGGCGCGGGCAACTTCGGTGCAGGAGCAGGCCAGGTGATTTCGCCGTCCTTGATCACCGTCAGGCCGCGGATCGCATCGTCTTCCATGTTGACGTTGATCGTGCCGTCCTTGGTCTTGCACAGTTCCTCGGTCAGACGGAACAGGTTGTTTGCATACAGCGTGGAAGATTGCTTGGCCAAGCGACTGTTCAAGTCGGTGTAACCGACGATGGTCACGCCGTGCTTCACCACCGCCTTGCCGGGCTCGGTCAGTTCGCAATTACCCCCCCGCTCCGCCGCCATGTCGACGATGACACTGCCCGGCTTCATGCTCTGCACCATCTCTGCGGTGATCAATCTTGGCGCCGGTTTGCCGGGAATAAGTGCAGTGGTGATGATGATGTCCACCTCCCGGGCCTGTTTGGCGTACATCTCGCGCTGTGCCTGCTGGAAGCCCTCGCTCATCACCTTGGCGTAGCCGCCGCCGCCGGATCCTTCTTCCTCATATTCGACTTTCACGAATTCACCGCCCAGCGACTTGACCTGGTCGGCCACTTCGGCACGGGTATCGTTAGCGCGCACAATGGCGCCCAGACCGGCGGCCGTACCGATCGCCGCCAGGCCGGCCACGCCGGCACCCGCAATGAATACCTTGGCCGGCGGAACCTTGCCCGCAGCCGTGATTTGGCCGTTGAAGAAGCGGCCAAAGACGTTGGCTGCCTCGATCACGGCTCGGTAGCCGGCTACGCCAGCCTGCGAAGTCAGGGCGTCCATCTTCTGGGCGCGGGAAAGCTGGCGCGGCAGACAGTCGATGGCCAACACGGTCGCCTTCTTCGCAGCAAGTTGTTTCATCAACTCCGGATTTTGCGCGGGCCAGACGAAACCGATCAGGGTACCGCCTTCGCGCATCAACCCAACCTCGGCACTCGTCGGGACGGTCACCTTGAACACGATGTCGGATGCTGCCCACAGCTTGGGAGCGCCAACGATGATCTCGGCTCCCGCTGCGCGGTAGGTATCGTCGCTGCAATTCGACCCATCTCCAGCGCCCGACTCAACCGCGACCTTGAAACCCAGCTTGATAAGTTTCTCCACTACCTCCGGCACCGTCGCAACCCGCTTTTCCCCTGCGGCTGTCTCCGCTGGTATGCCTATGCGCATTTTCCTCTCCTGTATTTTTCTTATGGATGTTTTGTGCCCGGACAGAAATTATTGCCGCGAACAATTCTTAGCGGGTGCGATTATACCTGCACTACGTTGACAGTAACTATGGAAAGCAGACGTCAAGCCGTAACCGGATCATGTCTTCAGGAAAACCAGCGTAAAAAAGCTGCCGAACTCAACGCTACCACACCCAGCACGAGCGAAATTCGCCATGCGAAAAATTGTTTGTCGACACTCCATCCGGAATGAGATTTCAGATAAACAACTGCCAGGATAAAACCGGCAACAGCACAGATTATTTTGACCAGCAGCGCATCCACTGCGATGCCATGGATATCCGGCAGGTTCCTTTCGAAATAATAGGTGGTGATACCAAACAGGGCACCGCTTGCCGCCTGCACAGCCCAGGCCAATGCCATCACGAATGCAAGCCGGTGCTGAACCGCGGCATTGCCGTGCGCCAGCCAAATGGCCGATGCGGCAGTACCCACCACGGTTACGGCACCGAGGTTATGGATTACCTGGACGAGTGCATAAATGAAATTCTGCAAAGTTGTTACGGCTATTTGACCGTTACCGTCACGGAATCTTCAACGCCAGTCAAGGCATGGCTTACTGTCGCCTCTTTCACAGCGATGGTATGTTTTCCGGATGACAATTCCGGCAAATCGATGCTGCATGGACAATGGCTGATATCACGGTCAACGATGGGATGCTGATCGTCGACATAGATATGCACATGATTGCCATTCGGGCTCAAATGGACGTTGAATTCCAGCTTGTTGCCGCTGCCGCTCTGCAGCACCGCACCATTCGCCGGCGCCATGATCGTGATCGAACCAGCTGAATCTGCAGCGAAAACCGGACTTGCCAACGCAACCAGTGCAAAACCAACGAACAAACTTTTGAGATGTTTCACGATGTTCTCCTTGGAGGGGTTATACACGAGTAATCTGGTCAACTACGGGTGCGAATTCAGCACCCAATTCGGTAAAAAGTCAAGCCGAATGCAGGCCTGATACATTCCCGAATATTCGACTCCTGCATGCCGAATCAAGCGCGCAATCAAGTGCGCCGGCAAGTATTGTCCAGGCAAAACGCCGGCGCATCTCCGCTATAATCCGTGGACAAAATTTCACTGTCTCGAATCCATGCCTGCCATCCGGCTCCTCCCCGAACTGCTCATCAACCAAATCGCGGCAGGCGAGGTCATCGAGCGCCCGGCCGCAGCCCTGAAGGAATTGCTCGAGAACAGCCTGGATGCCGGCGCAACCGGGATATCGGTGCAGCTGGAGGGAGGCGGCATCAAACTGCTGCGGGTGCAGGACAATGGCAGGGGGATCGCCGGGGACGATCTGCCGCTGGCGCTGACGCGCCATGCCACCAGCAAGATCGCAACACTGGATGATCTGCAGCAGGTCGCCAGCATGGGTTTCCGCGGCGAAGCCCTGGCCAGCATGGCGGCGGTGGCGCAACTCACCCTAACCAGCCGTACAGGCTCGGATGCACACGGATGGAAAGTTGACGCGATCGAGGGGCGGCTCAGCGAACCCGTCCCCGCCAGTCATGCGCCAGGCACGACCGTGGAAATACGCGAGATGTATTTCAACACGCCGGCACGGCGCAAATTCCTGAAATCCGAGGCCACCGAGTTCGCCTGGTGCGAGGAAGCCTTCAAACGCATCGCGTTGTCGCGCCCCGATATCGCTTTCTCGCTACAACACAATGGGCGCGTCGTCTGGCAGCTGCCGGCGATGCAGGGCGGGCAAGCCGCGCTGAAGCGCGTCGCCGCTGTGCTCGGCGAAGAGTTCGGCCACGCCGCAGTGGCCGTCTCGCGCAGCGCGGCGAACTTGTCATTGCAAGGCCTGGCGGCATTGCCCGCCTATTCGCGCGCCAGCCGCGATGCGCAGTATTTTTTTGTGAACGGCCGCTTTGTGCGCGACAAGGTTGCCAGTCATGCGCTGCGACAGGCCTACCAGGACATCCTGCACCACCAGCGGCATCCTGCCTATGTGCTGTTTCTGGAACTGCCGCCCGAGCAAGTAGACGTAAACGTGCACCCCGCCAAAATCGAGGTCCGCTTCCGCGAGAGCCAGGGTCTGCATCAATTCATCTTTCATACCCTGCAACAGGCGCTCGCTGTTCCGGCAAGCGGCAAGGATGCCCAATCTGAAGCAACGCAGCAAGCCGCATCCTATTTTCCTACCCAACAGAACATGGGCTTGGCTATCGCCCAATCCGGCGCGGCATACCACGTATGGGACGCGTTTGCGGGAAAAAAGCAAAACGAAATCGCTGGAACCGCACCATCACATGACCATACCGATGCGGCATCCCTGACTTCCGACCAAGTGATCCCGCCTCTCGGTTTCGCACTGGCCCAGCTCTCCGGCGTCTACATCCTCGCACAGAATGCACAGGGCCTGATCGTGGTGGACATGCATGCCGCCCATGAACGCATCGTGTACGAAAAACTCAAGGCTTCGCTGGACGCGCAACAGATAGCCTCGCAGCCACTACTGATCCCGGTAAGCTTCTATGCCGACGCCCTGGAAGTTGCCACCGTAGAGACAGAACAAGACGCGCTTAACAAACTAGGCTTTGACATCGCTCCGCTCTCGCCCACCACGCTCGCGGTGCGGGCGATGCCGGTGATGCTCAAACAATCCGAAGCGGAAGCCGCAGCCCATGACGTGATCGGCGAACTGCGCGAATTCGGTGCGAGCCGCGCGCTGACCGAACGACGCGACGAACTGCTGGCCACCCTCGCCTGCCACGGTGCGGTTCGCGCCAACCGCATCCTCAGCATCCCCGAGATGAACGCGCTGCTGCGCGAGATGGAACAAACCGAACGCTCCGGCCAGTGCAATCACGGCCGTCCGACTTGGTTTCAGTTGAGCTTGCATGATCTCGACAAGATGTTCATGCGCGGGCAATAACCGGATGATGCAAAGCTACTGCGCATCTGGCATGCTTTGTCGCGTGCTCGCTCGACCCTCGCTGTACCCATCCCGTACTATCTCGGCTCTCGCTGATAGAACTACTAGCCATTCGACTAAGGCCGCAAGCGGCCAAGTGGCTGGTTATGCGCGGCTTCGCGCATCCGGGTTTGCTCGCTGCGTTATTCATCACCCTGCCTGGCTGTTCCAATGAAGCAATTGCCTCCCGCCATTTTTTTAATGGGTCCCACCGCCAGCGGCAAGACTGGTGTTGCTATTGAGTTGGTGAGGCAACTTCCGGTGGAACTCATCAGCGTCGATTCGGCAATGGTGTTTCGCGACATGGACATCGGGACCGCCAAGCCGGATGCCGCCACCCTCGCCCGAGCCCCGCATCACCTGATAGACATCATCAACCCCACCGAAGCGTATTCCGCCGCCGCGTTCCGCCACGATGCGCTGCGCCTGATGCATGACATCACGCAGCGCGGCAAGATTCCGCTGCTGGTCGGCGGTACCATGCTGTACTTCAAGGCACTGCGCGAAGGACTCAGCGACCTGCCGTCATCCGACCCGGAAGTGCGCGCCGCAATCGACGCAGAAATTGGGCAGCACGGCATCGAACATCTGCATAGCGAACTTGCCAAGGTCGACGCGGAAACTGCAGCGCGCCTGAAACCGGGCGACACACAACGCATCCAGCGCGCGATGGAGATCTACCGCATCACCGGACAACCGATGTCTGCGCTGATCGGCCAACAGCAGAACGCCACACTGCCCTATCGCATCATCCCCATTGCGCTCGCCCCCTCTGACCGCGCACAACTCCACGCCCGCATCGCCACGCGCTTCAAGGCCATGCTGGCACTCGGCCTGGTGGACGAACTGCGCGTGCTGCGCGAGAAATATCCGTTACAGCCGAACATGACCTCGATGCGCTGCGTCGGCTACCGCCAGGCTTGGCATTACATGGAAGGCGAGATCGATGAAGTCCAATTGCTGGAAACCGGCATCGCAGCAACGCGGCAATTGGCGAAGCGCCAGCTCACCTGGCTGAGATCCATGCCGGATATTATCCGTATCGAGTGCCTGTCGAATGATCTGTATGAAAAGGTCCGTAACGCTATCGAAACATCGTTGCAAGTATAATGCGATCCTTTGTCATTGAAAGCCAAATACGATGAAAATTGCCATTGCCGGGACCGGTTACGTGGGCCTTTCCAACGCTGTGCTGCTTGCCCAGCACAATGAGGTGGTCGCAGTCGACATAGTGCCTGAAAAGGTCGACATGCTTAACCGCAAGCAATCGCCTATTGAAGATGCCGAGATCGAGGATTATCTCAGCCACCGCAAGCTCAACCTCAAAGCCACCCTGGACAAGCGCGAAGCCTATACCGGCGCGGACTATGTCATTATCGCCACGCCGACGGACTACGACCCGGAGACCAACTACTTCAATACCGGCTCGATCGAGTCGGTGATTCAGGATGTGATGAGCATCAACCCGCAGGCCGTGATGGTGATCAAATCCACCATTCCTGTCGGTTACACCGTCAAGGCCAGGGCCCGGTTCAATTGCGGCAATCTGATTTTCTCGCCGGAGTTTTTGCGCGAGGGACGCGCGCTGTATGACAACCTGCATCCCTCGCGCATCGTTGTCGGCGAGCGTTCGAAGCGCGCCGAGACCTTTGCCAATCTGCTCAAACAAGGCGCGATCAAGAAAGATATACCGACCCTGTTTACCGACTCGACCGAGGCCGAGGCGGTCAAACTGTTTGCCAATACCTATCTCGCCATGCGCGTGGCGTTCTTCAATGAACTCGACACTTATGCGGCCACCCACGGGCTTGATACCAAACAGATCATACAGGGGGTCTGCCTAGACCCGCGCATCGGCGATCACTACAACAATCCTTCGTTCGGGTACGGCGGGTATTGCCTGCCCAAAGACACGAAGCAGTTGCTCGCCAATTATCAGGATGTCCCGCAAAATCTGATTCATGCCATCGTCGAGTCAAACACCACGCGCAAGGATTTCGTTGCCGGAAGCATCGTCAAGCGCAACCCGAGGATAGTCGGCATTCATCGCCTGGTCATGAAAAGCGGGTCTGACAATTTCCGTTCTTCCAGCATCCAGGGCATCATGAAACGCATCAAGGCCAAGGGTATCGAGGTCATTGTCTATGAACCGGCGCTCAAGGAAGCGGAGTTTTTCCACTCCAGAGTGGTGAATGATCTGGCTCAATTCAAGAAGGAGTCCGACATCATCGTTGCCAACCGCATTACCGACGACATACGGGACGTGGCTGACAAGATATACAGTCGCGATTTGTTCGGTATGGACTAGCAGGTATGGCGAGGCGAACGCCCATATCAGGGGATACAACTTGATGCGGTGCTTGTCCGTGTAACGCTATTTCCCCGTTTCGGCACCGACCATGTCCCTCACTTCTTCCGGCTTGAGTTTCAGCAGCTCGCCGATCTCCTTGTAATCATCAGGCAGTGCGGCATCACCCCATCCCTTGGCCGAATGGCGTGAAAGATTGACGGCTAGAATGACATTGCGCACGCGTGTCTGCTTCGCACTCGCGTCATCCATCAGGGTCAGAAGCAATTTGGGAAGCGACCATTTTTTCGCCAGCGCCAACTGCAAATCGGCCAGGGAGAAACCCAGCACCTGCTCCTGGGCGATGCGACTGCGCAGCGTCTTGTCCTGCTGCTGCAGCGTATTGATCTTCAGCATGTCGTCCGGCGCAAAACACCACATCAGCAATTCGGCAAGATCGTGCAGCAACGCGGCAATATTCACTTCCTCGTAATGCATGTCGCGCATGTAGACCGCCCAATCGCGCGCATAATAGGAAGCACGCTGGGCGCGGCGCACCACGTTCAGCAGGTTGATCAGCGCCACGGTACTGCCCTGCAACATCTCCTCGGCCAGCGGCTTTGGCGGCAGCTTGCTGAAGAATGCCTCCACGCCGAGCATCAGCAACGCCTGCTCCACCTGAACCACTTCGTGTTCCTGGCTTCGGTGCTTGTGGCCTTGCAGATAGCGCAGCAATTTGGCGGTCATCATCGGATCGCGCATGATGACCTCTGCCACACCCCGCGCACTGATGTTTTCGGCATCCTCGTGCAATGCGCCCAGGTCGCGTGCAGTCTGTTTCAGAACCGGAATCTCGGCCTTGCTGAGAAAGGCCACCCAGCCGTCCAGCCCTACGATTGCCTGTGAAGTCATCGCACTCCCCACCTTTGCACTGCACCATGGAATTCGTCCGCCGGGCCGGCAAGCTGCTTTGAAAAATCCGGCCGGACGCGCTACACGAGAATACTATGCCAATATCATTTCGACGGTCAAACCAGCCGGTTACGATCCATCGGACTTGACCTCAGCCTTGGGCAGCAAGCGTACCGACGCGTCCTTCCACCTCGCGCATCACCACCTCATGGTGCGGCAGGGAAGTCACGTCCAGCGCCTTGAGATATTGCTGCATCGACACCAGTTCATATCCCTGCGCCTCCCAGCCCTGCAACAATTGCTCGAATATCGGCAGCCATTTGCCGCCTTCGAGCTCGGCATGCAGGGTATACACTTGCCCTGTGGTTGGCACATTTTCCGTCAGCTTCAGGATATGTTGCGCAACGTTGTCCGGCGTGATGCCGTCCCGGTTCATCAGTTCATCGAGCGTCGGCAAAGTAGTCGGCAATTGCGGGCAGGCGATGATCTCGGTTCGCCAGGTCGGGATGAAAGGGTGCGTACCGCGCGTATCGGAACTATACTGAAAACCCAGTTGCTGCATCATCCGCAATGCATGGCGGTTCATTTGCCATCCGGCCGCGGCATGGGCGTGCGGCGGCTCACCGAAGATTTCGGCATATCGATCTACCGCGAGCTGCAATTCACGCCGGGTCCATTCGGCATCCTTGCTCGCCACATGATCCTGCCAGCGGATATGGTCGTAACAATGGATGCCGACTTCAAATCCGGCGACTTTAACCATGCGCATGATGTCCGCGCAGTTCTTGCCGATGTCCGGGGCGGGCAACAGCGTGCCATACAACAGGGTCTTGATGCCGTAATGTTTCACTACCGAAGTGCGCGAAACCTTTCCGATGAAGCCGGGGCGGAATACACGTTTGATGGCTCGCCCCGTGTGATCGGGGCCGAGAGAGAAAAAGAAAGTTGCCTGTGCGTTGTACCGTTGCAGCAGTTCAACCAGCCGCGGCACGCCCTCACGCGTGCCGCGATAGGTGTCCACGTCTATTTTCAGCGCGAGTTGTTTCGCCATGCTTATTCCAATTCGATTTCGAAGGTCAAACAAGGCGGCGACGAACGAACGACGCCGACAGTGCAGTGGGCACGGCAAGGAGTGAGTGAGGAAGCCAACGCAGTTTCACCGAGCAAATCGGATTGGAATCAATCGACCAAGCCGCGCGCTTCGGCGACCTGTCCGCGGTAAGCATCGAATATTCCGCGCAAGGTGTCCGCCATGTTGACGGTCGGCTTCCAGTCCAGCTCCTCGCAGGTATTGGTGATTTTGGGCACGCGGTTCTGCACGTCCTGGTAGCCTTTGCCGTAATATGCAGCAGAAGTCGTTTCGACGATCTTCACCTTGGCAGCAGAATCGCGGTACTCGGGATATTCCTTCGCCAGCTTCAGCATCATGACCGCCAGGTCGCGTATCGCAAAGTTGTTGGACGGGTTGCCGATGTTGTAGATCTTCCCGGTCGCTATGCCATCCTTGTTGGCGATGATCTTCATCAGCGCGGCAATACCGTCGTCGATATATGTGAACGCGCGTTTCTGGTGCCCGCCATCCACCAGGCTGATATTTTCGCCGCGCACGATGTGGCCGAGAAATTGCGTGACCACGCGCGAACTGCCTTCCTTCGGGGTATGGATGGAATCCAGACCTGAGCCAATCCAGTTGAACGGACGGAACAGCGTGAAATTGAGGTTATCCTGCATGCCGTAGCCCCAGATCACGCGGTCCATCAGTTGCTTGGAACAGGAATAGATCCAGCGCGGCTTGTTGATCGGCCCGCAGATCAGCTCGGAATTATCCGGGTCGAACTCCTCGTCATGGCACATGCCATACACTTCCGAGGTGGACGGGAACACCAGATGCTTGCCGTACTTGACCGAAGCGCGAACGATGGGCAGATTGGCCTCGAAATCCAGCTCGAACACGCGCAATGGCTGCTTGACGTAGGTGGCCGGCGTGGCGATGGCCACCAGCGGCAGGATCACATCGCACTTCTTCACGTGGTACTCGACCCACTCCTTGTTGATCGTGATATCACCCTCGAAGAAATGAAAACGGTCGCGACCGATCAGGTCGCTGATCCGGTCGGTGCTCATGTCCATGCCATACACCTCCCAATCGGTCGTGGCGAGAATTCGGTTGGAAAGGTGGTGCCCGATAAATCCGTTCACACCGAGTATCAGTATTTTTTTCATTTTTATTTCCTTAACAATTGAATTCGAATCGTTGTGTGCCGAACCGCGCCGCAAATTCAGCCGCATTCATTGCGATGCCGCCCAGCTCGAAGCGCACCACGCGCAATACTCCCTGGCCGCAAGTCGCATAAGCCTTGCCGTCCCTGACATAGAAGGTCTTCTTGTCGTCGGCGGCAGTCTCTTTCGTCACCAGCGTTTGCAGGATACGCATCGGCCTTCCTATCAGCTGCGTGGTCGCGCCCGGATAGGGCGGCGCCACCGCGCGCACCAGATTATGTATCTGTTGCGCAGACTGCGACCAGTCTATGATGCCATCTTCGGCGGTGCGGCCGCCGAAATACCCGCCCTTGCTCAGATCCTGCCTCACCGCCTGCGCGCGTCCGGCCAGCAGGTTCGGCAAACAGGCATACAAAGCCATCTCGGCGGCCACGGTCACTTTCTGGAATACCTGCAAAGCCGTGTCGTTGGGCAATATCGGCACGGATTGCTGTGCCACGATATCGCCGTTGTCCGGCTTTTCGGTCATGTAATGAAGGGTGCTGCCGGTCACGGTCTCGCCGTTGATTATCGCCCAATTCACCGGAACGCGGCCGCGGTATTTGGGCAGCAGCGAACCGTGCATGTTCAGGGCGCCCTGCCTAGGTATCTCCAGCAACTCGCGCTTGAGCATCTCGCGGTAATAGAACGAAAAGAAAAAATCCGGCTGCAGGGCGCGGATGCGGGCGACGACCTCCGGTGTATTCGGATTGTCCGGCGTGATGGTCGGAAGGCCGTGAAGTGCGGCCAGATCCGCAACGCTGTCGAACCAGATCGTTTCCTTCGGATTGTCGCGGTGCGTGACCACCAACGCGACATCCACACCGTGTGCGAGCAATACGTTCAGGCAACGGACGCCTACATTGTGATACGCAAAAACGACAGCCCGACTCATATCCGAACCACCGGCTCCGCTTTACCCTTGTTTCTTGTCTCTTGCCCCTGGTCCTGTTCTTCAAGGATCGCCTCAACCAGATAACGCGGCCTGTGCCGCACCTGCTGGTAAATACGCCCGATATACTCGCCGAGCAGACCGATACCGAACAGCGTGATACCGATCAGGAAGAACGCGATCGCAAACAGCGTGAACAGCCCTTCCGCTTCAGGGCCAATGATGATGCGGCGTATGAACAGGAATATCACAAAGAATCCGGACAACACGGAGATCGCAATGCCCAGCATTGAGAAAAACTGCAGCGGCACCAGCGAAAAGCTGGTCATCAGGTCGAAGTTCAGGCGGATCAGGCTGTACAGGGAATATTTTGATTCCCCCGCTGCGCGCTCTTCGTGACCGACCACTACCTCGGCAGGGTTGCGCGCAAAAGTGTAGGCCAGCGCGGGGATGAAGGTATTCACTTCCTTGCAGCTGTTGATCGCATCGATGATGCCGCGGTCATAGGCGCGAAACATGCAGCCCTGATCAGTCATCTTGATGCGCGTGATGCGCTCGCGCAGCCCGTTCATCGCCCGCGAAGCGATATGCCGCCACAAGCTGTCGCTGCGCTGCCGGCGGATCGAGCCAACGTAATCGTGGCCCTCGTCCATCTTCGCCAGCAACAGGCCGGTATCCTCAGGTGGGTTCTGCAAGTCGGCATCCAGCGTGACGATGCGCTGTCCCCGGCAATGCTCGAATGCCGCCATGATCGCCATATGTTGTCCGAAATTGCCGTTGAACAGGATCACCCGGGTTACGTCGGGCCGTTTCTGGAACCGCTCGCGCAGAATCGACGCGGATCGGTCGCGGCTGCCGTCGTTGACGAACAGGATTTCATAGCTGATGCCGAGCGCATCCAGCGCCGGATACAAACGGTCGAACAAGGCCTGCAAGCCGTGCTCTTCGTTGTAAACGGGGATGACAACAGAAAGATTGGGTGTGCTCATCATAAATTCATTTTTCGGGTGAATCGCGGTGTCGCGTGCTCGCTCACTCCTCGCCTATCGATCTGATATGTCTCGTCCTTCGCTGCGCGGCTCCTTGCGCTTCATCCCACAAAAGTGAATTTTTAGTAGAATGCATAAGGGCGGCATTTTACCGCATGGGGCGCAGATAGCGAAATCAGTTGCCTTGACGCTAGTCTGGCGCAAGGGGCCAGATATTCTGCCTGATTAAAGTTTCAATACCTCGCGCATCGCCGCGCAGGTGCGCTCGACATCCGCCTCGTTCATCGCATAGAACATCGGCAAGGAGACGATCTGCCTGCCGACGCGCTCGGCGACCGGGAACATGCCTTCCTCAAAACCTCGTTCGCGATACAGTTTGAACAAATGGATCGGCGCATAGTGGAACCCGATGCCGATGTTGTGCGCCTTCATCTTTTCCATGAACGCGGGGCGGGTGATGCGATCCGGCAGCACAACCTGGAACAGGTGCCAGTTGGTCGATTCGAAATCCTGCGGCGGCAGTTGCGCGCCGGTCTGCGCCTCGAAATCCTTGCCCAGCACGTCGAAATAATGCTTCGCGAGCTTGCGGCGCTGCGCGGTAATCGCATCCAGTTTCGAAAACTGTCCCAAACCGATAGCGGCAGCGATGTCAGTCATGTTGAACTTGCCGCCCAGCACGTCCACTTCGATGCCGTCCCAGCCGCTGCGCGTGACGCCCTGCAGCCGGTACTTTTCCGCAAATGTTGCTTCAATATCGTCATTCAACACCAGGCAGCCGCCCTCCGAGGTGGTGATGTTCTTGTTGGCCTGAAAGCTGAACGAGACAAAATCGCCGAAGGAGCCGATCGGTTTGTCCTTCCATGTCGACCCGATAGCCTGAGCGGCATCCTCGATCACGCGCAGTTCGTATTTCTCGGCGATCGCATACAGCCTGTCCATGTCCACCGGCTTGCCCGCCAGATACACCGGGATGATGGCGCGGGTCGCGGGGGTGATCGCCGCCTCGACTTTATCAAGGTCGATGTTGCGCGTGACCGGGTCGATGTCGGCAAACACCGGCGTCGCGCCGACCTCGATGATCACGTTCGCGGTGGCGACCCAAGAGATCGGCGTGGTGATGACTTCGTCGCCCGGTCCGATGCCGGCAATGCGCAACGCAATCTCCATCGTGCAGGTGCCGGAATTGAAGGTGCGCACCGGACGTCCGCCAAAATAAGCCGAAAGCTGTTTCTCGAATTCCAGTACCTTGGGGCCGCTGGTGATCCAGCCGGAGCGCAGTACCTCGCCGACCGCGGCGATGGTGGATTCGTCTATCGTGGGCTTGGAAAAGGGGAGGAAAGTATTATTCATATGGAAAATGAAAATTGAATTTTTACGCGCGAGAGATAACTATGACACCTAATATGATGATGCCCATGCCGACCAGCTTGGTGGAAGTGAACGGCTCACCCAATAAATAATAAGCGGCGATCGCATTCACGACATAGGCCATGGACAGCATCGGGAAAGCGATGCTGACCGGCACGCGCGACAGCGCGAGGATCCATATCACCACGCTGAGCGCGTAGCAGCCCATCGCGACGAGGATGTGCCACTCGGTTGCCAGTTTCCAGCCGATCGGCACGATGTTCACCGCGCTGAATTCGAACTGGCCGATCGCGTTGGTGCCCGCCTTCATCAGAATCTGCGCGGCGGCATTGAGCATCACGCCGGTGAAGATCAGGCCAAAGCTGACCAGGTTCATTGAAATCTCCAAAGTATCATCATGGCTTGCTCACCACGATATATTGCGGATCCTGATAAATGATTTTCATCGCAAAATCCATTTGTTTGAGTTTCTCGTATGTGGACACCGGCATGATCGCCAGCGCGGCCTTCTGTGCCTGCCAGACCTTCGCGAAGGCGGCATGGTCCGGAATATAGCGCTGCGGTTCCCGCATGATACCGAATGCCATCTCATCCTGATACTGCACCAGCGTAAAGGTGCGCTTCAGGTAGAACGGCAGGGTTTGTTCATACATATCCACCGAATAGAACGGTTCGTCGGGTTTGACATAGGGACGTATCGCCTCGGCGATATAGTACCCGGAACGCTCTTTCGCGATCGTGTTATAACCGGACGTGCCGAGCTGTGCGGCCAGCAGGCTGCTGATCGCGAGTACCAGCACGGCGGCGAACTTGTGGTCTCTGAAAGCATGCGGGGCGGCACTCCGGCGGCGCAGCAACACCAGCGCGGCGATTACGCCCAGCGACCAGACCAGCGATGCGGCCACCAGCCACCAGGCATAGGCGCTGTATCCCTGCTGCTGCAACGGCGTGTCTGCCAGACGCGCGGCAAAAGGCGCGAAGCCCAGTGCCAGCAGGGTCAGCGGCAACACCGGTGCGATCAGCCAGAACAATCTGTGTATATTCATCGTTGCCAATTGCCTGCCCATCAGCAGCGCCAGCGCCGGGAACATCGGCAGCAGGTAGGACGGCAGCTTGGAATCCGATACGGAAAAGAACAGGTAGATGAATACCGCCCACACCAGCAAGAATCTTGAGGCATTGAATGTCCTGGCCCTGGAATCCTTGACCTTGGAATCCCGGGCACTGGCACCGGCGCTTGCCGGCCTGCTGTCGCGCCATGTCCTGACCACGGTGTCGAACATCACCATCGTCCAGGGCAGCGCGCCGAGCAGCAGGATCGGGACGAAGTAATACCACGGCTGGTAGCGGCCGAGTTGCTTCGTAGTGAAGCGTGTGTAGTGTTCGTAGATGAAGAATTTCTGGAAGAACTCCGGATTCGCTTTCATCACCAGATAGAACCAGGGCGCGGTAACCAGCAGGAAAACCGCCAGGCCGGCCAGCCAGTGCATGCGCTTGAACACCGTGAAATCGCGCTGCACCACGGCATACAGGAATAATGCCGCGCCGGGCAGCACGATCCCCATCAGGCCCTTGCTGAGTACCGCCAAGCCCAGTGCAGCCCAGGCCAGCACCATCCAGCGGCCGCGATGTTTCTCCATTTCCTGTTGCGCAATCAGCAGTGCAACGATGCCCAGCGTGATAAAGAACGTGACACCCATGTCCAGCGTGTTGATGTGCCCCATCAGCGCATATAGCATGCTGCTGCCCAGCAGCATCGCCGCATAAATCGCGGTATCGCGCCCGAACAGCCGCAGGCCGGCGAGCCACACCAGCAGGATGCCGGCAAAACCGGTCAGGCCGGTCCACAGCCGCGATGTCCATTGGTGTTCGCCGAAGACTTCATACGCAAGCGCAGTTGTCCAATATTGCAGCGGCGGCTTCTCGAAATACTTGAGGTCGTTCAGGCGCGGCGTGACCCAGTTGCCGGAGGCCACCATCTCGCGCGGGATCTCCGCATAACGCCCTTCGTCGGGCTTGATCAGCTTGCGGTATTCGAGATTGGAAAACCAGATCAGCGCGACGGCCAACACCAGCCACCCGATACGCCTGGTTGAGATCGTATCCATGGCTATTTGGAAGTCCAGCCGGCGCGCAACTCGCGCGCGGCGAGGAAGGTCTGCTCGACTTGTTGCGCATCGCCCGCCGCAAGCGCAGCACTCAACCGGTTCAGTTCGGCAATGTAGACCTGCAATTCCCTGATCAGCACCTCGCGATTCGCCATACAGATATCCCGCCACATTTCCGGGTTGCTGGCCGCGATCCTTGTAAAATCACGGAAGCCGCTCGCCGCAAAGGAAAGCAGCAGATCGCGGTTGTCGCGTTGGGCGATATCGTACACCAGCGCGAACGACAGCAGATGCGGCAGGTGGCTCACCACCGCGAACACTTCATCGTGCTGTTGCGGCGTCATCTGGCTCACCATGGCACCGCACAGTTCCCAGGCACGGCGCACGCGATCCACCGATACCGCGCTGTTTTCCGACAACGGAGTCAGCACCACCTTCTTCCATTGGAACAGATCGAACCGGGCCGCCGCGGCTCCGCTCTGCTCGGCTCCCGCAATCGGATGCGCGGGAACGAACTGCGCCACCTTGGCACCGAGTTGGGCATATGCGTCGCGCACCACGTCGCTCTTGGTGCTGCCGCCATCGCAGATGATGGTCTTTGCGCCGAGATGCGGCGCGATCAGCGCCATCAGCTCGGCCATCTGTCCGACCGGTGTCGCCAGCATGACCAGATCGGCATCGGCGACTTCCGCCGCGATATCCCTACCGATGCGATCGATGATGCCGAGTTGCTTCGCATGAACCAGCGTCTGTTCGCTGCGGCCGAATCCGACCACCGTATCCACCGCTTGCGCTTTTCGCAATGCCAATGCGAACGAGCCGCCGATCAGTCCGACGCCGAAAACGACGACCTTGTTGAATAACTTTGCAGTCATGTTTCGCTCTGGTGTATGAGTTGCCCAGCGGAATCCAGCACCCGCACGCTGACCGGAATCCCGTTGCGGACGCTGTCGGTCACCACGCAAAAGTCCTCGAACTGTGCGGCGCAATGATCAAGTCGATCCACCTCCTGCTCGAGACGGATATCCACGTCTATCCCACCCACGCGCAGGCGTCCCTGTTCGTTGCGCGCCATTTTTCCGGTCACATGCGCGCTAATCCCCTGCGGATCCTGTTTGAACTTGCCCAGGCAAAACAGCAGGCTGGCGGACAGGCAATTCGCCAGCGCGGCAGCCAGAAGCCGGGACGCATTCGGGCCCGCGCCCGCCCCCAACGGCGCCGGCTCATCCATTTGCAGATCGGGCACGCCGGCGAGATCGAATTGCACATTGAACCGGTAATCATGTTGTCTGCTCAGCGTCAAGGTGAATTCCATGTCTGACATGGTGCGTACCCCTAGAGCGATCGGCCGATCGCCTTGGCGATACTGCCCAGCGTTCCCATCAGCTCTTTCAATTCCTGTGGCGTCAGCGCCTGGTCGGCATCGCACCATGCCTCGCAAGGATTGGGGTGCATCTCGACCAGCAGGCCGTCGGCGCCCGCGGCGATCGCAGCCTGCGACAATGCCGGCACCATCCATGCCTTGCCGCCCGCATGGGAGGGATCGACGATCACAGGGAGATGGGTTTCCTTTTTCAGCACCGGGATCGCGGTGACGTCCAGCACGTTGCGGTAGTAGGTTTCAAAGGTGCGGATGCCGCGCTCGCAGAAGATGATGTTGTGGTTGCCGCCGGCTGCGATGTATTCCGCGGCCATCAGCCATTCGGAAATGGTTGCCGACATGCCGCGCTTCAGGATCACCGGCTTGTTGATGCGGCCGACCTCCTTGAGCAGATCGAAGTTCTGCATGTTGCGGGTGCCGATCTGGATCACGTCCACATCGTTGTCCATGAAGGTATCCAGCATGCGGATATCCATCAATTCGGTGACGATGGGCAATTTATATTTGCTCGCCGCCTTGCGGAAAATGTCCAGCCCTTCCTTGCCCTTGCCCTGAAAGGTATAGGGGCTGGTGCGCGGCTTGAATGCCCCGCCGCGCATCAGGCGGCAGCCCGCCTCATGCACGAATCTGGCCGACAAGTCCATCTGCTCCTGCGTCTCCACCGAGCACGGTCCCGCGATCACCTGGATCTGGTTGCCGCCCAGCTTGATGCCGGCTATATCGATGACGGTATTTTCCCGGTGCGATTCGCGCGACACGATCTTGTACTGCTTGGCAATGTGCATCGCCGACTCGACGCCGGGCAGCGGCGTGAACATTTCCACGGTCAGCGGCCTTTCGTCGCCGATTGCGCCGATCACGGTACGCTCGATGCCGCGCGATATGTTTGCCTTCAGCCCCGCCGCTTCCAGCCTGTTGACCACCGCGGCGATCTGTTGGTCGGTGACATCTCTTCCCATTACGATGATCATTGCTTCTCTCCAAGAATCCGCGTTAACGCAGATAAAAATTTGTCATTCTCCGATTCCAGCCCGATGCTGACGCGCAAATAGTCAGGCATCCCGTAATTGGCGATCGGGCGTACGATCACACCAGACTCGAGCAGGCGCCGGTAAATGCGCGCCGCGTCGCCGATCCTGAAGCTGACGAAATTTCCGTATGACGGAATATAGTCAAGACCCAGTTTGGTCAGCCCGCCGGTAATCTGCTTCATGCCGCGCAGGTTCAATGCATAGGTTTGCTGCACGAATTCCGTATCCAGGATTGCCGCCACGGCGGCAGCCTGCGCCATGCTGTTGACGTTGAACGGCTGGCGCACCCGGTTGAGCATGCCCATCACTTCCCGGTCGCCGAGCGCGTAGCCGACCCGCAACGAGGCCAGGCCGTATGCCTTGGAGAAGGTGCGTAAAATGATCAGGTTGGGAAATTCCCCAAGCCAGCCGATGCTGTCATAGCGGTATTCGGCCGGCAGGTATTCGTTGTAGGCCTCGTCCAACACGACCAGAATATGCGCGGGCAGCGCACGCAGGAATTCAAGCAGCTCGGCACCGGGCACAAAGGTCCCGGTCGGATTGTTCGGGTTGGCAACGAAGATCATCTTCGCGCCCTGATCCACCGCGGCGTTGCGCATCGCGTCCAGGTCATGGCCGAAAACCTTCGCCGCAATGCTGATACTGACTGCGCCGACTGCCTGGGTCGCCAGCGCATATACGGCGAAGGCATGATCCGAGTAAACCACCCGGTCGCCCACGGTCAGGAAGGCGCGCGCCGACAATTCCAGCAGATCGTTGGAGCCGTTGCCCAGCACCACCCGGTCATGGGAAACACCGTAGCGCTTGACCAGCGCATCCTTCAACGCATAGCCGTTGCCGTCCGGATACAGTCCGATCTCATCCAGCGCTGCACGGGCAGCGGCAACCGCTTTGGGACTTGCTCCCAGTGGGTTCTCGTTCGAAGCCAGCTTCACGATGCCGGTGATGCCCAACTCGCGTTCCAGTTCGGAGATCGGCTTGCCCGGTTGGTAGGGCGCAATGGCGCGGATATATGGCGGTGCCAGTTCAGAATAATTCATAATAAATCCAGATTTCATCCCAACTGCTTCGTTGCATAAAAAATTTCTTGCTTACATATCCAATATATGCGGCGCGGCGAAATTTTTCCCGCGCCTTGCATTTGGGCGAACTCTGAATTTCCGGAGGGTACCCATATCGAACTTACCGGATTGATCTATTAAACGGCGACCGGATACGAACCCAGCACCTTGACAAAAGCGGCGACTTTTTTCAGTTCAGCCAGTGCGGCTGCCACCTTGGCATCGGCCTGATGGCCTTCGACGTCCATGAAGAACACATACTCCCATAATCCCGAACGCGCCGGGCGCGACTCAAGCTTGGTCATGCTGACGCCGTGTTTGGCCAGCGGCACCAGCAAATCATGCACCGCACCCGGACGGTTCGCGGTGGACATCACCAGCGAAGTCTTGTCATGGCCGGATGGAGCAACCTGCTGGTTGCCCAATACCAGAAAGCGCGTGGTGTTATTGGCATCGTCCTCGATATTTTCGGCCAACACCTTTAAACCGAACAGCGCTGCCGCCTGTACGCCCGCGATCGCCGCACTGTGCGGATTTTCCGCGGCAAGCCGCGCCGCTTCGGCATTGCTCGCGACCGGTATGCGCGCCGCATGGGGCAGATGGGTATTCAGCCAGCCCTGGCATTGCCCGAAAGATTGAGGATGGGAATACACCGTCTTGATCGCGCTCAACTCGCATTGCTGGCCGGGCGGGCACTGAACAAGCAAACATTGATGGATCGGCAAAATCACTTCGCCGCAGATCTGCAGTGTGGTGTTCACCAACAGGTCCAGCGTGCGTCCGACCGCACCCTCGGAAGAGTTCTCCACCGGCACCAGGCCGTAATGCACCGTCCCGCTGGCCACTGTGCGAAACACCTCATCGATGGTCGCGCACGGTTGTTCCTCGATCGCGCTGCCGAAGCGTTTCAGCGCAGCAGCCTCGGAAAAAGTCCCTTCCGGTCCGAGATAGGCGATCGTCAGCGGGGCTTCCAGCGCGCGGCATTGGGAAATGATTTCGGTGAACAAACTCACGACAGCGGAATTGCCCAAAGGACCGCTGTTTTGTTGTTGCAGGCGCGACAGCACCCGGGCTTCGCGCTCAGGGCGCAAAATCACGCCATCATCCTTGAGATGACCGATCTGTTGCGCCAGCGCCGCACGCTGATTGACGAGTTTCAGCATTTCGTCATCCAGTCGGTCGATCTGATCGCGCAGTTGTCTTAATTTCTCGCTCATGATTGCCCGGTATTCCGGTTTCCGTTCACATTTCTTTCAGCAAGGGCAGATCGCGCACCATCAGCACGCCCGGTATCGCGGCAATCTGCGCATGCAGTTTAGCCGGAATCGGACTGTCTGTATCCACCAGCGTATATGCCATTTCGCCGCGCGATTTGTTCATCATGTTGTGAATGTTGATGCCAGCCGCGGCGAGCGCGGTCGAAATCTGGCCCAGCATGTTCGGCACATTGGCATTGGCGATCGCCAGCCGGAAGGCAGATTCGCGCGGCATGCTGACATTGGGAAAATTCACCGTGTTGGAAATATTCCCGTGTTCCAAGTAATCGCGCAACTGTTCTGCCACCATCACAGCACAGTTGTCTTCCGCTTCCTGAGTCGACGCGCCCAGATGCGGCAACGCGATCACGCCGGGATTGTTCTGTGTCTTGGTGCTCGGAAAATCGCACACGTAGCAGCGCACATGCCTGCTGGCAATGCCGGCCAGGATCGCATCTTCATTGACGATCGCTTCGCGTGCAAAATTCAGCAGCACACTGCCCGCCTTCATCTCCGCGACGCGCTTTTCGTCGATCAGGTCGCGCGTCGCATCCAGCAGCGGCACATGCAGGGAAACAAAATCACTGTGCCTGAGCAGGTCTTCCACGCTGTTCGCTTTCTTCACCTGTGAAGACAGGCCCCATGCGGCATCCACGGTGAGTTCCGGGTCGAAGCCGATCACGTTCATGCCCAGGCCGATCGCGGCATCGGCCACCAGGCGGCCGATCGCGCCCAGACCGACGATGCCCAGTGTGCGTCCGCGCAGCTCGGTGCCTGCATAATGTTTTTTTCCGTCTTCAACCAGTGTATGCAGGGTCGCATCGTCGCCGTGCAAACTTGCGGTGAAATGCAGTGCAGGCACAATGTTGCGCGAGGCCATCAGCATGCCCGCGATGACCAGCTCTTTCACCGCATTGGCGTTCGCGCCCGGCGCGTTGAATACCGGCACGCCGCGTTCGCTCATGTCTTTCACCGGCACATTGTTGGTTCCCGCGCCGGCACGCGCAATGGCCTGCACAGTCTTCGGAATGTGCATCTCATGCATGTTGTACGAGCGCACCAGGATCGCATCCGGCTCGGCAATCTCGGAGCCGGTGACGTAGCGGTCGGCTGGGAAACGATTCAGGCCGAGCGGTGAAATCTTGTTCAGCGTGAGTATCTGGAATGTCTTAGCCATGGTTCTTGGCAAACTCGCTCATGAATTCGACCAAGGTCTGCACACCTTCCAGCGGCATCGCGTTGTAGATCGAGGCCCGCATGCCGCCGACCGAGCGGTGTCCCTTGAGTTGCAGCAATCCGCGCGCATCGGCCTGCTTGAGAAATTCACCGTCCAGATTCGTGTCTTTCAAAGTGAACGGCACGTTCATGCGCGAGCGGTCCGCAGTCGCCACCGGGCAATTGTAAAAACCGTTGCTGGCATCGATCGCGCCATACAGCAGCTTGGCCTTGGCAATGTTGGTTTTTTCCATCTCGGTGATCCCGCCCCGGCGCTTCAGCATCTGGAATACCAGGCCGGCGATATAGATTCCAAACGTCGGCGGCGTGTTGTACATCGAATCGTTGTCGGCATGGGTCTTGTAATCCAGCATGGTAGGCAACCGCGGATCGGCATGCCCAACCAGATCGTCACGCACGATCACGATGGTCAAACCGGCAGGTCCGATGTTCTTTTGCGCGCCGGCATAGATCAGTCCGAATCTGGACACGTCGACCGGGCGCGACAGGATGCAGGAGGACATGTCCGCGACCAGCGGAACCTTTCCGGGCATATTGTCTACTTGGGGCACCCAGTTGAACTCGACACCGCCAATGGTTTCGTTCGGCGTGTAATGGACATAAGCGGCATCCTTGTCCAGCTTCCAGGTATCGAACGCAGGCACATAGCTTGCATTCCTGTCGGCATTGTTCGCAACCACATTCACATAACCGAACTTCTTTGCCTCGCTGATCGCCTTCTTCGACCACTCGCCGGTGTTGACGTAGTCAGCAGAAAGCTTGCCGCGCAACAGGTTCAACGGCACCATCGCGAACTGCTGGCTGGCGCCGCCCTGCAGGAACAGCACCTTGTAGTTGACGGGTATGCCCATCAACTCGCGCAGGTCGGCTTCTGCCTGCGCTTGTATGCCCATGTATTCCTTGCCGCGATGAGACATCTCCATCACCGACATGCCGCTGCCGTGCCAGTCGATCAATTCCGTCTGTGCCTGCTGCAACACCTCTTTTGGCAACACGGCCGGACCCGCGCTGAAGTTGTAGATCGTCATGTTGTGTTACTCCGAAGTTTTAAAAATAGTTGCAAGAAAAAACATCATTCCAAGGAGCCTACTCTTCTGCTTCTTCCGGCTCGGCGATGCGGCTCAAACCGGCCAGTTTTTCGCCTTCCTCGACATTCATCAGCGTGACGCCCTGGGCGGTGCGGCCCATCTCGCGTATCTCCTTGACACGGGTGCGGATCAGCACGCCGCTGGTGCCGATCAGCATGATCTCGTCATCCGGCTCCACCAGCGTCGCGGCGACCACCTTGCCGTTGCGCTCTGAAGTCTTGATCGCGATCATGCCCTGCGTGCCGCGGCCGTGGCGGGTATATTCGGTGATCGGGCTGCGCTTGCCGTAGCCGTTCTCGGTCGCCGTCAGCACGCTCTGCTGCTCATTCTCGGCCACCAGCAAGGAGATCACCTGCTGCTTGGGCGCCAGCTTCATGCCGCGCACACCGCGCGACGCGCGTCCGGTCGGGCGAACGTCGTTCTCGTCGAAGCGCACCGCCTTGCCGCCGTTCGAGAACAGCATCACGTCGTGCTTGCCGTCGGTGAGTGCAACGCCGATCAGATGATCGTCCTCGTCCAGATTGATCGCGATGATGCCGCGCTTCATTGGCCGCGAGAAATCGGTCAGCGAAGTCTTCTTCACCGTGCCATTCGTGGTGGCGAAGAACACATACTTGTCCTCGACGAATTCGGTTACCGGCAGCACCGCATTGATCTTCTCGCCGGCTTCCAGCGGCAACAGGTTCACGATCGGCTTGCCGCGCGAGATGCGGCTGCCCTGCGGCACTTCATACACCTTGAGCCAGTACACCCGGCCGCGATTGGAGAAGCACAGGATGTAATTATGGGTGTTGGCGATGAACAGACTGTCAATGAAATCATCGTCCTTGGTTGCCGCGGCCTGTTTGCCGCGGCCGCCGCGCTTCTGCGCCTTGTATTCGTCCAGCGGCTGGGATTTCATGTATCCGCCATGCGACAGGGTGACCACCACGTCCTGCGGCGCGATCAGGTCTTCCATGCTCATGTCCTGTGTGTGCGTGATGATCTCGCTGCGGCGCTTGTCGCCAAACTGCGATTTCACCGCCGCCAGTTCGTCGTGCATAATTTGCGTGACGCGTTCCGGCTTGGCGAGGATATCGAGCAGGTCGGTGATCTTGTCCATCACCTCACGGTATTCGCCGACGATCTTGTCCTGCTCCAGCCCGGTCAGGCGCTGCAGGCGCAGTTCCAGAATCGCCTGCGCCTGGGCGTCCGACAAATGATAGCTGGCGGAATCGCCCTTGCCGACCAAGCCGTATTCGGGCAGCAGTCCTTCTGGGCGCGACGCGTCGCTGACCCGGCTGAGCATGTCTTCCACCAGCGATGAACGCCAGCCGCGGGCCATCAGTTCGCGCTTGGCGTCGGCGGGAGTGGCTGCGGCCTTGATCAATGCGATGATCTCGTCCACGTTGGACAGCGCGACGGCGAGGCCTTCCAGGATATGCCCCCGATCGCGCGCCTTGCGCAACTCGAATATGGTGCGGCGCGTGACAACTTCGCGGCGATGGCGCAGGAATGCATCGATCACTTCCTTGAGGTTGAGCAGGCTGGGCTGGCCGTCGATGATCGCGACCATGTTGATGCCGAAGCTGTCCTGCAGCTGGGTGTCCTTGTAAAGATTGTTCAGGATCACGTCGGCGTTCTCGCCGCGTTTGAGTTCGATCACCGCGCGCATCCCCGACTTGTCCGATTCGTCGCGAATCTCGGAAATGCCCTCGAGGCGTTTCTCGCGAACCAGTTCGCCGATCTTCATCAGCAGGTTTGCCTTGTTTACCTGGTAGGGCAGTTCGTCGATGATGATGGCCTGCCGCTCGCCCTTGCCGATGTCCTCGAAATGGGTGCGTCCCCGCATGATCACCCGGCCGCGCCCGGTGCGGTAACCCTCCTTCACGCCGGCCACCCCATAAATGAAACCGCCGGTCGGAAAATCCGGCGCGGGCACATATTCGATCAGCTGTTCGATATCCAGATCGGGATCTCTCAGCAGCGCAAGGCAGGCATCCACCACCTCGCTCATGTTGTGCGGCGGGATGTTGGTCGCCATGCCCACCGCGATCCCGGATGAGCCGTTCACCAGCAGGTTGGGGAAACGCGAAGGGAAGACCAGCGGCTCGTGCTCCGAGCCGTCGTAGTTCGGCCCGAAGTCGACCGTTTCCTTGTCCAGGTCGGCAAGCAGCTCATGGGCGATCTTCGCCATGCGGATCTCGGTGTAACGCATCGCGGCAGCATTGTCGCCGTCCACCGAACCGAAGTTGCCTTGGCCGTCCACCAGCGGGTAGCGCAGCGAAAAATCCTGCGCCATGCGCACGATGGTGTCGTACACCGCGGTGTCGCCGTGCGGATGGTACTTACCGATCACATCGCCGACGATACGCGCCGACTTCTTGTAGGCCTTGTTCCAGTCGTTGGACAGCTCATGCATCGCGAACAGCACGCGCCGGTGCACCGGCTTCAGGCCGTCGCGGACGTCGGGCAATGCACGTCCGATGATGACGCTCATCGCATAGTCCAGATAGGACTTGCGCATCTCCTCTTCAAGACTGACGGGGTGTGTTTCCTTGGCGAATTGTTGTTCCATGACTGGCCTAATTGATGTTGCAAGAACGATCGAACCGGCTGGCTGCCGGCCCGATAATCAAAGCAAGCATTTTAGCACAGAGGGGCTGCGCAGAACCATCCGACCGACATGTCCTTCTATTTGGCTAATGCCTTGAGTTTTGTTAGAGTCTCTGCCTCACCGACCAATATCAGACATGTTCTGGCCATGACCAACGCCGACCCCATCGAACTGGAAAAATTCTCGCAACTGGCCCACAAATGGTGGGATCCGAACAGCGAATTCAAGCCGCTTCACGATATCAACCCGCTGCGCCTGGATTACATCGACCGCAATGCCGGCCTGTCCGGGAAGAGCGTGCTGGACGTGGGCTGCGGCGGCGGAATTTTATCGGAAGGCATGGCCGGCGCAGGCGCGAACGTGACTGGGATCGACCTGTCCGACAAGGCCCTGCAAGTGGCCAAACTGCATCTGCTGGAAAGCGGCAAACAGGTTGACTACCGCAAGATCGCCGTGGAAGACCTGGCGGCTGAACAGCCCGCCCATTACGACGTGGTCACCTGCCTGGAAATGCTCGAACACGTCCCCGATCCGGGCAGCGTGATCGCCGCCTGCGCCAAGCTGGCCAAGCCGGGCGGATGGGTATTCTTTTCCACCCTCAATCGCAACCCGAAGTCCTATCTGCTCGCCGTGATCGGCGCCGAATACATATTGAACATGCTGCCGCGCGGCACGCATGATTACGCCAAGTTCATCAAGCCTTCCGAATTGGCGCAATCCTGCCGCAATGCCGGGTTGAACCTGGCCGACCTGATCGGCATGAGCTACAACCCGCTCACCCAAGTCTATTCATTGGACAAAGATACCGACGTGAACTACATGATCGCCTGCCGCAAGGACTGACGGTGATCAAAGCCGTACTGTTCGACCTGGACGGCACCTTCGCCGACACCGCGCCAGACCTGGCCGCCGCACTCAACCACACACGCGCCACGCGCGACCTGCCGCCGCTGCCTTTGCCTGCCCTGCGTCCGCAAGCGTCGCACGGTTCGCGCGGCCTGCTCATGGTCGGTTTCGGCATCGAACCGGGGCATCCCGACTACGACACCCTGCGCGACATCTTTCTCGACTACTACGCCAACAACATCTGCGTGCATAGCCGGCTGTTCGATGACACCGCAACACTTGTCGACACACTGGAACGGCATGGCATAAAGTGGGGCATCGTCACCAACAAGCCGCACCGCTACACCGTCCCGCTGATGCAGGCACTGGGCTATGCCGAGCGTGCCTCCTGCCTGGTCAGCGGCGATACCTTTGCCCATGCCAAGCCGCATCCGGAACCGCTGCTCAAGGCCTGCCAGCTCATCGGCGTCACCGCGGCCGAGTGCCTCTATCTCGGTGACGACCTGCGCGACATGCAAGCCGCCAACTCCGCCGGGATGCGCGGCATCATCGCGAAATACGGCTATATCAGCCACGACGCTTCGGTCGAAAACTGGAATGCGCACGGCAGCATAAACAAACCTACGGAACTTCTCGGTTATATCCCACTTTGAGCCTACTACAATCTGCAACGCTTGTATCAAATCGAACCGGGGGCGACTTGGCTTCGACGTGGGTTACAAAGCAGCGTAGGGCATACCGAGGACCCGCCACCTCGTAAATCAGCTGGAAATAACTAGTCGCAAACGACGAAAAGTACGCTTTAGCAGCTTAGTCTGCTAGACCTCACACCCTGCTGTCTGTGGAGGGGCTCGACGTTTTGTCCGTTCGCAAGAGCGGACAAGGCCGAGATGAGTGAGGTAATCTACACAGAATCGTGCCGGTCAGGGTCACTTTGACCGGAGCTAAAACTAAGGTGACTCGTCCTTTACCAGCCCGCCGGTTGGCGTGTACGGGATCAAATCAAACAGCCTGGCTAAGTATGTAGAACTGCCTGTAGAGGGCTTGCGGACGGGG
>JBAVGB010000009.1:0-11909 GCA_049684555.1 Gallionella sp. | reverse complement strand
GAATTTATCAGGGAGGATCGACATGAGCTACCGTACCGAGTATGACCATTCGATGAAAGATTCGGCGGGCTTCTGGCGCAAGCAGGCCGAGGCGCTGGAATGGTTCAAATTCCCGCAGCAGATCCTGTCGCTCGATAACGATGGCCTAGGCTACTGGTTTGCCGACGGCGAGATGAACACCGCCTACATGGCGCTGGATCATCATGTGAAGACCGGGCGCGGCAACCAGCCCGCGCTGATCTACGATTCCCCCGTCACCGATACCAAGTCGCGCTACACCTATGCCGAACTGACCGATGTGGTGGCGCGCACCGCCGGGATGCTGGCAGATCTGGGCGTGGTGAAAGGCGACCGCGTGATCATCTACATGCCGATGATCCCCGAAGCGGTCATCGCGATGCTCGCGGTGGCCAGACTGGGCGCGATCCACTCGGTCGTGTTCGGCGGCTTCGCGCCGCCGGAACTGGCGGTGCGCATCGACGATGCGAAACCCAAGGTCATCATGACCGCTTCCTGCGGCATCGAGGTCAAGCGCGTGGTCGAATACAAGCCGATGATAGACCGCGCGATCGAGCTGGCCAGACACAAGCCGCAAAGCTGCATCGTGTATCAGCGCCCGCAGGCCGCCGCATCGATGATCACCGGGCGCGATCACGACTGGAAAACCTTGCTGGCAAAAGCGAAACCCGTCGGCTGCACACCGGTGAAGGGCAGCGACCCGCTGTACATCCTGTACACTTCAGGCACGACCGGCAAACCCAAGGGCGTGCTGCGCGAGAACGGCGGCCACGCGGTCGCGCTCAAATACAGCATGAACGCGATCTACAACGTCGCGCCTGGCGACGTGTACTGGGCCTGCTCCGACGTCGGCTGGGTGGTCGGCCACTCCTACATCGTGTATGGCCCGCTGCTGCATGGCTGCACGACCATTGTGTATGAAGGCAAGCCGATCATGACGCCGGATGCCGGCGCGCTGTGGCGCGTCTGCGAAGAATATGGCGTGAAGGCGCTGTTCACCGCGCCCACCGCATTCCGCGCGGTGAAGAAGGAAGACCCGCAGGCGGTATTGATGAAGCAATACGACCTCGGCAAACTGCAGGTCATCTACTCCGCGGGCGAACGGCTGGACCCGCCCACCCAGGCATGGCTCACTGAACAAAGCGGCAAGCCGGTGGTGGACCACTGGTGGCAGACCGAGACCGGCTGGGCGATCACCGCGAACCTTTGGGGAATCGAGCCGATGCCGGTCAAGCCCGGTTCATCGACGGTACCGGTGCCCGGCTACAACGTGCAGATACTGGACGAGAACGGACACCAGGTCCCGCGCGGCACGCAGGGCTACATCGCGCTCAAGCTGCCGCTGCCGCCCTCCTGCCTGAACCATGTGTGGGGCGACGAAAACAAATTCCGCGACAGTTACCTGACCTTCCTGCCCGGCTACTACACCAGCGGCGACGGCGGCTATATCGACGAAGACGGCTATGTGTTCGTGATGGGGCGCGTCGACGACGTGATCAATGTGGCCGGGCACCGGTTGTCCACCGGCGAGATCGAGGAAGTGATCGCGACCCATCCCGCGGTGGCGGAATGCGCGGTGATCGCGCGCGACGACGATCTCAAGGGCCAGGTGCCGATGGGACTGGTGGTGCTCAAATCCGGCACGGCCATCGCCGAGGCCGACCTGCAACAGCAGTTGATCACCCGGATACGCGAGTCCATCGGCGCGATCACCTGCTACAAGGACACGGTGATCCTGGCCAGGCTGCCCAAGACCCGTTCCGGCAAGACGCTGCGCAAGACGCTGGCCAATATCGTCAACGGCAGGGAATACATGGTGCCGTCGACCATCGACGATCCGGGTGTGGTTCCCGAGATTATCGAGGTGCTGCGCCGCAAGAAGCTGGTCAGGCAGCCGGGAGGTCTGGCTTAAGGAATTTTTACCGGAACAGCCCGCAAGTCTGTCCGCTAAATTGCCGGCAGGGCAACAGGGTCAGCTATTCAGACGCTCGGATGACCGGTCATAGCTGAAAAGCCAGCCATAACAGCATCCCTTCAGCAATTTCCCGCCACAATCCGGCCGTCTTTGCACGATAGGGTGCAGCCGATTTGCGCTGCCCTTCCATCCATGCGGCGAAACGCTCGACGTCAGACGGTTCATAAAAGGAAACCATCAATTCATAGTTCAGGAACAGGCTGCGTTCATCCAGATTGGCCGAACCTGCCAGCGCGAGTCCGCCATCGATCACCACGGCCTTGGCATGGATCATGTTCGGCATCAGCCAGACGCGGCCGCCCGCCGAAGTCAGTTCCCGAAGCGCGCGGTGCCGTGCCAGGTCGGCAAGGCGATGGTTCGATTTTCCGGGCAACAGGAGATCGACCGCGACGCCGCGGCGGGCGGCCAATGTCAGCGACATCAGCAGCGTCGAATTGGGCACAAAATAGGGAGTAACCGCCATGATGCGTTTGCCTGACATGAAGAAGCCCGATACCAGCAAAGTGTAGAGCGTATCGTCGATCTGGTCCGGGCCGCTCGCGATCAGCTGCCCCATCGCGGTATCGTGTTGCAGGCCCGGATTGGCTGAAGGCAACGGCCCCGGCATGGCGCTCCGGGTTGCGAACGCCCAATCCTGCTCGAATTGCTGCTGGGCCTGCCGGGCCAGGATGCCGTGCAGATCGAAGCTCAAGTCCACCCAGACCGTGCTCCCGCGGGAAGATGCTGCATCACCCTCGAAATATTCGGACGCAAGATTCCTGCCGCCGCACCAGAGCCAATCGCTGTCTGAGATCACCAACTTGCGGTGATTGCGCAAGTTGGTGCGGCCCTGCAAGGGCGAACGCAAAGGGGGGACGAACAGCGCTACCTGGACACCTGCCGCCGACAGACTGTCGTAATGGGTGCGCTTGCCCATGTAGGCGCCGACGCCATCAACCAATAATCTCACCCTTATCCCGTCGCGGGCGCGCCGTATCAGGATCGCGGCGATTTCGTCGCCCAGGCTGTCCCGCGCGAAAATGAATGTGCAAAGGTCGATGCTGCGTTCCGCCGCCTCGAACATGTTGCGCAACGCCCGCATGGCTTCTGTCCCGTCCTGGTGTAGGTTCAGCTGACGGTAGGATGAAGCTGCCGGCAGCGACATGACCGCTGCAAGCTGCCGGGTTCGTTCCTGAACAGATACCGGCCCGGAAGATTGCGCGGAAAATTCGAAGCCGCCGGCTGATGAGCGGAAACTCTTCACCTTGCGTATGCCGAATACCAGGTAGAGCGGGAATGCCGCATAAGGCAGCGAAATCAGAAAAACGACCCAGACGATGGCGGTGGAAGGATGACGACGCAGGTGCAGTGTATGCGAGGTGGTCGCGTAAGCGGCCAAGCCCAGCATCACGGCCAGGCCGTGTATCGTCATCCAGTGATTGACCAAATATCCATACAACATACCCATCTACGCTGCCCGGAAAATCGATTACGGCGATCACTATATCGAGTTTAGCCCGGCCATGGGAATTCACGCCGCACATATTCGGGGTCTCAGGAATTTGCGGGATAGCCCGAACCGAACCGTTTGATTTTACATTGCGTTTATCGCCCGCGCGCGCAACTGTCCGCACGCACCCGCGATCTCCTGCCCGGCAGAGTCTCGTATCTTGGCGAGAATGCCTCGCTGCTTCAGGGCCTGCACCATCGCTGCGATCCGTCCGGACGAGGGACGGCGATAATCGAGCCCATCCACGGCGTTGAACGGAATGAAGTTCATCACTGCATATTTTCCCGAGAGCAACCGGGCTATCCGCTCCACCTCCGCATCGCTGTCGTTGATGCCTTCGATCAGCGTCCATTGGTATTGCACCGGATAAGTGGTGGCGCGCGCATAAACCTCGGCACGTTTCACCAGTTCTTCGATCGCGATCCGGGGTGCACGCGGCAGCAACCGGGCGCGCAGAGACGGATCGGTGCTGTGCAGCGAAAGCGCGAGCGCCGGTTTGACTTTTTCCTGCGCCAGACGCTCGAACACCCGCAAATCCCCGACCGTGGAGAACACCAGATTCTTGTGGCCGATGTTGCCCTGTGTGCCCAGTAACTGGATCGCTTCCATCACGCTGTCGAGATTGTAGGCCGGTTCGCCCATGCCCATGAACACCACCTTGCTTACCGTGCGGCGTCTGCGCGCGAGCACCACTTGGGCGACGATCTCGGCGCTGCCGAGCTGGCGTTGCAATCCGGCGCGGCCGCTCATGCAAAATACACAACCCACCGCACAACCCACCTGCGTCGACACGCACAGCCCCCCGCGCGGCAGCAGCACGCTCTCCACCATCTGGCCATCATGCAACTCCACCAGCAGTCGTGCGGCCCCATCGCCTGCGGGATGTTCGCTGCGCAACTGTGCCAGTCCGGCGAGTTCCGCTTCTATGGCGGACAACGAATCTCGCAGCGCAAGCGGAAAGAAAGTTGCTGCGGGACTGTGCTTCCTGTCGTAACTCCAATTCCATTTCACTGGTGAAACTGCGTTGACTTCCTCGCTCGCTCCTGGCCGTGCCACTTGCACAGTCGGCGTCGTTTGCTCGTCACCGCCTTGTTTGACCTTCGAAATGAAAGCGGAACATGAACTCGACTGAAGCCAGCCGCGCAGCAGGCGATCTTGGTGGCACGGCTTGGCACCGAGGTCACGCAGACATCGGCGGAGGTGGGCAATGTGTATCAGAGTGGCCCGCTTTGTGTTTGCCGGGAAAAGCGCAACTGGAGTGTGACAATCGGGATGCAAGGTGAGTAATGGTCGGAGTAATGCAATTCGAGGAAATCCGGGCAGTGTCTGCAAACATAAATTCCGGCAAGCCGTGCTACTTTTGTTTTGCGCATGCCCGGATGTCCGGGGATCGATATGATCTGTTTGTCAGAACAGCTTGCTTTCAGACGCCAGGGAAGAAGTCGTGATTTCAAAATTACCCATGATTTGTTGCCAATCCTCTCCGTGGTGAGTTCCGATATATTCAAGGAACGAGGCTTCAGGATCATTCAGGAGAATACCGATCGCATACCCGTCGACATTGTCTGTGATTTTCATCAGCACGTCGTATTTGGAACCAGCCCCCATTGCATCGTCGATCACGACGGGGGCAGGATCGAAGAACACCCTTGGCACCTCCATGCGCAGTGCTTCGGTAAAATCGGATTGAATGGCAGATCTCGCTTCGGCGAAGCTGCGAAAATTCGAGTAGTGTCCGAAGGGGGTCATCTCGAAATACTGCTGCACGGGAGGCGAAATTTCTTGTTCATGCGCCGCCTCGAAAGCCGCTTCGATTTCCGTCCTGTCACCTCCCTTCAGGCGTATCCTGATGATGAGTGCCTCGGATATACCGGCAAACCCGTTGGCCTGGAAATATTGGACGATGCGCTCGGCTGCCTCATTAGCCTGAAGAGTGGGAGTATTTTTCATGGCGACCCGCCTTGTAAGAAGGTGCATAGTTTACCTAAAGCGGACCAGGAACGCACTCACCCGACAGGCGCCGTGAATCGGATCACTAGAATCTCCAATCGCAAGATTTTCCCTCAGGCAAGGTAGAATCACGATTCGCTATTCATCATCTTAACCGTGAATATCTCAATCGAAAATATCCAGGGAATTCTGGTCCATCCATTGGCACTGCTTGTTGTGTTCCTGGCGGCAAGTCTGGTGATGATCTGGCGTCTGCATGCGATGGAAAGCAAAGGCTTCGAAGGTACCGTCCTCGGCACGCTGATCATGCCTTACTGTTCCGGATTCCCGAATCTCGTCTTCGCCTATGTCATGAGCAGTGCGGCCAGCAATGGCGGCCTGGTCATCGAGAACTGTCTCGTCAACAATGCCACCAACCTGACGCTGATCCTCGGTCTGGCCGCCATCTTTGGTTCGACGGCCGCGGTTCAAAAAGGGATATCAAAGAAGCAAGCCAGGCAGCACGCGGAATTCCATCGCATCAACCGGTTGAATCTGCTGTTCACCCTGATTGCAGTGTTCCTGTTCACCGGAACGCTCTGGGCCTTGGCCAAGGACGGGGTGCTGGATTTTTATGACGGCCTGGTGCTGGTCGGCCTGTTCCTGTTCTGGCAGGTTCTGCACGTATTCGAAGTACTCAAGGACAACATCCGCAAGAACAAGGGGTTCCACTGGTCGCTACTGGTCGACATCGTGCTGCTCGCTGCCAGCGCCTACTGCGTCTACTTCTCGGTCAACCATCTGGTGGACTGGGTGTCGACCAACAATAGTCCGTATTTTAGCTTTGCCAGGCTGGGCTGGTTCAGCGGCCTGCTAATGGTCGTGCCGAATGCTTTCCTCGCGCTGTATTACACGCGCATCGGCAGGCAGGATATCGTCCTGACCTCGCAGGTCGGCGACGGGCATATCTGCATCCCGATGTGCATCGGCCTGTTCGCGGTATTCAATCCCATCAAGGTTCCCGCTTTCTTCCAAATGGGTGCCTTCATCATCCTGGGCGCGGGGGTCGCCAATTTCCTGTCCATCATCTTCCGTGGAAGAATCCCGCGCACGGTCGGTTTTGGCCTTGTCGGTGCCTATGCCCTGTTCTTGTACAAAGGCCTCATCCAGTAAGGCAGACGTATCGGCTGACTGCCGGTGGCCGACCGTTAGCGTTCAAGCTCAATATCAAGCCGCTTCGCCCGTGTTCGTCTTCGCGAGCATGCTGACTGGCCATTATCAGCCTGGATTCCCTGTACCGTATATTGTTGCAGCCGAGATTAGGTGCAATGACGCGCTGTTCTCCCAGGTAAAAAATAACGGGTCAGGTGAAAAAAGATCGGCGCTGCAAAGCTGATGGAATCCATGCGGTCCATCATCCCGCCGTGTCTCTTGATCATGGTTCCCCAATCCTTGGCATTCAGGCTGCGCTTCACCGCGGAAAGGGACAATCCGCCGAGGAAACCCATCAGCACGATCACGAATGACATCGCAGCGGATTGCAGGGGCGTGAATGGCGTGATCCACCACATCGCTGCGCCGATCAAGGTGGCACTGGCGGCCCCGCCGATGAATCCCTCGACGGTCTTGGAGGGACTGAAGACCGGGGCAATTTTGGTCTTGCCGAACAGCTTGCCGAACACGTACTGCAGCACATCGCTGAGCTGCACCACCAGCACCAGATAGAACAGCAGCAGCGCGTTCTGTCCAGCGTACCCTGGAATATCTAGCAGCAGCAATGCAGGCGCGTGGCTGATGCAATAGATCGTGATCATGATGCCCCACTGAATCTTGGCGGTCCGCTCCAGGAAGTTCTCCGCATCTTCCGCCTGAACGGAGAGGACCGGCAGCAGCAGGAAGGCGTAGACCGGGATGAAGATGGCGAACAGCGCGTACCAATGGATGCCGATGAGAAAATACTGGACAGGGATCAGCACGAAGAACGCCACTGACAAGGCGCGGTGATCGCCAGGCCGTGTGGGCGTGAGCGTAATAAATTCGCGCAGCGCGAAGAACGAGATGAAGGCGAACATGACTAGGGTTGCGTCAGTTCCGATCAGGAAGGCTATCGAGAAGATGGCCACCATGGCACACCACGCGTTGACCCGGGCCTTGAGGTTGTCGATCACGGCAATGGCGCCTTCGCTGCGGGCGCGGCGGCGCAGGACCCAGCCGATCAGCGATGCGATCGCCAATATGCAGAAAATGCCGCCGACCAGCCAATAGAATTTTTCCCTGGGATTCATTTTGCGGCTCCTATCACGGCATCGCGTGCGCGGTTGAGAAAGGCATGTTTGTCCTCGTTGGCAATGCGCTGCAGCGGCGCGCCGAAACGCACGGTGCAGGCGATCGGTACCGGCATGAAGGTACCCTTGGGCATGCTGCGATTCAGATTTTCGAGATACACCGGGATCAGCTCGACCTGCGGGGAGTGCTCCGCGAGATGGAACAGGCCCGATTTGAATTGGCCCGGCAGCGCTTCGAATTGGCGCGTGCCTTCCGGGAAAATGATAAGCGAATCGCCCTTGTCGAGCGCTTCATACAATGGTCCCAGCGGATCGGCGTCCGGATTGGCGCGGCTGCGGTCGATCAGCACCGCATTCAGCCCCTGCAGAACGATATAGCGTTTCAAACGGCCGGTTCCCCAGTAATCCGCGGCCGCGACCGGGCGCGTCCTTGCGCGCAGCGCGGGCGGCAGCGCGGACCAGAGTGCGATGGTGTCGATATGGCTGGTGTGGTTGGCGAAGTAGATGCGCTGGGCGTTCGTCGGCGTTGAGCCGATCCAGCGCGGGGTCGCGCCGACCAGCAGGCGCACGGCTCCGATCAGCAGGGTGGATAACCACATGGCTTAACTCCCGGGCAGTTGCTGCAACGCGTTGCGTATGCGGTTGACGATGTTGATCACGATCAACAGCGCGACGGCAGGCATGATCCAGAATGCCCAGCCGGGCAGGCTGCCTGCCACACCCAACCACAAGCCCAGCGCGCCGAACATGAAGGCACGGTCGCTCTTGCCCATCGGACCGTCGTAACGGCGTTCGACGCCGACCATCGGCCCCAGCGCACCGGTCATTTCGGACAGGGCGGAAAGGAAGATCACGCCGGCAACGCTGCCCCAGCCGAAAGGCGCGATCATCACGAAGGGCAGGTACAGCGCCGCATCGGAAACCACATCGGTGAGCTCATTCAAGTAGGCACCCAGTGGCGATTTGCGGCCGAACTCGCGGGCAAGCATGCCATCCACCGCGTTGAGCGCCATGCGCAGGACCATCCAAAACGGCAGCAACAGGAACAAGCGTGGAGAGGGATACGCGAACAGGAAGATGCCCAGCGCACAGGAAACGAACATCGCAAACAGCGTGACTGCATTGGCCGTGGTGCCCATCCGGTCAAGCTGTGCAACGACAGGACGCAGCAGTGCCTGGAAACGCGGCTTGAGCTGGTAGATGCTGATCGTTTGGCCCCCTTTGCCGGAACGTAGCTTACATGGCTTGATGGCGATTTGCCAGACAGTAGGCCAGCGTGCCAGCCCTTGCACGGAGCTACTTTGTCAGATTGCGCCGGCTCGCGGCCCATCCGATCAGGGACAGCAGCGCGAGGCCCAGTGCGATGAGCAGTATGCCTGCCATCTCACTGACCTTGAACTCCTCCCCCAAGGTGAGGCGCGAGGAGACGATCGCCACCACCGGCGTGCCGAGCACGGAAAGGCTGGCTTCCCATGCGGGCACCCTGTCGAGCAGGGTGATCCATAACCACCAGCACAGCGCGGTACTGACCACCGACATGAAGGCAAGGATGGCGATGTAGGCAGCGGTCCAGTCGGTGGGATGCTCGGGAACGACTGCCGCGAGCAGCACCAGCGGCACCGCGCCGATCAGCATCTGCCAGGTGGTCAGCGACAGCAGGTCGACCGGCTGTCTGGCACGAAGGCGTTTGATGAGCACGGTACCGATCGCCCAGCACAATGCCGCCATGACGCCGAGGAACTTGCTGAACAGGCTGGAATGCGTGGTCCAGGGTTCGATGATCAGCACCAGCCCGGTGAGCGTGCTTGCCGCGGCCAGCCACTGCGTGCCGCGGACGCGCTCGCCCAGGATCGGCCACGCGAGCAGCAGCGTCCAGATCGGCATGGTGAAGATCAGCACAGCGGTCTTGCCCGGGCCGCCTTCCACCAGTGCCCAGGTGGATAACGCCATGAAGCCGGTAACTTGCGCCAAACCGATCGCAAGCGTGGCGCCAGGCGCGACCGGCTTGAGCGGCCTGCCCATCAGCTTGAGCAGGACAAACAAGGCCAGTGCGCCGCCGGCACAACGCTCCGCCGCGAACGCGAAGGGTGGTGCAAATTCCAATGCCTGCTTGGCCAGCACCCAGGTGTATCCCCATGTGACGGAAAGTATGAATAGGCCGAGCGGAAGCAGCCAGCGTTCGCGGGAAGAAATGGACGACATCAGCGGTTACTCAAAATGAAAAAACGGGCAGCGTAGCAGAATATTCTCGCCGCATGCATTACCACGGTTGCATTACCCTTCTATCAGGAAGGTTGATACGCTTCAACGCTCATGATGACGGCTTGCATTTGGTAAACTGTGCTCATAGCCCATGCAGGACTTACCCCCAATGTGACTCGCATGATCCCCTTTTCCATCCTTGACCTGTCCCCGATCAACGAAGGCAGCGATGCTGCGCAGTCGTTCCGCAACACACTCGATCTCGCCCGTCATGCGGAGCGATGGGGATACCGGCGCTACTGGCTGGCCGAACATCATGGCATGCCGGGCATCGCCAGCGCCGCGACCGCCGTGCTGATCGGGCATGTGGCGGGCGGTACCTCGACCATCCGCGTCGGTGCGGGAGGCATCATGCTGCCCAACCATTCGCCGCTGGTGATCGCCGAGCAGTTCGGCACGCTTGAATCGCTGTTTCCCGGGCGCATCGATCTGGGCCTCGGCCGCGCGCCCGGCTCGGACCAGCTTACCGCGCGTGCGCTGCGGCGCAATCTCGCCGCCGATCCGAACCAGTTCCCCAATGATGTCGTCGAGCTGATGGATTATTTCGCGGCCCCCAAACGCCATGCGGTTCGCGCGGTGCCTGGCGCGAGGTTGCACGTGCCGATATGGATCCTCGGATCGAGCCTGTTCGGCGCGCAACTGGCGGCGGCGCTGGGCCTTCCCTACGCCTTCGCGTCACATTTCGCGCCGGAGCAAATGATGCAGGCAATCGCGCTATACCGCGCCACGTTCAAGCCGTCGGCCCAACTGGAGAAGCCTTACGTGATGCTCGGCTACAACGTTTTTGCGGCCGATAGCGAAGAAGAGGCGCAGCTTCTCGCAACCTCGATGCAGCAGGCCTTCGTCAACCTGCGTAGCGGTCACCCCAAGCCTCTGCAACCCCCGCTAAAGGGGTATCTCGACCCCATCCCCCCGCAATTCCGCGCGATGCTCGACGAAGTGCTGTCCTGCACGGCGATCGGTTCACCCGACACGGTGATGCGTTCATTGCAGGCGTTCATCGAACGGACCGGTGCCGATGAATTGATGATCACCTCGCAGATGTTCGATCATTCGGCCCGCCTTCGCTCGTATCAGATCGCCGCAGACATCCATGCAGCACAGGGTTGAAATGGTATCGCTCATCCCCATATACTGAACGGCCCGAAATTCCCGTTTTCGTGATGGAACCAAATGGAATTCATTAAGTCACACAAACGGTTTAGACGTTAGGTTAGATTTTTGCCTTTTAAGGAGAGTTAAGATGAGCGAGATAACTGAAGTTGACAGACACAATAATATGATAGGCAGCCTGGTGATGACCGGCTTGGCAATTCTGGCCGCCGCCGCATTGGCAATTGCGTGCTGGGCAGGTCTTACATAATATAGAGACTCAGCCTGAATCAATCGAGCCGGCGACCAGCCGACCTTTTTAACTCAACCCATTTAGCGCCGATCAAATGAACCAGATCCTGCAATACCTGAAAAAGAACGGTGAGCGCCTTGATGCCGAAATCGCTGAAGCAGCCGGCCTCTCGCTTGCCAAAACCCGCGCCTATTTGGCAGAACTTGCCGCGAAGGGCGAGGTGGTTGCCTATCACTCGACCCGTTTCCAGGATGGCGAGAAAATCACCGGAATTAGGTGCAGATTGTCCGGGATCACACCAGCCGCGGCACCGGGCCGGAAATCGAAAGCATCGCAAGCTTCTTAATATGACTCCAGCCCCGAAACCGGGGCCGGAGTTGCAGCAATCGGCGCTTTTCGCTGATTACCTTAATAAATATCCAGCGGCACGCCCCTGCGTGCCACCTGAATCCCGGCCTGCTGGCAGGGATTCAGTCATATTGCCCATTCATTTTCTGAATATCCAGAGTATCAACGACAGCAGCACAGATATGATGATGCCGCTGGTAATCGGTGCGTAAAAAACAAACCCTTTCCGCTCGATATGGATATCACCCGGAAGATGTC
>JBAVGB010000008.1:0-50416 GCA_049684555.1 Gallionella sp. | reverse complement strand
CGCTCACCGGCGCTTTGGCTTGCACAATTGCGACAATAAGAAAGCTTGCGCGAACTATTTGAGGCCGGATTTAAATGCGGAGATGCGTTCTGGCTTGGACCGGATCGCTGAAACATGCATTAATACTTGACAATTTTGATTGGTTATGCGTAGTATGCGCGTACATTTTTGCGAGTCACCGCAAAATGCAGTGATGATCAACTCTCATCAGATATCGTTTCAAGTTTTATCTATTTGGAGGGTACTATCATGTCCCTGAAGCCAGCCCAAAAGTTTGAATTGGATGAAATCAAATTCTTCGGCGAGTTAGGATGGTTTGCCACTCTGGCCGTTGCAGTGGCAAGCTTAGCTCTATTTTTCGAAGGCATGTTCGGATAAATCAAACGTTCCGGGGCATCCTCGCAGTTATTACTGAAGAGTTTGTCTGCCCAGAAAAATATTCTGGCTAAATATATTTGGGCTAAATATTTGAACAAGCCCAACAGAACAGATCACAATTCCGGCGACCACAAATAAAAAGGCCAACCCTGCGGTTGGCCTTTTATCGAATTGATCCGCAGTAATCAGGCGCGTTTCTTGAACTCGTTGGTGCGGGTGTCGATCTCGATCCTGTCGCCGATCTCGATAAAGGCGGCTACCGGCAACTCAAATCCGGTGTTGATCTTGGCGGGCTTCATCACCTTGCCGGAAGTGTCACCGCGAACCGCGGGTTCGGTGTAGATAACTTCACGCACGATGGTGTTGGGGAGTTCGACCGAGATAGCCTTGTCGTTGTAGAACACCACTTCGCAGGGCATCCCGTCTTCGATGTAGTTGATCGCGTCGCCCATGCTTTCGGCCTCGATCTCGTACTGGTTGTATTCACCGTCCATGAACACATACATCGGGTCGGCGAAATAGGAATAGGTGCATTCCTTCCGGTCCAGAATGATCTGGTCGAATTTGTCATCCGCGCTGTATACGGTTTCCCTTGCGGTTTCGGTCAGCAGATTTTTCATCTTCATCTTGACCACGGAACCGTTGCGTCCCGATCGGCTGTATTCCGCCTTGAGCACCACCATAGGATCGGTGCCCACCATGATGACGTTGCCTGCGCGAACTTCCTGTGCTGTTTTCATGTTTGTTGCCCTTCAATTTTCAAGGCGCGCATTCTACCGATTTCCCGGCAAAAATCCAGCAAATTCAAAGCCAGATTGTTTTCGGCCATTTGCCGTGCCCAGTCTTGTGCGCGCAAGTTAATTTCGTTGATTTCCGCTGCGAAGGCCGGCCAGGCCTTTTCCGCCCCGTATTCCATATTCCACGCCTGCCACAAGCCCTGTACTGCGAGGCTTGCTGGCTGGCCGAGGTGTTGTGTATACAAGATGAGGAAGGCTTCGAGCTTTTTCAAGTGCACCGCGTCATGCTGGGGATATATCTGCCAGACCAAAGGCTTGCCTGCCCACTGCGCCCGGACGAACGAATCCTCGCCGCGCACGAAATTCACGTCGCACGCCCACAGCAGCAGGTCATAGCTTTCCTGCTCAACGAAAGGCAGCACGCGTACATGCAAATTTCCGCGCACGTAATCGCTGCCGGCATGAGCAACAGGGTCGCCGAAGTATTGCCCAACCCGGGGCAGGATGCTTCCTTCCGGCATCAGGCATAGTACCTCAAGGTCGCCGTTTGCCCAGGCATCGAACAGGCCGGGCAATGCGGCATTATCATAAGCAAACATCGAGGCTTTCAGCGTATCGATCGCCGGCATTTCCATACCGACAGAACGCCAGAATGACTGTTGCAGGCCAACATCGTTCATGAAAGCATCGCGCCGCGCCAGCAGGCCGCTTTCCAGCAGCAGACCGCCGGTTTTCGGGGTAAAGCCGGGAAAGAAAAAATACCTGGTCAGCGGAAGCTTGGGATGCGGCGAAGGCAGCTTGTGGTGGCTCTCGACCCAGTCTTCCGCAGACAGATACTCGAGATTGATCCACAGCGGCTGTTGCGCCTGCGCCGCCATCGCGTCGAGATAGCGCTGTGGAAGCTTGCAGGCAAATGCCTCGATGACCAGTTCGGCAGGTTGCACGTCGGGAAATTCCTTGCGCCAAAGACACACCGACACGCCGCGCCTGTGCTGGCGCTCCAACCCGGTATCGGCCTCGGGACACAACTTGGCAAGGCTGGCCAGATCATCCACCCACAGTCTTACCACGAGCCCGAATTCGTTCGCCAACTGCCGTGCCAGCCGCCAGCACACACCGATATCACCGTAATTGTCGATGACGTTGCAGAAAATGTCGCAGTTGGCGGGCTTGTTCATTCTGTGCGCAGTGCTTCGACAGGATCGAGGCGCGCAGCGCGGCGTGCGGGCATCACCCCTGCAATCAGCCCGATCATCACCGCGCTGGTTTCCGCCAGCACCGCGAAGAATATCGGCGTGTATACCGGCAGCGCGGGAAACAGGACATGCAACGCCTGTGCGATACCGATACCCAGCACAAGACCGGCCAGCCCGCCAGCGGCGGACAACAGGATCGCTTCGCCCAGAAACAGCGTCATCACTTGCCGTTCTTGCGCGCCCAGCGCGCGCAGCAAACCGATTTCCCCGGTGCGTTCGGAGACGGCCATGGTCATGATCGTGAGTATGCCGACACCACCGACCAGCAGCGAAATCCCCCCCAGCGCGCCGACCGCGAAGGTGATCACATTCAGCACCGAGCCCAGGACTTCCATCGCCTTCTCCTGCGAAATCACGGTGTAGTCATCGCGGCCGTGGCGCGCGGTCAATACGCGGCGCACACCCTGCTCCACACTGTCCGCAGAGACGTTGTCGGGGTAGGTCACATCGATCTCCATCACCCCGACCCGGTTGAACAATTCCAGCCCGCGCGCGACCGGGATGAAGACCGTGTCATCGAGATCGAAGCCGAGCACCTGGCCCTTCGGTTCCATCACGCCGATGACACGATAGCGCACACCGCCGATATGCAAGTAGCCTCCCAACGGATTCTCAGCGCCGAACAACTCGCCCCTGACCTTGGCACCCAGCACCGCGAATGGACGCGCATGGGAAGGGTCTTCTTCGGGCAGGGAACTGCCCACCTGCACGCCGAGGTTGAATGCCTTCGGAAACTTGGCGCCCACACCATACACCGTCACGCGGCGGCTTTTTCCGTTGGCCTTGATTTCGGCATTGCCCTGTACCACCGCCGTTACGTATTCCACGCCGGGCACGCGCCGCAACGCTTCGGCATCGTCGATCGACAACGGCCGCACCGACCCGAATACGCCCACGCTCGCGCCATGTGTCTGCGTTTTGCCCGGCTGGATGCCGATGATATTGGTGCCGAACTGGTTGAACTCGGACAACACAAACTGGTGCAGGCCCTCACCGATGGAAGTGAGCAGGATCACCGCCGCGATACCGATCGCGATACCCAGCCCGGTAAGAAAACTGCGCATGCGGTAAGCCGCAAGGCTGGAAGTGGTCAGACGGAACAGATCGTTCAAAAGCATGATCGTCACCTTTTGGCCAAAGCCATCACCGGGTCGAGCCGCGCGGCCCGGCGCGCCGGCATCACGCTGAACAGGATGCCGGTGCCCAGCGCAGTGCCGAATGCGGCGAGCACCGCCCACCACGGCGCCGCGACCGGCAACGAGGGATAGATCTGGCCGATCACCGCGCTGCCAATCTCGCCCAGCACCAACCCGAGTATGCTGCCAACCGCGGAAAGCAGCGCAGCCTCGGCGAAGAACAAACGGCGGATCTGTCCCGGCGGGGCGCCCAGCGCCTTGAGCAGGCCGATCTCCTGGGTGCGCTGCGCCACCGCGATCAGCATCACGTTCATGATCAGCACACCCGCGACCGAAAGGCTGATCGCCGCGATGCCGCCGACTGCCAGCGTCAAAGCTCGCAGGATGCGGTCGAAGGTGGCGAGCACCGCATCCTGCGTGATCACTGTCACGTCGCGCTCGCCCCCGTGTTGCTGCATCAGGATTTGCTCGGCATCATGCTTGGCAGGCTCGATCATGTCGCGGTTTTTGGCTTCGACCAGGACACGGAACAGCGCCTGGGTGTTGAACAGCATATGCGCCGATGCCACCGGGATAATGACCAGGTCATCGGTGTTCATGCCCAGGGATTCCCCTTGTTTGGCCAGCACGCCTATCACGCGATAGCGGCGGTCGCCCAGGCGCAGCCATGCACCCAAGGCCTGTTCGGAGCCGAACAGTTCCTTCTTGATGGTGGCGCCCAGCACGCATACCGGCAACGCCGAACGCGGGTCGATCTGCGGCAGGAATTGGCCCTGAGCGAGATCCATATGGCGGATCTCCAGCATGTTTGCGGTCGTGCCCATCACCACAACTTCGCGGTTGAGTGCACCGCGCGAGGCCTGCGCCGCGCCGACGGATAGTGGCGCGATGCGGCGTATCGCCGGGCTGCGCAGCAACGCCTGCGCATCGTCCAGCACCAGGTCGCGCGCAGTTTGCCCGAGCAGCATGCCCGGATTGACACCTGCGGTTTCGGAACGCCCGGGCAGCACGATCACCAGATTGGTGCCCAGCGAGGAAAACTGTCCGATCACGTAACGGCGCGCCCCTTCGCCCAGTGCGGTGAGGACGACCACGGCCGCCACGCCGATCGACATGGCGACCATCATCAGCAGTGTGCGCGTGCGCGCCCCGCGCAGGCTGCCTGAAGCGAAACGCAGCGTGTCTCCGGCATTCATGGTCAGGCCTTGTTGCGTGTATCCGAAACGATCTGGCCGTCGACCATGTGCAACTGCCGTGCGGCGCGCTTGCCGAGTTCGGGATCGTGCGTGACCAGTATCAGGGCAACCCCATGGCTGACCAGTTGCTCGAGCAGGCTCATCACTTCCTTGCCGGTGGTCTGGTCCAGATTGCCGGTCGGCTCGTCGGCGAGCAGCACCAGCGGGTGCATGCTGGTGGCGCGGGCGATCGCGACGCGCTGGCGCTGTCCTCCCGAAAGCTGGTCGGGCCTGTGGTCGGCACGGTCGGTCAGGCCGTAGCTTTGCAGCAGTTGCGTGACGCGCTGTTTGCGCTCTTCCGGCGGCACCTCGGCAAGGAGCATCGGCAGTTCGATGTTCATGGCCGCCGAAAGACGCGGGACCAGGTGAAAAAACTGGAATACGAAACCGATCTTTTCGCTTCTGACCCTGGCTTGCGCTTCATCGTCAAGCGTGGTGACGTCCTGCCCGTCCAACCGGTAGATCCCCGAGGTCGGCCTGTCCAGCAGACCGATCAGATTGAGCAGCGTGGACTTTCCGGAACCGGAAGGTCCCATGATCGAAACGTATTCGCCGGCAAGCAGTTCCAGGTTGATATCGCGCAATGCAGCCACCTCCTGGTCGCCCACCTTGAACGTGCGGTTTACCCTGCTGAACGCTATCATTTGTCTCGCGCCGCATCCGGTTGAGTCGCCTCGGGTCTGACGCGCACCCCGGCTCTCACCCCCGCCTGATCGAGCGACACCACGATCTGGTCGCCCTCTTTCAATCCCGAGATGATTTCGGTCTGGTCCCAATTGGCCAAACCAGTGGTCACTGTGTGCTCTTCGAGTTCGCCCTCGGGTCCATACAGCAATACGCGGTTGCCTTCCAGCAGGGATTGCGTCGGGATGCGTAACACATCCTGATGCGATGCGTGGACGATTTCCACATCGGCGCTATAGCCGACCAGCAATTTCTCGGCGGTTGGCGCTTTATTGAACGCCACCTCCACTTCCACGGTGCGTGCCTGTTTTTCCAGCTCGAGCACATAGGGTGCGATGCGCTTGACCTTGCCGGGAAAAGTCACACCCTTGATCGCATCCAGCGTGATGCGCGCCGCCTGACCCACCTTTACATAGGATGCATCGACTTCATCGATCGGTGCGCTGACGTACATGCAGCTGTCATCGATCAGGTCGATCGCGGGCGGGGTCGGTATTCCGGGTGGCGAGGGCGTGGCGTACTCGCCCAATTCCCCGCTGATATCCGCCACGATACCGCTGAACGGAGCGCGCAGCACCATGCGCTGCAAGTCCGCATGGGCCGCGGCAATTCGTGATTTGCTTTGTTCGATCGCGCTGTGCGCGACTTCGCAGCCGGCCCGGCTCACCTTGGCAGCCGACACTTTTTGATCCAATCCTTCCGGCGAAATGAACCCTTTGTCCTTCAGCCGGCGCGCACGTTCAGCTTCTTTTTCAGCGAGGTCTGCCTGCACGCATGCCTGCAGTTCCTGGGTCCGGGCCATGGCCAGTTGTTCCTGCGCCAAACGCAGTTGCGCCTGCAAGTCCTTGTCCCACAACTCCAGCAAAATCTGGTTCTCCTTTACGCGCTGCCCCTTTTTCACCAGCAGCCGCGAGATCTGGCCACCCGTTGGCGGCGCCAAGTTTGCGCGGCGACACGGCTTGACCGTTCCCGCGCGGGTATTGCTCACCGTTGCCTCGACCATGCCGCGCTCGACCCTGACCAATTTCACCGGTATCGGAGCGGGGCGGGTGAAGTACCAGGCCGCGATAGAGAGCACCAGCAAACCCGCCATCCATGGGATAAAACGAAGGAATGTATTGCGCTTGTTGTGTGTAAGTTCACTCATCAAAATCCTCAACCAATTACCGGCCGCTTATCGCGTTGATCTCGGTCCTGGCATGAACCGGCACTTCGTGAATGTATAACAGTTACTTAAAAATCACCCGTCAATAATTCATTATCCGTCGAGTGTCTGAGAATGCAAACGAACTTGCTTTTTTTGCACGCCAAAATTTAAGGTCATTCAGGTGTATACAGAACGGAGCCACTGAAATGGCTTCGTGTATTGGCCGGAAAACCGGTATGTTCATTTTTACATCCGGCATCACGCGACCGGTATCGCGACACAGAAAACTATCGAATATAAAAGGCAAAAAAAATGGCTTGCAAGGAGAAGTGCAAGCCAAAAGGGGGTGGTAACAAGGGAGAGAAAATCATGAGTTACCGTAAATAATGATACTCTAATATTAGCGCTTTTCAATACGTTCAGATGTCACATTCAGCAATCAGGATCAAAACTAGGCAGAATGGCCTGGTTTCATCGAAATTTCTGTAACTCAATGAATATGGTGCGCTTCTGTTCCTAAATGCAGTGAGCATGCATGATCGGTCGTCCCCTGCTCCACTTGCAGCGTGCTGTGCTGGACGGAATAGCGCTCTTTCAGGGTGCGCATGATGTCGTCCATGAAAGCATCGCCCGGGTAGCCTTCTGGCATCACCAGATGTACAGTCAAGGCGCTTTCGGTGGTGCTCATGCCCCAGATATGCAGGTCATGGATATCGCTGATACCCGGAATTTCGCGCAGGTAAGTTTCAACTGCCTTTACGTCGATATGCGCCGGGACCGCACTCAATGCAAGCTGCACCGAATCGCGCAACAGGCTCCACGTACCGATCAGGATAGCAGTCACAATCGCCAGGCTGACAACCGGATCGAGCCAGTACCAATGAGTGAACAGCATCGTCAATCCGGCTACCGCCACACCGAATGAAACTGCCGCATCGGCTGCCATGTGCAGATAGGCACCGCGAATGTTCAAGTCTCCTTTGCTGCCTTTCATGAACAGAATCGCCGACAGGCCGTTGACCACAATGCCGGTACCGGCCACCAGCGTGACGGTCAGGCCGGCCACCGCGGGCGGTTGCGCAAATCTCAGGATGGCCTCCAGCGCGATGCCGCCGCACGCCACCATAAGCAGCATCGCGTTTGCCAGCGCGGCCAGTATCGACGTGCTGCGTAAACCATAGGTAAAGCGGCCCCTCGGGGTCTTGCGTGCCAGAATCGCCGCTCCCCATGCCAGCAGCAATCCCAGCACATCGGATAGGTTGTGCCCGGCATCCGCCATCAGAGCGGTCGAATTGGCAACGAAGCCATATCCGAACTCGACCAGCACATATGCCGTGTTCAGCGCAACGGCGATGACAAAGGGCCGGCCATGATTGTCCGGATCGCCGTGGTGGTGGCCACTGCAATGCGTATGGCCGCCGTGATCATGCGAATGATGAAGTGACATCAGACAGCTTCCTTAAGCAAGATTCCACGAGTATCCCCGTTTGAAAAATCTGAACTCGGGATCGCGCAGGGATATGTTAACAAGAACGCATTATGCCCAGAGTTTGCATGCGCGGATAAGGGCAGCGATGAAAATATTTCTTTCAATTTCTTCAGTTCTTTCCGGCTTCCGTATCGTGGCGTCAAGGAAGGCTGTTCACTCATCAACCACGGACCGGCGTGCTTCCTCGGCAAACAGCGGGTACAGCATCGGCAGCAGCAACAGGGTAAACAATGTGCCGCTGACGATACCCCCGACGATGACCACCGCAAAAGGACGCTGCGTTTCAGAACCGATTCCGTGCGACAGCGCGGCCGGCATCAAGCCGATGCCGGCCATCAACGCGGTCATCAGGATCGGGCGCAAGCGCGCTACCGCGCCTTCCATCACGCTTTCCGGCAAACTCTTCCCGTTGCGCATGATCTCCATGAACTGCTCGACCATGATCACGCCATTCTGAACCGAGATGCCTGCCACCGCGATGAAGCCCACCGCGGCAGACACGGACAGGTGCAATCCGGCCAGCCCAAGACCGGCGATGCCGCCGATCAGCGTGAACGGCACCATCAGGATCACCAACAATGCCTTGCGCATGGAACTGAAGGCCCAGAACAGCAGCACAAAAATCATCAGGATCGACAGCGGCACGATCACCTTGAGCCGCTTGACGGCACGCTGCTGGTTTTCGAACTGTCCGCCCCAGGTGATGGTATAGCCGGGCGGCAAGTTAACCTGATCCTTCACTTTGGCCATCGCCTCGGCGACAAAACTGCCCTGATCGCGACCGAGCAGATTGGCCTTGACCGCGACCATCCGGCTGCCCGCCTCGCGCGCGATCCGCGCGGCGCCCTGGCGCACCTCGATGTCGGCGATGGAGCCCAACGGCAGCGTGCCGGCGCCGCCGGGCAGCGCAATGGGCAGGTTGGCGACATCGCCCACCGCATCGCGGTTTGGTTTCGCGATGCGCAGGGTGACATCGAAAATGCGATCGCCTTCATAAAACGAATTCACCGCGCTGCCGGCCAGCGCAGTCTGGATGGTCGCATTCACATCGTTGATGTTGAGACCGTAGCGTGCCATCCTGCTTCGGTCCAGTTTGATGTTCAGTTCGGCCTGTCCGCCCACCTTGATGGCGGCAACATCGGCTGCGCCGCGTATGCCTGACAGAATACCGGCCACTTGCTCCGCCTTGTCTTCCAGAATTTCAAGATCCGGGCCGAACACCTTCACCGCGATTTCTCCCTTCACCCCGGACAGCGCTTCTTCGACGTTGTCCTCGATCACTTGGGAAAAGTTGGTCGGCACGCCCGGAATCGTATGAATCTTGCGCGTCATGTCGGCGATCAGCGCCTCCTTGTCGGGGAAACGCCAAGTGCTGCGCGGCTTGAGGTGGGCCATGATCTCCATGTTGTTCGGACCCTTGGGATCGGTGCCGTCATCGGGCCGGCCAACCTGGCTGACCACGTTGCCCACCTCCGGATAGGAGTGGAGTATTTCCCGCACCTGACGTTCGATGCTCTTCGTCTCGTCCAGTGCGGTGGCCGGCGGCAGGCTGATGGTCAGCCAGATGTTGCCTTCGTCCAGCTTGGGCAGGAATTCGCTGCCGAGCAGCGGAGCGAGCAGCAGGGTGATTGCCAGCAGGCTGAGGCCTGCCAAGATGATGGACTTGCGGCGTGATTCGGCCCAGCGCAACAGATCACGATATCGCTCCTGTAAACTTTGCATCCAGTCGCTGTGCTTTTCCGCCAGATCCTTGTTCTTCACCGCATAACTCAGCAATGACGGTAACAGCGTCAGCGTCAGCAATATGGCGCCCAGCAGCGCGAAGCTGAGGGTGAACGCCATCGGGGAGAAAATCTTCCCTTCCACACGCTGGAAAGTGAAAATCGGCATGAAGGCCAGGATGATGATGGCCTTGGAGAACAGGATGGGATGACCCATCTCGATGCAGGTCTGCTTGATCAGATGGACCCGCCAGCTGAATGTGTGATGCTGCGCGATTTCATCCGCCTTGGCCAGGGCCAGCCTGACCATCAGCGCCTCGACCAGCACCACCGCACTGTCGATGATGATACCGAAATCGATCGCGCCCAGTGAAATCAGGTTCGCGGATACCCCGCGCGCGTCCATCAGCACGAAGGCAAACAACAATGCCAGCGGGATGATGACCGCAACCGCCAGCGCCGCATACCAGTTGCGCAGGAAGATGATCAGGATGGACACCACCAGCAACGCGCCCATCAGCAGGTTCTCGGTGACCGTATCCACGGTGTGGTGCACCAGGTCAGTACGGTCATAATAGGGCACGATACGCACACCGGGCGGCAGCTTTTGCCCGAGTGCCGCGATTTGCAGCTTGACGGCCTCGACCACCTTGGTGGCGTTCTGACCCTTGGTCATGTCTACGATGCCTTCGACCACATTGTCGCGATCGTTGAAGGCAACGATACCGGAACGCGGACGGTCGCCGATGCCGACTTCGGCCACATCCCCGACCAGCACGGTCTTGCCGTTGGTTGCGGTAACGACCACGTTCGCAATGTCCTGCAGCTTCTGGAACAATCCGATGCTGCGCACCACCAGCGCCTCGTCGCCGCGCCGGATCACCCCGCCGCCGGCATTGCTGCTGTTGGCGCTCAAAGCCTGTGAAACCTGATCTATCGTCACCCCGAACTTGCGCAGCAGGGATGGTACGACACGTACCTGGTATTCCTTGATCGCGCCGCCAAAACTGTCAACATCGGCCACACCGGGAACCTGCCGCAACGCCGGCCGCACCATCCAATCCTGCACCGCGCGAACCTCATTGAGCGGCATCCCGGGAGGTGTGTCCAGCACGTAACGGTATATCTCGCCGACGGCATTGGTCATCGGCGCAAGACCCGGCTGCACGTTGGGCGGGAGCGTCACGTTCTGCAAATGCTCCATGACCTGGGCACGGGCAAAATAGTCATCGGTATTGTCGGCAAATGTCATGATCACTTCGGACAGGCCGGTGATCGAAACCGAGCGCAGTTGGGTCATGTGCGGTGTCCCGCTCATCTCGCGCTCGATCGGCAGCGTGACGCTGCGCTCAACCTCTTCCGGTGCCATGCCCGGCGCCAGCGTGTCGATCTGCACCTGGACGTCCTGCACATCGGGAAAGGCTTCCACCGGCAGATTGTCGACTGCGCGCCATCCGACGACCACCAGTACGACTGCGCCGGACAGCACGAACACGCGCTGCCGCAGGGCGAAAGTGATGAGTTTTTCCAGCATGTGATCTAAAGAGGCCTATTGTTTGCGGGCATCAATCATTGCCGGCGAGTTCGGAGTTGAGCAGCAGCGCGCCGGTGGTGACGATGCGCTCGCCGGGACTCACACCTTCCTTGACGTAACTAAAATCGCTGTCCTGGGTGGCCAACGAAACGCGGCGGCGCTGCAGCACACCAAGCGCCTTCTCGACAAACAGATAGGTATAGAGCCCCTGGGTGACCAGTGCGGTGTTGGGTATCCGCGGCAGATCAGATTGTTTGTCGGCAATCGGCGTGACGCGGGCGAACATTTCCGGCTTGAGTTTGAGTTGCGCATTATCCACATAACAGCGGACTTGTATTCTGCGGGTCACCGGGTCCATGGCTTCCCCGATCACCGTGACTTTTCCATGAAATACCTCGCCCGGATAGGCATCCACCTCGACCAGAACAGGCTGGCCGGTCCTGACCTTGTCGAGTTCTTGTTCAGGCAGATCGACCAGTACCCACAAATGGCGCGGATCGGTAATGACAAACAGCGGATCGGCAGCATCCGGTCTGACCTCGCTGCCCGCGTTGACCTTCCTTTCACTCACGATACCGGCGATAGGTGCACGCAGAATGAACCGGCCTTCCGTCGTTGTGACGTGATTGCCCAGATTCTTCAAGACCGCCTTGGTACGCAATGATTCTGCTTCGGCCTGATGCATATCGGCTTCGGCAGATTCATAATCCTTGAGCGCGATACCCTGGATTGCCAATAATTGTCTGGCACGCTCATATGCATGCTGCTTGAGCGACAAATCGGCATTTGCCTTCATGCTGTCCGACGAAGCCGTTGCAAAGTCCGGCGAATCGATCCGCAGCAACGCATCCCCCGCCCTGACTTGCCGACCTGTTTCAACGTCAATTCCGGTGACTCGCCCGGATAGTGGCGAGAACACGCGTGCACTGTGGTTGTCGTCGTAGACGATGCGCGCGTTGAGCGGCTCCACCAAAGGCTCGGGAAATGCCTTTACAGGCATGATCCGCAAGAATGTCAATTGCGGTGCATCAACGGGATAGGTCAAAGTGTCCCCTGCAACGCGGGATGACGGCTGTTCGACCGGTGCAGTGCGATCGGCAGCATAAAACTGCTGCCAGCCAAAATATCCGAAGGTCCCCAGCAGCACGGCTGATACAAAAATCGATATCATTTTTTTCATTGTGCATCCCTTTCACGTGCCGTATCGGTGGAATGAGTGGCATGCGAATTGTCTTTGTTGTTTAACCCGGCAGCCGAGTCCTCATTCCACCAACCGCCGCCCAGCGCCTGATAAAGCGCCGCCGTATCGCCGAGGCGATTGGTCTGCGCCTGGACCAGGTTGATCACGGCCAGCTGGTGACTTTGCTCCGCAGCAAGCAGCGTCTGATAGTTGACATAGCCAACCTGGTATTGCTTGCGGGTGAGGTCAAGCGCATTCCGGGCGGCCTGCTCGGAGGTGCTTGCAGCCTTCAGTGCTTCTGCGTCAGACTGGATGACATGCAACGTGTCCGCCACATTCTGCAGCGCTGCAATCATGGTGCTGCGGTAGTCGGCACCGGCCTGGATCAATGCCTGCTGGGCGGCACGGGACCTGGCCCGCAAAGTCCCGCCGTCAAAGATCGTGTAGGCGACATTCGCGGTCAGATCGAAAAATCCGCCGCCGCTGCGGAACATCTACCCCGGATCTGAAGCCATGCCGCCCGCCGCGGCTGTTATGGAAAATTGCGGGAGCGTGTTGGCGATGGCTACCCCGGCCTGGGCACTGGCAAAATGCAGTTGTTCCTCGGCGGCGCGCACATCCGGACGCTGCTCCACGATCCTGGAGGGCAAACTGAGCGGCAATTCCTCGGGCAAATGCAGCCCGGCAAGCTCGAATTTCTGCTCCACGTCCTGATCGGGGAAGTTGCCCGCCAGCGCGCGGATCAGATCGCGTGTTTGCTCCAGCTGTTTGCGCAACGGGATCGCCGATTGCTCGGCAGAGGCCAGCGCGGCTTCCTGTGCCGCGACTTCCATGCCAGACACATAGCCGAGTTTGAGCTGGCCGCGCAGGATATCAAGGGTCTTGCGGTTGCTGTCGACGACCTGGTCCATCGCCGCAAGCTGGGCACGCAAGGATGCCTCCTGTATCGCGGCAGCGACCACGTTCGAGGCCAGGGTTATATAAGTCGCCTCCAGTTCAAACCTTTGCGCATCGGCCTGTGCCTGTGCCGATTCGACCTGCCTGCGGTTTAAACCGAATACATCCGGCGCGTAACCAACGGTCAACTGCGCCACATGGAAATTGTAATAGACAGGATTTGGCGGGATGGAGCTGATATTCTCGCCGTTGCCCTGCAGTCCGGGAGCGCTGCTGCTCATTTTCCCGGCCAATTTGTTGCGCGATGCCGAATATCCCGCGCCGACTGCAGGATAGAAAAATCCCTGCTGCGCATTCGCATATTGCTCGGCTTGGCGCAAGGCCGCCTGTGCCGACTCGATCGTCGGGTTGGCCTTGAATGCCCGCTCGACCAGCGTGTCGATTTGCGGGGACTGAAACAGCCTCCACCAATAGAAGGGAACATCCGCTGACGGGTTGAACCGCTGTGCTTCGCCGTCCAGCACCGGTGCCGATGCGGTAGCGGCCGTCAGATCCCGCTCGGGCCCATAACCGCTCGTAGCTGGTCCGGGCGGGCGTTTGAAATCGGGTCCCGCAGCGCACCCCGACAGCAATCCCGCGAACAGCATGGCTGCCAGGGTGATGCTAATATTGGACACGGAATTCTTTGTTGCGTAAATTGGGATCTGGATCGGCGAAATCCTTCGCCGCCACTACGGGCAGACTTCTGCAATACTGCATTTTCGCTACGCCTCGAAATATTCTAAAAAAAAACGGAGCGGTAACCCGCCCCGTAAAAACTCGAGTAGTTTGCCCGGTCAGGAAGGGATACAGCCGGGCGTTCTACTCAAGCTGGAGTAAACCGTAATGAATGAATCAAAAATTCGTCGTGCTTGTGTCCTTGGGTGCCATTCCGATTCTATGTTGGTATCATAAACGCGCTTGCTGACCATTTCCTGACCGTCCATGCGCCTGCTGTTAGTCGAAGACAATCAACCCCTGGCCGAAGTTATTTGCCGCGCACTCCAGCAGGATGGCTATGTGACCGACTGGGCTGCAAACAGAAGCAAGGCGGAAGGCTGGCTATCCAGCCAGGATTACGACGTCGTGCTGCTCGATCTGGGCCTGCCGGATGGGGATGGTGCCGACATATTGCGCCGTTTGCGCTCGTCAGGAAAACGCGTACCCGTTTTGATCTTGTCGGCCCGGGAGGCAGTCGACGAACGTGTGCGCCTGCTTGACCTGGGTGCTGACGATTACGTGGTCAAACCCATTGCATTGAACGAACTGGAAGCGCGTATCCGTTCCCTGATCCGCCGCAGTCACGGCAACGCCGACCCCGAAATAATCATCGGCAATTTGCACATCGACAGCGTCGGCCGGCGCGCCTCGGTAAATGGCAGGCCGCTGGAATTAAGCTCGAGGGAATTTGCCGCACTCGAATACATCGCCATTCGTGTGCGGCGCATCGTCACCAAGGACCAGCTGTTGCAATCGCTTTATGGCTGGCAGGACGATATCAATTCGGTCAATGCTGTGGAAAAGGTCATTTCAAGATTGCGCACAAAGCTGGAAGGAGCAGGGGCGGTGATTCGTACTGTGCGCGGCCTGGGGTACAGCCTGGTAACCGATGAAGACCAGAAAACATAGCCTGGCGCGAAACCTGTTGCAGGGATTGTTGCCGTTGACGGTGCTGATCCTTGTGTCCGGAGGAGGCGTTGCCTATTATGTTGCACACAAGGCGGCAACGGTGGCCTATGACCGCGCCCTGATGGCCTCTGCCCTGGCCATCGCCGCGCTTGTTGATACCGAAAACGGACATTTGCACCTGAAATTGTCAAAAGTCGCCAATGAAATCCTGCTTACCGATACTTACGACCAGATATTTTACGAAGTTGTCGACGGCAACGGAAAATCGATAGCCGGCGATATCGGTTTGCCGCTTCCCCCGCAGCCGTTTGAAAATGAAAATCCCTATTACGACGGCAGTTACCATGGCAAACCGGTGCGTGTCGCCGCACTGCTTCATGAATACCACGGCATGCCATTCACCGTATTGTCGTCCGAAACAAAATTGAAACGCGACCGGCTGGTCAGCGATATTCTGTTTGCAATGCTGGTTCCGGAATTATTGCTGATCACCGTTGCAATCCTGATGATAAACAGGACCGTGCGTCGCGGGCTGGCGTCCATACAACCGCTGCGCGAAGAATTGATACGGCGTACCCATACCGATTTGAGCCAGCTTCCCCTGACCAACATCCCCGAAGAAATTTACCCGATATTTGCCGAGGTCAATGAATTGCTGGCGCGCCTCTCCGCGGCCCTGGATGCAAAAAAGCATTTTGTCGCGGATGCATCGCACCAGTTGCGCACCCCGATTGCCGCGCTTCAGGCGCAGGCTGAGTTGGCGCTGCGCTCTTCCGATCCCCGCGAACACCTTGAAAACATCGTTGCGGGAACCCGCCGGATCACGCACCTTGCCCACCAGCTCCTGACCTTGAGCCGTCTTGAACCCCAGCAGATCATCACACCCAAGATCGTCGATCTTGCGGAATTGACCAGGGATGTCGCGGAACGCTGGATGCTGCTTGCGATGCAGCGAAACGTCGATCTCGGCTTCGAACTGAGTCCGGCAAAAGTGATGGGCGATCCGGTATGGCTGGAAGAACTGGCCAACAACCTGATCGACAATGCCCTCCGCTATATGCCATCCGGCGGTATCGCGACGGTACGCTGCAGCAGCAGCGCAAGCCGAATAAGCTGGGAATTTGAAGACAGCGGTCCCGGAATTCCGGCCGCAGAACGCGAACGTGTATTCGAGCGATTTTACCGGCTTGGCTCGACTGGTGTTGACGGTTGCGGGCTGGGCTTGGCGATCGTGCGTGAAATCGCCCATAGCCATAACGCATCGATTGCGATCGAACAGGGGAAAAATCTGGGCGGGGCCTTGATACGGGTAACCTTCCCGGCAATCCCGGTACAGGGCTAGATGCCCGGCAACACCCGGAATCCGGAATTTTCGATATATTATGTATTGGTAGCGGTTGGTTGATAGGCGCTGGCGGGCATGGTGGAATGTTGCGGCCATTTCCATTTGACATAAGTAGTCGTACAACCCGGTGACAGACGAATGTCTTCAGAAAACAGCTTGTCCCGTATCAATTCCCTTTCGGATGTGCTCGCCGATTATTTTCCGGTATCGCCCGCACAAACAGCGCACGGACAATCACCGCATTTGCAGCATGATCTCTCGCGCACCAGCGTAGATCAGGCCGACGTCGGCTTCGTGCAGTCGGATTTGAACGGCCGCATCATCTTCATCAATGACCGCTACTGCCGGATCACCGGTTATACGCGCGAGGAACTGCTGGGCAAGCCATGGGTGGAGCTCACGCACCCCGACGACCGGCTGCTGAACTTCGAATGCTTTAATCGGATGATGCACGACGAAAGGCCGCATTCTTTCGAGAAACGCTATATCCGCAAGAACGGGGAAATCATTTGGGTAAACATTCACGCCAGCCAACAACGCGACGAGGCCGGACATCCCTTTGCCGCCGCCTACGTGGTACGCATATCGGAGAGCAGACGCGGCTTGCTCGAGTCGCGTTCGAACGAGGAAAAATACCGGCTGTTGTTCGAAAACTCGCGCGACGCGCTGATCATGGCCGCAATGCCGTCATGCAAGTTCACTTCAGCCAACCGATCCGCCCTGAGGATGTTCGGCGTCGAGAGCGAAGCGGAGTTCACCCGCCTCTGCCCGTGGGATGTCTCGCCCGAACTGCAACCCGACGGACAATTCTCTGCAGAGAAAGGCCTGCAGATGTTTGAAAGCGCATTGCGCGAAGGTTCCAACTTTTTCGAATGGACACACATGCGTCTTGACGGCAGTCCGTTTCCCGCGGAAGTCATGTGGACCCGCATGGAGTACGACGGGCAAGGCGCTGTTCAGGCCACGGTACGCGACATCTCCGGGCGAAAACGCACCGAGGAATTGCTGCGCAAATCATCCGAGGAAACTGAAGATCTTTACAACAACGCCCCCTGCGGCTATCACTCCCTGGACAGGAACAGCGTCATCCGCCGCATTAACGACACCGAACTCGCATGGCTGGGCTATAGCAGGGATGAGGTCGTCGGCAGAATGAAGTGGCCAGACTTATTGACATCCACAAGCCAGCAGGCTTTCCGGCATGATTTTCCGCGCTTCAAGGAGCAGGGATTTACCCGCGACTTCGAGATCGAACTGATGCGCAGGGACGGAACGGTACTTGTCGGGCTCGTAAACGCCTCCGCCATTTATGATTCCGGTGGCAATTATATGATGAGCCGTTCAACGGTATTGGACATCACCGCTCGAAAAATTATGGAAAAGGAAATCCTTGCGCGGCAGAACGAGATGGCTGAATTGCAGAAGCTCCAGATTGCCGCCCAGACCGCCGCTGCTTTCGCCCACGAATTGAACCAGCCGCTGCTGGCCATCTCTTCATATTGCAACGCCGCGCTGATGCTGCTCAGGGCCGAGCACCCCAACCTAGATAAGGCTCGCATCGCGATCGAGGGAAGCGAACGACAAGCTCATCGGGCCGGGCAGTCTATCCGCGAATTGCTCGAAATTCTGAGCATGAACGAATTTTCGACTGACATATTTGATCTCAACAGCGAAATCCTGGCCACCCTGGCTATCGCAGGGTCGGAATTTGAATTGCATTTCCGTCCCGAACTCCGGCTGGAAGCGGCGATCCCTTTGGTGGAGGCCAACCGGACCCACTTGCGAAAGGTCCTTCTCAATCTGCTGCTCAACTGCAACGAGGCAATAGAGGAGGCCGGCAAACAGCCACAGCCTGTCAACGTCACCATTTTCACAAAAACGGAAGGAAGCCTCGCATGGGTGACGATACAGGACGATGGGCCTGGCTTCAGAAAAGGAGATATCAAACATCTGTTTGAGCCCTTCTTTACTACCAAGTCAAAAGGCATCGGCATGGGGCTTGCCATCAGCCGCTCTCTGGTCGAGGCCAATGGCGGACAGCTCTCGGTAGACCAGAATCAAACCCGGGGCGCCACTTTCCACTTTACCCTGCCCTTGGCAACATGAGCGAACAGTTCCAGATATTCATCGTGGATGATGATGCGGGGGTGAGGGATGCGCTCTCGATGATGCTGGATGTAGCAGGATATTCCGTGGAAACATTCCATAGTGCGGCGGATTTTCTCGAAAAGTGTACTCCCGATATGCTGGGATGCATTATTCTAGACGTCAACATGCCTGACATTGACGGGCCGACCTTGCAGGAGGAGTTAACATGGCGCGGCTTTCAGCTGCCGGTCATCTTTCTTTCGGGCCATGGCACGATCCCGATCACGGTGCGCACCATCAAGGCAGGCGCGATGGATTTCCTCACCAAACCGGTTGAGGGAGCGGTATTGCTGGCTCACGTGCAAAAGGCATTGGAGCAGAGTCTGCACCTGAAAAAACGGAATGATTCCTGTCAAACCAAGGCATTGCGTCTGGAAATGCTTACCGAACGCGAACGCGAAGTCCTGATGCTGACCATTTCGGGACATATCAGCAAGGAAATCGCGCAACGGCTTGGCATCAGCTACCGGACCGTGGAAATCCATCGGGCTCACATTCTGCAGAAAACCGGCGCATCCAACATGCTTGAACTCGCCCACATTGCCGGGATGCTCGAATTGTTCCAAGCACCGGATTGATCGCGGCGGCGCGCCGCACCCGTTCATATTCCCTCGATCACTGCTTCGGTTCACCGGGCGTCAACCCACTCGCCCGTTTATGATTGACCACGAGGGATATTCCATAAGTATTACTACCTATTTTTCTTAGTCAAATGCCATGTTACAAAGATTCCAGACATACCATTCCCTCTGAACAGATGTCAACGAATCCTGTGGTTGAAGATTCCCAACTGGTGACCAGCAGAATTACCTGGTTAACAAAATTCGCCGTGCTATGCGCGATCGCCGTATGCTTGTTCTTGTTTCGCCGGGGAATATTTACATCCGATTCGACACCGGTATTTTTCGGCGTCGCGGTTCTGGTTTTTGTTTTGATCACTTGCCGCCTCCTGGAAAAGCCGTACAAGGACAGCGTCAAGCAGGCGCCATAGTTACAAAGAAGCAGATTTGCCAACAGCAAATTGTTGAAATGGATAACCTGAGCGTGTGTGAATGATTGATTTGCTGCTGTGCAACCGCCTTTAATCATTGATTAACCCGGATTTCATGGAATAGTATGCAGAAGCGAAAACCGATCTTCACCTTTACCCCCCAAAGAACTCCCGGTGGTTATGTAACGTGCATTGAAATAGATGGACAACCGATTCACAACATAAAAAACCTCGATGCGTTTTACAAGGAATTTGGCTACACGGAAAATATTAGGAAGGCTGGCGTTCTTCCTGACGAGTTTATATGGGATGAATACACCAAAGGCGACCATTCCATTTATTCAGATTGCCTGCAGGTGCACATAATCGAGTACTTGACCAAGAACTGCGCTCCTTTTATAACCGAATATGGCGATCAATACCAGAATTGGTTCGATGATCATATCGAGTGGGTAACCGAGAAAGAAACTTTTTGTGTTACTTGCAGGGCTAGACGGTTTTGCCGGATTGGAATGTCAAGCCTGGAAATGCCGAAAAGCCCGGACACATGGTCGATATCCATCACCAAAGACGACCAATAAAATTTTCATCGTGGACAACGTTTGATCTGCCGGTTTCCAGGCCAGCACCTTCGCATTCAGCACACTGAAATCCATGTCGACGCAATCATGCCAGCACAGTGCACGCCATTACCGCGATTGCAGATTGCTGAGTTGCTGACATCATGACTTACATTCCCGAACCAAGCTGCAAACCAGCGGATTGCACCAACTGTATTCATTTCTTCATTACGCACGAAGTCAATTTCAAATATGGCTGCCGTGCGCTTGAATTCAAAAGCAGACGAAAGCCGATACTCGATGTGATCGAGGCATCTGGACAGCAATGCCACTATTTCCAGAAAAAGTTGCCGGATAGGAACTAGTCCGGCTTTAGTCCTGGTTCGCCGCGATATCTTGCAGGGCGACGCGTTGCTCAAATTGGCCGTGGCGAATTTCTTCCTCGTGGCCCCACTGCTGTCACTGCCCAATCAACTGCGATTATCTGGCAGTTCAGGTTGCCAATTGCTTGAGGTCTGCAACCAGTTCGGCAACGACGGCTGCCCAATCTCCTGCTGTAGTCTGGCGAAAGAGCCTCATCGTTCGCGGATACCACGGTGTATCGTTGCGAGATGTCAGCCAGCGCCAATCCGCCTTGTACGCGGGCAGCATGACCCAACACGGTTTTCCAAGCGCGCCGGCGAGATGGGCAATCGCGGTATCGACGCAAATCACCAGGTCAAGATTTGCAACCACCGCAGCTGTATCGGCAAAGTCCGCCACAAGCGGCCCAAGGTTGACAAGCGGCAAGCCGCCGACAGGCTGGATCGCTTCTGCTTCACCTGCGCCCTTTTGCAGGCTGACAAAGCGAGCGCCTGCCACAGACCACAACGGGGCAAGCGTACCAAGCGACGGTAGGGAGCGGTTGGCATCATTCTCGAATTGCGGGCTGCCCTTCCATACCAAACCGACACGTAGTCCGCTTGCAGGCAGAAAGCCTTTCCACTTTTCGATACGGTTTGCAGGAACGTGCAGATACGGAATCCTTGCTGGTATGGAGTCCAGGCGGGTTTTGCAGTAATAGGGGATGCTCAGCATGGGCGTCCAGAAATCACAACCGGATGCGGGAATCTGGTCGTCAGATGAAACAAGCGCATCAACGCCCTCCAGCGACATGAATAAATCTTTGAGTGGCGGATGGCAGATCAGCGTGATCGATGCTGCCCCTTGCGATTTCAGCACGGCGGCATAGCGGCAGAAATGAATCATGTCGCCGTGGCCCGCTTCATGGCCGATCAATAGCGACTTGCCGGCGAGCGACTCGCCCTGCCAGCGGGGACAGGACAGCCGGGCTGCAAGCGCGGAAGACCAGTTGCGCGCCTCAAGGCAGCGCCAGCCCTCGTCGAACCTGCCCTGGCGCAGCAACAGGTAGCCCAGGTTGAAACGGGCCGGAGCATAAGTCTCGTCAAGCAATATGGCCTTGCGGCAACATTGCTCCGCTTCGCTATCACGTTTCATGCAGGCATAGAGTGCACCCAGATTAGACCAGCCCACAGGCGAATCCGGCTTGAGTGCGATTGCCTGGCCATAGGCCAGTTCAGCCTCATTGAACCGCTTCAGGTTTGCCAGCAGCGCGCCCAGGTTAAGGTGGGTTTCCGAATATGCCGGGTTGATTTGTATGGCGCGCCGATAACAGGTTTCGGCCCCTGCGCTGTCACCGCGTCTGTCCAGCATCAAGCCCAGGTTGGCACTCGCCTCGGCAAAATCCGGTGCGATCTGCAACGCTTGCCTGTAGTATGCTTCGGCACCCGCACTATCGCCGGACTGCATGCAGTGATTGCCCTGATAAAACAGCGCTTCGGCTTCTGTGTGTTCCTTGTTGATCACGGCTGGGCGGGCTTGATTGGACAGCGTTAACTTAATATGCTGGTTCACATTTTCTCGGGTCATTGAAATCTTGCTATGCTACTCTAGCAGAAAATATTTCTGTAAAGATATTCCCGTATTATTCACAAGATTATTGCCTCGACGAAAAAATCAACCGTGCTGCGACAAATCGGACACCACAATTTATTCAGGCTACAACAGGTTCCAGCGGGATTGTTGTGCGTGCTTTGTTGCTGTTGTTCCAGTCTTTCGATCGCCGGGACTTCAACTTCGGCTCCTGCCAGCTCCGACATCGCACCTGTTGCCGTGCCAGCTGCACCGGCAGCATGGAGCGTGCAGGGGCAATTCACCAACGTGACCCAATGGCACCCGGCGTTTACTTCACCCTATACCGGCCTGAACAGTTTGCAACCCGATGGCGCCAGCGCTGAAACCAGCGACCTGACGCTGTATGCAGGATTGCGCGTCGCGGGAGGCGGCGAACTTTGGGCAAATCCGGAAATCGACCAGGGGTATGGCTTGAGCAATACCCTAGGTGTTGCCGGCTTCCCAAGCGGAGAAGCCTACAAGGTCGGTGCGAATGCGCCGTATCTGAGATTGCCGCGACTGTTTTACCGGCATGTGTTCAATTTGGCAGGTGACGCACAAACCATTGCATCCTCGGCCAACCAACTGGACCGAACCCAAACGGCCGAAAACATCATCCTGACGATCGGCAAGTTTTCCGTAACCGATGTGTTCGATACCAATGCTTATGCGCATGATCCGCGATCCGACTTCATGAACTGGTCGATCGTGGATGCGGGGGCTTTCGACTATGCGGCTGATGCGTGGGGATACACCAAAGGTACGTCTATCGAATGGACGCAATCATGGTGGACATTGCGCGGCGGCTTTTTCGACCTTTCCACGGTCCCAAATTCCACAATACTGGATCCGACATTCAGCCAGCACGAATGGGTAGGCGAACTGGAGGAACGGCATCATTTGGGGGAGCTTCCCGGCAAACTCAGGCTATTGGCCTTCGTCAACCAGGGCAAGATGGGAAGTTATGCGGATGCGCTGCAACTTGCACAGCAAACAAACGGCACGCCGGATACTGCGCTGGTACGGCGTGGCAGTTCGCGTCCCGGGATCGCCATCAATCTTGAACAGGAGGTGTCTTCAGATACAGGTCTCTTTGCAAGAGCGAGTTGGAACGACGGCAGCAAGGAAGCTTTCGAATTCACCGAGATCAACCGATCGGTATCCGCGGGATTGTCCAAGCGGGGAGATTGCTGGGGACGCCACAATGACACTTTTGGTGTTGCCGCCGTCGCAAACGGATTGTCCGGCGACGCGCTGAATTACTTTGCCGCCGGCGGGATGGGCATTCTGATCGGCGACGGGCAACTCCTGCATTACGGCATGGAGAAGATTCTGGAAACCTATTATTCCTGTGCTGTGCATGCGGTTGAACACTTGATGCTCACAGCGGACTATCAATATGTCCTCAATCCGGCATATAACCCAGACCGCGGTCCGGTCTCGATCTTTGCGGCCCGTGTACATGCAGAATTTTGAACACTCGCAACAGGACTCACGCTGGACATATTAAAGCGCAGAAATTGTCGAGTTTGCCCTTGGTACTGTTGCTAGTGCAGCGTGGCCCTGAGCTCGATTTCCATAGACTGATTCTCTTGATGGTCGTCCTGGATGACCGGATGCAGGTCTGTCCATTGAACTGAAAGCGTATATACCAATTTTTGCTGTTTCCGCGCTTGACGAATGACACGGTGTTTCCGATACGGTCATTTGATGCGGAGACCGTCATCAATTCCAGCATCAAAGACAACGGCAAAAAAATGCCCCCGAACTTTACGGAACGGGGGCAAGTGCCTTAACAAGGGGGTGTTAAGACAACACGCTCAGGGAGGAGAAACGTGTTGCTGGCTTTCACCAACTTGACCATAGACCGGGTATGCGGCGAATAGTTCAATGAATTAGTGGGGATTTGTACATAAAATTTGCCACTGGCGGTAACGTAAATACCGTAGCAGCCCGTTGAAACTGAGGATAGAATCGCCCCTAAATTATTATAAATCCCTCTGGAGAGTTCACTATGTCCCGCAAGCATCCCGTGATTGCCGTGACCGGTTCATCCGGGGCTGGCACTACTACGGTAAAACGTGCCTTTGAAAATCTATTCCGCCGTGAACAAAGACTGAACCACAACAAGCCTCCACCCGCCGTCGAGCGACGAACCCTGGTCCGCGCCGTGAAGGGAATTCATGCGGCGATCATCGAAGGTGACAGTCTGCACAGTCTGGATCGCATCGCGTTTCGCGAGGCGGCGGCAAAAGCAGCCAAGGAAGGCAACAATACATTCAGCCATTTTGGCCCTGAAGCCAACCATTTTGACAAGATCGCAGAAACTTTCAAAACCTATGGTGAAACGGGTATGTGCAAACGCCGTTACTACGTTCATAGTGAAGCAGAAGCCGAACAGCATAATAAGCACTTTGGTCTGACTGACCTGAAGCCGGGCGTTTTCACGCCCTGGGAAGATATAGAAGAAGATTCGGACTTGCTATTTTATGAAGGGCTGCACGGCTTGGCTACCGACGGCAAGATCGATGCGGCAAAATATGTGGACTTGGGAATCGGTGTCGTGCCGGTAGTCAACCTGGAATGGATCCAGAAAATACACCGCGATGCCGCAGAGCGCGGCTATTCGGCCGAGGCGACGGTGGATACCATCATGCGCCGCATGCCGGACTACATCAAATACATCACTCCGCAATTTTCCCGCACCCACATCAATTTTCAGCGTGTGGCAACAGTGGACACTTCCAATCCATTCATCGCACGCGACATTCCGACTCCGGACGAAAGCCTTGTGGTGATACGCTTCCGTGAACCCAGGGGTGTTAACTTCCCATACATGCTTAACATGATCCCAAACTCGTTCATGTCACGCGCTAACACGCTGGTCGTGCCGGGAGGCAAGATGAGCCACGCGATGGAAATCATCCTTCCTCCGATTATTCACGACATGATCGAGAACAAGAAAAAGTAAAAGCCCCACCGGTGACACCTGTATCGACCAGACACTCCACCCAGTTAACTCATGGATAATTTCAGCGTATCTTTTCGATACGGTTATTTGATGCGGAGACCATCATCAATTCCACCATCAAAGGCAACGGCAAAAAAATGCCCCTGAGCGTGTTATCGCATCAGGGGCAAATATCTTAACGGGGTGTTAAGACAACACGCTTAGGGAGGAGAGAAACGTGTACTGGTTGTTTCGCAGTTTTCATGCCACAAATATTTTATATTTTAGATCAGCGAGTTGAAGAACTGCCGAGATTGTAATTGAGAAACTGTGCACTGATAGAAGGCTTTAAGACGGGCTTTTGCACCAGAACCGAACGTACAGGAAGCCAAACACCGTGGTCGACCAACGCACTTTTCACTGCAAAAAGTGATGTGATTTTTGACGCCAGTCCAAACAATACAGAAACTGTGGGGCTGCGGTCTACCGTAAAAAGAAAAAAGGGCTACATAGCATGTAACCCCTTGATTTACTGGTGCGGAGAGAGGAATCAAACCTCCGACCTACGCGTTACGAGGACTCGACACCAGCATATTCCCTCGCATATTCAGCAGCGTGTAGCACCGGTGATTTATAGTGATATCAATTTTGATGGCACTCTCTATCGAAATTTTGATACCACTCTGAAGCCGCATTTATACAGGCTTTGGTGACACGCAGCTTTCGGACTATTTTATGTTTTGACCTCTGTTGGTTCGCAAAAGAAAACAGTCAAAAAATGCTCATAGGATTAATCCTCCAAGATGATGCTAGCCCCAGTCACCTCCACCAACGTCTGAGCCAACGTCAGCAACGTTTGAGTTGTTATCCCAGGAAGAGTTGTCGGCTATACCAAAGTCTGAGCCTCCCAAGTCATTAGAGGAATTTCCCCATGAGTCTGCAACGGAAGCCGCGTTACCAACATCGCTATGACCTCCATCCATAAAGTGATGGGCCAGCTCCTCGCCTGCAACCATACCAACGCCAACCGCAGCGCCGGTGGCAAGCCCTCCCATAATGCCGCTACCTATCCCGCCTCCCATCGGTGCCATTCCGCCGCCATAGGGTTGCATGGGCAAGGGTGACACCGAAGTATTTTGCATTCCTGGTTGATAGTTGCTTGGGAAAACGGCAGGATTACGCGCATTCATCGCCCGCATAATTAAAACAATGACCGCGATCGCACCTACACCGAGCAGCAGTATCCCCCAAGGGAAACTATTGCTCGACTCAGCCTGATGGCTGTCGGCAGGCGCCTGGCTAACACGGTGGGTTGCCGTAATCTGATTTTTTAATTCTTGCACAGCTTGAGGTTTGGCAAATGACAGACCAGGCATCAGATGTTCAGCATTTTTCAGCTCTTCATCAGCGTTGCCCATTTGACCTTGCTTTGCCAATAACTCTGCTTCTACAAAATGAGCCTTGGCACTGTTTGGATGTTCTTTAAGAACTTTGTCCATCATCCTTTGCGCGTCTTCCAACCTGCCTGCATGGGCTGCTGTATAGACTTGGTCGAGTGTTGGAGAATCGTCCGCAAATGCAACTCCGTTCGAGAAGAACATCGCGGCCGACAAAACAACACCGTAAATTACTTTATTCAACATGTAAAACCCTCCTTTAATATTTACTTTGGTATATGCGGCTGATTGGAGTGACATTCAAGAGTTAAGTTGCAATTCTTTTTTCAGATGTGCGATCTGTCTCATGGGTGGGCAGCTAACAACAAGCTGAGATTTTGAACGTCTGCTTGCTGGAATCTTGACAGGCCGCTGTGTGTCGGGTCCCCAGCAGCGTGTAGCACCTCTGATTTAAAGTGATATCAATTTTGATAGCACTCTCTATCGGAAAGTTGATACCACTCTCACGCCGCAATTATACAGGCTATGTTGACCGGTAGCTTTCGGTGTACAGTACCACTTATACGAAGTTCCGATACTTGCCATGATTTAAAATTTATGAATGAAGTCATACAATACCTGAAAATGCATGGTGAGCGACTCGACAAGGAGATCGCTGTTGCTACAGGAATATCGCTTGCTGCTGTGCGTTTGCAGTTGGCGGAACTGACTGCCATGCATGAGGTTGTGGCGTGCCAATCAATCAGGTTTATCAAGGGCAGGAAATTAGAGGGGACAATTTACAGAGTAGCAGGGTATTCTCCTCCAGCGTCGCCGGGCCGGAAACCCAAGGTTCAGTTAAAATTATCGTAGTACCTCTTTACGGCGGGCAATATGGCAGATTGAAGCGCGGCTCTGTGCCAATTTCTGCGCTTCGAAGGTGTCCCTGCTCGGGCGACGAAATAGCATAATGTATAGCCCTTAGACGTCCTTCGTGGCTAACATAGATGCATCACCTACGTAGTCTTACTTATATCCCTCATTTCATTAAAGTGCCATGTTACGAAAGGCCAATGAAGATATGAGGAGGCGAAATGCAGAAGCCAATGCCTCACTTTACATATAACCCGCCAAAAAGCTCCAACGGATATGTTGCGTGCATTGAGATGGATGGGCAGCCAATTCATATGATAAAAAACCTGGATGCGTTTTATAAGGAATTTGGCTATACACCCGATACAAGAAAGGCTGGAGTGCTACCAGACGAATTCATGTGGAATGAATACACTGAAGGCAACCCATCTCCTTATACCAGTTGCTTGCAAATGCACATTGTTGAGTACCTGACAAAGAACTCCATCGCATTTATAAGTGAATACAGCGACCAATATCAATATTGGCTTGATGATCATATTAAGGCTGTCACAGAGAAGGACTTTTTATGTGTTACATGTAGAGCGAAATCATTTTGCCAAATAGGCATGTCAAGCTCGTTAATACCGGCACATTGGAGCGCATGGTTTGGTAGCCTCACTGACGACGAGCAATGAAATCAGACATTAGGCAGGATGAGCGTCCGCTCTTGAGTAATCCGACTGGCTGAAATGTGTCGGAAGCCGCACGTCGGGAAGTGCTGCTATCCGGCATATGAATGACTGTTAGCTGGCCCTGAACCATCAACCGAAAGGAGTATAACCATGAACATCGTCGAGAAAAAACTGGCTGCCATTTTGTTTCGTAACTGGTGGGTGTTGCTGTTGCGTGGTCTCGTCGCAATCGCGTTCGGTGTCCTGGTCTGGTTTCAACCCGGGATCTCGCTCGCCGCGCTGGTGTTGCTCTTCGGAGCCTACGCGATGGTGGACGGCACCCTTGGCGTCTGGACCGCCATCTCGGAACGCAAGGAACGTGAACATTGGGGGCTGCTGCTTCTCGAGGGAATGCTAGGCGTCGGTGTCGGGGTCATGACTTTCATAGTCCCCGGTCTGACTGCGCTCGCGCTCGTGTTCTACATCGCAATCTGGGCGATCGCCACGGGTGTTCTCGAGATCGTGGCCGCAATCCGTCTGCGGAATGAGATCAAGGGCGAATGGCTGCTCATCCTCAGCGGGCTCGTCTCGGTCGTGTTCGGCGTCATCCTCATGGCGCAGCCGGGAGTGGGCGCGCTCACCGTGCTTTGGCTAATCGCCACGTACGCCATCGCCTTTGGTATTCTCCTCGTAATCTTGGCGTTCAAGGCGCGTTCGTTCCTTAGCGAGGCGGAACGCTCTTGAAAGCGCATAATAACGCCTGTTTGCCTGGAAGTTCTCGGTGAAGATGGACTTCACCTGAGGCGAACGGGCAGAGCCATCTAACAACCGGTTGTAGCGGACGGCGCCGACGCGCCGACGCTAAACCGGCACCTTGAACTTCCGCTATCGGGAAAATCCACGATCCGGCTTGTGCTGCCGCTATAACCTGCCGTTCGCATTTCTTCCCCAAAGGAGACAATCGCTCCCGTCCGTATTATTATGCGTATGCGGACAGACAAAATTGAGGGATTTGCAATGAGTCAATTACTTATCAAAAATTTACGCGCCCCGTTATTTCTAATAGTACGGATCGGTTGGTCCGTGTAATAACGGTAGGCGTCACGAACCCGCACCGATCACTGTTTGTATGATGGAAGCCACTTCGCTCACTCTCGCCGATGCACTCAAGTCTCTTCGCGACGACATACAGGCCGAAGACACGCTCATCGCCAGCCGGGTGACTTGGTACGTCACGTCGCAGGCGTTTCTCCTCACGGCTTACGCCACCTCCTGGAACGCAGGCTTCACGTGGCAATACTTCTTTCATCAGGTTCTACCATTTGCTGCGATCACCTTGTCTGCCATAATTGTAATTTCTATCTATGCGGCAACGTGGGCACAAGACGTCTACCTACGCGAGCAAGCGATGCTGGTTTCTCAAATGAAAGCCAGCTTGGAACTTTCTGCGCCAGATGCCCTCGCTCTCCGGGTATATGAGCGCACGATGGTCGCGAACCGCACAGACGCGGAGGGACGTGTCGTAGGAAGTCGTATCCACGCCCTGGTTCGAATCACTCCGATCATTTTGCCCGTCGGGTTCTCGCTGCTATGGTTGTACGCGTATTGGTTTGCGCCGCAGCTTGCGCAGTGACGAACTTGATTGCCGTTTGCTTATAAGTCCAACGATTTTCAGCCAGATGAAAAGTCATTCGCATCATTAAGAGAGGAAGAATATCTGTACCGTCAGTTATGGGACGATGGTGTTGAGTTCCCGGAGGAAGATGAAGATACTCGGGCGGGTCATAAGGTTGAAGACTGGCGTGGCGTTCACTGCCGCCGGTCGGAGGATACGCGCATGAGCGCACCGCGCAAGCAGCGTGTGGGGCTCGCGCTAGGTGGAGGCTCCGCGCGCGGCTGGGCGCATGTGGGAGTCATCCGCGCACTGGAACAGGCCGGCATCCGCCCGGATATGGTGTGCGGGACGTCAGTCGGCGCGCTGGTAGGCGCCGCCTATGCGGCCGGTGAGCTGGACCGTTTCGAACAGTGGCTGCTCGGGTTGCGGATGAAGGACGTCGTCGGGTTCATGGATGTAAGCCTGAGCGGCGGGATGCTCAAGGGCGAGCGGGTGATGGAGTTCTTCCGGCGCAACTTCGTGGATCGCCCCATCGAGCAGTTGACCATGCCTTTCGCAGCGGTAAGCACCGCGCTGCACAGCGGCGCCGAGGTCTGGCTGCGCGAAGGCTCGACGGTCGAAGCGGTGCGCGCCTCGATCGCCCTGCCCGGTCTGTTTACGCCAGTGCTAAAGGACGGCATGCTGCTGGCGGATGGCGGACTTGTCAATCCAGTGCCGGTTTCGCTGGCACGCGCGATGGGCGCGGATGTTGTGATCGCAGTCGATCTCGGCGCCGACAAGCTAGGCCGCCTCCTGGACGCGGACCATCGGACTAACTCGCCCGGCAGCCCGATTGGTGAATGGAAGCGCAAGCTGCGCGAGCACCTGGGCGACCTCGTCCCCGCGCATTCGCCCGAAGAGTCCAGAGTGCCACCCATGCACGACGTGCTGCTCTCCGCCCTTGATATCATGCAGGTACGGATCTCCCGCAGCCGCATGGCAGGCGATCCACCCGACGTCATAGTGTCGCCGCGGCTAGCCCACCTCCACCTGCTCGACTTCCACCGTGCAAAAGAGGCAATCGAGGAAGGCAAGCATGCAGTGCAAGCAATCCTGCACAATCTTGGCGCGCTTGTCGATCATCCGTCATGAACGCGATGACGCCAAACTGCCTTTTCAGCGGGGTTAGCCGTTTGTGAAATCCATCGGACTGATTGCTAGTTTTCCCCACGAGCAGTCTGCCTAACATTTGGTTGTAGTAGGCGGTGCTACGTGGAACAATTGAACCAAGATGTTGAGACTCTCCTTTCGGGAAAGTCGAAGGGCCGCAATGTGCCAATAACTGCCGTTTGCGCTTGGCTAATATATGGAGGCGGTTTGATCCATGAAGTGCGCCTGTTTGCACAATCGAATGCCATTGGTTGAGCGATCTATAAGCGGAACGAACCAATCGAATGGGAAAGTCCGTCAGCAAGCTGATTAAGTTGCTGAGCAGCAGCAGCGGCTTTTGAAGCTGCCACATTGTTCTCCTCGACCATGGACGAGATGTTCTCGATGTTACGGGCTATTTCATTGCTTGCGGCTGTCTGTTCCTTGAGAGAATCGGCAATACCGTTGACAACTACCACGACTTGCCCGGTTTCGGACTGGATCTCGACAATGGATGATCCAGCTTGCTGGGCAAGTTTCGTTCCTAACTTGACCTGCTCAACACCGGCAACCATGCTTTGCACGGCATTCCTTGTGCCGTCCTGAATCTTCTTGATCGTCAATGCGATTTCCTGAGTTGAATGTGAGGTGCGATCAGCCAGTTTTCTAACCTCGTCAGCCACCACCGCGAAGCCGCGGCCCTGTTCTCCAGCCCGGGCCGCCTCGATTGCGGCGTTCAGCGCCAGAAGGTTGGTCTGGTCCGCGATCTCCTTGATGACGTTGACTATTGCAGAGATTTCTTTTGATTGCTCCTCGAGGCGGCCGATGATTGCAGACGATGCCTCCACCGATTCAGCGATCTTGCCCATTTCCGCAGACGCATCGTGAATGACCGCGCTTCCTTTGCGAGACAAGGACTCGGAATTCATTGAGAGGGTATGGGCCTCTTTGGTGCTGTCAGCGATTTGTGAAATGCTGACTGTCATTTCCTCAATTGCGGCAGCAGAAGCACTGGCTGCGGCGCTTTGTTTCTCTGATGACTCAGCCACCGACTTTGATGCATGGGCAAGATCTCGCGCCGACTGCCCGACTTGCGCGGCGCTTGTGCCGATGCTCGAAACCATCTCACGCAGCTTGTCACGCATCACCTTCATTGACGCGAGCAGACTGGTGTTATCTCCGGGCATCGTGCGTACTTCGACGGCGAGGTTGCCAGCTGCGATCTCGCGCGCAATCTCGTTTGAGTAGAACACCTCACCGCCTAGCGCATGGCCGATAACGCGTACGACGATCAATGCCGCGGCAATTGAAACAAGCACAACCAGCGCAGAAAGGAACAAAATAATCGTATTTAATCCTGCCGCCAAACCCAGAGTTTCGGCACTGAGCGTTTCAATCTTGTCGGCCTGAAAATCATTCATTTCCTTGACGGCCTCAACATACGCTTCGAGTTTTTCCTTAAGGGTACCTGCAAGGAAGCGATCGGCATCATCCTTTTTGCCCGACTTCAGCATGTCAAGGAACTGAGCGCGGTGCCCGGTATAATCCGCGCGCGCAGCCTTCATCTTGGCCAAGAGGTCCTTCCCCTTGTCGGAGTTGATGGATTTTTCAAGGGCGTCGAACTGTTCCGTGATCACTTTGCTGTTCGCCGCCATTTCGTCCTTGACGCGATTGCTATCATCGGTATTTGTAACCTGGAGTAGCAATAGTGAGTTGGCCCAGTTGCGCATGATGTTGAGGCGTATGGTCTCGGTGAACGTCATCTTTGGGTAGGCATTCCGTGTCACTTGCGTGATATGACTGCCCACATTGCTGCTTCTTTCATAAACGACTGCGGCCATGATCACGACCAAGCCGATGATAATGCCGAATCCCCACAGGAGCAGAGTGCGTATCTTGATGTTTGAAAACATGATTACCTTCATTTAAGATTTCCTTTGCGCCAAATTGGGCAAACCGGGAAGTGGTGTTCCGACGTCTGCCTAAGCGGGCTTTAATCAATGTGGCTACTTAAACCTTATTGCATAGCGGTACTATTGGTTATCGTCCAAATTGGTCGAAACTTGAGCGTGATTTTAGTTTGAGTTGTTGATTCCTCGAGCAACGAATAGAGAAACAAATGCCTGGTAATTCCACACGATCAAATTAATAGGTTAGATCAGATATAGTCTATGCGCTACCGTTTACATTGGGGATACTGGGAAGGAAGAAGAGGGGCAGAAATGGGAATGAAGATTGAAATCGAAGAGGCACTACATGCTCACGCCTTATGGCGAAAACAATTCAAGGATTTCCTGAATGGGCGGGGATCTATTGAGATTGCTAAGGTCAATGCAACCGATCAATGCATTTTTGGAAAATGGCTTAATAATGAAGGCTACCGCATGATCCCTTCTGAGCTTTACGATGAGATTTGCACGGTGCATAAGGAATTTCACCAAACTGCCGCTGGGATTATCCAGAAGATCAAGGAGAAGCGGTTCGCGGAAGCGCGTGAGGACATTTCTCAGGATGGTGCACTCAATCAGGTGAGTTTACGGTTGAATGCTTTGCTGCTGAAGTTGTCGTTAAGGGAGCTGAGTGTGGCAGTATCAACCTCGCCGCAGAAAGAACAGCCACAGGGACTGGAAGATCCGCCTCAGACCTTCTCGGGCGAGTCATCAACGCAGAATGCACCCGACTAATCGTTTCTGACTGAATTCATGTACATGGGTTGAGAACGGCACGTCAGAGTTGCAAACTGACGGATAGTCAGGGCAATACCTGGCCAGCTTTTCAGTCGCCAGATTTATCGCTTCGGGGGCCGCAAAGCGGGATTTGGCGAAGGGCCGGAATGTGCCGGTTGCGGACCTTTACGAATGGCTGCTTTGAAGCAGTGTTTAAATCAGTGTTGACGTCATCATGATATTCAATGCCTCTCCTGCCCAATCCCCGCTACAACATTGCCCAGCACCCCAACAAATATTTCCATGCCATCGGTCAACATCTGGATCTGCGCTGCATTAGGCCTATCCATGCTGAACATGGCCAGTGTTTCGTCCATAGGTAGCTCACCGTACTTTGATTGATAATGCGCCACGTTCAGTGCCATCAGTCTGGCACATTCCGCCAAGTCTTCCTTGCTCACTTTTTCGATGAGCTGGTCAGCGAGTTTGTAGTATTGTGCGAGCGTTGATAGGTCAGCCATAATTTTCTCCAAATATGAAGGGCTACTGTACTCGATTCGTTCTACTGCCGGCCAGTCTTGCGCTAGTGTTGTCATTACCGACATGGGTATCAGATTTGCCCAATCCATTGCTGACTCCCGGCACAATCAATACAGAAGTTACGCAAGCAAACATCCAATACACTATCTGTGTGAATGGCTATACCGAAAAGATTCGCCCTCCCGCTGAATTCACCAACAATCTCAAAAGACGGCAGATAAGTGAGTATGGCTATGCTGACAGAGAGCCACAACATTATGAAGAAGATCACCTGATAGCCCTATCAATCGGAGGTGCACCTGCTGACGCCCACAACCTGTGGCCTGAGCCACGCAACAGCAAATGGAATGCCAGTAAAAAGGATCGGCTGGAGTTTGTCCTTTACAAGATGGTTTGCGATCATGAAATACCTCTGGCGGAGGCACAGCACGCAATGGCTACGAACTGGATACAGGCATGGAAACAGTATGTGCCCAGTCACAAGCATTATGGGTTTAGAAAGGTGGATTGACAGATATGTGCGGCCGTTTCGCATTGAATAAAAATCCCCGTAAGGTAGCCGAACACTTCAACCTGTCCGGCGACCTGGAATTTACCCCATCATGGAACATTGCCCCATCGTCTCGGATCTGCACCATCGCTGATGATAGTGAAGGGCACAGACAACTCTGCAAGATGAAATGGGGATTGATCCCCTCTTGGGCCAACGATGCAACCATCGGCAACAAGCTCGCTAATGCACGAGGTGAAACGGTTGCCGAAAAGCCATCATTCCGGTCCGCATTCAAATACCACCGCTGCCTCATCCCCGCTTCCGGATTCTATGAATGGAAGACTGAAAAAGGTGTGAAATTTCCGTGGTACATCAGCCTCAAATCAGGTAATCCTATGGCCTTTGCGGGACTGTGGGAGACTTGGCGCTCGAAGGAAGGCGAAACCATCGAGAGCTGCTGCATTATCACGACCGACGCCAATAAGCTGATGGCACCGATCCATGACCGGATGCCCGTGATCCTCGATCCAGACCAATGGTCAACTTGGCTGTCCCATCATGAGCATGAAAAGGATGCGTTACTCCCCATGATTCATCCACATGATCCAGAATCGATGCAGGCGTGGCCGGTTAGCAGGGAGTTAAATCGTGTCGGGTTGAGGGATGATGCTAGGCTGATCGAACCCCTGCAAGGCAAAGAATAATCTTCAAGTCTGAACGTCTGCTTTCAGGTAATCTATTGCAAAGATCGAAAGACTGTTAAGTGCCGATAAGAGACAATTAAGAGTGGCTGTTGCCCAGCACGCACTAGTACAGAATAAAAGTCGCGTACCCCGCAACCGCCAAACAATCATTGAGCCAAATAATGTAGGTAGTTTCTCAGCACCTGGTTTGAAATGCATCACACGCTTTGCCCGCACATGAACCTTCACACCAATCTTAGGATTCCAGCCCATCTGGAAACTGGATTGGCAGTTAACGATTTGATGTCGTCGCACCCGTGATACTTTCCGTTATACTTGTCGCCAACTCCAGAATTACGCGGGGGAACGGTGAACGGAATCGTAATTCCATCTTTGTATTTGTTGGCTGGCATGATGGCTTATGCCTGCATCATGGCTTATGCCGCGGTTTATCACTTCGCTAGTGCCCTGAACACGCCGCGTGACGTCGCACAGATGGTATTTTCCGCGATGTGCCTGCTGACGGTTCCGTTCGCCCTTTCCATTGGTGTCGCCCTGCACTCGGTTGATGTAACCGATTTCGTCTTGGCGCTTAAGTGGAATCTTGCTGCTGCGCTCCTGTTTCTGCTTTTGTTCCCTTGGTTTATCGCCCTGTACACGGGGAAAATTCACCGTCTGCTGCTGATAGGATTGAACACGCTTTTCGCCGTGCTGTTCGTGGTCAATCTTGTGCAGCCCTACACCCTGCAGTACGACCAACTTGACAGCTTGCATTTACTGCACCTGCCATGGGGAGAGACGGTCACACGCGGAGAGGGCCACCAAGGTCCCTGGACTTATATCACCATCACCGGGATCATGGTGATGTTCGGTTACGCGACATACCTGCTGGGCAACGCGTACCATCGCACCCGCCGGCGCACGGACTTGTGGATGATGCTCGCCATCGGGCTGTATATGCTCAGTACAATCCAGGGAATTCTTACACGATTGTCGGTAATCGACTTTATCGACGCCAGCCCGATCGGTGTACTGGCAATGACCATCGTCATGAGCGTGACGTTGTCCTATGAAACGGAACAGCGGTTGCGCACCTCCGAGCGCAACTTCCGGACGCTGTTCGAGAATTCAGCTACCGGCATGGTCGCTATTGACCCAGAAACCCGCCGCATCGTGCAGGCCAACCACAATGCGTTGGAAATGAGCGGATTCACTTCTGGGGAAATCCTCAACAAGACTGCGGCCGACCTGACCCACCCGGACGATCTGGATGTGTAGCAATACCAGCAAAACTACGAGCAGCTTTCTAATGGGCTGGTTGATCACCTGTCCTACGAGAAACGCTACCTCAGGAAGGACGGAAGCAGTTTCACTGGATATACATCAATCTCAACCCTGCAGGATGACAACGGCAAGGTCATCAGCTTCATCGGAAGCACCATCGGTATCACCGAGCGCAAGAAGGCCGAGGCGTCTTTGAAGGAAAGCGAGATACGCTTCCGCACCCTCGTTGAACGGTCACCTATTGGTATCTCATTCAGCCGCGATGGCTATCTGGTAGACGCGAATGCTGTCTATGTGCAAATGCTTGGCTTCGACGATGTAGGGGAAATGCGCGGCCAACCCCTGCTCGATCATTTTGCTCCGCAATGCCGTCCAGAAATCGAAGACCGGATCAAGCGGCGTATTCAGGGTGAACAAGTTGAATCTTCATATGAAACACTAGGAATGCGCAAAGATGGCTCACAGTTCCCGTTGTTTATTTCGGCGAAACGCGTGGTGTTGAGCGACGGGCCCTTGACCTACGCCTTCCTGATCGATTTCACCGAGCGCAAGCGCGCCGAGGAAGAGCTCCTTCGTTACCGCCAGCATCTGGAGGAGCTGGTGCAGACCCGGACGGCAGAACTGAATGCCGCACGCATCGCTGCCGAATCGGCCAGCCGGACCAAAAGCGAGTTCCTGTCGAGCATGAGCCACGAATTGCGCACACCGTTGAATGCGATCCTGGGATACGCCCAGCTGTTCGGCATGAACCCGGACCTGTCCGCGGACATCAAGGAGCAGGCGCGCGACATCGAGAATGCCGGAAGGCACCTGCTGGCGCTGATCAACGACCTGATCGATCTGTCCCGCATCGAGGCGGGCAGGATGGAACTGTCGATGGAACCGATTTCGGTCCAGGCCGCTGTAAATGATAGCCTTGCGATGGTCGCCTCGCTCGCCGCCACGCACGGCATCGAACTGGTCGATGTGGACTGCACGGAACGGGAAGACCTGGTGGTGCACGCCGACAACATCCGGTTGCGCCAGGTGCTGATCAACCTGCTGTCCAACGCGATCAAATACAACCGCCCGCACGGTTCGGTGCGCCTGGCCTGTCAGGCCATGGACGGCAAGGTGCGCATTACCGTCGCCGATACCGGCCTGGGCATCCCGGCCGACAAGCAGTCGCGGATATTCAACTCGTTCGACCGGCTGGGCAGGGAGAGCGGCGCGGTGGAAGGTACCGGCATCGGCCTGGTGATCACCAAGCGCATCGTGGAAGCGATGGGCGGCAGCATCGGTTTCGACAGCACCGAGGGACACGGCAGCACGTTCTGGGTGGAGTTGCACAGAAGTGTTAATCCCCCGCCTGCTATGCAACAGAAATAGCAGAAAACATTATTGACATTCGGGAAACATTCACAACCTCAGTAAATACGCGGCTTGGCAAGCAATCCGTATTAAGGAAACATTACAACTTACGGTAACGCATTGTTTTATAGGTAATTGTTGACAGATTAAATGTTTGGCGAATCAGTAATACTCTATATTTTTCACTGGATTAAGAATGATTTTCTGCTCATATCAACAAAGTTTTCCACAGGTATTGTTGATAGATAAAAATCAACTTTATGTACCAATATCTTAGCAATGGTATCTGTACTTTTTGGCGCAATGCCATGCGCAACCTGGCAAAACAAAAACGGAGTTGCGATCCGTACCTTCGTTGATCTACATGATCAGAGGTTCACCTACTGGCATCGGATATGGCACATTTTCGTATTAGCTGGAAATATTCTGCATCGTTTTGCCATCTTGATGAGTTTCGTCTGATAAACATTCGCCTCAACGATTATTTCCCGTCATCCGATACCCATGAGTCCCTCACATTGCATTTGTAAGTATTTTATATAGAATGCTGCGGTCTAATGTTGGAACCAATTCCAGCCAGCAGTTCGATCCGATCTGGCAGAGCACCCTGGTCAAAAGATCTAATAACTAATAGGAGGAAATTAATAATGACGCAAACAAACAAGCCAAATTATTTAGCCAAGGTCAAGCAGTTGTCCGCAGAAGAAGCCGAACGCCTGCTGTCCAGAATAATGGGTAGTAAACTGGAACGCCAACTGGAGAAAAATAAGATAAGCAAGGAAGAAGCGTCGGCTAGGCAGATGGAATTGGAAGATAAGCACCTCCAGAAATGGCGCAAAATAATGCTTGATTGGAAAGCAAAGGTGGAAGCCAAGAAGGCAAAAGAAGAAGCCAAAAAAGCGAAGGAAGAAGTCAAAAAGGCAAAGGCAGAAGCCAAGAAAGCAGCAAAGGTCAAGGTCCCATCAAAGCCAAAATCTCCTGCTAAAGCAAAGACGCCAGCAAAGGCCAAGGTCACTAAAAAAAGCTAAGGTGGGGCCAGGTAAATAACAGCAGTCCGCTCCTTGCGATGCATTGCTGAATATTCGATCGTCATATCAGCAGATAAAAAAGCAATGCCCAAAGCATGATCCTGCTGCTTGGTGGGGCGTTGAGTCATTTAATTCAACCAGTTTTGACCGTGGTCGACCAACGCATTTTTCACTGCAAAAATTGATGTGATTTTTGATGGCAGTCTCAACACTACAGAAACTGTGGGGCTGCGGTCTACCGTAAAAAGGAAAAGGGGCTACATATAATGTAACCCCTTGATTTATTGGTGCTGGAGAGAGGAATCGAACCTCCGACCTACGCGTTACGAGTGCGTTGCTCTACCAACTGAGCTACTCCAGCAAAACCGTGGCAATTATAAGGGACGAAGCCACTATGCTCAATCATTGACGAAGCTGGGCTAGATGCAGCGACATTCGTATCAGCGCCAGCGGTATTCCTCAACACTGAAAGGTTGGGGCTTGCCCTCGATCTCGTTGAGCAGCAGTTCTGCACTGGCAAAAGACATCGTCACGCCATATCTGAAGTGACCGCTGTTGACGTAAAGGTTGGACAGGACCGGATGTCTTCCGATGGTTGGAATATTGTCGGGCGAACCCGGGCGAAATCCGGCCCACTGCTGCACCGGCTCAAGGTCCCGCCAACCCGGAAACAGCTCCCGCACTCGGCCAAGCAGGGAATCGCGCGCCGCCGTGGTGACGGATTTGTCGAATCCCGCATCCTCCAGCGTGCTGCCGACCAGCACATGCCCGTCACGGCGGGGAATCAGATAAAGATTATTTTTCAGCAGGATCTGCCGGAACGGCGGCGTATCGAACTTGAACAATAATATTTGCCCGCGTATCGGACTGATGTCCATATTAAGCGCATATTCGCCCAGCAGCACCTTGCTCCATGCACCGGCTGCAACGATATAGGCATCCGCAATCAATTTGCCCCGCGTGGTTTGCAGCGCAGCCACACGTTCGCCGGCAAGCTCGAATGATTTCACTTCATGCTGCTCGAGTATCGTTCCGCCAAGCATTTCCACGCGCTGGCGAAGCGCCCGCATTAGGCGCGGGTTGCGCACTTGCGCGACTTCCGGGAACAGCATCGCCTCACCGGGTTTACCCGGAACATATTCAGCAAGATTCACCTGTTGGAAATCAAACCGATGCTGGTCACACCATTGCGCGGCAAGCTCATACGGAAATGGCGGCAACAGCAGCATGCCGCTGCGCTGGTATTCGGGATCGATGCCGGTGAATGCATGCAATGCGGAAGCCGCTTCGCCGAATATTTCCATGCCGCGCAGCGCGAGACGCGTGACGGGATCCTGATAATCCCATGGACAGAGAGGCGACAGGATGCCGCCGCCGGCCCAGGATGCTTCCTTGCCAGTTTCGCCGCGCTCGACCACAGTAACCCGGTACCCGGCCTGCAGCAGTATCTGGGCACTGGTCAGACCGACCACACCGCCGCCGACGATCAGGAAATCCGAATGCATCTGGTCACGAAGATCAGTGAGTCAGGTTCATGATTTCGCTAGGATCGGGATCAGCGATTTCGGCAACGGGAATACGACGTTCTCGACGATGCCCTGCAGCTCGATGACTTTCTCGCCACCCATCGTTTGCAGCCGCGAGATCACCCCCTGCACCAATACCTCCGGGGCCGACGCGCCTGCACTAATGCCGACCCGCGATATTTCGGTAAACCACTCCGACCGCAATTCGCTGGCATCATTCACCAGATAGGCGGGAATGCCGACATTCGCCGCAACTTCACGCAGGCGGTTAGAATTCGAACTGTTTTGCGACCCCACGATGACGAACGCATCGCACTGCTTGACCAGCATCTTCACCGCATCCTGGCGGTTCTGTGTCGCATAGCAGATGTCGTCCTTCTTCGGTCCGGTGATGAAGGGGAAGCGTGTCTTGAGCGCGGCGATGATCGTGCTGGCATCGTCCACGGATAGCGTGGTTTGCGTGACATAGGCGAGGTTCTGCTCGTCCTTGACCCGGAGTCCGGCCACGTGTTCCGGCGACTCGACCAGATACATGCCGCCTTTGCCCCCATCTTCACATTGGCCCATGGTGCCTTCCACTTCGGGGTGGCCAGCATGGCCGATCATCACGATCTCCTTGCCCTGCTCGCGCATCCGCGACACCTCGATATGCACCTTGGTTACCAGCGGGCAGGTCGCATCAAACACTGTCAACCGGCGCGCTTCGGCCTCGCGACGCACCGCCTGCGAGACGCCGTGGGCGCTGAAGATCAGGATGCTGCCGCTCGGCACATCCGACAGGTCCTCGATGAAGATCGCGCCCTTGTTGCGCAAACCGTCCACGACGAACTGGTTGTGCACCACTTCGTGGCGCACATAGATTGGAGCGCCGTGCAGCGCCAGCGCGCGTTCCACGATCTCGATGGCGCGATCCACCCCTGCGCAAAATCCGCGTGGGTTAGCCAGCAGCAGTTCCATGTTTCTTCTCCTTGAGGCTGTCCAGTATCAACAGGAACGCGCCGCAGGTGATCGCGGAATCGGCCAGGTTGAACGCCGGAAAGTAATGCTCATTCCAGTGGAACGACAGAAAATCCACCACATAACCGTACTGGAGACGGTCGATCAGGTTTCCCAATGCGCCCCCGAGTATCATGCTCAGCGCCAGTGCGAACAGCACCTGTGCGCCGTGCCTGCGCAGCAGCCAGATTATCCATGCCGAAGCCGCGATCGCGATGATGCTGAACAACCAGCGCTGTACCCCGCCCGCGTCGTTCAGGAAACTGAATGCCGCCCCGGTGTTGTGGGCGAGCACCAGATTGAATATGCTGAGCACGGCGTAGCTTTCGCCAAACGCAAAATGACGGCTGATCCAGGCCTTGCTCAATTGGTCCAGCACGATGACCAGCGCGGACAATGCCAGCCAGCGCTTAAGCATATTTGCGCACCTCGCCGCTGCCGTAAAGATTGCTCACGCAGCGTCCGCACAGCGTGGCGTGCTGCGCATCCGCACCGACATCCGCCCGGTAATGCCAGCAACGCTCGCATTTTTGATGCGGGCTTGGCGTCACGTATATCTGTACGGGTCCTTCATTGCCGCCATGCAGCGTTGCACGGGAAGTGATGAATACCAGCCTCAAGTCATCTCCAAACTTGCTCAGCACCCGGTACAGCGGGCTGGCTGCCGGAATGTGTATGTCAATCTCGGCGGCAAGCGAGGAGCCGATTTCGCCGGCGGCGCGCTTGTCTTCCAGCCGCTTGCTGACCAATTCCCGCAATTGCCGGACATCGGCCCAGTCGTCAATCAAGCTCTGCATTCCCTGCATTTCGGGAAAGGCATACCACTGCTGTTCGAACAGGCTGGCATCGTCCCTGCCGTTCAGCGCTTCAAAAACCTCTTCGCCGGTAAAACTCAAAATCGGCGCAATCAGGCGGGCCAGCGCGTGCGTGATGTGGTAAAGCGCATTCTGTGCGGAACGCCGCGGCACGGAGTTTGCCGCCGCGGTGTACAAGCGATCCTTCAGGATGTCCAGATAGAATCCGCCCAGGTCCTCCGAGCAGAATGTCTGTAATTTTTGCGCGATCAGATGAAACTCATATCTTTCATAATCTGCCCGGACCTCGTCCTGCAGTCTCTGTGCCAGCGCCAGCGCGTAACGATCGATCTCAAGCCACTCCGCCACCGGCAGCGCATCATTCACCGGATCGTAGTCCGCAATGTTGGCCAGCAGGAAGCGCAGGGTATTGCGGATGCGCCGATAGCTTTCCACCACGCGTTTCAGTATCTCATCCGAGATGGTCAGTTCGCCGGAATAATCGGTAGCGGCCACCCACAAGCGCAGGATGTCGGCGCCGAGCGTGTCCAGAATCTTTTGCGGCGCGATGACGTTGCCTTTCGATTTCGACATCTTGTGCCCGCTGCCGTCGACCACAAAACCATGGGTCAACAACGCCTCGAAGGGCGCCCTGCCGTTGATCGTGCAACCGGTCAGCAGGGATGACTGGAACCAGCCGCGATGCTGGTCGGAGCCCTCCAGATACAGGTCGGCAGGCGAACGCAACCCATCGCGGCGCTGCAACACCGATGCATGGGTGACGCCGGAATCGAACCAGACATCCAGCGTGTCGGTGAGCTTCTTGTAGTGTTCCGCTTCCCCGCCCAGCAAGTCTGCGGAATTGAGGCTGAACCACGCCTCGATGCCGTCGCGCTCGACCAGCTGTGCCGCGCGTTCCAGCAGTTCAGTCGTGCGCGGGTGCAACTCGCCGGTTTCCCTGTGCATGAAAAACGGCATCGGCACCCCCCAGCTGCGCTGGCGCGACACGCACCAGTCGGGGCGATTCCTGATCATCGCTTCAAGACGGGCGCGTCCCCAGTGCGGAAAGAATTGCGTCGATTCGACCGCCATATTGGCCAATTCGCGCAAGGTCACGCCTTCGCTTTGCGCTGCCTTTCCGGAATGCGATCGCCTTTCCTGCACCAGCTTTTCAACATCATCGCTTGCGTTCGTCCGGACGTTATCCATTCCGATGAACCACTGCGGTGTGGATCGGAAGATGATCGGTGTCTTGTGCCGCCAGCAATGCGGATAGCTGTGCAGCAGCTTTTCCACATGCAGCAGATGTCCGCTGGCTTGCATCGCCGCAATCACCACATCGTTGGCCTTCCAGACGAACAGGCCACCGACCAGCGGCAGATTGGCCAGAAACTTGCCGTCGTCGCCGACCGGGTTGTCGGTCGGCAGATCGTATTTCTGCCCGACGAAATAATCGTCCAGCCCGTGTGCCGGTGCGGTATGCACCAGGCCGGTACCCGCTTCCAGCGTGACATGGTCGCCGCAGATGATCGGCACGACGCGGTCATCGAACGGGTGCTGAAGCGGCAGCCCCTCGAGTGCCTCGCCCTTGCAGGTGGCGGCCATGCCGTCGCAGCGGTCGTTGCTGCCAGCCAGCTGGTAACGCGCCAGGCACTGCGCGGCGAGATCGTAGGCGAGGATCAGGTAGCCTTTGGACGTCTTGATCAGGTCGTATTGCAGGTCCGGATGCACGCACACCGCCTGGTTCGCCGGCAGGGTCCAGGGCGTGGTGGTCCAGATCACCGCATACACCTTTGCATCGCCCGGCAACGACACGCCGAACGCCCTGCCCAGTGCTTCGATATCCTTGACCTCGAAACACGCATCGATTGCAGGAGAAACCTTGTCCTCGTATTCGACTTCGGCTTCCGCCAGGGCCGACTGGCAATCCAGGCACCAGTTCACCGGCTTGTAGCCCCGATACAGATAGCCGCGCTCATGGATGCTGCCGATTGCACGCATGATATCGGCCTCGGTCTTGTAATCCATGGTCAGGTAGGGATGATCCCAGTCGCCCAGCACGCCGAGGCGGATGAAATCCTTCTTCTGCCGCTCGATCTGCTCCGTCGCATAGGCACGGCAAAGCGCGCGAAACTGGGCGGGCGGAATCGCCTTGCCGTGCTTTTTTTCCACCTGCAATTCGATCGGCAGGCCGTGGCAATCCCAGCCAGGCACATAGGGCGCGTCAAAACCGGCCAGCGTCTTGCTCTTGACGATGATGTCCTTCAGGATCTTGTTCACCGCATGGCCGATGTGGATGTCGCCGTTCGCATAGGGAGGGCCATCGTGCAGGATGAACACCGGCTTGCCGCGTTTTGCGGCGCGTATCTTTTGATAGCGCTGCTGCGCCTGCCAGCGCGCCAGCATCTGCGGCTCGCGTTTGGCGAGGTCTCCGCGCATCGGAAACGGGGTGTCGGGTAAATTGAGCGTGGCTTTGTAATCGGTCATATCGGTAAATTAGTCATGTTGTTCGAACCACTTCCTTGCGTTTTCCACATCCAGCGCGATATGCCGGATCAGTGTTTCCACATCGGGGTATTTTTCCTCATCGCGCAATTTCTGCAAAAATTCCACGCGCAGATGACTGCCGTAAATCTGCTGTTCAAACTCGAACAGGTGCACTTCCAGGACCGGTTTGGCATCGTGTTTCAGCGTTGGACGCACGCCCAGGCTGGCTACGCCTTGCAATACGCCCAGATCTTCGGCATGCACCTGTACCACAAAGATTCCGGACAGCGGCGGGAGATTGTGCTTCAACTGGATATTCGCGGTTGGAAACCCGATTTTTCTCCCCATCCCGTCGCCGTGCACCACCCGCCCGCTGATGCTGTAATGCCGCCCCAGATAGGATTTCGCCTCGCCCAACTGCCCGGCCATCAAGGCGGCGCGTACCGCCGTGCTGGAAATTCGCACCCCGTCTTTCGATACGGTATCGACCGCCTGCACCTTTAAGCCATGCAGGGAACCGACTTTTTCCATCAGCGCGAAATCTCCTGCACGGCCGCTGCCGAAGCGAAAGTCATCGCCGATCAAAACATATTCGGCATGCAGTTTCCCATGCAACACCCCTATAAAATCCTCGGCGCTCATCTGCGCAAAGCGGGTATCGAAGCGGCAGACATGAACCCGGTCGATACCCGCCGCAGAGAACAGCTCCAGCTTCTCGCGCAGGCTGGTCAGCCTGGCCGGAGCCTGCTGCGGTGAAAAAAACTCGCGCGGGTGGGGCTCGAAGATCATCGCCGCTGTTTGCAGCCCTCTTTGTTTTGCCGCTGCGTGCAACCCGTTCAGCAATGCCTGATGGCCCAAGTGCAACCCGTCAAAATTTCCGATGGTGAGGGCAACAGGCTGGTGGTCTGGGGAATATAGTCCGCGAAGAATCTGCATAGCCCGCGGATTATACAGTAGGGTGCAATTATCGTATCGTGTTGCGCCATTGAATAATCAGTTCCGGCACCCCCGCGGGTGTTTGTGCCCATCGCACTGCAGCCATATGGCGATGCCTAGCACATTCGGGTGTGAATGCCATGATGCCGCCAAAAATTCCGGAGCTATCCGATATCCCGGTTTGGGATACCGACATTTTACAGGGCGAACTCAGACTGTTCCGCCCACCGTCAGTCCATCTATCCTTACGGTAGGCTGCCCGACACCGACCGGCACGCTCTGCCCTTCCTTGCCGCAGGTGCCGACACCGGGATCGAGCGCCATGTCATTGCCGATCATCGAAATGCGCGTGAGTACATCGGGGCCGTTGCCGATCAGCGTCGCGCCTTTCACCGGACGGGTGATCTTGCCGTCCTCGATCATGTACGCCTCCGCGGTGGAAAACACGAATTTTCCGCTGGTGATATCGACCTGCCCGCCGCCGAAATTCACCGCGTACAGGCCGTGCTTCACCGATGCAATGATTTCCTTCGGATCCTTGTCGCCGTTGAGCATGTAGGTGTTGGTCATGCGCGGCATCGGCAGATGCGCGAAGGATTCGCGGCGTGCGTTGCCGGTTACCGGCACGCCCATCAGCCGTGCGTTGAGCGTGTCCTGCAGATACCCCCTCAGGATACCGTTCTCGATCAGCGTGGTGCATTGCGTGGGATTGCCCTCGTCGTCCATTTGCAAGGAGCCGCGTTGGCGCGCCAGTGTGCCGTCATCCACCACGGTCACACCTTTGGCTGCGACGCGCTCGCCGACACGGCCGGAAAATGCCGAACTGCCCTTGCGGTTGAAGTCGCCTTCCAGGCCGTGTCCGATGGCTTCATGCAGCAGGATGCCCGGCCAGCCGTTGCCCAGCACCACGGTCATGTTCCCTGCCGGAGCCGCGGTTGCATCCAGATTGGTCACCGCCTGATGCACGGCCTGCTCGGCATACCGGTGCAACATCGCGTCATCGAAATAGGCGTAGTCGAAACGGCCGCCCCCGCCCGCGGAGCCCTGTTCGCGTTTGCCGTTGCTTTCGACGATGACCGTCACCGACAAACGTACCAGCGGCCGTATGTCGGCATTCATCAGGCCGTCGCTGCGCGCCACCATCACCACTTCATACTCTCCCGCCAGCCCCGCCATCACCTGCACCACGCGCGGGTCGAGTGCGCGCGCATAGCCTTCGACTCGTTCCAGCAGCGCGACTTTTTCCGCGTCCTTGAGGCTGGCGATCGGGTCATGCGGCAGATAGATATCGCGGTGCGAACCGCGACGCAGCATCGGTACCGATTGCGTGCCTCCCTGCCTTGCGATCGCTCGCGTTGCCTGGGCCGCGCTGTCCAGCGCATTCAGGCTGATTTCGTCGGAATAGGCGAAGGCGGTCTTTTCGCCGCTTATCGCGCGCACACCTACCCCCTGGTCGATGTTGAAACTGCCGGATTTGACGATACCTTCTTCCAGCGACCAGCTTTCAGCGCGGCTGTACTGGAAATACAGATCGGCATAATCAAGCTGGTGCGCCAACATGCTGGAGAAAACCTGCTCAAGGTTGCCCGCATCGATCGAGTACGGCACCAGCAGCGATTGCTGCGCGGTGGCAAACAGCGTATCGAACGTCGATTTTTCCAGTGCTTTACTCATTCCATGTTCTCCCGGTCAATCACAATTGAACAAAATACGATGCGACAGCGCGGGCAGGCTTGCGCGCAGGCTGGCCTGATAGGACGGATTGACATCGGCGAGCACCACGCCCGAGCCGCGCGGCAAACGGTCGAGCACTCTGCCCCAGGGATCGACAATCATGCTGTTGCCGTGGGTCTCGCGGCCGTTGACGTGGTAACCGCCCTGCGCCGCGGCGATCACGTAAGAAAGATTTTCGATGGCCCGCGCCCGCACCAGTACTTCCCAGTGCATCTTGCCCGTGGTCTCGGTAAAAGCCGACGGCAGCACGATAATGTCCACATTCCGCATCGAGCGAAACAGCTCGGGAAAACGCAGGTCGTAGCAAATCGCCAGACCGATACGACCGAACGGGCTGTCCACGACCACTACCTGGTTGCCCGGCTCTATCGTTTTGGCTTCGTGGTAATTCTCGTTGCCCAGCTCCAGATTGAACAAATGTATCTTGTCATAGCGCGCCACCTGGTCGCCGCGCTCATCGAACACCAGGCAAGCACTCCTGACCTTGTCAGGCGTGCTTGCCGCAAGCGGGATCGCACCGCCGACCAGCCATATCTTGTACTGGCGGGCAGTTTCGCCGAGAAAAGCCTGGATCGGCCCCTGTCCAGGCTGTTCCAGAACCGCGATTTTGTCCTGATCGGTCATGCCCATGATCGCGAAAAATTCCGGCAACACGACCAGTCGCGCGCCCTGTTGGGCGGCGTTGGCGATCAGGCGCCGCGCCTCGCTCAAATTACCCGACACGTTCGGACCAGATGCCATCTGTATGGCCGCCACCTTGTATGCGTTCACCTGTGCCGCGATGCGTTGCTGTGTGGAATCTCCTACTGACATATTGATTTTTCCTAATTATCCGAGTTGCCCTGCTTTGATTCTGCCGGCACGGCGCCAACCTTGACTACTTTTGGGTCGCGCCATGATCCGCTGACATTGTATTCAAATGACGCCAACTTATCGAGCGGATTGCCCAAAACCTTGTTGACGATGAGTGATCCGATTCCAACTACCGGGCTGACCGCAAAAGCGCCGATCATCGATACGCTGCTACCCAGGGTCGGCAATATCCTCACCTGCAGATTTTGCGTTTCATCATTCAGGTCAACATCGCCTTTCAGGGTCACTTTGGCCGATGATCCGTCAATGTGGAAGTCCTGGCTGTTGATGACGCCATCCTTGATGGTGGCATCGCCATTGATGCTGTCGAACGGGAAGCCCTCGCTGAACACGTCGGTGAAACCCAGCACGATATGTCTGGGTAAATCCTGCAGGCTGAGCACAGCGAGCAATTTGCCCGCGCCCGGATCCATCTTCAGAAACTGGCCCTTGCCGGTATCCAGTTTCAACGTACCGTTCAGCGTGGCATAGCTGAATTCACCCGGCCCCCCGGCCCATGAAAGATCTGCCGCCAGCCTGCCGTTGCCCCCTTTCACCGTATTGGGATATCCGGAACGGGCGAGTATGTTTCCGGCATCGCTGATATCCAGCAACAAATTGAGCCGGGTTTTCTGCTGCCCCTGCGAATCGCTCCAGATTCCGTCTCCAACCAGGCTGCCGTCAGGATTGGTGATATTGATGCGACGCAACCGCCAGCCCTTGTCTTCCGGATGCCCGATCAACTCGAAGTGGCCGATGTGTTTCCCTCTCAGCAGCAGATTCTCGATAGAGATATCCAGTGCCGGAACATTGCCCGGATATGTTTTGGCCGGCGACAAGGGGTTGACCACCACGCCGGATGGCGGCAGTTGTGACTGTTGGTCTTCAGACAATTGCAGATCGCTTAAACGCGCACGGAACATGCTGCCGGCGTTGTATCCTTGGGGCTCCCATACCACTTCGCCGCTAAGCCCCGCGCCGGTAAGCCGCGCAGCCAATCCGTCCCCGCGTCTGGCAGCGTTGATATGCACGGCGCCGACACTCTGCCCGTAGCCGGTCAATTTTCCGACATGCAAATTTGCCCCGGCGACTGGAAATTCAGATTCCAAATCAGGGGATTTCGCTGGCAACCCGGAAGGGTTGGTGCTGCCTGTGTTGCCGGCGGATGTTCCATCAGCGCCTGCCAAGCGGCCCCATCCTTCCACCGACAATTCAGGCAGGTTGCCGACCAGCCAAATGCCACCATTCCTGCCGTGCTTGCCGCGTGACGATCTGCGTGCCTTCCTTGCTTCCGTATACTTGTCCGGGACACCAAAACTGATTTCCCCGCGCTTGATCATCATCGCGCCGCCTTCTTCCTGCCGCTCCAGTTGCGCACTGAGCAGGTTTCCCAAGCGTGCAGTAATCACATCGCGTCCCGGCACGACTGTACTTTCCGCTTTGGGACACGGGCCGGCACATGTTTTTTTATTCGCGACCGGCTTTGCCAGGTTCATGACCGGGTTGCTTTCCACGCGCAGCAGCATCACCTCACCCGCGGCTTTGCCAAACGGTTGCGGCAGGCCGGAACTCAGTCCCTGCAAGTTGGACGTGATGACGATCTGCGCCGATTTTTTAACTACATTGATATCGGCATCCCAGTCAGCACTGCCTCGCAAATAATCCAGCATGGGATAAGGCTCGATGCTGCGCAATGTGTCGACATCGATGCGCCCCTTGAGTTTGGCATGTACCGCACCGTTCGCGGTACTCTGCGCACTGATGCTGACTGGTCCGCCGAGGATTTCCGCAGATACGGCATTGGCCTGCATGCCCGCTTCGGTAAACGCCAGAGCCCCCCGGGTCTTGCGCAGCATTGGCACATCTTTGCCCAAATCAATATCGTTGTCCTGCACCTTGACCGTTCCGGACACCTTCAGCGGCTTGTCCCCCGACAACGGGATACGCAAGGATAAATCCAGCTGGGCGTTGCCCTTGGCACTGATGCCGTCGGTAAATCCGTCAATATAGCCTCGCACCGGACTTTTCTGCACGAATTCCAGAAATGCATTGCTTGCACCTGTCGCTTCGCCCTTTATTTCAAGCGACCGGTCCTTGTTCATCATGTCAGGTATCGTGACAGTGACGTTATGCAAGCGAGCGTCAAGGATGGCCGCTGATGGCGACTCAATGACCAGCGTGTTGCCGCTGATCAGGAATTCACCGGAAATTTTTTCGATGCGGGGCCAATTTTTATCGAACTCCAGCACTGCATCCTTAGCATGTCCGCCGATTTCGAGCAGCATGTCCTTGTTGCCGCCCGGACTCTGTACATTTGCGGGGCATGCGGCCGCTTGCCCCTGCGCAGGGGCAAGCACTGGCGCAGCCGAAACTTCGCTGCCCACTCCTTGTTG
>JBAVGB010000007.1:0-44447 GCA_049684555.1 Gallionella sp. | reverse complement strand
GACCACTCTGCCGAGCGAGTCTGGCGGCACCTGGACAGTTGCCAGTTCATGACCTACCTGCATGCCAGCCCGCCGCGCGTGTCGTGTCCTGAACATGGCGTTCGGCAAGCGCGTCTGCCATGGGCGGACGAGGGTAGCCGGTTTACCCACCTGTTCGAGGCGTTGGCGGTGAATGTCCTGCTGGCCGCCAATATCGAGCGTGCCGCAGGTCTGCTGCGTATCAGCTGGGATCAGGCGTGGCACCTGATGGAACGCGCAGTGTTGCGCGGGCGTGCTGCCAAGGGAGATGCCCTGCCCAGGCAGATAGGCGTGGACGAAAAGGCCATCGCCAAGGGACACCGGTACATGACCCTGGTCTGCGATCTGGACCAGGCGACGGTCGAATACATTGGCGAGGGGCGCCGTGAAGAAAGCCTGGCGGCCTATTTCGAAGCCTTTGGCGCAGAACGTTGCGCAGGGATAGAGGCGATCAGCCTCGACATGTGGCCGACCTTCATCAACGCTTGCCGTGAGAATGTGGCGGCGGCGGACGACAAGATGGTATTTGACCGCTTCCATATCATGCGCCATATCGTGGAGGCGGTGGATCGGGTCAGGAAGCAGGAACACAAGGTGCTGATGAATGAAGGGAACAACACGTTGGTCAACAGCAAATATCTGTGGCTGACCAATCCGTCGAACATGACCGACCAAGCTAAAACGCGCTTCAAGGAACTGCAAAGCAGCGAGCTCAAGACGGGCCGGGCGTGGGCGCTCAAGGAGGTGCTGCGGGAATTGTGGAACTACACGTCTGCGGCCTGGGCGCTGAAGTTCTGGAAGCGCTGGTACTACTGGGCGACGCATAGCCGCTTGCAGCCCATGATTGATGCGGCTAAGCTGATTGCGCGGCACTTGCCGAATGTGTTGACCTATTTCAAACATCGCATCACCAATGCTGTGGCAGAAGGATTGAACTCAAAGATTGCAACCGTACAAAAACGTGCCTGTGGTTTCAGGAACCGTGACCATTTCAAGATCGCCATCTATTTCCACTGTGGCGGGCTTGACTTGTATCCGGCTCAGGTTACCCATGGGAAAGTCGGATGAACCGGCAATAAAAACTGCAGCACAGACTCAAACGGTTAACGATACCACTCTATCATCCCGGCGCCGGATAATGGGTAACAAAATGTTTTCTGGTTTTCCTGTTCGGTTTCAGCATCGGTTTTTTTATGACTTCAGTTCACCGAAGAAATTCCGGATCGCCAGCACCCGCTGCTTCAATTCACTATATTGCAGGTCGATCCGGAGCTTGTCCTGTCCGGCCATCTTCACGTGGCGCTTGCTCTGGATCAGCGTGATGATCTTCATCGGGTCGATCGGCGGTTCCGGCACGAACTGGATAGTGATCGCTTCGGATGAGGCGTCCACCTTGCTGATTCCGAGCGGTTTTGCCACGATGCGCAGCCGGTGGCTGTCGAGCAGCGTCTGCGCGGGTTCCGGCAGCAGGCCGAAGCGGTCGATCAGTTCCTGGTGCATGTCGTCGAGTTCTTCCTGCGTGTTGCAATTGGCCAGGCGCTTGTAAATCACCAGCCGCTGGTGGACGTCGCCGCAGTAATCGTTGGGCAGCAGCGCGGGGCTGTGCAGGTTGATCTCGGTGGTGACGCCGAGCGGATGCGTCATGTCCGGTTCCTTGCCATGTCGCAGCGAGGAGATCGCCGCATTCAGCATGTCGGTATAGAGCGAGAAGCCGATCTCCTGCATCTCCCCGCTCTGCGATTCGCCGAGCACTTCGCCAGCGCCGCGTATCTCCAGGTCGTGCATCGCGAGATAGAAGCCGGAGCCCAGCTGTTCCATCGCCTGGATCGCCTCGAGGCGTTTCCTGGCCTGCGCGGTCAGCGCTTCGGTTTCGACCAGCAGGTAGGCATAGGCCTGGTGGTGCGAACGCCCGACCCGGCCGCGCAGCTGGTGCAGCTGCGCCAGCCCGAAACGGTCGGCGCGGTTCATGATGATGGTGTTCGCGGTGGGGATGTCGATCCCGGTCTCGATGATGGTGGTGCACAGCAGCACGTTGAAGCGCTGCTGGTAAAAGTCGCGCATCACCGCTTCCAGGTCGCGCTCGCCCATCTGTCCGTGCGCGACACGGATGCGCGCCTCCGGCAGCAGCGCGGTCAGCTTTTCCGCCATGTTGGCGATGGTGTCCACCTCGTTGTGCAGGAAATAAACCTGCCCGCCGCGTTTCAGCTCGCGCAGCACCGCTTCGCGGATGATGCCGTTGCTGGCCTGCGCGACGAAGGTCTTGATCGACAATCGGCGCTGCGGCGCGGTGGCGATCACCGAGAAGTCGCGCAGTCCTTCCAGCGACATCGCCAGCGTGCGCGGGATCGGCGTCGCGGTCAGGGTCAGCACGTCCACTTCGGCGCGCAGCGCTTTCAGCCTTTCCTTCTGCTGCACGCCGAAGCGGTGTTCCTCGTCGATGATGACCAGGCCGAGGTTGTGGAACTTCACGCCTTTCTGGATCAGCTTGTGCGTGCCGATGATGATGTCGAGCTTTCCGTCCGCCATGTCCTGCAACGCCCGGGCCTGTTCCTTGGCAGAGCGGAAACGCGACAGTTCCGCGATCCTGACGGGCAGGTCGGCGAAGCGGTCGGAGAAATTCTGGAAATGCTGTTCGGCAAGCAGCGTGGTGGGCACCAGCACCGCGACCTGCTTGCCGTCCATCGCCGCGACGAACGCGGCGCGCAGCGCGACCTCGGTCTTGCCGAAGCCGACATCGCCGCAGATCAGCCGGTCCATCGGTTTGCCGGATTGCAGGTCGTTGATCACCGCCTCGATTGCGGCGGCCTGGTCCGGGGTTTCCTCGAAACCGAATCCGGCCGCGAACGCCTCGTAGTCGTGGGGCGTCAATTTGAATTGATGTCCCTTGCGCAGTGCGCGCTGCGCGTAAAGGTTGAGCAGCTCGGCGGCGGCATCGCGCACCTGCTTCATGGCCCGGCGTTTGGCCTTGTCCCACGCGCCGCTGCCCAGCTTGTGCAACGGCGCGGTATCCGGCGCGCCGCCGCTGTAGCGGCTGATCATATGCAGCTGCGCCACCGGCACATACAGCTTGTCATCGCCTGCGTATTCCAGCAGCAGGAATTCGTTCTCGCCTTCGCCGAGGTCGAGATTGACCAGGCCCTGGTAGCGCGCGATGCCGTGCTGTTCGTGCACCACCGGATCGCCGACCTTGAGTTCGGACAGGTCGCGCAGCATGCCTTCGACATTGGTCTTCTTCGCCGCACGGGCTGCGCGGCTGCGCGGTTGAGCGTCATACAGCTCGGTTTCGGTCACCAGCGCAAGTTTTGCGTCCTCCAGCACAAAGCCGTTCTGTAGCGGGGCGACGCCGAGCATGAAGTTTTCGCTGCCCGCCAGGAACTGCGCATAGTCCTCGCACAGTACCGGCGACAGGCCGTATTCGTGCAGATAGTCTGCCATGATCTCGCGCCGCCCCAGACTGTCGGCCAGCAACAGCACGCGTCCCGGGAAACCTTCCAGGAACTGCGCGAAAGCCTGGGTCGGGATATCCGCGCGGCGGTTGACCGCGATGCCGGGCAGCGGAGCGGTGGGGCAGGCAAACCCCCTCAATTCCCCCTTATCAATGGGGAGGCCAGACTCCTCCCCTGACAAGGGAAGGTTGGGAGGGGTTTGGTTGGGAAGAATATCCAGCCGCGCAAAATCCTTCGTGCGGGCATAGAACTGCTCCGCATCGAGGAACAGTTCCTTAGGCTCCAGCAGCGGACGCTGCGGATCGCCCCGTAGCAGGTTATAGCGGGACGCGGCATCCCGCGCGAAAGCGGCGGTGGCCTCGTTTATATCGTGGTGCAGGCACAGCGTCGCATCCTTCGGCAGGTAATCGAACAGCGTGGCGGTCTTGTCGAAGAACAGCGGCAAATAATACTCGATACCCGCGGGCGCGTTGCCCTTGCTGACGTTCTTGTAGATGTGCGAGCGGGATGGGTCGCCCTCGAAGCGTTCGCGGAAGCGCTGGCGAAAGTGCGACTGGCCGGCATCGTCAAGCGGGAATTCGCGCGCCGGCAGCAGGCGGATCTCCGGCACCGGATACAGCGTGCGCTGGGTGTCCGCATCGAAAGTCGCGATGGTCTCGATCTCGTCGTCGAGCAGGTCGATCCGGTAGGGCAGCACGCTGCCCATCGCAAACAAATCGATGATGCCGCCGCGCACGCAATATTCGCCGGGCGACAGCACCTGCTGCACATGGCTGTACCCGGCAAGCGTCATTTGCGCGCGCAGTTTGTCCAGGTCCAGTCTTTCGCCGCGCTTCAGGAAGAAGGTGAATGCGGCCAGGTATTCCACCGGCGGCAACGGATACAGCGACGTGGTGAGCGGCACGATCACCACGTCACAGGCTTCGCTGCGGATGTGGTGCAGCGTCGCCAGCCGTTCCGAAATCAGGTCCTGATGCGGCGAGAAATGGTCATAGGGCAGGGTTTCCCAGTCGGGAAGCAAATGAACCCGCAGCCCGGGGCCGAAGAAGGGAATCTCTTCAACGAGCCGCTGGGCATCGAGCGCGTTCGCGGCGATCACCACCACCGGCGAATGTGTTGCGGCGTATTCGGCCAATGCCAGCGCGTCGGACGAACCTTGCAAGCGGGTATAACGGGGGCGTGAATGAGTTGAAAGGAAAAGCACGACGAACAACCTGAAACAAAGGCTCGCATTATAAGCCAAGCGCGCCGGCAACTTTTTAATTTACAATCCCGTTCATGTCAGAATTTCACGCATTGGTCCCCGCCGCCGGTTTCGGCGCGCGCATGGGGCAGGAATTACCCAAGCAGTACCTGCCGCTGGCGGGCCAGCCGATGATCGCGCACGCGCTGAATACGCTGTGTTCCAGCCCGGAGATCGCCACGGTGTTCGTGGTGCTGGCACCCGGCGACGAGCAGTTTCACCGCTACGACTGGTCGCGATTCGGCGACAAGCTGCAGACCTTGTATTGCGGCGGCGGTTTGCGTTCGGACACGGTGCGCAACGGGCTGATCGCTTCCGAACTGGAGCCAGACGATTGGGTGCTGGTGCACGATGCGGCGCGTCCGTGCCTGACCCAGGCGCAACTGGCCGGGCTGATCGCGGAGTTGCGCGATGATGCGGTGGGCGGGATCCTCGCGGTGCCGGTCGCGGATACGCTGAAGCGCGCCGACGAACATCGGCGCATACTGCGCACCGAGAGCCGCGAGCACTTGTGGCAGGCGCAGACGCCGCAGATGTTCCGGACCGGCCTGCTGGTGCAGGCGTTGCAGCAGCCCGGCAGCTTTACCGACGAAGCATCCGCGGTGGAGGCGCTGGGCTTGCAGCCAAAACTTGTGCCGGGTGAACCGGCCAATCTCAAGGTGACCTATCCGCAGGATATGCTGCTGGCGGAGTTGTTGTTGAGTCAAAAAAGCAATTAGCCACAGAGTACACAGAGATCACAGAGAAATCGGCCGTTCCTCTCCGTATGCTCTGGTTACCATTCGACTAAACGAGCAAACAACGCCCGTAAAGTCGCTGGTTATGTGATCCAGGTGGCTTGGGTTTCGAAATTGATTGTGAGAGAAAAATGAGAATCGGACAAGGTTACGATGTTCATCAACTGGTGGCAGGCCGCAAGCTGATCATCGGCGGGGTGGAGATCCCGTATGAAAAAGGACTGCTCGGGCATTCCGATGCGGATGTGCTGCTGCACGCGATCAGCGATGCGCTGCTCGGTGCCGCCGCGCTGGGCGATATCGGGCGGCACTTTTCCGATGCCGATGCGAAATACAAAAACATCGACAGCCGCATCCTGCTGCGCGAATCGATGCATCTGGTGCGCGAGCAGGGTTACCGCGTCGCGAATGTGGATGCGACCATCATCGCGCAGGCGCCGAAGATGGCTCCGCATATTTTCCAGATGGTGGAACATATTGCCGCCGACCTGCGCGTCGAAAGAAGCGCGGTCAACGTGAAGGCAACCACCACCGAAATGCTCGGCTTTGCCGGACGCGGCGAGGGCATTGCGGCGCAGGCAGTAGTTCTGTTGCTGGCCGACTGACGTATATCTCCAACCATCTACTGCGCGATCCCTGGAGATCTGATGCGAATATTGGCCCTAGACACCTCCACCGAATACTGTTCTGTCGCGCTATGGGATGATGGCAGGGTCGTCGAGCGTTGCGAACTGGCCGTGCAAAAGCATTCCGAGATGCTGATCGATATGCTGGACAAGGTGTTGATACAGGCTGGCGTGAAGCTGGCGCAACTCGACGGCATCGCGTTCGGCAAGGGGCCGGGCTCGTTCACCGGTGTGCGCATTGCCTGCGGTGCGACGCAGGGGCTGGCGTTCGGCGCCGGTCTGCCGGTGGCCGGCGTATGCACCCTGGAAGCCCTGGCCGAAGCCTCGGGCAAGCCGCGCGTGATCGCGGCGCTGGATGCGCGCATGGGCGAGATCTATCACGCCGCGTATGAAAAGCGTGGTAATGCCTGGACGGCGGTGAGCGAGCCGTGTCTGTGCAAACCGGAAGATGCGCCGCCTGTGCCGGGCAGCGACTGGTTCGGCATCGGCAGCGGCTTTGCCATGTACGGCGAGGCATTGGCTGCAAGGTATGCCGGACAATTGTCGGGCATGGATGGCAACGCGGTTCCTCAGGCCGCCGCGATCGCCGCGCTCGGTGCGTCACAATTCTCTGCCGGGCACGGTGTCGACGCGGCGCTGGCGCTGCCGCTTTACCTGCGCGACAAGGTGGCGCTGAAGACCAGTGAACGGGCGCAGCGCTAGAAATGCCGGCAATGCGAGCGATGAAGCCGGAGGATGTGGATGCGGTATTTGCGATCGAACAGGCGGTGCAGGCCTATCCCTGGTCGCGCGGGAATTTCACCGACGCGCTGGCCAACCGGTATCTGTGCCGCGTGGACGAATCCGGCGGCGAGATACGCGGTTATGCGGTGATGATGCCGCTGCTGGACGAGGCCGAACTGCTGAGTATCGGCGTGGCGGCGGCGCATCAGCGCAAGGGACTGGGGCATGCGATGCTGCTTGAGATGCTGGGCGTTGCCCGCGAGCGGAACATGCGCCGCGTATTCCTGGAAGTGCGCGCATCCAATGTTGCCGCGCTGGCGCTATACCGCGGCGCCGGATTCGCCAGTATCGGCCTGCGGCGCGGCTATTACCGGAATGCGCTGGGCAACGAGGATGCGATCACGATGGTGTGCGAATTGACGGACGGGACAGATGGACAGGCGTGAAGCGATATTGCGGGAATTGAATCTGTATCCGCTGTGGAAGCGGCGAGGATCGCCCGTTGCTGTTCCGGCCGGCCAGGCGACCGATGCGGACGACGTTCGCACCGTCCCGCCAACTTCAGACGACACCCGGGATGCTGCGCGCGAAGAACACATCCCCGTCATCAAGGCCGAACACGAGAAGCAGGTGCAGACGCCAGGCGGGCAGGTTGCCGCCGATTTTCCAGTTTCACGCATCGATAGCCTTGGCTGGCCCGAGCTCAAGCAGCGGGTAAGCGCATGTAACGCGTGCAAGCTGCGCGCCGGATGCACGCAGACCGTGTTCGGCGTGGGCGACGAGCATGCCGACTGGCTGTTCGTCGGCGAGGGGCCGGGCGCGGACGAGGATGCGCTGGGCGAGCCGTTCGTCGGGCAGGCGGGCAAACTGCTGGACAACATGCTGCTGGCGATCAAGCTGAAGCGCGGCAAGAACGTGTACATCGCCAATGTCGTCAAGTGCCGTCCGCCGGGCAACCGCAACCCGGATGCGGAAGAGATCGCGGCCTGCCTGCCCTATCTGCAACGCCAGATCGAACTGATCAAGCCGAAGCTGATCGTGGCGCTGGGCAAGGTCGCATCGAATGCATTGCTCGGCAGGGATGCGACCCTGGCCAGCCTGCGCGGCAAGCCGCACGATTTCCGCGGGATACCGATCATAGTGACCTATCATCCGGCCTATTTGCTGCGCAGCCCCTCGGAAAAAGCCAAGGCGTGGCAGGATCTTTGCGCCGCGAAAAAGATGATGCATGAATCGGACAAGCAATCCAAAAATGAGTGATACCGCATGGAAATGAATGAAAACGCGCTGAAAGTGCTGGTCGTTGAAGACAGCAAGGTCACGCTGAAGGTGCTGCTCAATTACCTGAAACGCATGGGTATCAAGCGTCCGCTGGTCGCAGAAACGGGTTCGGACGCGCTGGAGATATGCCGCCATGAACGTCCCGACCTGATCCTGCTCGACGCGCAACTGCCGGACATCGACGGCTTCGACATCGCGCGCAAGATCCGTGCGCTGGAAGGCAGCGCCGACTGGACCGCGATCATCTTCCTGACCAGCAAGAACAAGGATGAAGACCTGGCGGGCGGCATCGAGGCGGGCGGCGACGACTATCTGATGAAGCCGGTCAGCGAAGTGGTGCTGCAGGCCAAGATACGCGCGATGCAAAGACTGGTTGAAATGCAGCGCGAACTGGTCATGGTCACGCATGAGCTGAATGCCGCCAACAAGGAGTTGCTCAGGCTTTCCACCATGGACGGGCTGACCGGGATATCCAATCGCCGCATGTATGACGATCTGGGCAAGCGCGAATGGCGTCGCTGCGAGCGGATGAAGAAACCCATTTCGCTGGTGCTGGTGGATGTCGACCATTTCAAGATGTTCAATGACAAATACGGTCACCAGGCAGGGGATGAATGCCTGAAGAGCATCGCGGCCCAGGTGGCGAAGATCGGGCAGCGCCCGACGGACCTGGTCGCGCGTTATGGCGGCGAGGAGTTCGTGCTGGTGCTGGGGGAGACCCATGCCGAAGGTGCGAGATGGCTTGCCAGCCGCCTGTGCCAGAAAATCGCCGAATTGGATATTCCGCATTATGCGACATCGTCGCGCCACGTCACGGTCAGTTGCGGCGTGGCTTCGGTGATGCCCGATACGGACCGGTCCCTCGAGGTGCTGCTCAGATCTGCCGACTGCGCATTGTATCGGGCCAAGGCAGCCGGTCGCGACCGGGTGGAGGTGTGCGAATACGGGGATGAATGATCGCCGCGAAATGATCTGACGCCTGCTTGATGTAGCGAGTACAGCCGTTGGCGGCAGGTAGTTCCGGGCTACATCTGCCCCTGGTCCTGGTCGTGCCCGTGGCGCCGGTACAGCGCAGCCATGATGCCGGACAGCATCAGACCGAACACCAGCAGGATGAGATAGATGCTGAGATTCAGCTTTTCCATCAACGCATACAGACCCAGCATCGCGAAAATGCTCAGGTTCTCGTTGAAGTTCTGCACCGCGATCGAGTGTCCCGCGCCCATCAGCAGGTGGCCGCGGTGCTGCAGCAAGGCATTCATCGGCACCACGAAATAGCCGCCCATCGCGCCCATCGCGATCAGCAACAGGATCGCCAGCGTGCTGTTGGTGATCGGTATCATGATGATCACCGCCACACCCATCGCGATGCCGACCGGCAGCACCTTTACCGAATGTTCAAGGCTGACCAGCCTTGCCGCCAGCACTGCGCCGATCGCAATACCGATCGCGAACCATGCGGTGAGTTGTGCGGCCGTGCTGATGTTGTAATGCAGCGCCACGGCCGCCCATCCAAGCAACAACAGGCGCAGCGTGGCGCCGGCGCCCCAGAACAGCGTGGTGACCGCCAGTGAAACCTGGCCGAGCGGGTCTTTCCATAGCAGTCTGAAGCAGTGCCAGAATTCACCGATTAGAAATGCGGGATTGCGGCTGACCGGCTTGTGGTCGATCGCCACCAGGGGAATGTACAGATTGATCAGGGCTGCGGCGAGGTAAATGCCGACGATGATGGTGATCGCGAGCTTCGGCGGTGTATCGATGCCGGTATCGATGAAAGGTACATCCCACCATTGCAGCATCGGCTGGGCGATTTCCGGGCTCAGTATGATACCGCCCAGGATCGCGCCCAGAACGATCGCCAGCACGGTCAATCCTTCCATCCAGCTGTTTGCCAATACCAGTTGGCGTGGGGGGAGGTATTCCGTGAGGATGCCGTATTTTGCCGGCGAATAGGCCGCTGCGCCCACACCGACCATGCCGTAAGCGATCAACGGATCGAGGCCGAACAGCATCGCGAGACATCCCAGGATCTTGATGTTGTTGCTGATGAACATCACGCGGCCCTTGGGCAGCGAGTCGGCGAATGCGCCGACGAAAGGGGCCAGCACAATGTAGGAAAAGATGAAGGCTTCCTGCAATACTGGCGTATGCCAGTTCGGCGCATGCATGGATTGCAATAATGCGATGGCGGCAAATAGCAGGGCGTTGTCCGCGAGCGCAGAAAAGAACTGCGCAGCAAGAATGGTGTAAAAGCCGCGATTCATGTTTTTTCGGCGAGGGCTAACATGCCGAGGACGTTAAAGACTGCAACGCAGACTGGCCGTAGCCATAAAAACTGCGCCGCGAGGATGGTGTAAAAGCCGGGAGTCATTAAACGTGGTTCTTGTCTTCGAAACCGTTTTATAACACGAAAGCATTGCCCCTGCTATCATTCGCCTTTCTTGAAATTCCTTGCAATAAACCGACTTTCATGCCGCGTCCGATACAGGCCAGTCTGGACTTGAGCGCGCTGGAGAACAATCTCCGAGTTGCGCGCCGTGCCACTTCCGCACGCATCATGTCGGTCATCAAGGCCGATGGATACGGGCATGGTTTGATGCGCGCCGCCGAAGCACTGGCCGCGACGGACGGTTATGCGCTGCTGGACCTGGCCGATGCGGTGCGGTTGCGCGGGGCGGGTTACCGCCAGACCATCCTGCTGCTGGAAGGCTGTTTCAGTGCGGAAGAATTGCCGGCCTTCGCGGAATACCGGTTGGCCTGCGTGATCCACAGTGCGTGGCAGATCGCGCTGCTGGACGCCTATCCCGACATCGCCAAGCTGGATGTGTGGCTCAAGGTCAACACTGGCATGAACCGGCTGGGTTTTCCGCCGCAGCAGGTTGCACGGGCGATGGACCAGCTGCGACGCCATCGCGCGGTGCGGGACATCACGCTGATGAGCCATTTTGCGAATGCCGACGAGGATCGCGGCATCGCCGAACCGCTCGCGCTGTTCAACGACATCGCCGCGTCTTACCGCGTTGCCCGCTCACTGGCGAATTCGGCAACATTGCTGCGCCATCCGGAAGCGCATGGCGACTGGGTGCGCCCCGGCATCATGCTGTATGGCGCGTCGCCGTTTGCCCCTGACATGGGCGAACAACTCAGCGCGCAGCGATTGGGCCTCAAGCCGGCAATGACGCTGGGTAGCCGCATCATCGCCACACAGGAATTGCGCGCGGGCGACGAAGTCGGCTATGGCGCGCTGTTCCGCGCCGACCATGCGATGCGCATCGGCATCGTCGCCTGCGGCTATGCCGACGGTTATCCGCGCAGCGCCGGCAATGGCACGCCGGTACTGGTGAACGGGCAGCGCACCCAGACGGTGGGGCGCGTCTCGATGGACATGCTGTGCGTCGATTTGAGCGCGCTGCCCGATGCCGCTATCGGCAGCCCGGTGGTGTTGTGGGGCGAGGGTTTGCCGATCGAGGAAGTCGCGCGTGCTGCCGGCACCGTCAGTTATGAATTGATGTGCGCGCTGACCGCGCGGGTACCTGTCATAGTTTGAGACATTAACAGGGAACTGAAAACATGTTGGCCATCATAGGCGGCAGCGGCGTTTACGACATCGAGGGGCTGGAAAATACCCGCTGGGTGAAGGCAGCGTCTTCATTCGGCGAGCCGTCCGACGAGGTACTGGTCGGCGAGTTGAACGGGCAGGCCGTCGCATTTTTGCCGCGCCACGGGCGCGGGCACAAGCTGCCGCCTTCCGAGATCAACTTCCGCGCCAACATCGACGCGCTGAAACGTTTGGGCGTGACCGACGTCGTGTCGGTCAGCGCGGTGGGCTCGCTGCGCGAGCATCTCACGCCGGGCATGTTCGTGATCGTCGACCAGTTCATCGACCGCACTTTCGCAAGAGATAAGAGTTTCTTCGGCAGCGGCCTGGTCGCGCATGTCTCGATGGCGCATCCGGTGTGCGGCCGGCTGGGGCAGCATCTGCATGCCGCCGCGCAGCAGGCCGGCATTACGGTGGCGCGCGGCGGCACCTATCTGGTGATGGAGGGGCCGCAGTTTTCCAGCCTGGCAGAGTCGGAGCTGTACCGCTTGTGGCAGTGCGACGTGATCGGCATGACCAACATGCCGGAAGCCAAGCTCGCGCGCGAAGCCGAGATCTGCTATGCCACCGTCGCGATGGTCACCGACTACGATTGCTGGCACCCGAACCACGACGACGTGACCGTAGATGCGATCGTCAAGGTGCTGCTGGAAAACGCCGACAAGGCGCGCGCGCTGGTGAAGCATGTTGCACCGCTGGTGCATGCCGATGCGAGCGCTGGCGCTTGTCCCTGCCGCAGCGCGTTGCAACACGCGATCATCACCGCTCCCGAAGCGCGCGATGCGGCGATGGTCGAGAAGCTGTCAGCGGTGGCGGGGAGAGTATTGAAGAAATAAAGGCAAAAACGAAAATCAGCCACAGAGTACACAGAGAGATTGGCGGTTTCATGCGTCTCATCGGTTTGCTCAATAAGATTAGTGAATCAATCACGTGTTGCAACAAACCGGTTTTCTCTGTGATCTCTGTGTTCTCTGATGCAACAACTAGCCATTCCACTAGGTTGCAAAGAGACCGCAACCAAGTGGCTGGTTATGTGGCTAAATGGTTTTTCATGATTTGCTGAATTAAAACTTCAGGGAGAGCAATATGCCAATCAAGTCCAGAATCCGCACCGTCCCGCACTACCCCAAGCAGGGCATCCAGTTCCGCGACATCACCACCTTGCTGAAGGACCCGGTCGGGTTTCGCCTGACGATAGACGAGCTGGTGCGCCGCTACCGGGACGTGAAGATCGACAAGGTCGCCGGCATCGAATCGCGCGGTTTCATCCTCGGCGCGCCGCTGGCTTATGCGCTGGGCAAGGGCTTCATCCCGATCCGCAAGAAGGGCAAGCTGCCCGCCGAGACCATCGGCCACGACTACGAACTCGAGTACGTCACCGACCGCATCGAGATCCACACCGACGCAGTTTCAAAGGGCGAAAGGATATTGCTGGTGGACGACCTGATCGCCACCGGCGGTACCGGGGAAGCGGCCTGCAAGTTGATCGAAAAAATGGGCGGACAGATCGTCGAATGCTGCTTCATCATCGACCTGCCTGATATCGGCGGACATGCACGGCTGGAGAAGCATGGTCACAAGGTTTTCGCGCTGTGCGAATTTGAGGGGGATTAGTTTGCAATGAACGTAAACGGCATCCCCTATCGCACCATCTGGCCCACGCCTGACAATGAAGCGGTGGAGATCATCGACCAGACCAGGCTCCCGCATGTTTTCACGACGCTGCGCCTGGAGAACATGCGGGATGCCGAGCGCGCGATCAGGGACATGCAGGTGCGCGGCGCGCCGCTGATCGGCGTGACGGCGGCGTATGGTGTTGCGCTGTCGATGCAGCACCATGCCTCGGATGCCGCGCTGAAGGCCACCTGCGACATGCTGCTCAAGGCGCGCCCGACCGCGGTGAATCTGCGCTGGGGCATCGAGCGGATGCGCGCGTTCCTCGCGCCGCTGCCTGAAAGCGAACGCGCCGCGGCGGCGTGGCAGGAGGCGGCGCGCATTGCCGACGAGGATGTGGCGATCTGCTCCAGCATCGGCGAGCATGGTAGTGCGCTGATTCGCGAAATTTATGAAAGGAAAAAAGCAACGGTGAAAGGCATCGTGAATATCTTGACACACTGCAACGCCGGCTGGCTCGCGACTGTCGACTGGGGCACGGCGCTCGCACCGGTCTACAAGGCATTCGACGCGGGCATCCCGCTGCACGTGTGGGTTGACGAGACGCGGCCGCGCAACCAGGGTGCCAGCCTGACCGCTTGGGAATTGGGCAAGCACGGCGTGCCGCATACGGTGGTCGCGGACAACACCGGCGGACATTTGATGCAGCACGGCATGGTGGACATGGTGATCGTCGGCACCGACCGCGTCACAGCACGCGGTGATGTCTGCAACAAGATCGGCACCTACCTGAAGGCGCTGGCCGCGCATGACAACGGCGTGCCGTTCTACGTTGCGCTGCCAACACCGACAATAGACTGGACGCTGCAGGACGGCGTGACGGAAATCACGATCGAGCAACGCGCGGCAGAAGAGGTGACGCACATCTCCGGGCTGTGCGACGACGGGCAGGTGCGCACGGTGCAGCTCACGCCCAAAGGATCGCATGCAGCGAACTACGGCTTCGACGTGACCCCGGCCCGGCTGGTGACGGCGTTGATCACCGAGCGCGGGGTGGTGAAGGCGGATGCGGCGGCGCTGCGTGTGTTGAAAGAAAAGGAGATCGCATGAACGAGTTCGAACTGCGCAGCGAAATGGTGCACATCACGAAACAGCTCGACGAGCTGGGACTGAACCGCGGCACTTCCGGCAATCTCTCGGCACGATTCAGGGACGGCATGCTGATCACGCCTTCCGGTATGGGTGCGGAGGGGTTGAGCGAGGATGACATCGTGTTCGTGCAGATGGACGGCACCTCGCGCGGGCGCTGGCAGCCGTCCAGCGAATGGTTGTTCCATCGCGACATATTGGCGCAGCGCGCCGAGGTGGGCGCGGTGGTGCATACCCATTCGGTCGCGGCGACCGCGCTGGCCTGCATGCGCCGCGACATCCCGCCGTTCCACTACATGATCGCGCTGATGGGCGGCGACAACATCCGCTGCGCGAAGTATGCGACCTTCGGCACGCAGCAATTATCCGACCACGCGCTGCTTGCACTGAAGGATCGCAAGGCATGCCTGCTGGCCAACCACGGCATGATCGCGGCGGGCAAGGATCTTTCAGATGCTTTTCGCATCACCCTCGAAGTCGAAACGCTCAGCGAAATGTATCTGCGCGCGTTGCAGGCCGGCGAGCCGGTGCTGCTGAGCGCACAGGAATTCCGCGATGCGCAGAACCGCTTTGCCAGCTACGGCCAGGCGGCGGAAGCGAAACAGCGTTCAAGCTGATGAAACATCGCTGCCTGCAGTCATCCTCCAAGCAAATGCAAACCAGTAGCCGGTCGAGTCATTCAAGTCCGGCGACGCCGCCGTCGCTGCGCGGATCGGATGCACCTTCCAGCGTGCCGTCCGGAGCGCGGATGATCGCGCCGGCATGGCCCGCCGCCTCGTCGAAATCCTGCAGCATCTCGATCTCGTGGCCGCGCTGCCGCAGCGACTCGATCACTTCCGCACCGAAACGCGATTCGAGTTTCAACGTGTCCGAATTCGACCCCCAGGTGCGCCCGAGCAGCCAGCGCGGCGCGCTCATCGCCTGTCGCAGGTCCTGACCGTAGACGATCGCGCGGGTGAACACCGCAGCCTGGGTTTGCGGCTGGCCGTCGCCGCCCATGGTGCCGTACACCATTACCCGCCCGTCATGCAATCGCGCCAGCGCCGGGTTCAGCGTGTGAAACGGTTTGCGGCCGGGCTTGAGCGCGTTCAGCGCGTGTTCGTCCAGCGAGAAACTGCAGCCGCGGTTTTGCCAGTTCAAGCCGCTCTGTTCGAGCACCACGCCGCTGCCGAACTCGTGGTAGATGCTCTGGATGAAACTGACTGCGCGTCCCTGTCCATCCACCACACCCATCCATACGGTGTCGCCCGGACCCCGGCTCTTTCCCCAGGGCAGCGCCCGGTCGAGCCGGATCGCGCTTGCCAACGGATCCAGGAATTCCGGCTTCAGGCAATCCTGCGCGGCGATGCGCATATAGCGCGGATCGGTGATTTCTGCATCGCGTACCCGGAACGCCTGCTTGGTTGCCTCGACCACGCAATGCACATGGTCGGCGCTGTCGGGTGCGATCTTCTCCAGACCCAGCCGGTCCAGGATGCCGAGTATCATCAGCGATACCACGCCCTGGGTCGGCGGCGGCAGGTTGTAGAGCGTGCCCAAGCTGTGCGCCAGCATGAGCGGTTCGACCAGTTCGGCCCGATAGCCGTTCAGGTCGGCCAGCGCGACGGGGCTGCCGATCGCGCCCAAGTCGGCGGCGATCGTCTGCGCCAGCTCGCCGCGATAAAAGTCGTCCAGTCCGGTGCGGGCGAGGTGGCGCAGCAGCGTGGCCATCAGCGGCTGGAAGAACAGGCTGCACTGTGCGGGCGGCTTGCCCTCGGCCAGAAAGCAAGCGGCGAAACCCGGCTGCTGCGCGAGCTCCGGCAGCTTGGCCTTGGTGCTGCGCATCTGGCTGGCGGTGACAGCCACGCCGCGCTCCGCGTGATGGATCGCATCGGCAAACAGCCGTGTCAGCGGCATGTGCCCGCCCCAGCGCTGGCTGCTGATTTCCAGCGCTCGTTCCCAGCCCGACACAGTGCCCGCGACAGTATTGGCGGCCAGCGGCCCGCGCACAGGGATGCTGTTCAATCCGCGTGAGGTATAAAACGATGCGGTCAATCCAGCGGCCGCGCCGCCGCAGGCATCGATGGCCAGGGGTTTCTGCCCAGGCTCGTGGATCATCCAGAACGCGTCGCCGCCCAGCCCGGTCATGTGCGGGTAGACCATCGCGATCGTGGCCGCCGCCGCGACCATCGCCTCGATTGCGTTGCCGCCTTCCTTGATCACGTCGCGTGCGGCCTGTGCGGCCAGAAAGTGCGGCGCGACCGCCATCGAGCCGCCGGGTTTCAATATGTTTGTCATATATGGTCTATCGGGCTTGTCGTGTCGTGGATGCTGCATGCCAGTCTACCAGACTGGACTCATGTCTAACCTTGAGTTGAACTTTTGCTGAAACAGACAGCTGTGCTTTGGTTTCTGGAAAGCAGCCGTGCTGGATGGGGAGCAAATTCTGCGTCAAAATGCAGTTTGCCAGTTGCAATAAAGCGAGGCACACTGGTATCGACATTTACAAAAGTAGCGCCATGGCCAAAGACTCAACCGATTACAGCACCGTCGATTTTATCCCCGCCGTCCTGAACGTGACACGCGGACAGGTGCTGATGGACAGGCAACGGCATATCGCCATTGTCGCGAAAAAAGGCAAGACGGGCGCCCACTTGGTGCACGTGAGGTCGGGAATGTTGAAGCTGACCCGGCACACCACCGGGGAAATCGTCGAGGCATGGACGGAAGCCGACTACCCGTTCGACCGCGCGCTGGCAAAGCTGCTCGAGCTGGGCCGGCAGCACGGCATCACCGATGCGGCGCGCGATGCGCTCGAAGAATTGGTCAGGGCTGGACGCGAACCGCGGCAACACAAATTGTTCGATTGAGTGTGCCGGTTCCGTCCGAATGAGGATCAATGCCCGCCGGCGGCTTCCTTGGCATCCACTGCCTTTTTCATCGGATGGATCAGCCAGATCAGGCTGATCAACAGGATGAACAATACCGCGGAAATCCAGGCCATGTCATCAGCTGCCATGGTTGCGGCCTGCTGGTTCACCATGTTGTTGATGAAGCCGAATGTTTGCTGCTGGCTCATGCCGGTGTTGCCCAGGCCGGTGATGGCCGACTGGCTGACCGGGTTTGTGAAATTGATGTGCTCGGTCAGCACCGCGTGATGCGTGCTGGTCCGGTTCACCCAGGCGCTGGTGAAAATGGATGCACCGAAACCGCCGGCCATGATGCGCACGAAATTGGACAGGCCCGAGGCCGCCGGAATCCTGTCGTGCGCCAGTCCGGAAAAGATCAGCGTCACCAGCGGCACGAAGAATGTCGCCATTGCGATGCCTTGGATCAGTGACGGGATCATGATGGTGACAAAATCGGCCTGCGGCGTGAACTGCGAACGCATCCAGAAGATCAGCGCAAATACCGTGAATGCCACGGTCGCGAACAGGCGCGGGTCGATTTTGGAAATATTTTTTCCCACGAACGGCGACAGCAGTATCGCGAGCAGGCCGACCGGCGCCAGCACCGCGCCGGCGAGCGTCGCGGTGTATCCCATGTCCTGCTGCAGCCACAGCGGCAGCAGCACGACATTGCCGAAGAACACGCCGTAGCCGACCGACAGCGCCAATGTCCCCGACCAGAAGTTTCGCCGCTTGAACAGGCTGAGGTCGACCACGGGATGCTCGTCGGTCAATTCCCACACCAGGAAAAAGCAGAACGCCACCGCCGACACGAGGGCCAGCATGATGATCTCGCTTGAATTGAACCAGTCCAGCTCGTTGCCCTTGTCGAGCAATATCTGCAGCGCGCCGACCCAGACGATCAGCAGGCCCAGTCCGACATAATCGATCGGCACCTTGCGCGTGGGCGTTTCCCGGTGGCGGTAGAGTGCCCAGGTTACGGCCGCGGCGAACAGCCCGATCGGGACGTTGATATAGAAGATCCACGGCCAGGAAATGTTGTCGGTGATCCAGCCGCCCAGTATCGGACCCAGAACTGGCGCAACCAGCGTCGTCATCGACCAGATGGTCAAAGCCACCCCGGCCTTTGCCTTGGGATAGCTCGACAGCAACAGCGACTGGGACAGCGGGATCATCGGTCCGGCAACTGCGCCCTGCATCACGCGAAAGAAAACCAGCATCGCGAGGCTGGTGGACATGCCGCACAGGAAAGAGGCGATCACGAACAAAACGATGCTAGCTACAAACAGCCGCACCGCACCGAAGCGCTGGGTCATGAATCCGGTCAGCGGGACCGCGATCGCATTGGCCACCGCGAACGAGGTGATGACCCAGGTACCCTGGCTGAAGCTGACCCCGAGATCGCCCGACAGGGCCGGGATCGACACGTTGGCGATCGACACATCCAGCACGTTCATGAACGTCGCCAGTGCGAGCGCCATGCTGGCGATCACCAGCGTGGCGCCGGTCATCGGCGGCGGCGGTGTTCTGGGTGCGGGAGTCGCCATGACTTATTGGTGTCTGATTATTGTTTACGGCCGTTTGCCAAGATTGGCGGCGATGATCCGGGCGACCATCGCGTCGACTTCGCGATCATCGCTGCTGTAGACCTGCGTTTGATTTTGCTCGCGGGGCGTCGATTCATCCGCCAGCACGGATTTCCCCGGCGAAGCCAGGTCTACGGTTGCCTCCATCGACATGCCGACGCGCAGCGGGTGGGCAACCACCTCCTTTTCATCGAGTGCGATCCGCACCGGCACGCGCTGCACCACCTTGATCCAGTTGCCGGTCGCATTTTGAGCGGGCAGCAGCGCGAAGGCCGCGCCGGTTCCGGAGCCGATGCCGCTAACATGCCCGTGGAAATCAACCTTGTCGCCGTAAACGTCGGATGTCAATTCGACCGTCTGGCCGATCCGGATATGACGCAGTTGAACTTCCTTGTAATTGGCATCCACCCAGATTTCCCTGAGCGGGACGATGGTCAGCAGCGGCATGCCGATCGCGACACGCTGTCCCAGCTGCACGCTGCGCTTGCCGACATAACCGTCCACGGGCGACAGTATCGCGCCGCGCTTCAGATCGAGATAAGCCTGCTTCACCCTGGCTGCGGCAGCCCGCACGCGCGGATGATTGAGGACCTCGGTACCGGCAGTCAGCGCCTCGTTGCCGCGCAATTGTTCGTTTGCGGTATTCAATGCCGCGGTCGACGCGGCAACATGGCTGAGGGCTGCGTCCAGCGCGGTTTTTGCATGCTGCACATCTTCGCTGGATACCGCTCCGGTCGCCAGCAGCGACTCCCTGCGGTTGAAGTCGGCCTGCGCATTGGCCAGCTCGACTCGGGCCTGTTCCAGTTCCGCGCGGTGCTGGGCCAGCGTCGAGGTCAGGCCGCTGTTTGCGGTGTACAGGGTGCGCACCTCGCGCACGGTTTGCGCGAGCTGTGCCTGCGCTTCCTGCAATGCGATCTCTGCATTGGTGCTGTCCAGCCTGACCAGCACTTCCCCGGCCTTGACGAAGTCGGTTTCGTTGACCCCGATCGCAACAACGGTGCCGGCAACCTGCGGGGTGATCTGCACGATGTTCGCGGCAACATAGGCATCATCGCTGTATTCGTAATGGCGCGCAATCAGGAACCAGTAAGCCGCGTAGAGCAATGCTGCGGTGGCAAAAATGCCCGCCAGCGAGAGCATCCATTTTTTGCGCCTGGCCTGATTGCCGTTTGCCGGCAGGGAATTTTGTGGGGCGGATTCACTCATGTTGATGACTTTCCTTTAGGGGATTATTCGGCTCCTGCGAGGCGGGCGCGACATAGCCGCCGCCGAGGGCAAGCATCAGCCCTGTGTATACGTCGGACTCGCGCGCCTGCAGATCGGCCAGGATGCCCTGTTGCTGCAACAGCGCGTTTTCGGCTGCCAGCACACTGATGTAGTTGACCAGCCCGGCCTTGAACCGGGCATTTTCCATGTCATAGGTGCCGGTCGATTGGGACATCACCCTCAGCTGCTCCTGCAGCTGGTCCTGCAGCGCATTCCAGGACGCCAGCTTGTCGGCCACGTCCCGCAGCGAATTCAGCACCGTCTCGTTATAGGTTTCGATCGCGGCATCTGCCTGTGCGGACTGCCCCTTCAGTTCGGCACGCAACCGCCCGGCGTCGAAGATCGGCAGGCTGATCGCGGGACCGACCCCCATGTTGCGGCTAGCGGCGTTCAGCCACTGCGACAGGGTAATCGACTCGAACCCGGCGAATGCGGTGAGGTTCAGGTTCGGATAGAAATCGGCACGCGCCACCTGCACGCCCTTCAGTTCGCTTTCCACCCGCCAGCGTGCCGCCACCACATCCGCCCGGTGGCCGAGCAGTTCGGCGGGGATACGGTCGGGTACCCTGGTTTGTAGCTTGGCCGGCAGGCGTGCGTCCAGTTGGGCGGTCTCGCCGGGTTCTGCACCGATCAGTATCGCGATTGCATCCCGGGACAGCGCGATCTGCTCGGCCAGCGCCGCCAGGTCGCGCTTTATTTGCAGGACCTGCACCACCGACTGGCGCTGCACCAGTTTGCTGTCCAGCCCCGCATCGACGCGCTGATCGACCAGCTGCGCGTTATGTTCGCCGGATTGCAGCAATTGCCGCTTGATCCGCTGCTGCTGCTGCAGGCGCGCCAGGCCGAAATATTGCTGCGCCACCGACGCAGCGAGTATCACCTGCGCGGCTTGCTCGTCTGCTTCTGCGGCGCGCGCCTGCCCGATCGCGGCATCGAGCGCCGCGCGTTGTTTGCCGAACCAGTCGATCTGCCACTGTGCGGAAATGTCGGCGGAGCTCATCGTCACGTCGCTGCCGCCCAGCGGGGGCGGATAGATGCTGTTCGCGCTGAGGTGCTCGCGCGTCGACTGCACATCCGCATTGACCTGCGGGTAGCGCGCGCTGTCCGTTTCCGCAACCGCCGCCCGGGCGGCAGCCATGCGGCTTTGCACCGCTTTCAGGCCGGGGTTGTTTGCGATCGCCTTGGCGATCAGCGCGTCGAGTTGCTCGTCTCCAAAACCTTTCCACCAGCGTTGCTGCGGAAAGATGCCGTCATCCGGCCCGCTTGCAGTGGACAGGGTATGCGGCACCAGCATCGCAGCATTCGGTTCGATACCGGAGGAGCTGGCGCAGCTCGCCAGCGCCAGCAGCAATACGGCTGCGGATGGTTTCCTGAAATATGACAGCATCATGTTCGAATCACTTCCAGTTGTTCACGTTTTTCCACGGCCTTGAGCATCACCAGCAGCAAAGTGCATGCGAGCATCGCCGCTCCCGCCAAGTAAAGCCCTGCCGCATAGCCGCCAAAATGGCTGGCGAGCGAGCCGGTGATCGCAGGCGCAATGATCTGTGCCACGCCATAGGAAATCGTCATTTGTCCCATCATTTTCGCCGGAAGAGTCGGGTAATATTGGCCGGCCATGGTCAGCACCAGACTCACGATGCCCATCACCGTGCCGCCGAACAGCAGTGCCCCGATGAATGCACCTGCCGTACCGTGTGTCCAGATCGGCAGCAGGATGCCGACGATCTGCAGCACCGAAGCGGCGATCAGCGCATTCAGTTTTCCGGTGCGGCGCGCGATGAAATCCCAGGCGATGCAGGAGGGTGCGGCTGCCAGGCCGATGACCAGAAAGACCAGCGCGCCTTCGCCGCTGAGGCCGGGAATGTGATCGATGATCGCGACGATGAAGGTCGCGCTGACCACATAACCGATGCCGGCGCAAAAATACGCGAAGGTAAAGATTCGCAAAAACAGCGGGCTCGGCGGCGCATCGTGCATGGCCTGGCCGGTCCGGGTCACCCGGCTCCGGTCCGGCGCCGGCAACCAGGCCAGAGCGGGGACGGCCAGCACGCAACCGAGTGCGGTGAGCGCGAACCATTGCTCGCGCCAGTCCAGCCAGTGGTTCATCAGCGACACGGCCGCGGCCGCGCAGGCTATGCCCAGGCCGATGCCGGAAAAATGGATGCCGAGCTCGCTGCGGTGATCGTGGCGGATCAGCCAGTTCAGGATCAGTCCGCTGCCCAGCAGCAATCCGGCAGCACTGCTGAAACCGGCAACGAAACGCGACAATGCCCAGACGGTGAAGTCCGTGGACGTGCCCATCATCGCGGTGCTGAGTATGGCCAGGATCATGCCGATGCGGTACAGGCGATCCTTCAGCACCATGTCGCTGATCAGGGAAGCGACCAGCGCGCCACCGAGATAGCCGGCGTAGTTGATCGCCGCCAGCCAGCCCGCCGCCGCCACGCCCAGGCCCGCCTGATGCTGCATGATCGGCAGCAGCGGGGTATACGCGAACCGCGCGATGCCCAGCGCGAGGATCAGGCTGAAAATGCCGGCGCCCAATACCTTGATGCGATCTTGCGGATTATCCATCTGAGAAATCACCCCAATGTTCAACGTCGGATAAATCAAGTTGTGCTGCTCCTTTGTTCGCGTCCTGACAACGATACGGATTGCGCTGCGATACGGTTTGGGCGGCGATCACAGCTCGCTGCTGATACGATCGAGAAACTTTTCGATCAACGCTTCATTGCGCGAATAAAAAATCCACTGTCCCACTTTTGTGGGCGTGATCAATCCCGCCCGCTGCAACGTGGACAAGTGGGCCGAGATGGTCGATTGGGAAAGTCTGGCCTTTTCGTTTATCTTGCCGGCGCAGACGCCGAGCTCGTAGGAGTGCACCTGGCTGGGAAAGGACTTTTCCGGGTCCTTCATCCATTCCAGGATTTGCCTGCGGACAGGATGGGCCAGGGCCTTGATGACTTCGTCAATGTCGGGAGCGGGTTGTTTTACCATGGGGATGCGGCGGATTCTTTCGGCAAGTCAGCTGAAAATGTATTTCGAAAAAAAACGAATTATATATCGAAGTTAAACGATATCACTGGATTGTTTTTGTCCGCAAACGAATCCCATTTTTGCGCTAGCGGCTACAACCGAGCGCACCGGGCCGGGTTTTCACACGCTACTTTGTGCCAGGCAGCCCGCCAGTCAATGCATTTTGAAGTGCCGGTTCTCGGCCATTGCAGACTGTCGCTCCAGTCCGGACTGGGGTAACTGCGGGCGCCCGCTTCGTGGCATGCCATTAACATTGCGCTATGGCCGCTGCGTGCCAGAACCGGCTATCTAAACACCTGAAATTGAACGACTGCTGACAGTTGCATAGGGGCCAGTTGCGAGTAGGATGCTGAACAGGGGATATATGAGCATTTCCCTGTATTGATATTTGGATTGTGCGGGTTTAGCGTTATCAAATGATTTTGATGTTTCGGCGCATTTGAACCGGGATTAATGCCATCAAGGCCACCTAACTTTCAAACTGAACAACAACCTTAATTCCCAAGGAGAAATATGATGAGAAACCAATTACGAGTATTTTGCCTCGTTCTGACTGCATCCTTGTTTGGGTTTATGGCCGACCTCTCGGCTGCTGACCCGCAGCCGGCGTGGCAGAACAGCATGGGACCCGGAATGATGGGGGGATATGGACCCGGATACGGTATGGGGCCGGGAATGATGGGCGGTTACGGACCCGGATATCGCATGGGGCCCGGCATGATGGGTTGGAGGAATTTTCGGGAACTCAATCTTAGCAAGGATCAAGAAGCCAAGATCACGCAAATCCGGCATGAAATGCGAACCAAGCAATGGGCGGTAATGGGTGAAATGATGGATGCCCAGGACAAATTGCAGGAGTTGTACGACGCGGATGACCAGGACGCAGCCGCAATCAACAAGCAATACAAAGTGATCGAGGATTTGCGCCTCCAGATGGTGGATAACGCGGTCGATGCTCATAACCGGATCAACAGCATCCTGACCAAGGAACAGCGTGAGAAAGCCCAGAATTGGGGCGGTCGCGGATACGGTCCCATGATGTGGGGATATTAGGTGCGCTACAAGCCTGCCGGCTTGGAAGTATTTGGATGTGCTTTCCACGATCTGGAATTGGAGTTGAAATAAGTGAGGCAAGTGATCCGCAATCTTTATTAGAGGAATTGCAATGTATGGATTTGGATATGGCTCAGGGATGGTTGGCGGTGGCCTGCCCATGTTTTTGCTGTGGTTGATTCCCATCCAGCTGATCGTTGCAGTCATTGTGTTTCTAACCAAACGACCTGGATTTCGCCCCAGTGAGAAAACCGCCCTCGACATTCTCAAGGAACGCTATGCCCGGGGCGAAATCGGGAAGGACGAGTTCGACCAAATGAAGCGTGATCTTGGCAGCTAGCGAAACAGTTCGGACGGTCTTCAAAACGATGCATTATGGCAGTGTAATAATTATTGCCACGGCAACATTTGGCTATCACTGGAGAGCCTTTGTGAAACTGCTGAATATCGATTTAAGAGTCGGTGGTGATCGCCGCAAGTCACATCCTTTCGGAATACAGGGACCGTGGCTGGCCTTGGGTAAAATGGGTGGTCTGATTTTTACCGATCGTAGAACTACTGTTAGGCGAGCAGAAGACAAGCAGCGTCGCAGTCAGTCCATCTAGAGACTCACGTTCAATTCAAAACGGGGACTTGGATTCCTGATTGCCATTCGTCAATATTGAGATGCAACCCGCTGCTTTGGGTCGGGCTTTGCCCGACGGAATGACAGGGCGTATCTATCTGCTTGCTGGTGAACCGCGGACAGAGGACGATGCGCTTGGCAAACGGCGCAATGCGGCCACAATAGATCATTGAAACCGGTATCCCGAACGACGGCTATGCGAACCTAGATCCAGTGGTTTGAATAGGAGAGTGAAATTGAAAAAATTTCTTGCCATCATGCTCATTACGCTGGTCACTGTTGGGGAGGCCGTGTTTTTGCCGCCCGCATTGGCAAGAACTCCCGTTTCTGATTTGCTGACACAAGGCTATGGGCAAGGGATGATGGATCGGGGAATGATGGGCGGCGGTATGATGGGTCGATCCGCCGGGGATGATCAGGTTTCCCGATATCTGTGAACCCCAAGCGCGCCGACGCGCTTCTTGCATACATCCGTAACAATAACCTGCCCTGTACTCAGTGTCATAGTATTTCAGGCAACGGTGTTGGACCATCGTTCGCCATGGTATCAGCCAGTTATGAAAACTGCGATGATGCAGAAGCCATCTTGAAAGACCACATTGAACATGGCTTTGGGCGAATGCCGGGTGGATTGGCTAGCGATCCCGAGTCAATAAACCTAGCTAAATTAATTATGAACTTTGCGAAATCGAAGTGATTTGTCAGATAGTCAAAAGCTGAGATCAAGCTTGCCCTTCTTGCTTGAATGACCGAAATGCGTCGATTGTGTGAGTTTGCCAATGTCCGCAATCGGGCAGCTCAGTTTTCTTCGCTCACGGGAATTTTCATTGTTCTGAAGCCGACGTTCGTCAATCGTCTAAACTTAACAATTAGACTTGCGAAATGAACTTAATGCTTGCACTCGGTGCAATCCCATGCTTTAAGTCGCACCTCAGGTCGGCATAAACTATGGTGTCCTCGACAGGAATCGAACCTGTAATTGACCCTTAGGAGGGGCCGGTTATATCCATTTAACTACGAGGACAGCGGCGCGCATTTTAGCGCAATCGTGCCCCTGCCGGCACAGCACATTTGAAATGACCCGATACAAATGACCCGACACACATTACCCGCGACCGTGATCGCGATCGGCTTCGTCAGTTTTTTCAACGATGTGGCCTCGGAGATGGTGACGCCCTTCATCCCGATACTGGTTGCCACCGTGCTCGGCCAGGGGCCCGTGATACTGGGACTGGTGGAAGGGATGGCGGATGCGGCGGCCAGCCTGCTCAAGCTGTGGGCCGGACACTATTCCGATGCAGGGCACGGCAGGCGAAAGCCGTTGATGGTGTTCGGCTATGGCCTGTCCAATCTGGCGCGTCCGCTGTTGGGACTGGTGACGGGCTGGGGGACACTGCTGCTGCTGCGTAGCCTGGACCGCGCCGGCAAGGGCTTGCGGGATGCGCCGCGCGACGCGCTGCTGGCGGACAGCGCGCATGCGGAGATCCATGGCCTGGCCTACGGCTTTCATCGCGCGATGGACAATGCCGGCGCGCTGGGCGGCACACTGCTCGCCATTGCCGCGCTAAGCTGGATGCACTGGCCGCTGCGCGAGGTGATCCTGGCATCGGCGGTGCCGGGCGCGCTGGTGCTGCTGGTACTGGTCGTCGGCGTGCGCGAACCTCCGCCCGGGGCCGAACCTGCGAATCTGAAAGCGGAACCGGACAGGGCGCCCGTCCGGCTTTCATGGGCGCTGCTTTCGCCTACCATGCGCCGCTATCTCCTGGTCTTGGTGCTGTTCACCTTTGCGCGCGCATCGGAGACGTTCATATTGCTGCGCAGCAACGAGCTGGGCATGAGCTTGGTGCAGGTGTTGCTGCTCTGGGCAGTGCTCAATGTCTGCAAGTCGGCGGCATCGCTGCCGGGCGGCCGCATGGCGGATATTTTCGGTAGGCAGCGCATCACCTTGATCAGCTGGTCGGGCTATGCGCTGAGTTTTGTGCTGCTCGGCACGGTGCAGCACAGCAGTGCATTGTGGTTTGCCACCGTGCTGTATGGCCTGCTGATCGGTCTGGGCGAGGGATCGGAGCGCGCACTGATCAGCCTGTATGCCGACGAGCGCGAACGCGGCACCGCGTTTGGCTGGTATCATCTCGCGGTGGGCATCAGCGCGATCCCCGCCGGGGTTTTGTTTGGCGCGGTGTGGCATTACCGGAATGCCGGCGACGCGTTCCTGTTTGCAGGAATGTTGTCGCTGCTGAGCGCGCTGTTGCTGCGTTTCTGGTGTTTCCGGGGGACACTGTTCTGGGGGCAAATTGATCGGGGGAAAATGAAATGAAATGGCTGGGTATCGTTGTCGCATTGATCGTGTTCGCCGCGCTGCTGGTGGCGCGCGCTGCGCGCGCCGGCGAATTGCCGGCAGTGGGCAAGCCCGCGCCGGATTTCAATCTGCCCGACCAGAACGGCAAAATGCATAGCCTGGGTGAATATCGCGGCAAGTGGCTGGTGCTGTATTTTTATCCCAAGGACGACACGCCGGGCTGCACCCAGGAAGCGTGCACGTTTCGCGACGACCTGAGCGAGATCGAGGCACTCGGTGCGCAGGTGGTGGGCGTGAGTATGGACGACACCAGCAGCCATGCCGATTTCGCGAGGAAATATCATTTGCAGTTTCCATTGCTGGCCGACAACACCACCGAGACGGCGGATCGATACGGCGCGCTGATGAATCTGTTCCTGTTCAAGTTCGCGCGGCGCTATACCTTTCTGATCGATCCGCAAGGCATAGTCAGAAAGGAGTATCTGAGCGTGGAAACGTCGCGCCACTCCAAGCAGATCATCGATGACCTGAAAAAGCTGTCAGCCAGCGCCAGGCTGTAATTCCGGCGGCGGCAACGCACGGTTGCCGCGCAACGGACAGTCGTGTTGTCGTCGGATACTCAGTTACCGCACTCAGTGCGTTGGCGGGACAGGCTCGGGATAATTTTCCCTGATGGCCATGATGTCCCTGATGCGCGGATGCAACAGGTCGACCAGGTCCGGATCGAAATGCTTGCCGCGGTTATCGTCGATATATTCCAGGGTGGCTTCCAGTGACCACGCGTTCTTGTAGGGCCGCACCGAGGTGAGCGCATCGAACACATCGGCTATCGCAACGATACGCGCCACCAGTGGAATATATTCCCCTTTCAGGCCGGCCGGATAGCCGCTGCCGTCCCATTTTTCATGATGGCTCAGCGCGATAGTGCGCGCCATCGTGAGCAATTCTGAATCGTCGCCCGACAGGATGTCGGCGCCGATCGTGGTATGGGTCTGCATGACGGTCCACTCGTGCGGATTGAATTTTCCCGGTTTGAGCAGGACATGGTCCGGAATGCCGATCTTGCCGATGTCATGCATCGGACTGGCGTTCAGCAGCAGTTCGCAGTCTCCGGGCGACATGCCGGCAGCCTCCCCGAGCAGCATCGACATCTGGCTCATCCGGATGATGTGCAGGCCGGTCTCGTTGTCGCGGAATTCCGCCGCGCGTCCCAGGCGGCGCACAATCTGCAAACGGGTGTCGTAGATTTCCTTGGTGCGCTTGCGCACCCGCTCTTCCAGCCACTTGGTGCGTCCCCGCATGAATTTGCTGTAAAGCTGTCCCTGTATCTGGTTGCGCACCCTGGCCAGCAACTCTTCCACCGAAAACGGTTTGGTCACATAATCGCTGGCACCGGACTGCAGCGCACGAACCCGGTGTTCCTGTTCATACTGGGCAGTCAGGATCAGGATGGGCGGCAGGTCATCGCGCCCGAGGTTTTGCAGCAACTGCATGACGCCAAATCCATCGAGGTGGGGCATATTGAGGTCAAGTATGATCAGGTCGATATCGTGCTTGAGATAAAGCTCGAGTACGTCGCGGGGGTCGGTGGTGGAAATCAGGTTGCGGTAACCGCTGTTGCCGAGTGATCGTGCAAGCAGCTTCACGTTGACCGGCTCGTCGTCCACCAACAGAATGGTGGCGTCCAGGATATCCTGCTCGGCAGGCAGGCCGATTTTCGGGCGCTGTATTCCCATGCTTATCCCAATCCCTCCGGCGATCCGTGCTGATGCGGTTGCCAAACCCGAATCTGCATGCGTTTGCGATTGTTCATATGGAATTCGTCAAACTGGTTCATGCGCTGTCCCCATGCCGCGGATCGGTGTTGGCCAGTTTGGTGATCGCATCATCCACCACCTGCAGCAGCCTGTCTACATCCAGCGGCTTGGTCAGGTAATCGGCAAATCCTGCCGCCCTGCCCCGCGCCAGGTCCTTCGGCATGCTGTTGGCGCTGATCGCCACCACGGGGATGCTTCGTGTGGCGTCGTTCTCGCGCAGGCATTGCATGACCGCAAACCCGTCCATGTCCGGCAGGTTGATATCCAGCAGGATCAGGTCGGGGCGGTGTGCCCGGGCCAGCTCAAGCCCGAGACCCGGTGAGCTGGCCGTGAGCAGGTTGATCTTCTCCCGTCGTCCGAGGATGCGCTCGATCAGGCGCAGATTGGCGGGATTGTCTTCGATGCACAGGATGTTCCATTCCAGTCTGCTGATCGGGCCGGCAGTATTCCTTGCTTCCGATGCCGGTTGCGTGTGATGTTGCTCGTTGGGATGACCGGCGGCGATGGGCAACTGCACCCAGAAAGTGCTGCCGTTTCCGGGCGTGCTTTCCACGCCGATCGTGCCGTCCATCAGTTGAACCAGACGCTTGCTCAGCGCCAGCCCGATGCCGGTGCCCTCGATGGCAGTCTGGTCCGCATCCAGACGCTCGAAGGCAATGAACAGGCGAGCCTGCTGTTCCGCGGTGAGGCCCAGGCCGGTATCGGTGATGCGGATCTGCAGGGATTCGCCATGCAGCATGCAGACAACACTGATCGAACCCTTGGGGCGGTTGTACTTGACTGCGTTGGAAAGCAGATTGAGCAGGACCTGCTTGAGCCGGGTGCGGTCGGCCAGGACAAATTCGCTGCAATTCAATCCGGCTTCAAGGATGCCGATACCGCGCGCTTCGGCCATCGGGCCGATCAGCGTGAGGCAGTCGGCGATCATCGACTGCAGTGGCACGGGTTCCTTGCTGACCGTGAACTTGCCGGATTCGATGCGTGCCAGGTCGAGGACTTCGTTGATCAGGTCCAGCAGATGCTGCCCTGCATGCAGGATCTCGCGCACGTTGTCCGACTGTTCGCTTTCCAGTGGCTCCATTGCCAGCAGCTGGCCGAAACCCAGGATCGCGTTCAGCGGCGTGCGCAGTTCATGGCTCATGCGCGACAGGAATTCGGACTTGGCCTCGTTGGCGCGCTCTGCCTCGTCCCGGGATGCCGCCAGCTGTGAAGTGCGTTCCTGAACGCGCGATTCCAGTTCCTCGTTGAGACGACGCAACGATTCCTCGGCGTTTTTTCGCTCGGTGATGTCGACGATGGCGCCTATGGTTCGCACCGGCCGGCGGGTCTTGCCCTCGCCCTCGAACATCGTCCTTGAGCGGGTCGATATCCAGCGCACCGCTCCGTCGTTGCGCACGATGCGGTGCTCGATATCGAACTGCCCGTCGCCGGCCGGATCATGCGCCATTGCGACCCTTGCACCGATCCGTTCCAGGTCCCCGGGGTAGACGTGGTCGAGAAACACCTGGAGGGTCACGACTTCGTCCGGTCCCAGGCCGTAGATTTTTCTCTGTTCCGGTGACCAGTAGATGGTGTCGGCGATCATGTCGTGATCGAAGATGCCCATGTCGGAAACACGTACAGCCTGTCTCAGGCGCTCGTCATTCAGCCGCAGTTTCTCCACGGTCAGCTTGCGTTCCGTAATGTCACGAATGATCGTGGACATGTATTGCACTTTCCCCGTTGCATCCTTGTGGCTGAGAATGACCTGGGAGACCGGAATCTCCTGGCCATTCTTGCCGAGTATGGCCGTTTCTCCAGACCATACTCCATCGCGAATCGCCGCCGGGAGCCCTTCCTGGAGGATAAGTTCGCCCGCCCATTTGGGATGAACCTCGGCGATCACTGCGGTCAGTTCGGCATCCACCCCGATGCCCAGCAGGGACCGGCCCGCGCGGTTCAGGTAGATGATTCTGCCCTGCGGGTCGGCCATGCTGACGAGGTCGGTGGTCGCCTCCAGGACGGAAGTCAGGCGGTCGCGTTCCTGTTCCGCGCTGCGGCGCTGCCCGATTTCATCCTTGAGCTGGCGGTTGTTTTCCGCGAGATCCGCCATCTTTTCCCTGATCGCGTCGCGCATGCGGATGAAGCTGTTGCCCAGCGCGACCAGTTCAGTGGCTCCGCGCGCGTCGATGTTGCGCTCGAGGTCGCCGTCCGCCATGGCTTGCGCGGCCTCTGTTAGCTGATCAATCGGGCGCAAAATGCGCATGCGCAAATACACCGCGAGAAAGGTTGCACCGACCAGTGCCAGTAAGGATATCCCAACAAATGTAAGGACTAATGCTATCGAGCCAGAGAAAGCGGTTGAGACGGGTACGATATTTACCGCTCTGAATTCGCGGCCAAGCACACGCAAATCCGCGACACCGATCACCGACCAATCGCCGTTCGGGCCGCGGCCAAGCGAAGATATCGCTGGGGGCAAATAGTGGCTTCCTTTGAGCACCTCCGACAGGTTGGTATGCGCGATCACCAAACCCGCGTTATCGACGATCATCGATGCGTCCGGTGTGCCGCGAGCGTGGCGCCCGACGATCTGCCATACCTGGTTCATGCGGCTGCGCGCGACGAGATAGCCTTCGAGTGTGTTGCTGCGCAGGTTGATCAGGGGCTGGATCAGCGCGAATTCCGGCTCGCCCGTGCGCTCGTCAATATCGATCTTGCCCATTATCGGGTGACGGTCGCGCGCGGCCGTCTCCAGATCGCTCCGCCGCAGCCAGGACAGTGCATCCTTCGTCAGCACTGGCGAACGCGCCGATACGTGCGTCAGCGGACGGCCTAGTTCATCGAGCAGCGCCACCTCGAAGATCGCTGGCTGCTGCGCCATCAGAATCGCGAACATGTTGGCTCGCTCCGGCGGGGCTACTTTGGTGATTTCGTGAAAGCGGTTCAATGAATCGAGTTTGCCTTCAAGCATTTCAAGGTAACTGCCAACCTCTCTGCTGACGCTCTCGGTGCGGCGCGTGTATGTCTGCAGCAAACTGTCGCGTTCGTTGAAGATCGCCAGCATCGCCGAGAAACTGGCCGCCACCAGAAGCGGCAGCAGTGCCAGTCCGAACAGCGCCAGATTGAGGGAATGCTTGAGCGAAGTGTGCTTCATGTCAATAAATGATCCGGCGCGCCTGTTTCAGGAGCGCTTCTGTGAATTCCAGGCCAATCTCGTGTGCGGTGTGTACGTTCAGCCACAAGTGATTTTCCGCAGTCTCCACCGGCAGATTTCCAGGCTGCTCGCCCCCGAGCACTTCGGCAGCCATGCGACCGGCCTGATTACCGGCATCCTGCAGGTCGAAGCCGTAACTGATCAACCCGCCGTGCTCGACCTGCCAGACCGAGGGTACCGACAGTGGCAGCTTGCGTTCCCTGGCCACGGCGACGAAATCATCGATGTGCGCCTCCAGTCGACTGTCCTGCGGGATGAAGATCGCATCGGCGTTTGCGGGAATTCGTGTCGTGGCCTCGGTTACCGGCGAATTATCCTGGATCGGTCTCAACAGCAACTCGATGCCAAGTTCGCCGGCGACAGCACGCACTTGAGCCAGCGTCGCCTTCGCGCTCTCATCGCTAATGGAATATGGGAAATAGACGCGGCGTACCTTGGGTGCGGCCTTAAGCAGGAAGGCAAGGCGCATGCCGTTGGTCGGACTCAGACGCACACCGGTGGCATATCCGCCAGGGTGTCTCAATTCCTGCACCAGACCGGCAGCTAGCGGGTCTGAGATTGGCGAGAAGATTACCGGTATCCTGGCAGCACTCGCCAAGCGAACCACCACTTGTGATGCAGGTGTCGTCACCACGAATATCAGCCGGGGTCGCTTTGCCAGCAGGGTTGGCAGCGTAGCTTCGAGCTCCTTCAAGTCTCCGTTGGGCGCAATTTCCTCGTAGCGGATGCTGCGGCCTTCGACAAAACCCTGCTCCCGTAGTGCCGCCTTGAAACCTTCAACTGCCTGGAGATTGATGCTTCTGAACGGGACGATGCCGACAAGAGGGATATCTGCCGCCTGCGCGACAATGCACATGCATATCAGGCAAACGAACAGTGCAACTGAATATAGTTTCATGGGGATAGTCTCATGTGCCTATGGATCCGGAGCTGCAACGGAAACAAACGTTACTATACATGCCATTGCAGCAACTGCAAGAAACAACAGTAAACAGTTTGTTGCGAGCCGACGGATGTATGGACGTCGTACACGGAGTTTTAATATCAAACCTTGATCAAGCCTCATGTGAGCTGCCATGTTCATGCGGGAATGTCTGCCTTGAGTGCATACACGGCGGGCGGTTCGATATTACTCATCACGTGCCTTGGTGCAATAAGTCAACAGAAGCGATAGATACATATCTATGGTCAATGTGTCATGCAGCCGCATGACAACCGCAGATTATGTGCGTGCATCCTCGCCCCACCATCATCGCGGCTTGGGCGCTATGGTAAAATCAGATGAACGCGGAAGCGCAGGCGTCGTTATTGCAGGCCGTGCGGCGACACTCTGCTTTTTGGGTGGTCCGTTCCCTCTGGCTGCAGGTCGGATGCCATTGCGATCCGACATACCGTTGAACGTTACGTCATGTCGTCGAACCTCATTTTATTTATACACTCATTCCGGTCGAAAATTAATCTATGCCGTTTATCACTTTGGACAAGGCCAGTCTCGCCTTCGGTCATGTCGCCTTGCTGGATCATGCCGATTTTCAGCTCGACGAGGGCGAGCGCGTCGGCCTGATCGGTCGCAACGGGGGCGGCAAGTCGAGCATGATGCGTGTGCTGGCTGCACAAGGAAATCTGGACGATGGTCTGGTGTGGCGCCAGCCCACTGCACGCATCTGCTACGTCAGCCAGGAGCCGGTGCTGGATGCCGATGACACGGTGTTCGACGCGGTGGCGAAAGGCCTGGGCAAGCTGCAAAAGCTGCTGCACGATTATCACCAGGTATCGCATCAACTCTCCGAACCGGACGCCGACTACGACAAGCTGCTGGAACAGATGCAGCAGTTGCAGACCCAGCTGGAATCACAGGACGGCTGGCAGGTCGAAGCGCGCATCGAGACCGCGATCACCAAACTGGATCTGGATCCCGACAAACGCATCGGCGACATGTCCGGCGGGCAGCGCAAGCGCGTCGCGCTGGCGCAGGCGCTGGTGGCCGAGCCGGACGTGCTCATCCTCGACGAGCCGACCAACCACCTGGATTTCGCGTCGATCGAATGGCTGGAAGGGCTGCTGAACAACTTCAACGGCGCGGTGCTGTTCGTCACGCACGACCGGCGCTTCCTGGACAACGTCGCAACGCGCATCGTCGAACTGGACCGCGGCAAGCTGTCCAGCTTCCCGGGCAATTTTTCCGCGTATCTGGCAATCAAGGAACGCATGCTCAGCGACGAGGCGGTGGTGAACGCGAAGTTCGACAAGGTGCTGGCCCAGGAAGAGGTGTGGATACGCCAGGGCGTCAAGGCCCGGCGCACGCGCAACGAAGGCCGCGTGCTGCGGCTCGAGCAGTTGCGCCGCGAGCGCGCCGCGCGGCGCGAGAAGGTTGGCAAGGTCGAGATGAGCGTGGATAGCGGCGAGCGTTCCGGCAAGCTGGTCGCGGAGCTGGAGCATGTCAGCAAAACCTACGGCGGGCGCAGGATCATCGATGACTTTTCCTGCCGCATCCAGCGCGGCGACAAGATCGGCCTGCTGGGTCCGAACGGCTGCGGCAAGAGCACGCTGCTCAAGATCATACTCGGCGAATTGCAGCCGGACAGCGGACAGGTCAGGCTGGGCACGAAGATCTCGGTGGCCTATTTCGACCAGTTGCGCGCGCAGCTCGATGACGAGGCGACGCTGGCCGACACCATCAGCCAGGGTTCGGATTACGTCGAGATCGCCGGGCAGAAAAAGCATGTGATCAGTTATCTGGGCGATTTCCTGTTTCCGCCGGAACGCGCCCGTTCCCCGGTCAAGAGCTGTTCTGGCGGGGAACGCAATAGATTGCTGTTGGCGCGATTGTTCACCCAGCCGGCCAACGTGCTGGTACTGGACGAGCCGACCAATGACCTCGACATCGAGACGCTGGAATTGCTGGAGGAATTGCTGGCGAACTACGACGGCACCCTGTTCCTAGTCAGCCATGACCGTACGTTTCTCGACAACGTCGTCACGCAGGTGATCGCGTTCGAGGGCGACGGCAAGCTGATCGAATACGTCGGCGGTTACGAGGACTGGGTGCGGGTGAAGAAATACCAGGCGACGGTTGCGGCGGCCAAACCGGCTGTCTCACCACAGCCGCGCCCGGCAACAGTGCCGGTTGAAAAAGCCAAGCCCGCGGGCAAGCTGAGTTACAAGGAACAGCTTGAACTGGAAGAACTGCCGAAGCGCATCGAAGTGCTTGAGCGCGAGCAAAGCGACATCGCCGCGCATCTTGCCGATGGCAGCATCTATCGCGACGATGTGCAGCGCGCCAGGAAACTGCAGGCACGCAATGAAGAGATCGAGACGGAATTGCTTGCAGCGATGACGCGCTGGGAAGAATTGGAAAAGCGCAAAAGCTGAGTTGCCAGCCTAGGCCAGCCCCACATAGATGTTTTGCACGTCATCGTCAGCATCGAGCGCTTCCAGGAATGCTTCCACCTCCTCGCGCTCGGCATCGCTCAGCGTAACTGAATTTTTCGGCCGGTAACCGAGCTGTGCGGACAGCACGGTAAATCCGTATGATGGCAGCGCGCGGCAAACCGCATCCAGATCGGTGGTATCGGTGAGGAACAGGGTTGCGCCGTTCTCGGCGGGCTCGAAATCCTGCGCGCCGGCCTCGATGGCGGCAAGCTCCGCGTCCGCATCGGCCGAATCGGGCGTCGCCTCGATCATGCCCTGATGGTTGAAATCCCACGACACCGAACCCGATGCGCCGAGCTGTCCCTTGCGAAACAGCATGCGGATGTTGGGGTAAGTGCGGTTGGCGTTGTCCGTCAGGCACTCGACGATCACGGGCACCCGGTGCGGGGCAAAGCCCTCGTAGGTGAGGCGCTCAAGACTGGTTCCTTCGTCGAGCAGGCCCGCGCCCTTTTTGATCGCGCGCTCCAGCGTCTCGCGGGGCATGGATGCTTTCTTGGCCTGCTCGACCACCAGGCGCAAACGCGGATTCATGTCCGGGTCGGCGCCGGCGCGCGCCGCAACCATGATTTCCTTGGACAGCTTGCCGAAGATGCGTCCCTTTGCGTTGGCGGCAATTTCCTTGTGCCTGGCTTTCCATTGAGCGCCCATGTCTAGTCTCTTTTCATACCGTGGCGTTGATTGTTTTTGCTTTTCTGGTCGCGCTTGCTCAGGCGCCAGATAAACCAGGCTATTCCCACGGCAGTGAAGATCGCCAGAAATTCGATCGTCCAGGCAATTGCCTGAACGTCCTCTCTTTCCGGCATGGTCAGGCTGCCGGCTTGCGCGGCGTCTGACGGCAACACCATTCCGGCTGCAGCAGTCAATGTCGCAACGAATATTCGCCTAACCGGTTTCATTTTATGAACCTGAGATGCGCTCGGCGGATTGCACGGTGTTCGCGACCAGCATGGTGATGGTCATTGGCCCGACCCCGCCAGGTACCGGAGTGATCCAGCCGGCGACTTCCTTCGCCGAATCGAAATCCACGTCGCCGCACAGCTTGCCGTTCGCCATGCGGTTGATGCCGACATCGATCACCGCGGCGCCCGGCTTGATCATGTCGCCGCTGATCATCTTCGGCTTTCCGGTGGCGACGACCAGGATGTCGGCGTCGCGGGTGAACTTCGCGAGGTCTTGAGTCTTCGACGTGCAGATCGTCACGGTGGCGTTGGCCTGAAGCAACAGCAATGCCATCGGCTTGCCGACAATGTTGCTGCGCCCGACCACCACGGCGTGCTTGCCTGCGATCGCCACACCGCTTTTTTCCAGCAGCTTCATCGCGCCATAAGGCGTGCAGGGCGCGAAGCGCATGTTGCCGGTGACCAGCGCGCCGACGTTCACCGGATGAAAGCCGTCCACATCCTTGGCCGGATCGATGGCTTCCAGCACCTTGTTGCTGTCGATGTGCTTCGGCACCGGCAGTTGCACCAGGATGCCGTGTATCTTCGGGTCATGGTTCAATTCGGCGATCTTCGCCAGCAGCGCGGCTTCGGGGGTGTCGGCAGGCATCGCGATATGTTCCGAATGCAGGCCGAGCTCGGCACAGGCTTTCACCTTGTTCGCGACATACACTTTTGAGGCAGGATCCTCGCCGACGATGATGACCGCCAATCCCGGCGTGATACCGCGTGCCTTCAGCGCATCGGCGCGAATCTTCCACTCGGCGCGCACCTGTTGCGCAATGGCTTTTCCGTCGATGATGTGTGCGGTCATGCGGGTTTCCTTGCCGTTCAGAATTGCGGTTTGTCAGGGGTGTTCTGGTAATTTTCAACACCCACCATGATCTCCTTGCGGGCTTCCTCGATGCCTTCCCAGCCGCCGATCTTTACCCACTTGTTCGGCTCAAGGTCCTTGTAATGCGCGAAAAAATGCTCGATCTGCTTGAGTACGATGGGGGGCAATTCAGTGTAATTTTTCAGTCCGCGATACAGGGTCGACAGCTTGTCCACCGGAACAGCCAGCACTTTTGCATCCTGGCCCGACTCGTCTTCCATCTTCAACACCGCAAGCGGGCGGCAGCGCACCACCACGCCGCTGTTCAGCGGAACCGGGGTGATGACCAGCACGTCGACCGGATCGCCGTCGTCGGACAAGGTGTGCGGAATGTAGCCATAGTTGCACGGGTAGTGCATCGCGGTGTTCATGAAGCGATCCACGAAGATCGCCCCGGAATCCTTGTCCACTTCGTATTTGACGGGTTCGCCGTGTTGCGGGATTTCGATGATCACGTTGAAATCGTCGGGGAGGTTCTGTCCGGACGGGACCTTGTTCAAACTCATAATGCTGCGCCTTCCTGGATTGATATCGGGGTAAAAATGAAAGGCGCGAATTGTAGCATAGAGCCTGTGCCGGGCTGCTGATGCAGGAACGGGGCGATGCGAGCATCTCTGCATGCTGCATTTGAATCAGACAACCTGTCGGCTCGCGCCGGTGCTGTTCAGGAATCAAGCCTGACAGCAACCGCCCCCCGCACACTGTTGGCAAACCAGATATTGCTCGCAAGCACCAAATCGTCTCTGGTCACGATTGCCTCCTGTACACGCTTCCTTGTCAGCAAGGCTTCGCGGAATACACCGGGAAGCAGGCCGCAAGCGGCGGCCGGTGTGATCAATCGACCTTGTATTTCGATGACAAGGTTTCCGCGCGTGAATTCTGTCAGTTCGCCGCGCTCGTTGTACAGGAGAGTATCGAAAATCCCTTCCCGATTCCTCGCAAGGGCCGCATAAACTCCGCGCTGCGTGGTCTTGTGCCGCAGCCATGGGTTGCCACTTGCCACGGCAGCGCTTGCCATCACAACTTGCGGCGAGGTAACAAGCGTGTCGAGTGGAAACGTTTCGATGCTCACTTCACCGATGGCCGAGATGCGCAGCCTGACTCTCCAATGTCCGTCGGGATATTGTCCTGCCGCAGCCTTGAGGGATTCTGATACCTTATTTCCGTCGAATACAAATCCGAGCGCGATGGCGCTGCGCTCAATCCGCCTGAGATGGCCGCGCAGGAGCCAGTAGCGGCCCTGGTGCAATCGCAGCGTTTCCAATAATTCATAGTCGGGACAGGACTGCATCAGGAATGCCCGCTTGGCAGTCCATTCCGCATGTTCATCGTCTTCCTTGGAATCCAGGGTAATGCCGCTGCCGATTCCACATACGGCAAATCCTTCCGCGATATTGATTACAGGAGTGCGTATGCCGACGCTGAACAGCGCTTCGCCGCCCGGCATGACGACACCCACTGCTCCGCAATAAACACCTCTTGGCGTTGCCTCCAGCGCTCCAATCGCGGACATGGCAGCCGCTTTGGGGGCGCCGGTTACCGATCCGCAAGGGAACAAAGCGCGGAAGACGTCAAGCAGTCCCTTCTCTTCATGCGTCCGGCAAGTAACGGTTGAGGTCATTTGCCATACCGTACGCCATGCTTCAATGGAAAACAGCTGCGGGACTTTGACCGTATCGGGACGCGCCAGCCGCGAAAGATCATTGCGGACCAGATCAACGATCATAAGATTCTCCGCCATCTCCTTTTCCGATTCACGCAGCTGCCGTGCGGCGTCCAAGTCATCAACAGGGTCGGGGTGCCTGATTGCGGTACCCTTCATCGGACGGCATGTGAGCATTCGGCCGGATTCCTGGTCAGCACCATAATGAAAAAATAACTCGGGAGAAACGGAACAGATCTGCCAATCCCCAAAATCCAGGTAGGCACAATATGCGGAGGGCTGGCTCGCTTTCAAGCTGTCGTGGAATGAAAGCCCGTCTCCGATAAACGAAGCCCGTATCCGTGTCGTATAGTTAACCTGGTAGTAGCTTCCGGCGGAAATGCCGTGTTTGACTTTCGTCACTGCAGCATCGAAATATTCACGGGGGGTATTATCATGCCAGGTGCCATTGAGATATTCTTTGCGATGCCTGGGAACGGTCGTGACGTTGCGGTAGACGGCAAACTTGGCGAAGGGCAGTCCGGCGGGTGGCGCTTCATACGCCTGCAACGCTTTATCGAAAGCGCCAGCCGCTTCGTATGCGACATAGCCAACCACCCAACAGCCGGAACGTGCATATGTTTCAACTCTGGACAACAATTCCGGTACCTCGCTGACCATCAGGGCTGTCAGGACGCAATCCGGTTCGTTAAAAATTGCGGCCAGACGTCCTTTTTGCGACGGATGGGGAAAGTCAATTTCACAATAATTTGGCTGATTGGTCATTTTGGCTCATTGAATTCCAGGCTCCTGCGGCTAGGACATGTCAGCTTCATCATTCACCGAAATCCTCCCGTACCTGCACCGGGCAGCACGTCAGGCTGGCATTCATATCGCCGCATGACAGCCCGCCGCGAAGAACAGTAAGCGGGCGCATATTGCCCGGTTGGATGGTTTAACACAATTGTCCGCTTCTCGCTCAATTGCCGCCATCCGTTTTTCATTTCTGCACCAGTCAAAGCTCGGCCTCAGGCGACAATCTTGCACAGCGTTCAGTTACGAACACATCGTGTCCATTCGGGATTCCTGATAGTCAATTTCTGAGGTTAGGAAAGCTGTTGGTTGCGGGGAGAGCAATATCAACCGGCCGATGCAGACTTCCTTACCAGATGCGAATACGATCCTGCGGAGCCTTGTACATGCCATCGCCGGGTTTGGTGGCAAAGGCATTCTGGAAGCCATCGGAGTTCTCGGCGGCGCCGTTGGCCCGAAATTTCTCGGGCGCGTGTACGTCGGTGGCGAGCAGCTGCAGGGTCCATGCTTCGCGTTGCTTGGTGTTCCAGCTTTGCGCGTAGGAAATGAAGAAGCGCTGGTCGCCGGTCAATCCATCGATCACCGGGGTGCGTTTGCCGTTCAGCGCCAAATGGTAAGCCTTGTAGGCGATCTGCAGGCCCGACAGGTCGGCAATGTTTTCGCCCAGCGTTTGTTGGCCATTCACATGCCGGCCGGGAATCGGCTGATAGCGGTTGTACTGCGAAACCAGACGCGAAGTCAGCTGGGCGAAGGCTTTGCGGTCGCCGGGTTTCCACCAGTTATGCATGTTGCCATGCTTGTCATACAGACTGCCCTGGTCATCAAACCCGTGGCTGATTTCATGGCCGATCGTCGCGCCCGTGGCCCCGTAATTCGCCGCATCGTCAGCCTCGGGGTCAAAGTAGGGCGGTTGCAAAATTGCGGCGGGAAATACGATTTCGTTCATTTGCGGATCGTAATAGGCATTGACGGTCTGGGGGGTCATCGTCCATTCGCTGCGATCGACCTTTGCTCCGATGCGTACAATATTGCGATGATAGTCGAAAGCCGCACCGCGCATCAGGTTGCCGATCAGGTCATCCTTTTTGACCAATAGCGCACTGTAATCGCGCCACTTGCTGGGATAGCCGATCTTGATGCCATAGTTGTCCAGCTTTTCATGCGCGCGCGCCTTGGTGGACGGGCTCATCCAGCTCAGTTGATCGATGCTTCGGGCGTAAACGATCATCAGGTTTCGCACCAGCGCATCCATGCGCGCCTTGCTCTCGGGCGGAAAGTATTTTGCGACATAGAGTCGCCCGGCCGCCTCGCCCAGATTATCGTTGATTGCCTGCACGGCCCGTTTCCAGCGTGGCGGTTGTGCCTTTAGGCCGGCCAGTTCCCGGTCATGAAAGGCAAAGCCGGCTTCCGCGAACCGGGCGGGGAGCGCCTGGGCAAAGGTGTCCAATAAGTGGACGGTCAGGTAGTCGCGCCAAACCGCTACCGGAGTGCCGGCAACAATTCCGGCCAACGCCCTGGCATAGGACGGCTGTTGCATGATCAACGTGTTCACATTATTCGCTACACCGCTCTCGGACAACAGGATTGTCCACGGGAAACCTCTTGCGAGCCGCGCGAGTCCCTGGCGGTCCAGTTTGTTGTAGGTCGCTTTGTCGTCACGGTTCTTCGACTCGGTCCATTGCACCCTGGCCAGCCTGGTTTCAAGTGCAAGAATCGCGTGCGCACGTTTGGCTGCGTCGGTTTGCCCGTCAAGTTCAAACAGCTTTGCCAGATACGACAGATAGGCATGCCGGGCATGGGCAAAGCGCGCGTCCTTTTCAAGGTAGTAATCGCGATCCGGTAAACCAAGGCCGGATTGCGATACGTAAAGCGCGTAATGCGCGGAGTCCTTGGCATCAGCCGCCACACCAAATGCCAGTGGGCTTTGAACGCCGATTTGCTGCAGCTTGCCAAATTCGCCCACCACCGCCCGGGTCGATTGAAGCGCAGCGATCGCCGCCAACTGCGATTTTAGCGGACTGAGTCCGAGTTTTTCCACTGTCGCTTCGTCCATGTAGCTGGCGTAAAAGTCGCTCAAGCGCTGTGCATCCGCGTCTCCCGGGTTATCCAGCAAGGCGCGACTCGACAATTCGCGTGTCCTTTCCAGACTTTGCTCGTTCAATTCCTCGTCGATTCCCCAGCTCGGTTTGTCGTCTGGAATAACTGCGCTGCGCAGCCATGCACCATTGGCCGCCATGTACAGGTCATCCTGAAACCGCACGGAGCGGTCGAAATGGCTGACGTCAATTGCAGATTTGGGTGCAGCGAACGCCACGAGAGGCAGGCACAAGGAAAGAAACAGGCACGAAAAAATTTTCAATTGAGGCTCCGGGGTGTAAGGGCCACTCAGGACGAAATGCAGGGATATCCTGTTACAGTCGCTCAACGATTGCGGATCATGACATAACCCGATTAATTCAATTGGAACATCTGGCAGTCGACTTTGCTACCCCAAACGGCAGTGATATTTTTATAAGTTCACTGATGCTACACGACCCGGAGCGGGCATATCTTTGGAAGCTGCCTGATCGATCTTGTTGTGTTTCATATCAAACAGTATTTGATACGTATGATTGCGTTATTAACCGGGGAATAGAAAAAAGAAAAAGTGAAAGTGCACGCATATTTCAAAAATCAGGCAATAAAAATGCAGGGTCGCCCCTGCATTTTAGTGATGAAACAAGACTACTTCTTCTCTTCGTGCTTCATTTCTTCGTGCTTCTTTTTTTCATGTTTCATTTTTTCATGCTTCATGTGCTTGACATGTTTTTCATGTTTCATTTTTTCATGCTTCATTTCTTCGTGTTTTGCCGGGGCCGTATCAGCCAAGGCGGAAAACGTAACAAAAGCAAATACAGCCGCGATAAGTGTGGATAGTAATTTCATTTTTACCTCAATCAGTGATCAATTAACGAAAATGACCTAGCAGGTCATTAATATAAACGGCTATCGTCGCTTTTTAGTTGACAGATAGGAGATCAAATCATTGAAGGAACAACCGGGTGCTTTTAACCGAAAGGCATCCGGTTTCCGTTCCTGCATCCAACAACCGACAACTTGAAGCGGCCATTCTATGGACGGTTATATCCTGCAGAAAAAATTGCGTCAGCAACGTGTGCTTAAAATGAAGCGAAAACGTACCGGATTAAAACTTGTAACCAACCCCGAATGTCCAGACACCGCTGCGATTGGAAGAAGCAGAATCGCCGACTATGTAGCTGTCCCAATCCAAACGCACTAGACCGTCATTGGCAAAGTCGCGCTCTGCGCCAAGACCATAAGTCATGTCGGTTTTTGTTCCGCTAAGGGAAGCGGAGCCGACAGGACCGGTTACGGTGGCTTTGTCCTGAATACCCGCAACGCCCAATTTGCCCAACAAACTGGATTGATTATCCACAGGCCATATGCCAACCGCATCCAAAGTCCATCCCCTGATATGGGCGGATGTGTTAACAGGAGTTGCAAGGGTCCCGCCGGAGGCAGAGTAGGTCTCATCAGTCGAACCAATGTATCCGCCTTCAACGGCAAAATTTCCGATAAATTGGTATCCAACATCCAGGTTGTACACAGTGGGCGTGCTAAGGTTGGATGAAAACTTGGTTGCTCCCACAGAACTCAATGCATTGTCTAATGTGGCCTGATCATTGCCCCCCGTGGTTTGTCCGGCTGCACCAAATACATACCAGCCTTCATCATCCGCAAATGCAGCTGTTGTGACAACCAAACCAACGATTGCCATTACTGCCAAAGTGTTTTTTTTCAAAAATTTTCCTCGAGCTAAATTTAAATTAGGGAAAACTGCTGGCCCATAATCAGCAGCTTGAATTCGATAGCATTCCTGCCACTCTTAATGATTAGGATCATTTCAAACGTCGGCTTTTGGATGCATCCTACCCGTTTGTGATTGCCTGGCACTATATCTGAAATGCGCACAACGTCAGTCTTTGGTTTCTTTTCTTTATTTCGGCAAACGTAGCCAATAAGAAAGGGAAGATTCTTTCAGAAAAAGTACTGCATAATCAATAAACTATTGTAACTCAGCTTGTCACCTTTGCGTAACTTAGACAATGTATAATATCGGACGAAAATAGGTATGCGCGATGTATTAAACCATGGTCGAACACATATCAAATCCGAAATCATTTCCTGCAAGTAAAATTCCTGCAGAAATTTCCGCCGAGGTCTTGTTGTTAATTGAGAAGTTTCCCCATGTCGGCAATCGAATCGAGCTCATGTGGGGTACGGCCGATTTGCAGAATTACCTCAACACTCTGATTGTGGAGGCAAGAAGTGGCCGAAAAGGTTTTCCACATTTGGTTGCCGGCGCATTACTGCGAATACACACTGAACACTATAAGGTTATCAAGGCGAAACGTAAGTAATGCAATTCTTCAGGAAGGGCTCGAAAATTCCTTCATGATGGATAGTCACTAGTGTCCGGTTAAGAATCGAATAGATTCAGTTGGTTGCTGAAATCGGGATTTTCTGCCTGACCGCCGATGCCC
>JBAVGB010000006.1:0-53601 GCA_049684555.1 Gallionella sp. | reverse complement strand
AGATAGGCGTAGCCCTTCTTGTTTTTGCTGTTGCGAAAATTGTTGGCTTTCACCAGGCCTTTCTCGATCAAGGCCTGGATGCAATAGTTCACCCGCCCCAGGCTGATGCCCAGATCTCCAGCCAGTTCGCGCTGGCTGATCTCTGGGTCGGTTTCCAGGCGTTTCAGGATTTTGTAGCGGTATTCGTCGCTCAGCATGGCAGTGCGGATGAACCGTATCGTTCAATCTGTGAACATGTTCAGGCATTGAACAATAATTTCACTGCCGAGTCAAGACGAAAGGAAACAGGGAGGCCAAAATATCTGCGTGGAAGGGCGATGAGCAAAGTTCAGTCGAACAGCTCCGCTTCGGCCAGAAGCTTCCCCTGCGCATCCTTGCCGGAAACAATCGGCTCGGTTTTTAGCTTCCAATCTATTCCCAGCGCAGGATCATCCCAGCGTATGCAGCGCTCGTGTTCGGGGAACCAGTAATCAGTGGTCTTGTACAAGAATTCAGCTGATTCGGTAATCACGCTGAACCCGTGTGCAAAACCTTCAGGTATCCACAACACGAGTTTGTTCTCGGCCGACAATTCCACAGCGACATGCTTGCCGAAAGTCGGCGAGCTTTTGCGGATATCCACCGCGACATCGAGCACCGCGCCCTGAACCACGCGCACCAGCTTCCCTTGCGGATGCTGGATCTGGTAGTGCAGTCCGCGCAGCACGTTTTGCGCGGAATGCGAGTGGTTGTCCTGCACGAAATCGGCATCGCGCCCGGTCAGTTCGGCGAACCTGCTGCGGTTAAAGCTTTCAAAAAAGAATCCGCGGTCATCGCCGAACACCCTGGGTTCGATGATCAGCAGCTCGGGAATCGCAGTATGGATCACTCTCATCTGGCGCCGTCCTTTAGTACACTCATCAGGTAGGCGCCATAGCCGCTTTTGATCAGGGGTGTGGCGAGCTTTTCCAGTTGCGCGGCATCGATATACCCCATGTGGTATGCGATCTCTTCGGGGCAGGCAATCTTGAGTCCCTGGCGGCGTTCGATGGTCTGGATGAATTGGCTGGCGTCAAGCAGGGACTCGTGCGTGCCGGTATCCAGCCAGGCATAGCCGCGACCCATGATCTCGACGGACAACTGGTTGCGGCCGAGATAGTTGCGGTTGACGTCGGTGATTTCCAGTTCGCCTCGCGGCGATGGCTTTAGGTTGGCGGCAATGTCGATCACGTCATTGTCGTAAAAGTACAGGCCGGTGACGGCGAAGTTCGATTTGGGCTTGGCGGGCTTTTCTTCCAGCGAAACGGCACGCCCTTTCGCATCGAACTCAACCACGCCGTAACGTTCCGGGTCGCGCACATGGTAGGCAAACACGGTCGCTCCCTCGGTGCGTTGACTCGCATTGCCCAACTGATCTTGAAAAGTATGCCCGTAAAAAATATTGTCGCCCAGCACCAGCGCGGATCGCTGCTTGCCTATGAAGTCCCGACCGATGATGAAGGCCTGCGCCAAACCTTCCGGTGCCGGCTGCACCGCATATTGCAGATTCATACCCCAGGCGTTGCCGTCTCCCAGCAATTGCCCGAAACGCGGTGTGTCCTGGGGTGTGGAAATGATCAGGATGTCGCGTATCCCCGCCAGCATCAGCGTGGACAGCGGATAGTAGATCATCGGCTTGTCGTAGATCGGCAGCAGTTGTTTGGATACCGCCATGGTCACCGGATGCAGGCGCGTTCCGGAGCCGCCGGCGAGGATAATGCCTTTTCTGGCTGGTGCGGGATCGCTCATGCGGACATTCCCCGGCTGTTTGTCATGCCTGGCTGAATATTCTGGCCGGTGAACTCTTTGTAAGTCAAGGCTATCCCCTCCTTCAGGCTGGTTGTCGCCTTCCATCCCAGGCCATGGATCTTGCTGACATCCATCACTTTGCGCATCGTACCATCCGGCTTGGTCGTGTCCTGCACGAATTTGCCATTGTAACCAACCACAGCGGCCACCGTTTCGGCCAGTTCGCGTATCGTCAAGTCGGTGCCGGTGCCAACATTGATTAGTGGGCATTGCGTCGGTGCGACCAGCGTGTCGTAGCGCTCATCGTCAAGTGCGGCGAGGTATACCAAAGCGTTTGCCAGATCGTCGACATACAGAAATTCGCGCCTCGGCTTGCCGCTGCCCCATAGCACCACTTCCCCGTCACCAGAGGTCTTCGCTTCGTGCATCTTGCGGATCAGCGCGGGCAGTACATGGGAATGGTTCAGGTCGTAGTTGTCCCCTGGCCCGTACAGATTGGTTGGCATCGCGGCCAGCCACTTGGTGCCGTATTGGCGGTTGTACGACCAGCACATCTCGATGCCGGCGATCTTCGCCAGCGCATACGGCCGGTTGGTCGCTTCCAGCGGACCGGTAAGCAGATATTCCTCTTTTATCGGCTGCGGGCAATCGCGCGGATAGATGCATGAACTGCCGAGAAAAATCAGTCGCTGGACCTGCGCGCGATGCGCCGCACGGCAGATGTTGGCTTCGATGAGCAGGTTGCTCATCAAAAAATCCACCGGGTAAGTGTTGTTGGCCAGGATGCCGCCGACTTTGGCAGCCGCCAGGAATACGATCTCCGGCTGTTCCTGTTCGAAGAATCCCTGTGTCGCAGCGGCGTCCTCCAGATCCAGCTCGGCATGGGCTCGAGTCACCAGGTTGGTGTAGCCCCGCCGCTGCAGCTCGCGCATGATCGCGCTGCCCGCCAGGCCGCGATGGCCGGCGACGTATATCTTGGTATTCTTTTTCATCGACGCCCGAATTATTCGTGGTAATCGTAGGCAGTGAAGCCGTGCTTCTTCACCAGCTCGTCGCGCTCGGCGGACTTGAGGTCTTCGCGCACCATTTCGGTGACCAGTTCGTGAAAAGTGATTTTCGGTGTCCAGCCGAGCTTTTGTTTTGCCTTGCTCGGGTCGCCCAGCAGGGTTTCGACTTCGGTGGGACGGAAGTAGCGCGGATCGACCTGCACGATGCATTTGCCGTCGGCGTCATAGCCTTTTTCGTCGACACCCTTGCCTTTCCATTTGATTGCGATGCCCAACTCCTTTGCGGCGATCTCGGCGAAATCGCGCACGCTGTACTGCATCCCGGTAGCGATCACGAAGTCTTCCGGCTGCTCCTGCTGCAGCATCAGCCACTGCATCTCGACGTAGTCCCTGGCATGTCCCCAATCGCGCAGCGCATCGAGGTTGCCGAGGTAGAGGCAATCCTGCAGGCCGAGCTTGATGCGCGCCAACGCGCGCGTGATCTTGCGTGTGACGAAGGTTTCGCCGCGTAGCGGCGATTCGTGGTTGAACAGGATACCGTTGCAGGCATACATCCCGTATGCCTCGCGGTAATTGACGGTGATCCAGTAACCGTAAAGCTTGGCGACCGCATAAGGACTGCGCGGATAGAATGGGGTGGTTTCCTTCTGTGGCGTCTCCTGCACCAGCCCGTAGAGTTCGGAGGTCGATGCCTGGTAGAAGCGGGTCTTCTTTTCCATGCCGAGGATGCGGATCGCTTCGAGGATGCGCAGCGTGCCGATGCCATCCGCATTGGCGGTGTATTCGGGTGTCTCGAACGACACCGCCACATGGCTCATCGCGGCGAGGTTGTATATCTCGTCCGGCTGCACCTGCTGGATGATGCGGATCAGGTTGGTGGAATCGGTCAGGTCGCCGTAATGCAGGATGAAGCTGGCTTTCTTGACGTGCGGGTCCTGATAGAGATGATCGATGCGGTCGGTGTTGAACAGCGATGAGCGGCGTTTGACGCCGTGCACCACATAGCCCTTCTTGAGCAGGAACTCGGCAAGGTAGGCGCCATCCTGACCGGTAATGCCGGTGATCAACGCAACCTTGCGACGCTGAGAATCCGCGATTTGAGAATGGTGTGCTGCGGATTTGCTCATGCGCTGTCTTTCTAACTAGAAATTTAAGATACTAAGTTCGAAATGCTAAATGAGCTGCTTTGTTCCTGCAACTTGGATCACTCATCTTGAGTCTATTAATGAAGGGCCTGATTGACCCTGTCCAAGTCGGCGTGGTCCAGCGTACCCACAGCCTGCTTCAGGCGCAGTTCGCTCAACAGGTAATTATATTGTGCCTGGTACAGGTCGCGGCGGGTGGAAAAAAGCGCCTGCTGCGCATTCAGCACATCCAGGTTGGTGCGCACGCCGACCTGCTGCCCCAGCTTGGTGGCATCCAATACGCTTTGGCTGGAAGCGAGCGCCTGTTGCAGCGCCTGCACCTGTGCAATGCCGCTGACCACGCCCAGAAAGGCCTGGCGCGTTTGCTGCTCGGCGCTGCGGCGCGCATTTTCCAGTTCCTGCCTGGCGCGCTCGCGATTGGCTTCCGCTTCGCGCAATCTGGAGTTCACCGCACCACCCTCGAATAACGGCATGTTCAATTGTACCCCGATGCTCTTGCTGGTGCTGTCGATACCCACATCGTAAATACTGCCGTTGGCGTCGCTTTTCGAATAGTTGGCCACCAAGTCAACGGTCGGATAGTGTCCCGCGCGATTGCGCGCCACTTCCTTGTCGGCGATCTCGGCGCCTGCCTGCGCGATAGCCAGATTCAAATTGCTTTGCTGTGCCTGATCCACCCACTTTTCCATGTCGGCAGGTTGCGGTCCTTCCAGCTTGAAGCCCTTGCCGAGGTGATCGAGGTCGCCCGGGATTTTATTGATCAGCTGTTGCAGGGCGCTGCGTTTGACTTCCAGGTCGTTCTTCGCGGCAATCTCCTGCGCGCCGGTCTGGTCATAACGCGCCTGTGCCTCAAGGGTGTCGGTGATCGTGGCGCTGCCCACCTCGAAGTTGCGCTTGGCCTGTTCGCGCTGTTCGGAGATCGCCTTCATCTGCGCATCGGAAAGGTCCACGCTGTCCTGTGCGATCAGCACGTCGAAATAGGATTGCGCGACGCGCACGATCAAATCCTGCTCGGCAATCTTGAGCTGCAAATTGGATTGCGCGACCTGCAATTCGGATTCACTATACACCTGCCAATTTTGTACGCGAAACAGCGGCTGCACCAGGGTCACGCCGTAACCATTGCTATTGTATCGAACATCGCCGCTCGGGAAGGGAAACAAGCCGAGATACTGGGTGCTTGCATCGTTGAAAGTGGTGTTCGCATTAAGGCTGATTGACGGCAGCAGCAGGGAACGACCCTGTGGCAGCTTTTCCAGGCCGGCTTGCTGGGCGGCGCGGGCGGCGGCAATTACCGGGTCGTTCGCCTGTGCATTCCGGAAGGTCTCGAGCAGATCGGCAGCATGAGACGCACCGCTGGCGGCCAGCATTGTTGCAAGAAAGATAGCTTTAAATTTCATCAGTTTGCCCAATGGTAATATTAGAGTATTCTAATATACAGCTTATCGCCCCGATTCGCAAACCTGTTCAAGTTCAGAATACAAACCGTTCGGGTTGCAGCGCGTTTTTCAGCGGGGTAACGCAGGTTTCCATGATGTTGACGGTTTCAAAGTTGTCCTGTGCGACACGCGTGATCAGTCTGGCTTCCATCACTGGTGCATCGCCGACGATTGCAAACAGGCGTCCGCCCACATTCAGGCTTCTCTGGAACGATGCCGGCAACACCGGCGTCGAACCGGTCAGCACGATGGCATCGTATTTTTCCCCGCCACCCCATCCGAGCGCCGCATCGCCGATTTCAAGCTTGATATTGTCGCGATGGCCGGTTTGCAGATTTAGTTTTGCCATCGCACTCAGTTCCGGCACGATTTCCACCGAGGTGACATGACCGGACAACATGGACAGCAATGCAGCCAAATATCCGCTGCCGGTACCCACCTCCAATACCTTCTCGTCGCGGCCGAGGTGCAGTTCCTGCAGGGCACGTGCTTCCAGCTTGGGCTGCCACATCGACGCGCCATAACCCAGCGGGATTTCCAAATCCATGAACGCCATTTCGCGCATGCCTTTTGGCACGTAATGTTCGCGCCGCACATGTTTGAGCAATTCCAGGATCCGGCTATCCAGCACTTCGCAAGGACGGATTTGCTGTTCGATCATGTTAAAGCGCGCCTGTTCCATATCCAGCATTACCATTCTCCCGATTCGGCCAACGTTATCCTGTGCCCAGCTAGGCAGTATAGCAAGCCCGTCCGGGCGGCTCAATGATGCTGTATTGATACCTTCCCGGTTTGGCTTGCATTTCGCTGACCTTTGCTTTACCTTGCGCGCTCAGCTAGGGGTCTTCACCGATATGCAGCATCGTCGGCGAAGTGAGACACACCCTTTGAACCTGTACGGGTAATGCCGTCGTAGGGAAGCATCTGGTCGATGCTTCCGAATTTCCAGGAGCATCGCATGAACGCCAATCCAAAATTTTTAGCCACTGCCGCTCACGTCGACGCGGCAGCGGTTCAACCGCTGCCGAATTCGCGCAAGACCTATCTGCAGGGCAGCCGTCCCGACCTGCGGGTCCCGATGCGCGAGATCTCGCAGTCGGAAACTCCCGCCAGCATGGGCGCAGAGTTCAATCCCCCCATCTATGTGTACGACTGCTCCGGCCCGTACACCGACCCGGCCGTCAAGATCGACATCCGCTCCGGCCTGGCCGCGTTGCGCGAAGGCTGGATCGCCGAGCGCAAAGACACCGAAACGCTGGACAAACTTACCTCGGATTACGGGCAGCAGCGCCTGGACGATCCCGAGCTGGCGGAGATGCGCTTCAATCTCAGGCGCGCCCCGCGCCGCGCCAAAGACGGCAGCAATGTTACCCAGATGCACTATGCCCGCGCCGGCATCGTCACGCCGGAGATGGAATACATCGCGATCAGGGAGAACCAGCGCCGCGAGGGTCTTTCGGAAATGCTGCTGAAGCAGCACCCCGGAGAGAGCTTCGGCGCATCCATGCCGAAACAGATCACGCCGGAATTTGTGCGCAGCGAAGTCGCCGCCGGCCGCGCGATCATTCCGGCCAACATCAACCATCCCGAATCCGAGCCGATGATCATCGGACGAAACTTTTTGGTGAAGATCAATGCCAACATCGGCAACTCGGCACTCGGTTCGAGCATCCAGGAGGAAGTGGAGAAGATGACTTGGGCGATCCGCTGGGGCGGCGACACGGTGATGGACCTGTCCACCGGCAAGAACATCCACGAAACCCGCGAATGGATCATCCGCAATTCGCCGGTCCCGATCGGCACGGTGCCGATCTACCAGGCACTGGAAAAGGTCAACGGCAAGGCCGAAGACCTGACTTGGGAGATATTCAAGGACACGCTGATCGAGCAGGCCGAGCAGGGCGTGGACTATTTCACGATCCATGCCGGGGTTCTGCTGCGCTATGTGCCGCTGACCGCGAAACGCATGACCGGCATCGTGTCCCGTGGCGGATCGATCATGGCGAAATGGTGTTTGGCGCACCACAAGGAGAGTTTTCTCTATACCCACTTCGAGGAAATCTGCCAGATCATGAAGGCCTACGACGTAAGCTTCAGCCTTGGTGATGGTTTGCGTCCCGGCTCTATCTTTGACGCCAACGACGAGGCGCAGCTCGGTGAACTGAAAACACTGGGCGAACTGACCCAGGTCGCGTGGAAGCACGACGTGCAGGTGATGATCGAAGGGCCCGGCCATGTGCCGATGCACCTGATCAAGGAGAACATGGACCTGCAATTGAAATGGTGCCACGAGGCGCCGTTCTACACGCTGGGCCCGCTGACCATGGACATCGCGCCCGGCTACGACCACATCACCTCGGCAATCGGCGCTGCGATGATAGGATGGTTCGGCACCGCAATGCTGTGCTATGTCACGCCCAAGGAACATCTGGGCCTGCCCGACAAGGACGATGTCAAGGAAGGCATCATCACCTACAAGATTGCCGCGCATGCCGCCGATCTTGCGAAGGGACATCCGGGCGCACAGATCCGCGACAATGCGCTGTCCAAGGCGCGCTTCGAATTCCGCTGGGACGACCAGTTCAATCTTGGCCTCGACCCGGACAAGGCGCGCGAATTTCACGACGAGACGCTGCCCAAGGAATCGGCCAAGGTCGCGCATTTCTGCTCGATGTGCGGCCCGCATTTCTGTTCGATGAAAATATCCCAGGACGTGCGCGATTTTGCGGCCAAGGAAGGCTTGGATGATGCCTCCGCGCTGAGCAAGGGCATGGAGCAAAAGGCCGAGGAATTCGTGAAACTGGGCAGCCAGTTGTACCGCAAGGCTTGAGCCCGATACCTGGCGGCGGCAGATCATGTTCAGACGTAGCCGTTTTGCCTTGGCTTCAGGAGTGACTGAGTCTCCTATAAATGTCTGACCCGGACTGCTGTGTACAGGGCTGACACGGTACAATTCGCCGCATGCGGCTGCAATCAGCAAGCTGCGGCAGAATATCAATTTCGGAATCAGATCACATGACGCTTACACAAATATTGGTGCTTGCCGCCATTCAGGGGGCCGCTGAACTGCTGCCGGTATCCAGTTCAGCCCACGTGATCGTGGCCGAGAAACTGATGGGACTCGATCCGACCTCGCCTGAAATGACGTTACTTCTGGTGATGCTCCATACAGGCACCATGTTTGCGGTTATTTTCTATTTCTGGAAATCCTGGAAGGAGAGTTTCTTTTCTTCCAGGGCGGTATTCTTGGAATCGGCCAAGTTCATCGTCGCCGCCACGATCATGACCGGTATCGTGGGGCTGGCATTGAAATTCATCATCGAGCGGTTTTTCATGCGCGACATTCCGCATGCACAAATCGAACTGCTGTTCGGAAACCTGAATCTTATCTCCGCAGCGTTGGGTGCAGTTGGCTTGCTGATTCTATTCGCCGGGATCAGGAACCGCGCCACAGCCAATACAGAACGTGCATTGGGCTTGAAGGAATCCTGCTATGTGGGTGCAATCCAGGGCGTTTGCCTGCCGTTTCGGGGTTTTTCGCGATCGGGTGCAACGATTTCCACCGGCCTGCTGTTGGGTGTTCCAAGAAGGAAAATAGAAGAATTCAGTTTTGCACTCGTGGTTGTGCTTACCCCGCCTGTCATTGTCCGCGAGGTCATGCGATTATTGGATGAACAGCACGCATCGGCATCCGTGTCCGATCTGGCACATGTGTTTTTGCCCAGTATCCTCGGCATGGTGTTCAGTTTTGCGGCCGGACTGCTGGCCCTTAAATGGCTTTCCAGTTGGCTTGAGAGCGGCCGATGGCATCTGTTCGGCATATATTGCCTGGCTGCATCGGCAATCGTATTTGTGCTACACCACAACGGCATCTAGATATTCGCATGCGTCAACGGCCATGAATTCCCGCATATCGCATCGCATTCGGCTGGACGTGTTCCGGTTGGCGGAATATTAAACATCCCAACTTGGCATAAATATTTTGTCATCTCGCTGTCATAATAACGACACATAATCACAATCGGAGATTCACAAAATGGCAAGAATGGTTAATTGCGTAAAACTCGGACGGGAAGCCGAAGGACTCGATCGCCCGCCCTATCCGGGCGCGCTCGGCCAGCGTATTTTTGAAAATGTTTCCAAGGAAGCCTGGCAGGGCTGGCTGAAATACCAGACCATGCAGGTTAACGAAAACCGTCTCAACCTTGCCGATGCAGCGGCGCGCAAGTTTCTCGCCACACTGATGGAAAAGTATTTCTTTGGCGAGGGCGTGCAAATGCCGGACGGCTACGTGCCACCAAAAAATTAAAAGGCTGTAGTTTGTCTAATAAATTTGTTTCGCAACAATTCCTGAACCGCGAACTCGGCCAGCTCGAATTCAACCGCCGCGTGCTGGCGCAGGCAGAAGACACGACGATTCCGTTGCTGGAACGGCTGAAGTATCTGTGTATCGTCAGCAGCAATCTCGACGAGTTTTTCGAAATCCGGGTGGCGGGACTGATGGAGCAGATCAAGCTGGGCGGTATCGCGGTCAGCACGGACGGCCTGGACGCCCGTCAGACCCTGACGCTGGTGCGTGAACAGGCACATCAATTGATCGAGCGCCAGTATCATCTGTTCAACACCGACATCACGCCTGCTCTCGCCAAACATGGCATCAAGTTTTTGCGCCGGACTCACTGGAACGAAGCGCAGCGTGCCTGGGTCAGTGACTTTTTCTTTCGCGAGGTGATGCCGGTATTGACCCCGATCGGCCTGGATCCGGCACATCCATTTCCGCGCGTACTCAACAAGAGCCTGAACTTTGCGGTGGAACTGCAGGGCAAGGACGCCTTCGGGCGAAATTCGGCCAGGGCCATCGTGCAGGCGCCGCGCGTGGTGCCGCGCACCATCCTGATGCCGCCCGAAATCAGCGGCTGCGAACACGGCTTTGTGTTCCTTTCATCCATCCTGCATGCTCATGTCGGCGAATTGTTCAGCGGCATGGAAGTGCTCGGCTGTTTCCAGTTCCGCGTGACGCGCAACAGCGATCTGTTCGTTGACGAGGAAGAAGTCAAGAATCTGCGCCTCAGCCTGCAGGGCGAGTTGCCGCAGCGCAACTTCGGCGACGCGGTCAGGCTGGAGATCGCCGACAACTGTTCGCCGCTGATCGCGGATCTGCTGCTCAAGGAATTCAATCTCGCGCAGGATGATTTGTACCGCGTGCATGGCCCGGTGAACCTGGTGCGCCTGATGCGCATCCCGGATATGGTCGCGCGCGATGATTTGAAATTCCCCTCATTTGTGCCCAGCGTTCCCGCCGTGCTGCAGAAAAAGGGCTCGGACATGTTCAGGGTGATGCGCAGGAGCGATGTACTGCTGCACCACCCGTACCAGTCTTTCAAGCCGGTGATCGATTTCATCCAGCAGGCCGCCAGCGACCCGAACGTGGTCGCGATCAAGCAGACCGTGTATCGCACTGGGGTGGATTCTGCGCTGATGGACGCGTTGATTGCCGCGGCACAGGGCGGCAAGGAAGTGACCGTGGTGGTGGAACTGCTGGCGCGTTTCGACGAGGAAGCCAACATCAACTGGGCGAATCGCCTGGAAGAAGTCGGCGCACATGTGGTGTATGGCGTGGTGGGCCACAAGACCCACGCCAAGATGCTGATGGTGGTGCGGCGCGAGGATGGCAAGCTGCGCCGCTACGCCCATCTCGGCACCGGCAACTATCATCCGCGCACGGCGCGGCTTTATACCGACTTCGGCCTTTTTACCAGCAACGAGGATGTCTGCGCCGATGTCAGCGAGGTGTTCAGCCAGCTCACCAGCCTCGGCAAGGCGCGCAAACTCAACCATTTGTGGCAATCGCCTTTTTCACTGCACAGCGAAGTGCTGCGTGCCATCCGCAACGAAGCGCTGCTTGCGCAATCGGGCAAGCGCGCCCAGATCATCGCCAAGATGAATGCGCTGCTCGAGCCCGTAATCATCACTGCGCTTTACGAGGCTTCGCAGGCCGGGGTCAAGATCGATCTGATCGTCCGCGGGGTGTGTGCGCTTCGTCCCGGGGTAGCGGGATTGTCCGAAAACATCAGGGTGCGCTCGGTGATCGGCCGGTTTCTCGAGCACAGCCGCATCTTTTATTTCCGCAATGATTTGCAGCACAACGTGTATCTCTCCAGCGCGGACTGGATGGACCGGAATTTCTTCCGTCGCATAGAAGTATGCTTTCCGGTGCTCGACAAGAAACTCAAGAAGCGCGTGATCGACGAGGGACTCAAGATCAATCTGCAGGACAACTGCCAAGCTTGGGAAATGGACGGCGACGGGCATTACCGCCGCAAGCAAACGCGCGGTGAAAAAATAAGCGCCCAGTCAGCCTTGCTCAACATGCTCACCCATGCGCCCGCCAAGGCGCCTTCCTGAGCATGAAATCAATGTTTCTGCGGGCGTCCTGTCTTGATCTTTTCCAGACTGCCCAACGCGCGCTTCAATTGAACAGGGTCGAGTTCGGCCAGCAGTACCAAGCCGGCCCGCAGCACCTCGCTCTTTTTGACATGCATCATCGCCTTTGCGCAGATATCTTTGATTTCCGCGATTCTGGCATACTCGTTCAGCGGCATCGTGAAACTGTCGCGCACCACTTTAATTTTGTGCTTTTGCTTTTTTGGAACCTGTTCAGATGCGTTCTTGACCGCCGGTTTAAGCACTGACTTCAGAAGCGGATTTGCCCGGACAGCGCGTTTCTTATCCGCGGATTTTTTCGCTGAAACTTTGGCAACGGTAAAAACCTTTTTGGTTGTCATGGCATCCTCTTCATATTAGAGTGGGGCGCAGTGTATACGGTAACTACCGGCAAATAAAATGTAATCTTGGGGGCATGATGGATCTGATTTTGTGGCGGCATGCAGAAGCGGCGGATGGCGTGCCCGACCTTGCACGCGAGCTGACCGCCAAGGGTACCAAACAGGCCGCAAAAGTCGCCGCCTTCCTGAACCGGCATTTGCCCAGTCATTGCCGCATCCTGGTCAGTCCGGCGACCCGCACCCAGCAAACCGTCGCTGCCCTTACCAGCCACTTTAACCTGGCGCCCACCATTTCACCGGGCGCTTCGGCTGAAGCAGTTTTGCATGCGGCGCGCTGGCCGGATGCGGGAGGCACGGTACTGGTGGTCGGCCATCAGCCAACGCTGGGCGACGTCGCGGCACAATTGCTCGGCTGCGACGGGGAAACATTGAGCATCAAGAAAGGCGCGATCTGGTGGTTCAGTCAGCGCGAAGGGTCTGCACAGGTCGCGTTGCGCCTGGTGATCACCCCGGAATTCCTTTAGGCGCGTTGATAACGCCTGGTAGACCGTGTTTCCGGCCGTCATGCCGGCTGGAAAATTGGACGGACCTTGGCTATCTTCTGAAGCTCAGGATCACAACCCCTGCCGTGACCATCAATATCCCCAGCCAATCCCGTATGCTCGGACGCTCATTCAGGAAGATGACCGCGAAGATTGCGACCAGCACCAGGCTGAACTTGTCCACCGGCGCGACTTTGGAAGCTTCGCCGGACTGCAGCGCGCGAAAGTAGCAGACCCAGGACGCGCCCGTGGCCAGCCCGGACAGTGTCAGAAACAGCCACGATTTCGGGTTGAGCGCAAATGGATCGCTCCACTTGCCGGCATAGAACACAAAGCCCGACAGCACCAGCAGGATCACGAAGGTGCGTATCAGCGTGGCGAAATCCGAATTGATGCCTTCCAGCCCGATCTTGGCGAAGATCGCCGTCATCGCGGCAAACACTGCAGAAAGGATTGCCCAGTAGAACCAGCCGTGTCCGGATAGCATTGAAGCTCCCTATTTGTGAATTTGCTGCACCAGCACCCAGGGTGCTGACCACCCCCCCCACAGCAGCGCGTCATTCCCATACCAGACCGCCGCCTGCTCATCGCTCACCTTGCCGAATTTCCCGGTCTCCATCCATTGGCGTATCTTTGTCGCGTTATCTTCGGACATTTGATACGCCACTTCGACCAGGTCGAGCTCTTCCGCAACCGCCAGCGCCACACCGCCGGCGAAAAGCGCTGCAATTCTTTCTACGCGATCTGCGATGTCTCCAGATTCACCTTGGCGCGGTAAATTTCTTCCTGCTGGTTGGTTGACATCATGGGTAAAAGCAGCCCGGTTATGCCTTCGAAGCCTTCAGGTAATCATTCTTCAGCGCCATGTAATGTTCGGCGGACTGCCTGAGGAAGGCGATTTCCTCGTTCGTCAGCGACCGCACCGCCTTGGCCGGACGACCCAGATAAAGCATCCCGCTCTCCAGCACTTTGCCGGGCGTTACCAGGCTGCCCGCGCCTATCATGACGCGGTCGGAGAGCACCGCATCGTCGAGAATAATAGAACCCATGCCGATCAGGCACTCGTTGCCGATGGTGCAGCCGTGCAGGATCACCGCGTGGCCGACCGTCACGTAATCGCCGATGACCAGCGGCGATCCTTCCGGTTTTTCTTGCGTCCTGTGCGAAATATGGCCCATGGTCAAATCCTGCACGTTGCTTCCGCGACCGACCACGATGCGGTTCACGTCGCCGCGCAACACGGTGTTGCACCATACCGAGCTGTCATCGCCGAGTTGCACATCGCCGATGACCTGGCAGGAGGGATGTAGAAACACCCGTTCGCCGCGGACAGGAGCCCTGTCAAGATAAGCCGAGACTGTCATTTCATTTACCCCGCCAATTTCCATTTCATATTTTCTCCCGCCCGCAATGGCACCAGGCGGTATTCGCCAAAGTCCACCGATGCGGGCACCTGCCAGCTTTCACAGCGCAATGTAACCTTGCCGGTATTGCGCGGCAGGCCGTAGAAATCCGCGCCGTAAAAACTGGCAAAGGCTTCCAGCTTGTCCAGCGCGCCGGCCTGTTCGAAAACTTCGGCATACATCTCGATCGCCGAGTGGGCGGTATAGCAGCCTGCGCAGCCGCAGTCGTTTTCCTTGGTGTGCTGCGCGTGCGGCGCGCTGTCGGTGCCGAGAAAGAATTTTTTGCTGCCGCTGGTGGCAGCCTTCACCAGCGCCTCGCGGTGCATTTCGCGCTTGAGTACCGGCAGACAGAAGTAATGCGGGCGGATGCCGCCCTTGAACATCGCGTTGCGGTTGTACAAAAGGTGATGCGCGGTGATCGTCGCTGCAATATTTTCCGCAGCGCTTGCCACGAACTGGGCGGCATCACGGGTGGTGATATGCTCGAACACCACGCGCAATCCGGGCATGTCCTTCAGCAATGGCTGCAGTACGCGCTCGATGAACACCGCCTCGCGGTCGAACACGTCCACCGCCGGGTCGGTTACTTCCCCGTGCACCAGCAGCGGCATGCCGCAGCGCTGCATCTCTTCCAGCGCGCCGTAGGTTCTGCGCAGGTCGGTGACGCCCGCATCGGAGTTGGTGGTCGCACCTGCCGGATACAGCTTCACCGCGTGGACGAGGGCGCTGGCTTTTGCTTTGCGTATCTCTTCCGCGCCGGTGTTGTCGGTCAGATAAAGCGTCATCAACGGTTCGAATTCCGCGCCCGCGGGCAATGCGTCCAGGATGCGCGCGCGATAGGCCAGCGCCTGTTCGGTGGTGGTGACCGGCGGCCTGAGGTTGGGCATCACGATCGCGCGCGCGAACTGCCGCGCACTGTCCGGCAACACCGAATGCATCAGCGCGCCGTCGCGCAGATGCAGGTGCCAGTCGTCGGGGCGGGTAAGGATGAGTTGTTGCATGATGTATTCTGAAAGATAACGGATGAGATTGTAATTCAAAAGTCTAGTACAACGCCTTTTGGTATCCCGCACTGTCCGCGCCAACTTAAGGATCATGTGCATGCAGAGTTGCGAATAAGATTGGTGGCATTGACTGGATGCCCCTTCGGGGAAAATCCTCCATTTAACTCAATCTTCCGCAAGTGTGTCCTTATGGGACTCCCGCCATAACCCTTCTAAAATACTTGACCTTAAAGAGGGTAAGCACTAACCTCTTACTCCGAAAGTAAGAGAAGGTACGGCGTCGCCAATTCGGTTTTGAGCGCCCTTTCTGGGCTGATTCTTCTCTTACAGGAGAAATGAATCATGAAATACAGCATCAGCATTGTTGCCCCATTCATGGTATTGGGCAAAGCACCGCGAATTATTCTGCCATACGGACCGTGCGAGGCCAAAGCACACGATGGAATCGTGGACGTCACTTGTCCCCACGGGTCCTTCACCTTGCCATCTGACAAGTTCAATGAGCACTTGAAAGACGGCAGCATCTCTATTGAACAAGGCCTCAACTAACTAAACCAAGTACGTGGGCGCATCGCGTCAACGCGCCCATTCAGTATTGACTTGTCGCGCAATCTCATTGTTTAGAGGTACCCTAATCTTACTGTGTCATAAAATATAAGGCATAATATGCCGGTCATGTTCAACTGCCGGAGGCTTGATGGATGCATCCACGGAATTTGAGCTCTACCTGACTCACTTGTCGCAAGGTCTTGGGCATGCGGATCGACATGCCGGTCTGAGCGGTTACTGCACCGGCCTGATGTTGCCGCTGTCGCGTAAGAGCGTGGAGCCGATGGCTGCCCGGATGGACCCACTGCATGCCAGTGCGAAGCACCAATCCATGCATCACTTTGTCGCCAAATCCCAGTGGAGTGACGAACAGATGCTGCGCCGCGTGGCTCAATGGGTAGTACCGCATATGGATATGAGCGATGGCGGCTTCTGGATCATTGACGACACGGGTTTCCCCAAGAAAGGCAATCACTCGGTGGGTGTGACACGCCAATACTGCGGCGTACTGGGCAAGCAGGACAATTGCCAGGTCGCCGTCAGCGTGTCGCTGGCATGTGAAGAAGGCAGTTTGCCAGTGGCCTGGCAACTATATCTGCCCCGTTCCTGGGCCGAGGATGCCCGGCGCAGGCACAAGGCGGGCGTGCCCAGGGAAGTGGAATTTGCCACCAAACCGCAAATTGCACTGCAACAACTGCAACGCCTGCTCAATGAGGGCGCACCCAAACACTGCGTGCTTGCCGACGCGGGATATGGGATTGATTACGCCTTTCGCCAGCACTTGAGCGGCATGGGGCTGCCGTATGTGGTTGGCATCACCTCGGCCGTGGTGGTTTGGCCTCCTGGCATGGAACCGCTACCGCCAAAACGCTATAGCGGCAAGGGACGCCCTCCGGTAATGCCACGGCGCACCGCCACAAGGCAACCGGTGAACGTCAAGGCCCTTGCGCTGGGCTTGCCCAAGAGTGCCTGGCAGCACATCAGTTGGCGCGAGGGTACCAACGCGCATCTGACGGGTCGCTTTGCAGCTGTGCGCGTGCGCTGCGCTGGGGGCAACGTTGGCAAGGCACGCCTACTGCCCGAGCAGTGGCTGCTCATCGAGTGGCCTGCTGATCAGGCAGAGCCTGAAAAATACTATCTGTCCACGCTACCGGAGACCACGGCATTGAATGATCTGGTGCGAACCGCACATATGCGCTGGCGCATTGAGCGTGACTATCAGGATTTAAAGCAGGACATGGGTCTGGGGCACTATGAAGGAAGGGGCTGGCGCGGTTTCCATCATCACGCCAGCATGAGCATTGCGGCTTACGGGTTCCTGATGGCACAACGATTGAAGGCGGGAGGCACCTCCGGCGGCAAAAAAAACTTCATCGAACGCAAAGTGCCTCGCGTTTCCAAAGATTACGTCCCTCGGGGCAGCCCAGCGCGCTCAGCGCCATGTACTGGATTCGATCACTTCGTTGCGCCTGAACTTAAGCGTAGCACTCGTCAGCGGGTTAGGATTCTGCCCGCACTGCAATTGGGTCAGCCTTCGACTACGTTTGTGACACAGTAAGATTAGGGGAGCAAGCGGGAATATTTCCTTTAATTCCTTGCATAATCACAATTCTTTGCATAACCACCTGTTTACAGCAAAGATTTAGCGTTGAACTGCTGTCACATTGAAGTGGCTGGCCAGCAGATAATTTTAGCCACGGCCAGGCGGACTGCCCTTCAAGGCAAAATGATTTGCATAATCCGCTTTGAATCATTAGAATGCCCGCCTTTCGTCGTACCGAATTGATAGGAGTAGTCATGGCAAATAGCGCACAAGCCCGCAAGCGTGCACGTCAGGCAGTTAAAAAGAATGCCCATAACGGCGGTCTGCGCTCGGAATTGCGCACCGCGATCAAGAAGGTGGGCAAGGCGATCGCAGCCGGCGACAAGGCCGCGGCCCAGGCTGTCTACCAGGCCTCGGTCAGCACCGTGGACAGCATTGCCGACAAGAAGATCATTCACAAGAACAAGGCCGCCCGGCACAAGAGCCGTCTATCTGCGGCCATCAAGGCGATGGCATAAGCGCTCGGTAACAACGCGCAGACCATTGACGGACCGGCCAAGCCGACAGTGATGTCGGCTTGTTTGCTTTGTGGGGACTGATTTTTCTTGCGTGATTGGGGCTGTTTGGCTCAATATACGACCCTTGTTTCAATCTGAACGGCGGCTGGTCCGCCGTCATTATTTTATGTCACATGTAATGAATACTTATGCCCGCCTCCCCGTCGCTTTCACGCGCGGCGAAGGCGCGTGGCTGTGGGATACCGAAGGCAAGCGCTACCTCGACGGCTTGGCGGGCATCGCCGTGAACACGCTGGGGCACGGTCACCCGCGCTTCACCGCCGCGCTCGTCGAGCAGATCGGCAAATTGATCCACTGTTCCAACGTCTACCAGGTGACCGGGCAGGAACTGCTCGCTGACAGGCTGTGCAACCTGACCGGGATGCGGGAGGTGTTCTTCTGCAATTCCGGCTGCGAAGCAAACGAAGCGGCGATCAAATTGGCGCGCATGTATGGCCATCAGCAAGGCATCGAGTCCCCCGCCATCATCGTGATGGAAAAAGCCTTTCACGGGCGCACGCTGGCAACACTGTCAGCTACCGGTAACCGCAAGGTGCAGGCCGGTTTTGAGCCGCTGGTCAGCGGCTTCGTGCGCGTGCCTTACAACGACCTGGATGCGGTCCGCCAGGTTGCGCAGCACAATCGAAGCGTAGTGGCCGTTCTGGTCGAGCCGATCCAGGGCGAGGGCGGCATCCGCTTGCTGGACATCGAATACCTGCGGCTATTGCGGCAAATCTGCGATGAACAGAACTGGCTGCTGATGCTGGACGAAGTGCAAAGCGGCGTCGGGCGCACCGGAAAATGGTTTGCCTACCAGCATAGCGGCATCCTGCCGGACGTGATGACGGTCGCCAAGGGGCTGGGCTCGGGCGTGCCCATCGGCGCGTGTCTCGCCGCCGGCAAGGCTGCGGGAGTCTTCCAGCCGGGCAACCACGGTTCGACGTTCGGAGGCAATCCGCTGGCTTGCACGGCGGGTCTGGCCACGCTGGATATCCTGGAGCAGGAGAAATTGCTGACCCGTGCGGACACCCTCGGCAAATTCATTCACGAGGGTTTGACCTCCCTGCTGCAGGGCGTGCAGGGCGTCAAGGATATCCGCGGCCAGGGGCTGATGATCGGAATCGAACTGGACCGGCCCTGCGGCGATCTGGTCAAACTGGCTCTCGCCAGGGGGCTGCTGATCAATGTCACCGCCGACAGCGTGATACGCCTGTTGCCGCCGCTGATCATCTCGAAACATGAGGCGCAGCAACTGCTGGATATCCTGTGCCCGCTGATAATCGATTTCCTGCAATCCGGAGCCAGATAGCATCATGTCAGCAAGCCAGCCGGTGGCGGTAAAACATTTCCTGCAATTCAAGGATTTCACCCGCGACGAGTTCGAATACCTGTTCGCGCGCACCGGTATCATCAAGCAGAAATTCAAGTCCTATCAGCAGCATTGGCCGCTGACCGACCGCACGCTGGTGATGATCTTCGAGAAAGCCAGCACGCGCACGCGCCTGTCTTTCGAGGCAGGCATGCAGCAGCTGGGCGGTTCGGCCATCTACCTGAACACGCGCGATTCGCAACTGGGTCGCGGCGAACCGGTTGAGGATGCCGGGCAGGTGATCTCGCGCATGTCCGATCTGGTGATGATCCGCACCTTCGAGCAATCCATCATCGAGCGCTTTGCCGCCAATTCGCGTGTGCCGGTGATCAACGGGCTGACCAACGAATATCACCCGTGCCAGATCCTCGCGGACATCTACACCTTCATCGAGCAGCGCGGATCCATCCAGGGCAAGACCGTGGCGTGGATCGGCGACTCCAACAACGTATGCAACACCTGGCTGCAGGCCGCGGAAATACTGGACTTCAACGTGCACGTCTCGACCCCGCCCGGTTACGAAGTCGAACCGGAACGCGCCGGGCTGTTCGGCGCGGACCACTATGAACAGTTCGCCGACCCGATGCAGGCCGCGCGCGGTGCGGACCTGGTCACCACCGACGTGTGGACCAGCATGGGCTTCGAGGCGGAGAACGAGGAGCGCATGAAGGATTTTGCCGACTGGCAGGTAGATGAGGAAATGATGAGTGTCGCGGCAAAGGATGCGCTGTTCATGCACTGCCTGCCCGCGCACCGCGGCGAGGAAGTTTCCGCCGGGGTGATGGATGGCCCGCAAAGCGTGGTCTGGGACGAGGCTGAAAATCGATTGCATGTACAAAAAGCGCTTATGGAATATCTTTTGCTGGGAAAGCTTAAATGACATGCACATTTTCCATGCAAGCGATTTCGGCGAAGACTAACATTCGCTAAGCGGATGTTAAGCGCGGTTCGCGCGGCCGTAACCAAAACAGACTGCACGCGCAGAAAGCACTGATGGAATATTTGCTGTTAGGTAAGTTAGGCGGTTGAATGAAACGCTATACGAAAAGTGCAGTCTGTTTCGGCGTAGGCTCACTTGCGCAGCAAGTTAGCTCTGCATAGCCAATCGGCTAAACTGGCAAACAACGCCAGCCAAGCCGCTGGTTAAACCGCGCAGCGGTGGCCGCAGCCAAAATCGATTGCATGTACAAAAAGCGCTTATGGAATATCTGTTGTTGGGAAAATTGACGGGTTGAACGAAACGATTCGGGGATGGTGCAGTCTATCCTGCTTGCACAGAACGCATACGCATACTTGTACCGGGAAAATTATCTGCATGAGCGAGCAATCACCGCCAAAAATCGTCAATGCGGGACACAGCAGGGAAACCCGCCTGTCCGATCATATCCTGCCATCGTCAGCCACCATGATCGGGGTGTGCATGACGGTTATCAGCCTGGCCCACCTGATCCCGAAACACAGTATCAGCAGGCATGTGAACGATTTGCTGGCGCTTGACAGCCTGCTTTTCTTAAGCAGCGCAATGCTGTCCTATTTTTCGATCAGGCGCCCCAGATTGGCGGAAAAGTTCGAGCGCGTGGCAGACGTCATTTTTTTGCTTGGCCTGGCAGTCATGGTCGTCGTGGGATTTGTTGTTGCTTTTGAATTAATGATTGATTAACCCGGTTGATAAAACATGTCTGACATAAAGAAAGTCGTGCTCGCCTACTCCGGTGGCCTGGATACCTCGGTGATCCTGAAGTGGTTGCAGGACACCTATAAATGCGAAGTGGTCACCTTCACCGCCGACCTCGGCCAGGGAGAGGAACTGGAACCGGCGCGGCAGAAGGCGTTGAAGTCCGGCATCAAGCCGGAAAATATCTACATCGACGATCTGCGCGAGGAATTCGTGCGCGATTTCGTGTTCCCGATGTTCCATGCCAATACCGTCTACGAAGGCGAATACCTGCTCGGCACCTCGATCGCAAGGCCGCTGATCGCAAAGCGCCTGATCGAGATTGCCACCAGGACCGGCGCACAGGCCATCTCGCACGGCGCGACCGGCAAGGGCAACGACCAGGTGCGTTTCGAGCTCGGCGCTTATGCGCTCAACCCCAACATCAAGGTCATTGCGCCGTGGCGCGAGTGGGACCTGTTGTCGCGCGAAAAACTGATGGCCTATGCCGAAAAGGCTGGCATCGAGATCGACATGAAGCACAAAAAGGGCGGTTCGCCTTACTCGATGGACGCGAATTTGCTGCACATCTCCTATGAAGGCCGTCATTTGGAAGACCCGGCCGCCGAAGCCGAGGAAAGCATGTGGCGCTGGACCGTGTCGCCGGCGAAGGCGCCGGATGCCGCGGAATATCTCGACCTCGAATTCGTCAAGGGCGATATCGTGGCGCTGAACGGCGCGAAGATGACGCCTGCAGCAGTGCTGGCCAAACTAAACGAGATCGGCGGCAAGCATGGCATCGGCCGCCTCGATCTGGTGGAGAACCGCTACGTCGGAATGAAATCGCGCGGCTGCTATGAAACTCCGGGCGGCACCATCATGCTCAAGGCGCATCGCGCGATCGAATCGATCACGCTGGACCGCGAAGTGGCGCACCTGAAAGATGACCTGATGCCGCGCTATGCGTCGATGATCTACAACGGTTACTGGTGGTCGCCGGAACGGCGTGCGCTGCAAACGCTGATCGACCATACCCAGCAAACCGTCAATGGCTGGGTACGCGTCAAGCTGTACAAGGGCAACGTGATCGTGACCGGGCGCGATTCGAAGACCGACTCGCTGTTCGATCCGACCATCGCCACCTTCGAGGACGACAAGGGCGCATACGACCAGAAGGACGCTGCGGGTTTTATCAAGCTGAACGCACTGCGCCTGCGCATCGGAGCAAATCTGCGCAACAGAAAATAGTCACTGAAATATTCCGAGGAGGAAGATAGTGATACATGAACTGAGCGGAGACATATTATTCAGCAGCGCAAAAGCAATTGCGCAAGGTGTCGCGCCCAATGACGATTTTCATCATGGTCTGGCACTGCAACTGCGTGAGCGCATGCCCGCGATGTACAAGGACTTTCGCCACTACTGCCAGACCAAACATCCCAAGTCCGGCGAGGCGTGGTCGTGGATGAGCGCCGATGGCCGCTTCATCGTCAATCTGTTCACGCGGGAAGCCGCCTACGGTATCGGCAGCAAGCCCGGGCATGCCAAAGTCAGCCATGTAAATCATTCCCTGCACGCACTGCGCGATTTCCTGCAAAAGGAAAAGGTCGGCAGCGTTGCATTGCCGCGCCTCGCTTGTGGAATGACCGGCCTGGACTGGCGTGAGGTCCGGCCGCTGATCGAAAAGCAGCTTGGCGATCTCGGCATCCCGGTATATATATACGACACTTACAAAAAAGGCATAAAGGCCACCGAACCGCCAAAATAACCAAACCTCGGGAAAGGAAATAGAGCATGTCGCAATTCGATAACGTCAGCGTAGTCAAACAGGGCAACGTGTTTTTCGACGGAAAGTGCGTATCGCACTCGGTGCTGTTTGCCGATGGCTCGCGCAAAACCGTCGGTGTGATCCTGCCCGGCACGCTGACCTTCAACGTTGGCTCGCCGGAGCTGATGGAAATCACTTCCGGAACCTGCCGCGTCAAGATCGGCAATGAACCCGAATTCAAGACCTATAATGCGGGCGACGAGTTTGCCGTGGCAGCCAACAGCAGCTTCGTGATCGAGGCAAAGGAAACCATAAACTACGTTTGCAGCTTCGGTTAGCATGTAGTCGATCCCTTGTTTCCCCGAAAGCCTATAATTTATTGTTAATGCCAAACAGGAAATAGACCATGCCAACCTTCGACATCGTTTCAGAAGTAGACAAGACCGAGGTGAAGAATGCCATCGAGCAGACCAACAAGGAAGTCAGCACACGCTTCGACTTCAAGGGATCGGATGCGCGGGTGGAACAGGCAGAGCTCAAGCTCACCGTGTGGGCCGATAATGAATTCCAGCTCAACCAGGTGCAGGACATCCTGAATGGCAAACTGACCAAGCGCGGCGTGGACATAAAGTGCCTGGAGATCAGCGACAAGATCGAAAAAGTCAGCGGCAACAAGGTCAAGCGCAGTTGCGAAGTGAAAGTCGGCGTGGAGATCGAGCTGGCGAAAAAGATCGTCAAGCACCTCAAGGACAGCAAACTCAAGGTGCAGGCCAGCATCCAGGGCGATACCGTGCGCGTCTCCGGAAAAAACCGCGATGACCTGCAGGACGCGATCGCCTTTGTCAAGAAAACCATAACCGACTTTCCGTTGCAGTACCAGAACTTCCGCGACTGAGCTGCGCGAGGATACCGATATCCTCCAATCCCAGACGATCGAGATCGCCATGGACCAGGCTTGCAATCCCTGCAAACGAGCTTGTTTAATTTGCCAGAAGTTTTATCATGCAAACGAACGATGCAGGTCCATAACGGCAATGCCGTGTCGGACAAAGTTACATATGTTCAGGCTTCGCTGGTAGCCCGTTTTGCAGTTTTTTTAAGGAACCGAAATGATAAGAAATCAGCGCATCCGCCGCACCATTGCAGCAATCATGATTGTGCTGGGTGGGATTCTGATGTTCCTCGCTGCGGAACCATGGCCGGGCGCGCTGTTGTTTGGGTTGGGTATCTTGCTGGAGCTTGCCGGTATCGCGCTGGAGCGCAAAGCCAAATAATCCGCAAATAATCCTCTGGCAGCTCTGTTTGCACAACTACCGATACCGTTTTAAACGATGACCATGAAATCCGCTCTGGTACTGTTCGCTGCCGGCAGTGAAGAATTGGAGGCGGTCACGGTCGTTAACATCCTGCGGCGCGGCGGCATATCCGTCACGCTGGCAGGATTGGCTGCCGGCGCGTTGCGCGGCAGCCGCGGCATCGTGCTGATGCCTGACACCACACTGGAAGACGCATTGCAGCACAGCTATGACATGGTGGTGTTGCCCGGCGGACAACCGGGGACCGACAACCTCAAATCCGATGTGCGAGTGTTGAAATTGATGCAGCAAATGGCGCATGAGGGGAAATACGTTGCGGCGATTTGCGCCGCACCCTCGGTGCTGGCAAGCGCCGGCTTGCTCGATAGCAAACAGGCAACCTGCTTCCCGGGTGCGCTCGACGCCTTTCCGCAGGTCATGCAACAGTCATCGGCCGTGGTGGAAGACGGCAGGCTGATCACCTCGCGCGGTCCCGGCACGGCGATGGATTTCGCGCTCACGCTGGTGGAACGGCTGGCCGGAAATGAAAAACGGATGGTGGTCGAAGCCGGATTGCAGCGTCAAGCTGCGTCCTGAACGCAATAAGCCCGCAAACCGTTAACTTGTGCCGTGGGAATACAGAGATTCAGATTCGAGTTGTAGTTGATCGATTCGACTGCCCACAAGATTATCACCGCCCGGCCCCGATCAAACCCTTCAGCGCAGACTCATCACCTTCCAGCCGTGTTGTTCGGCATGCTTGCGCAGCGTGTCATCCGGATTCACCGCGACGGGATTCTTCACCTTGGCCAGCAACGGCAGGTCATTCAGCGAATCGCTGTAAAAAGTCGTGCCGGCAAAGCTGTCCCAGTTCCAGCCGCGCTGCGCCATCCAGTTTTCCAGCCGGGTGATCTTTCCTTCCCGGAAACACGGCACATCGGCGACGTTGCCGGTGAACTCGCCATCTTTCTGTTCCGGCTCGGTGGCGATCAGATGTTCAACGCCGAATGCGCGCGCGATCGGCGCGGTGACGAAACTGTTGGTCGCGGTGATGATGACGCACACGTCGCCTGCAGCACGATGGTCGGCGACCAGTTCGCGAGCGGCCGGAGTGATCATCCCCGACACCTGTTCGCGCATAAATTGACGGCGCCACTCGTCCAGCGTCTTGCGGGCATGGCGCGACAGCGGTTTCAGCTGAAAATCCAGAAATTCGTGCATATCCAGCGTTCCGGCCTTGTAATGTTCATAGAAAGCCAGATTCTTCGCTTCGAACAGCTCGCGATCAAGCACGCCCAAGCGGATCAGAAACTGCGACCATTCGAAATCGCTGTCGCCGTTGAGCAGGGTGTTATCCAGATCAAATAAAGCCAGATTCACATCAGGCACCTTTGCCTTATTGTATCTGCTGCAACACGGCCTTCAGCAAAGGCACGGTTGGTGGGCGGTGCAGGCGCAGCGAATGGGCGTCCAGCGACTCGAGCACCGCCATCAGGCTGGGCAGGTCGCGCCGTCCGTGGCGCAACAGATACTGAGTGACTTCCGGAGGCAGCACAAAGCCGAGCGTGTGGGCATGTCGCACCAGAGCCCGTGCCTTTTCTTCGTCGCTCAGGCCATGCAGCTGATACACCAAGCCCCACCCCAGCCGTGTACGCAGATCATCGCGCAGTTTGAGATGCAGCGGTGACTCGTTGCCGCTGACTAGCAACATGGCTCCGCTGTCGCGCATCCGGTTGTAAAGGTCGAACAATCCGATTTGCGCTGCATCATCAAGTTGCCCCACATCATCGACCGCCACCACTGTTGTCTCCATGTCCGGAACCGCGGACGGTACACTACCCCGCACATAGGTCGCACTTTGCAGCATGTCCAGTGCAGCGTTCACACAGGCCTGCAGCAAATGGCTCTTGCCGCTGCCTGTTTCGCCCCACACGTAGAAGAACCGCTCGCTGCCGTCGCCAGACAAGGCGTGGCGCAGCGCCGAGACCAATTCCAGATTGCGCCCCACCACGAAGTTATCCAGCGTCGGCCGCCAGTCGGGAACGATATCGAGCAATAACTGACTCATGGTTTGAGGTACATGGTGCTGGACAGGTACCATGCCTTCCCGTAGCGCAGTCCCACCAGCGAGATGGCCGCAAGCGGGAGTGCCAGCAGCAGCCCGAAAAAACCGAACAGCTGGCCGAAAGCCAGCAGCGCAAAGATCACCACCAGCGGATGCAGGCCGACGCGTTCACCGACCAGCCAGGGTGTGATGACCATGCCTTCCAGCAACTGGCCGGCGCCGAATGCTGCCCACACCAGCGCCACATCGCCGAACGCGGTGAACTGCATCACCGCCGCCAGAGTGGCCAGTATCAGGCCGCTGATCACACCCAGATACGGGACGAACACCAGCATGCCTGCGACCATGCCGATGGGCAACGCGAATTGCAGCCCGACCAGCCACAACACCAGCACATAATACCCGCTCATCAGCAGCATCACCGATATCTGCCCGCGCAGGAATTCAGCCAGTATCCGGTCCACCTCTGTCACGATCTCTGTTGCCTTTGCATGCAGATGGCGCGGGACCAGACCGTCAAGGTGTGCCAGCCAGATGTTCCAGTCGCGCAACAGATAGAACATCGCCACCGGGATCAGCAGCAGGTCGACCAGCACGCCGATGATCGCGCCGCCACTGCTGCCCAGCCACGCCAGCAGATTCTTCGCGATCCCCCCGGCGCTTTGGCCGTGGCTCAGCAACGCGTCCTTCAGCGCAGCGCTGTCCCATTGCAGATCCGTGCCGAACCAGCGCTGCAGGTGCGGCAACAGGTGCGCTCGCGCAGTCTCGATCCAGTCCGGCAACCGTGCCCCAAACAGGCTCAACTCCTTTTCCAACAACGGCAGCATGATCAGCAGCAGCAGCGCGAACAGCAGCAGCAATCCGCTCATCACCAGCAAAACCGCTGGCGTGCGCGGTATTTTACAGGCACACAGGCGCTGCACCAGAGGATTGCAGATATAGGACAGGATGGCCGCAGCGACGAACGGCGTGAGTATCGGGCTGAGCAAATACATCAGCACAACGGCTACTGCTGCAAACGACAGCCATTGCAAGGCGGCAAAGCGGGAGAGGGTCATTTCGGGTAAAATTCGTGCCAATTCGTGCAGCACTTTATCCTGAAGAAAGCGAGAACTCAACTTGAATAATCCGACCAACGATCCTTCATCCGCTGACAGCCCTAGTCTGACCTCAGGGGATGCCCTTACCTACCGCGATGCGGGGGTGGACATGGACGCAGGCGACCGACTGGTCGAAAACATCAAGCCTTTTGCCAGGCGCACCATGCGCCCGGAAGTGCTGAACGGCATCGGCGGCTTCGGCGCACTGGTGGAGATATCAAAAAAATACCGCGAACCGGTGCTGGTGTCCGGCACCGACGGTGTGGGCACCAAACTCAAACTCGCCTTCGAACTCAACCGCCACGACACCGTGGGCATCGACCTGGTGGGCATGAGCGTCAACGACATTCTGGTGCAGGGCGCGGAACCGCTGTTCTTCCTTGATTATTTCGCCTGCGGCAAACTGGACGTGGAAGCCGCCACCGAGGTCATCAAGGGCATCGCCTTGGGTTGCGAGCAGGCCGGTTGTGCTTTGATCGGCGGTGAAACCGCCGAGATGCCGGGCATGTATCCCGCAGGAGAATACGACCTGGCAGGGTTCGCCGTGGGCGTGGTGGAAAAAGCAGACATCATCAGCGGTGCGGACATCCGTGCGGGCGATGTGGTGATCGGCCTCACGTCGAACGGTGCGCATTCCAACGGTTATTCGCTGGTGCGCAAGATCATCAGCTCCCGCAAAGTCGATCTCAAGCAAAAGCTCGATGGCAAAGCACTGGCCGACCTGATCATGGCGCCGACGCGCATCTACGTAAAGCCGCTGCTGGCGCTGATGAAATCGCTTACCGTGAAAGGCATGGCTCACATCACCGGCGGCGGGCTGCTGGAGAACGTGCCCCGCATATTGCCGCAAAACGTCGTGGCACAACTGGACGGGAAAGCCTGGCATACACCCGTGCTGTTCGACTGGCTGCGCGAGACGGGCAATATCGCCCCGCATGAAATGTATCGCACCTTCAACTGCGGCGTCGGCATGGTCGTGGTCGTGGACCGGAAAGACGCGGATGCTGCAATGAAACAACTCGATGCCGCCGGCGAGCGCGCCTCCGTCATCGGCACGATACGCGCGCGTATGGGCAATGAGGCACAAACGCAAGTCACCTGATCTGCAGCCAACTAATTGCCATGAAAAAACTGGTCATCCTGATCTCCGGCCGCGGCAGCAATCTGCAGGCACTGCTGGACGCGAAGCTGCCCTGCCGCGTCGCGGCGGTGATCAGCAATCGCGCCGATGCGGAAGGGCTGGACATCGCCAGGGCGCGGGGTATCCCTGTCGTTGTCGTCGAACACCGCTATTATGCGGACCGCGACAGTTTCGATATCGCGCTGGCGCAGGCGATCGATGCGTTCGGTCCCGATCTTGTCGCGCTTGCCGGATTCATGCGCATCCTCGGCACCGGATTTGTGGCGCGATATCACGGCAGGCTCATCAACATCCACCCTTCGCTGTTGCCTGCATACAGCGGGCTCAACACCCATGCGCGCGCACTGCGGGACGGCGTATGGATACATGGTTGCACGGTGCATTTCGTTTCCCCTGATCTCGACCACGGCCCGATCATCATCCAGGCCGCCGTGCCGGTGCTGCACGGCGATACCGAACAAACCCTGTCCGCGCGCGTGTTGAACCAGGAACACCGCATTTATCCCCAAGCCATCAAATGGCTATGCAACGAAAAAATCCATCTGGATCGTCACGGAAAAGTCACATTCCGGAATCGCAAGCAGTCCGGTTTTGCACTGGTCAGTCCCAGCCTGGAATAACATGAATTCAAGACTCTTATCGTTTGCCGGGTTGCTGCTGCTGTTCGTCGCGGGATCGTCGTTCGCCGCGGCCCCCGGCAGCATTCATGCCAGCTATGACATCTACAAGGGCGGCATCAAGATCGGCGAGATCGACGAGAATTTTGCGATCGACAAGAACAACCACTACATGATCGTCAGCACCACCCGTGCCACCGGCTTGCTGGCGATTTTCAGGCCGGGACGGATCATCCTGCGCAGCAACGGACTGGTGGACGCGCACGGGCTCAGGCCATCGCATTTCAGCGACGTCCGCGAAGGCGACGAAGACCGGAATCGCAGCGCGGAATTCGATTGGAACACCCTGCAGCTGACCATGATTGAACACCAGCACCGGACGACAGTGCCGCTTCCGGAAGACACCCAGGACCGCCTGAGCGCGATGTACCAATTCCAGTTTCTGTCGCTGACCAAGACCGACAGGCTGAATTTTCATATGACCAACGGCGGCAAACTGGATATCTACAATTACCTTGTCACCCATGACCAGCTTGTGACGGTCCCGCTCGGGAAGTTCAGTGCAGTTTATATCGCAAGCGTTCCCGAAAAGGGTTCCAACCGGACCGAAATCTGGCTGGCGGGCGCGCACGAGAATTTCCCGTACAAGATGGTGATCACCGATCCTGACGGTGATCAGCTCTCGCAGGTATTGACCAGTATCGTTTCCAAACCGTGATCGCAGCCTTACACACGCCCGGCCGCCGTATTGCGCTGGCCATCGCCCTGTCGCTGCTGATTCACGCCGCGATACTCTGGCTGCCCTATATCACCCTGCCCCAGCCCAGGGTGGTATTGCCACCGCTGTCGGTCAGGCTGGAGCCCTTGCCCAAGCCGGTCGTATCGATCGCCGAAAAGCCGGAACATGCCAAACCGGCGCCGAAGAATGACAGGAACATGCCCGACCATAGCGTATCGGATAAGCCTGTCGGCAAATCCATGGTCACGATGAACAAGACAGAACCAAATGCGCCGATCCAGCCGTTCCCGAAACACCTGCAGCTCACCTTTATCGTTTACAACGGGGAAGACGATTCAAGGACAGGGGAACTCCTCCAGCGACTTGATATAAGCGACGGCAGATATGCATTGAGTTCCCTGCGCAAAACATCCGGACTGGCCAGCCTGCGCAATAACGACCGTTTGATCCAGGCCAGCCATGGCAGCATCGATGCACACGGACTGCAGCCCGACACCTACGAGGTGGAAGAAATCACCTCTGCCGGCAGGCGGAAAAGTCAAAGCATGTTTGACCACGCTTCAGGAACGATCCGATTCCAGGATGGCAGCACAACCGCGCTGCCCGCAGACGCGCAGGATAACCTGAGCTTCAAGTACCAGCTTTCACAACTCTCGTTCGATAGGAAAGAATTCTTCACGTTGCCAGTCGGCGACACGGGGCAACTTCAGCAATATAAGATCGAGATCGGCACAAGAGAGGATGTCGACACCCCGATGGGCAAGTTGCACACGGTGCACCTGCGTCAGATGCATCCCCCGGGAAGCGCTTATTTTGAAATCTGGCTGGGACTTGAATATCACCGCTTGCCGGTGCAATTCCGCGAGGTCGACGGCTCGGACAAAGTGACCGAGGAGTATGTGATAGCGGGCATCCGCACCTCGGATGAATAAAGAGAGCGGCCAAATCAGGATGTCAAGAAGCGGGCCGCCTGCGCTTCCGCGAACCCGCTTCATATGCCGGACCCCCAACACTGATAAACTGCATGCCTGAATTGCAAAGCGCTCCGCCATGCTGATAACCGAATACCGACTAGAAATCGTCATCCAGGCACTGCGTGCCATCCTGCCGCTGGCGCATCCCGCGGACACCACTCTGCGCTATTTTTTCAGGGACCAGCGCATCGGCTCCAACGAACGCGAACTGGTTGCCGAGACCGTTTTCGGCGTGCTGCGGCACCGCATGCTGCTGGAACACGCCTGCGCAGGAAATGCCGCACCAGATGATTCGCAACACCGTGTCGAAGGCGCCACCCCGCGCCGCATGGCGCTTGCGTGGCTGTTCAGATTCGGCGGCTACAACCTGCGCGAGCTCGAACCGGTGCTGAAACACGGCGAAAAGGAATGGCTGGCCACCGTGAAGGGCGTGAAGGTCGAGGATCTGCCATTGCCGGTGCAGGCCGAATTCCCGGAATGGCTGGTGGAAAAAATGCGCACCAGCTATTCCGATGAAGAAATACTCGCCATCGGCAAGTCCATGCAACAGGGCGCACCGCTGGATATCCGCGTCAACACCCTGCTCGCCAAGCGCGAGGACGTGTTGCAGCAACTGCACGACAAGCATATCGCCGCCACTGCCACGCCCTGGTCGCCGATCGGCATACGCCTCAAGGAAAAGATCCCGGTCAACCGCGATCCGCTGTTCACCGAAGGCAAGATAGAAGTGCAGGACGAGGGCAGCCAGTTGCTCGGTTTCCTGCTCGCCCCCAAACGCAATGACATGGTGGTGGATTTCTGTGCCGGTGCCGGCGGCAAGACGCTGATGCTGTCGGCCCTGATGAATTCCCAGGGACGCCTGTACGCAATGGACGTTTCGGAGAAACGCCTCGCCAATCTCAAACCGCGCCTGAAACGCTCGGGTGCCAGCAACATCCAGCCGATGCTGATCGCGCACGAAAACGACCTCAAGGTGAAACGCCTGGCCGGCAAGATCGACCGGGTGCTGGTGGACGCACCGTGCAGTGGCATCGGCACCCTGCGCCGCAACCCCGACCTGAAATTCCGCCAGTCGCCCGGCAGCATAGAGGAACTCGCCCAGAAGCAGGCCGCGATCCTCGCCTCCGCCAGCCGCTTGCTGAAAAAGGGCGGACGCCTGGTATACGCGACCTGCAGCATCCTGCCGGAAGAGAACCAGCAGATCGTGCAGGCTTTTCTCGCCGCCCACCCCGATTTTGTGCTGCGTCCGGCAGGTGACATCCTGCGGCAACAGAAGATTGCGCTGGAAGCGGTTGATTATCTGGAATTGCGCCCCCACATTCACAATACGGATGGTTTTTTTGCGGCAATCATCGAACGCATTTAGTCACCCGCAACCCGTTTTGCTTCTGTACAATTGCTTACATTTTTAAAACAATATATTGCAATTGATCGTTGCAATCCGGAGGTTGTATGTTTTCAGGTTTGACCGATTTGCCGTGGTGGGGTTATGTGCTCATCACGCTGGCGCTCACCCATATCACCATCGCGTCGGTGACCATCTATTTGCACCGCCATCAGGCCCATCTCGCTTTGGACCTGCACCCGGCGGTCAGCCATTTCTTCCGTTTCTGGCTGTGGCTGACCACCGGCACGGTGACCAAGGAATGGACAGCCATACACCGCAAACACCACGCCAAGTGCGAAACGGCCGAAGACCCGCACAGCCCGCAGGTACTCGGCATCAAAAAGGTGCTGCTGGAAGGTGCGGAACTGTACCGCAAGGAAGCCAGGAACCCTGAAACGCTGGAGAAGTACGGCCGCGGCACCCCGGATGACTGGCTGGAACGCAACCTCTACTCGACACACAGCATGCTGGGCATCACGCTGATGCTGGCCATCGACGTGCTGCTGTTCGGGGCGATCGGCATCACCGTCTGGGCGGTGCAAATGATCTGGATACCGGTCACGGCCGCGGGCATCATCAACGGCGCCGGACACTACTGGGGCTACCGCAACTTCCAGCCTGCCGATGCGTCCACCAATATCGTGCCGTGGGGCATCCTGATCGGCGGGGAAGAACTCCACAACAATCACCACGCCCATATCGGCTCGGCCAAGCTGTCCAGTAAATGGTACGAGTTCGACATCGGCTGGCTGTACATCCGCAGCCTGGCCGCGCTGGGACTCGCCAGGATCAGAAGGGTCGCGCCCAAAGTCCGCCTCGATACCGCCAAAACGGCCTGTGATCTGGCCACGCTGCACGCGGTGATGGCCCATCGCTACGAAGTCATGGCCAAATACGCCAAGTCCCTGAAGAAAACCTACCGCGAGGAAATCGCGCAGCTCAAGCTGCGCATGCCGGGCTTGGGCAAAGTCGATCTCAAGCGCGTCAAGCACTGGCTGCATGTTGATGTAAATGTCCTCAGCGAGCAGGAAAAACTCAAATTCGGCCTGGTCATGCAGACCAGCGAAAAGTTGAATATCGCCTACACGCTGCGCGAGGAGCTCACCGCGATCTGGCAGCGTTCCACGGCGACCAAGGAACAGATGGTAAGGGACCTGGAGGCGTGGTGTCACCGCGCGGAAAGCAGCGGTATCGAAGCGTTACAGCAATTTTCCAGACGCCTGCGCTACTACGCCTGATCTCGTGATGAAGCGAACAACCTGAGAAGTTTGCCGGCCCGCTTAACCACACAATATTGCCATGCTCTTAATATTTCGGAGAAACCAGCATTGTGAAGAATAAAATGGTCGTTGCAGTATCGGTTTTCATATTCGTGTTGATTGTGGTGCTTGCGGGTATTTCCAGCGACTGGGGCATGTCCCTGTTGACCAGGATATTCAAATAATCCCCCAGATCTCGCTTCGAAAATGGCTGACAATGTAGCCTCCACAATTCAATTGAGGAACAGGATCTGTCTTTCCTTTTCATGATCCACCCAGGACAAATCGACCGCATTGCGGTCGATTTGCCTTAGTACATTAACCGGCCGGGGTTAAATTCTTCTAGTTACCACGATCCGGCATCAAGGTGAAATCACTCCTCGTCCGGGTCGACGTACTCTTTCGGCAGATGGTGGGCGATGCCCTTGTGGCAATCGATGCAGGTCTTGCCGTCGGCTTCCGCCTTCATATGCCGCTCATAGTTCGACGGCTTCTCGTATTCCGCGCTCATCGCCTTAAAGCTGTGGCAGTTGCGGCATTCTCGCGAACCATTCGCCTTCATGCGCGCCCATTCCTTGGTCGCCAGTTCCATCCGGTGAGATTCGAATTTTTCCTTGGTATCTATCTTCCCCGTGAGCTTGCCCCAGACTTCCTGGCTCGCCTGGATCTTGCGAATCACCTTGGGTCCCCACTCCCTCGGCACATGGCAGTCCGGACAGATCGCGCGCACACCGGATCGGTTCGCATAGTGTATGGTCTTCTTGTATTCCTGGTACACGTTGTCGCGCATTTCATGGCAACTGATGCAGAACTCCAGCCGGTTGGTCGCTTCCAGCGCGGTATTGAATCCGCCCCAGAAGATGATACCGGCGATGAAGGAAACAGAGGCTATACCAATCAGGGAATACTTCGCGCTCGGCGTCTTCAGAAAATTCCAGGTACGTCTTATAAAACCGGGTTTGTCGTTCATGACGCTCTCCATTTCTAAATTAAAAAATTCTCATACGACTTGAATCCAACCGCACCCTACTTCTTCTTGTTGTAGAGTGCTGCATTTTTGGCAGCATCCTTGAAGGACTGTTTGGCGACCACCCGTTTCTTCAGGCTTTCGTAAACCCCCAGGGAGATGATGTTGTGGGTGACCAGGTCGGCTTTGCTTCCATAGGGACGCCCGGCGATGATCTTGCCGGCTTCGGCGTCGCCGATACCCGGAAGGGTCTTCAGTTGTTTGCGTGTGGCGCCGTTGATGTCGACCGGCTTGATGTTGGCGCTGACCTTATGCCTGGTGTTGTTATGGACGATCTTGGGAGCCTCCTTGACTGCTTGTTGCGGGGCCTCCATCTTGTTGTCAGCAGCAACCGACTGGCCGCTGTTCAACAGCAGGACTGCGGCAGCCAGTGCGACGGTGATAAATTGCGGTTTCATTGTTTTTCCTTTTGTATTTCCTTGCGCAGCATTTCCCCGAGAGCCGGTCTTTTCAAAAATAACCCGAATACGTTACCGCATCCGGGTCGGCTTGGTCTGCTTCATGCGGGGCACGATGCGCTGTGCCCCGTCTTTGCCTGTCAGGATGTGACTATCATTGCTGGTGAACCACCGCAACATCGGCGACCCTGCCTTTGCCGTGGCAGACCAGGCATTGCTCGGTGATGACGACGCTGCCTCCGGGTATCGCAGTGGAACGCGCCTCGTAAATGTGACCTCCATTACCCACTATATGCGTCTTGGCCAAAGCCGTGTCGTGGCAGGCGAAGCAGGCCGAGGCGATAGGCGAGTTCACCAGGGTTGTGGCTGCGGCTGGCGTAGTCGAAAGGACACCAGACGCACTAACCGTTGAGCTGAAGCCTGAACCATAGACCGTCCCGGTGGTGACATAGGGCGACTGGCTTGAGTTCCCAGTGGGCAAACCGGTAATCGGGGACGTTGCAGTCGAGCCAGCAGCCATTGTACCGGTTGCGGTAGTGGACCACAGCAGGTTGGGTTGCAAGGTCGCACCGCCGGTCACGCCGAAGTTGACGGTGTCGGGAAGGTGGCACTGGTTGCAGTCCTTCAGCAATCCCGGATACAGGAGTACCGAAAAATCTTCGCTCACAGGGGTGAACGGAACCGTCCGCTTGCTGGCGCCATGGATGCCATGCAGCCAGGTACTGGAATCGGCAGTCCAACCATCGCTATCGACCCTGTTGGGGTTATGGCACATGGCGCATGCCGTCGGATCGTTGCGGTCGCCGCTGTGGAAATTGGGCGAGGTGCCGAGCCGTTCGTGGCAGTTGTTGCACTTGTTGATGTCCGCAATCACGCGGCGCGGCGTGGTGCATGCGGCCGTCGCTCCGGTCTGCAGGCAGCTGCTGGCGGTAACCTTGGCCAGCTGGCCAGTAACGTGCAAACCTCCCGCATCGCTGACAACCGGATTCGCATTAAACGTATACGGGACGTAGGCGGGGATAGGCGCAGGCAGATGGGTGGTCTGCGTGAAGCCGCCTATCATAGCCAGCGTGACCATGCCCGCTTGGCTGGGTACCACGACCGGACTGGCCTTGACTGCGGTGTAAACGCATCCAGGAGTCGCAACGGTGGGTGCCGTAATTGCCGTGCATGCCGGACTAGAAACAGGCTGGCCTAAGGTATCGCCGGTAATGGTCGCGGTGAAGTAGCCGCTGCCATCTGCCTGGTAAACACCACCGCTCAATGTATTGCTCAGGCTGCCGGTGCTGGGCGAGGCTCCGGTGGGAACCAGCAGGTTCATCAGGTTGGTCGCCGTGGTTTCGACATTGTAGTCGGCCGGAACCGCTATGCCATCCTGCGGTACCGCATAAGCCAGCACGAAACCCACACCAGCCATGGTTTCCGACATTCCACCCACGATCGTCCCGTCCCGATTGGCTGAGGACACCGGATCCAGCAATTCGGGGAACTGGGGCATCGGCGGTGTGTTCTGATCCGCCACCATCGCACCGGTCTGCCCATTCTGAACCAGCGGTATCTGGTTGAGCTGTGTCACCGTCGTGCCGTTCACCTTGATCTGGAAGGTGACCACCGGATTGCCGGATGCATTAACGGTTACACTCTTGATGCTGTAGGCAAGCGTGTCTATATTGGCTTTGGCAACCGGGTTGTGCGGCGTGGTCGTGTTCGTCTCATGATAGAGAGCGATATTCGCCGCGGTATGGCAACCGCTGCATGCACTATCGTCTGTTCGTACTCCGCCGCCATGGCCTGATTGAGTGGTGCCGACAGCATTGCCCGCAGCCAAATCCGCATCCCGGTCAGCCAGGGTTATGCCATTGCCGGTAGTATAGTCGATACCGTCGTGGCAGGCGCCACAAGCCAGCCGGTTGGGCACATTCTTCCAGTTGTCGCCGTCGGCCGTCTTGTTGACCGCGTTTGCCGAACCATCGTGGCAAATGGTGCAATCGCGCTGATCCTGAGGGAAACCGACGTTATTGAGGCACTGGGCGCCACCCGAGCTCAATGCAGGGCCTGTGCAATTTTTGTTCAGGTTGTAGCCGGTCACGACCAGCTGGCTGCCCATGTGCGTCTTGTGAACCAGGCGCGGATAGGTGAAAGCCGCTTGGCCGGTATATGTATCGGAACCCGGATCACCCTCGGCTACTGTCCTGTAATAGGGCGTCGTAAGATTTGGCGAACCGTCCGCATTGGTTCCCGGGATCACACTCGGGAATCCGTATTTGGCCTGGTCGGTGTGGCAGGTCACGCACAGCCTCGGATCATTGCGGCCGACAAAAGCCCCGGGGGGAACCCCGTTGGTCGCGCTGTAGGTGCTGATATGGCCGATGCCCCTGCCATCGTGGCAGGTGGAGCATGAAGCTTTCTCGACGATGTCGCGGGTGGCGGTTGGCGTGGCGCCATCGAAACGGAAGTCATAGCCGATGTTGAAGGTATTCACCAGTGGTACCGGCGTCGTTACCTGCACGGCATTCGGGGTCGCGGTACCGGTGCCGGGCTGGCTGCCGATGATCATGACGCCCAAACGATAGTTTGCGGCCGGATCAACATTCAGTTCAGCCGGATCCAGGTCGGCGATGTGGTAGACACCTCCCGGGGCTTTTGTGTTCGTCGAACCTTCATATGCACCCAGACCGACGGCATTGACAATAGCCTGTGTCTGCTTGACGTCCCGCAGGAAAGTATATTGGTAAGTCCCGTCGCCATTGTCCACCAGGGTCCCCTGCGACTCGGCGGTCGGGTATGCGGCCAGCCAGCAATAGTTGCCATTTGCCACCGCACCGTTATTAGCACCAGTAGTTGGACACGGTGCGCTTGATGGCGATACCGGCTTGTCTACCAGCAGGTTGACCCACTTGCTGGGGGCACCGACGCCGGGCACCAGTTTGGCCAGCGTAAAATTGAGGTTGTAGTTGGAGGGAGGGAGCCCTGCGGTAGCGTTGGATGCACTCAGCGATTGGCCGCCCAGCCCAATCAGTGGATTGCCGTTGCCATCGGTGACCGTGAATTTGACCACGGGCTGGCCGCCGGACAGGCTGACGGAGATGCTGGCAGGATCGATGGTCGGCGTGAGTGCCTGCCAGTCGGCAGCGGCCATGTTCGCAACATTCACCATGGTGCCGGTGGCATTAGCGCCGGGTGCGCCGGGTGCACCGGGAGCACCATTGGAGCCGGAGCCGCAACCTGCCAGTGCAGAGATCATCATGGCCAGCAGGCCAAGTCGAATTAATGTAGATTTCATTTTTTTTCCCTCACTTTCAAAATTGCAATTCATGTCTTGTTCCTCCGCTATGCTTTTTTGGTCGGTTACGCCCGCTTGCACCCGGCTCTAACGCCGGACGATCACCTGAATCTATAAACATAACTCGCCCCCAGGAAAGTCACGCTCTGGTTCGGCTGCATCGTTACGGTGGTATTGTCGGAATAGGCGAAGGGTATGCCGTTGTAGCCCCAAGTCCATTCGTCAAGCTTCACGCTCTGGTGCATCAGGTCGACGCGTATGTCCGCGTTTTCCCGCAACGCATATTTGCCGTAAAGCTTCAGACTGGTCATGCGATAAGTGACATCTGGCAATCCGCCGCCGACAATCGCCGCGCCGGTAGCCATGCTTTGCTGATAGCGATTGCTGTCGTTCAGATACGACAGATCCCCGCCCACCTCAATCTTCCCGGTCAGCTTGCCGACCGCACCGATACCGGCGCTGGTATTGACGTCCTCGAGCGCGGCCAGGTATCCGACGTTGTAGTCGACGTGGTTGGTCTGGTCGCCGCGGTTGACATAACCGGTCAGCTTCCACTTCTCGGATATAGTCAGGGCCGCGTCCACGCCAAAGGAGTTCATCCCGGTATCACGCAAACCTTTGTCAGTCGGGCCGGTATAAGTATCCTTTCCGTCTTCAGCCATGAACTGCAGCGACAATTTGGCGATCGGCGTCCAGTCTGCAGACATCATCACCTTGTCGCGCGTGCGGTCCAGCATCGTCATCGGGTAGGTGCCGACAGGGTTAATGGGTCCGATGTTCAACCAGCTTCCCCCATCGCGCATGCTGTGCACGAAGCCGATCGCGGCATTGAGCGTTTCAGACAGGGAACGGCGCAGTTCGGCCCGGTAACCGATTTCCCTGGTGTCCTCGCGCAACCCGGAAAGGGGAGCGAGAGGTATCGCGGGATTCAATACCGCGGCACTGCTGACCGGCAGGTCGCGGTGCACCGTCGCGTAATCCAGCCCCAGGGTTGCGCGAAGATCCTCCGGCAGTTGATAGCTGCCTTCCAGTTTTCCCGTGAGTCTGGTCGACGAATTCAAGTCATTCGTATAAGCGCCGGAATATAAAGCGAGCGGTGTCTTGTCCGCCTTGTCCTCATAATGCAGATTGCCCAGCACCGAGAGCTTGGCTATCGGCCGGGCGGTCACACCCAGCTGTGCGACGTTGGTATCCATAACCCCGCCCAGGTTGCTGACCCCGGCTGGTGCGCCGGCCAGACCCATGCTGGCGAAGTCATCGTTTTGTGTGGCGTGGGTATAGGCGTACTTGAAGGTCGAATGGGTTGTCGGGGTGAAGGCGTAGTTGCCCGAGACATAAAGCTGCTGCGCCTGGTTGTCCGGCGGCAAAGCCAGGGCTTGCTGCAGATAGCTCGCCAGGGTATTGCCGGGGGAAACAGTAGTATCGAGCGGCGTGCCGTCGGGGTAATACAGAGGGTTGTTTATGGTTGGATTGATCGATCCGTTGGCGTTGCTGAAGAACGAACCGTAATAGCCGCCGGTCACCATGAATTTGTCGCCGGAATAGTTCAGTTTGGCTTCGAACTGTCTGGTCGTGGAATTTATCGGCTCTGGAAACATCAGCATCGCCGCAGCAGGGCTGCTGCATGTGAGTGCAGGAAAACCAGCCGGCAGGCAGGCGACCCCTTCGCCGGACAAGCGTGCCCCGGTTTTATTCTCATTTTTTGCACTTGCCTGGAACATCAGATTGGGGGTAAGCCATTTGTCGCCATCTATGCTCACTGCCTTGCGCTTGATATCCAGATTCAGGTCCGTCCCCGTGCCAGGAGTGACCAGACTCGCCACGGTCGGCGTGGTCGTGCCGGCATTCTGCAGGCCGGTATTGATGTTGCGCGGGTCATGGCGCACGATTTCGTTGTACTTCAGATCGTATTTCCAGTCCCCCTGTTTATCCTGGGAGAAACCCAGTTCGCGGTTGTCCAATCCGAGATTGTGCCCGTCGAATTTGGTCCACAGCCCCGTCTCCTTCTGGAGTTTGACAACATTGAAATCCAGCAACAGATTGCCACTGTTGTTGCGCAGGCCGTTGTATTGCCCGAAGATCGTCCTGTCCAGGCTGTTGCCGGTGGTCGCGCCCAGCCCTGCACTCACCGAACTTTCAGGATTCACCAGTCGCGCGACGTCATCGTCTTCCGCGTGCGCCACCCCAACGGCCGCGAGCACAACGATGACCAGGAGTTTCTGGCTGGATCCGAATTGCTTTTTGGCTCTTTTCATGATCATTTGCCCCACTAGCATAATTTCAACGGAACAGCGGATTGCTCGCTGCATTCGGGTTGTTGCTGCCGTGTATCTCGCTGTGGCAGTTCACGCAGCCCCGGCCCTGGGTAATGGCCGCACCATTCCACCAGCCCAGACTGTTGGGTGAAGGCGGGACCTGGCCGGTCAGCGAAGGCTGCACCGGCGAGTGCGGCGTATGGCACGACTGGCACAGGAACGGCGGCCGCATTTTCAGCATGCTCTCCGCAGTGGTGCCATGCGGGTTGTGGCAGATCGAGCAGTCTTCGCCTACAGGCTCATGGTCCTGCACGAATGGGCCGCGTTTTTCCATATGGCAGGTGTAGCAGGTTTCATTCACGCTATCGCGTTTCATGAGTTTGGGCCCGATCGAGCCGTGCGGGTTATGGCAATCGGTACAACCCATGTCGCCCTCCGGAACCGGATGATGGGAAGGCCGCTCGAATTGCGGGCGCTGTTCCTTGTGGCAGGTAAAACAAACCTCGGGCTGGGTGCGTTTGTCGCGCACCTTGTCGTGAGTTGTATGGATCACATGGCAGGAGGCGCAGGCCACGTTCGCCAGTTGGTGCGTGCTGCCTTCCCAGTGCGAGCGATTTGCATCCTTGCGGTGGCAGGCAAGACAGGCCGAATTCTGCACCGTGACGTCGCTGGGCGCGTAGTCGCCGGATGTCCCTCTTTTTGTTCCAAACAGAACGTCTGGAGCAGCACGGGTTTTCAGGTGATTTTCGCTCTCGCCGTGGCATGACTGGCAATTGGGCGTGCGAGAATCTGCCTTGACGCCGTGCTTGGTCTGATAGATCGCAAGGATGGGCTTCACCTCGTTTTCATCATGGCAGCTTGTGCATATCTGGTCCTTTTTCATGGACGCCGCCGCCAAATCCATCGGTGCCGGCGCCATGTCCGGCAGAGACGAGGTTGCGGCCGGAGCTGAAGCCGGGACCGGGACCATAACAACACTGGAAGCCTGATTTTGTTGCACTGGTGCTTGTTCGGCCGATGCGGCCGTTACCCAACCCAGACATCCGATCAGCACACACAAGAGCCAGTTATTTCGCAAGGAAAACATTTTTCGCCCCGATTCGATAAGTGATGCCTGGTTGGATAAAGCCCGGATAATTACAGCGAAAGTATCCAATCGATGAGGTTCTTGATCTCTTCGGGCGATGCCTTGTCCTTGATATTCTTGTGAGCCTCTTCATGGCCGTCGGGGAACTTCGCCATTTCGCCGGATGTAACATGATGAATCAGCTTCGCCTCGGCATCGGCCTTGCCGCGATACTTGGCGGCAACAGCGGTATAGGCAGGCCCGTCTTTTGGTTTTTCAATCCCGTGGCATTTAAAACAGCTGTTCTCGCGTGCCAATAGCTTTGCCGCATCGACATCTACCGCAGCGAATGAACTTGCCGAAAAAGTCAAAACAACGGCGGCACAAAGAATAGTGAACAACTCTTTATTACTGGATTGGTCTTTCATTTTTTATCTCCAAAAATTTAATGGCAGTGTTAGCGGATTTGACCTGCTGCCGGTTATGCAGCAATTGACATGCCACATAACTGGAGCATTCAACTCGGGAATTTCCGATTCAAGGCCTTTGAAAGATTGGATATAAATAAAACCATTAAATACATGCGCGTGAGCAATTCAGATTGGCTGGTATCGATGTCCCGGCTCGAAATTCAAATCCAGCGTTGCTTTGAGTTTCTACAACTCAAACAAGAAATTTATCCAGCTGTCTTTATGTTGTTACTTTCCGGTAACATCAAAAACTATTTATCAATTTGTTAATCTTAATGATTCACACTATTGCTGGGACCTTCATGTCCTCCAGACTATTCGTATCGTCGCAGTTTGAATGCAGACGAACCGGTCAATGATCGTCCAGGACAATCTTTACCGGCTATCTAGAGACATTTAGTTTGCAACAATACAGGCATGGGACTTGCAATAACCTATTTCAATAATTGGTATCGAGCTACTCCTCTTAATGGTCGCGAAATGGCAGGTTGTGTTTTTTGTTGGCTATTACCTTGAATGAGCAACATAAAAATACTGAACAGTATTTATGGACTAAGATCGGTATCTTAGTATTCCAAACAAAATCAAAGTCGAATTCATAGAATGATTCCATTTGGTAACAATATGATTTTTACTATTTTGAATTTGTTACCATTAAGTAACCCTATTGACCTGAAATGACAATTATTAATCCTTCTCGCCAAATTCTTGTTTATTGCATTCTCTACGAATTGATCATAGGAGCGCATTCGACAATTGGAATGAGCAGTGCATCCCCATGAAATCGATTCTGGATCTCAGTTTCAGATACAAGATCCCTCTCTGGGGAGCTCTGCTCATTATCATTACCGAGTTGGCCGTAGCAGGCACCTTGATGCTCAACGCCTATGATGATCTGAAAGAGAATCTACACGTAGATTCCGAGATCATGGGCTACTCGCTTATCTCCAATCTGGCACTGGCGCTCCAGAGTGGCGATATCAGACGGGCATACGAGATCATCTCGGCACCGCTGGAAAGCAACGACCCAGGCTCGAACCCGGTCGATGCGAAAACAATCATGGTTGTCGACAATATCTTGCGGGTTGTTGTCTCGGCCCACCCGGACTCCGGCCCGATGCTCGCCGACATGCGTCACCTGAGTCCGGAATATGCCCAAGTTGCAGAACAAATCAGCCAGATGGATCAATCGGATTCGGATCACATCAACCTGCCCGGATCGAAATATTTATATTATGTAACACCCATATTCGGCAAAGCCGGTCATCTCGGCACACTGATCATTGTCCACCCCAAGGATCTCATCATGCCGCGGTTTGCAAAACTCGCCAGGCAAGGCTTGACGGCGGCGGCGATCATTCTCGCCATCCTGCTGCCGTTCAACTGGTACTGGGGTTGGCGGATGACATTGCCCCTGGTGCAACTTTCCGCACGCATGGGAGAAATAACCAGAAAATGGCCGGAGGATCTTGACCCGAAGCTCTATGCCCATCGCGATGAACTCGGCAGGCTGTTCGAGGCATATACGCAGATGCTAAATCACCTCAAGGACAAGGAACAGCTGGAAAACAAGGTGGTTCAGTCAGAACGCCTGGCCGCACTGGGACAGCTCTCGGCAGGGATCGCCCACGAAATCAACAATCCGCTGAGCGGTATGCTCACCGCCATAGACACGCTAAAATCCTACAGCAATCTCGACCCGCGCACGGCAAAGACCATAACATTGATCGAGCGCGGACTGAACCAGATAAAAGACACCGTTGGCGCGTTGCTGGTGGAAGCCAAGAGCAACAGCCGCAACCTTACACCACAGGACATTGAAGACGTGCTGACATTGATCACACCCATGGCCCGCAAGAAAGGTTTGCACATCGGCTGGCACAACAGCATAGACGAGGATGTTGCGTTGCCTGCCACATTTGTGCGCCAGATCATGATCAATTTGCTGCTCAATGCCGTTCAGGCAGCATCGCAGCAAGGCGAGGTTGCCTTTGATATCGCGATCACCGACAATCAATTGCAGCTTTCCGTAACCAACAACGGCAAGACACTAACCGATGACCAGATCGCACATCTGTTCGAACCATTCTCCTCTCAGGGTGAAGGGGGGCACGGTCTTGGTCTGTGGGTCACTTACCAGATCGTGCACCAACTTGGCGGACACGTCGGTGTCAGGAGAGAACCGAATGACCAGATGCATTTCAGCGTAAACGTTCCCCTGGGAGAGGCTGCATGAACGAAAAGCCATACCGCATCTGCCTAATCGAAGACGACCTGATCATGGGGGAAGCGCTCTCGGATCGGCTGGAACTGGAGGACTTCGACTGCGACTGGTTCAAGACCGGAAGGGAGGCAATGCAGGCCCTGGCTCGCAAGCATTACGATGCCGTGATTAGCGATATACAGCTGCCCGACATCAATGGCGAAGACCTTTTCGTGCAATTGAAGGGGACTGCAACCTCACTGCCCCCGTTCATCTTTGCCACGGGTTACGGTACGATCGACCGCGCAGTCAGGCTCCTCAAGCTCGGCGCGCACGACTACCTGACCAAACCGCTGGACATCCACGCACTACTCGAAAGACTAAAATGCCTGTGTGCAAAATCCAGGCCTGCGATACCCAATGAAAACAACCTGGGCATCTCCGCGGCGATGCGCACGGTTGAATCGCTGCTGCCCCGGATCGCCCAGAATTCAACTTCAGTGCTGATCACCGGCGAATCGGGTGTCGGCAAAGAATGGGTGGCGCGAGCGCTGCATCGCCAACACGATCCGACCGGGACGACGCCATTTATCGCCGTCAACTGCGGCGCACTGACCGAGACCTTGCTCGAATCTGAATTGTTCGGCCATGTCAGGGGTTCCTTTACCGGCGCCATTCGTGACAAAAAAGGCGTTTTTGAATTGGCGATAGGCGGCACATTGTTCCTTGACGAGATCGGTGAAATGACCCCGACCATGCAGGTCAAATTGCTGCGCGCCATTCAGGAACGCCAGATAATACGGGTCGGCGGGGAAACCCCGATCCCGGTAAACATCAGGCTGGTTTGTGCCACGCATCAGGACCTGAAGCAAATGGTCGAGGAAGGCAAGTTCCGTGAAGACCTTTATTACCGTATCCATGTGATCCATTTGCACATCCCGCCGTTGCGCGAACGCAAGGAGGATATTCCGTGGCTGGCGGGGCGGCTGCTTGAAAAGTGGTCAGCAGAAAATGCAGACCCCCGCACACTGAACCGGTCGGCTGAAATAGCATTGCTGAATCACCCCTGGCCGGGCAACATCCGCGAACTCAAGCATTGCCTAGAACGCGCATGCATCCTCTCCCAGCAAAATGTACTCACCGCAGAACTGCTGTTTGAAGACGTGCCGATGGCGCCGCCGGAACAATCCCAATGCCTCGAATTGCTCAACGAATATCTTCATGCATGCGAAAGAAAATTCATCCAGGACATCCTGCGCAGTCACGGCGGGCATATCCTTGAAACGGCCACAGCACTCGGCATCAGCCGAAAGAATCTGTGGGAAAAGATGAAGAAACTCGAGATCAATTACGAAACGGACAAATAATCTTGTCAAACCGGTCTCTTCATGTCAGGTTGTCAAAGCAACGGCAAAAATGCAAGACCGCGATTTGCTACAAAGCGGCGTTTTTATCATTGCCCTAACGCGCTTGTAGCCTAGAGCAGTCTCCATAAACAAGGAATCAGGGTGGCTCTGCCCTAATTCCGCATGCAAGCGTATTTCAGTTCGATATTAACGCGCTCATTGACCACCAGCTTTTGCTACCATGCTGATGGTCAGTAATTCGAGAAGCGGCCACGAACATCTGGATTCACTTCATACGATCATTTCCTTACAATCAGTTGTTCTTGGCCCCTTGCTGTACCCATGTTTTCAGGAGATCGATTTTATCCTTGGCCAAACCTCCATTCATCTGATATGGCATTTTAAGAGCGGGGTGGGCGCGCCCCTCAACCAGTTCGATTAAAACGCTCGAAAAGCTGTCTCCAGGGTGGATGACTGGACCAAAGTTGGTACCTTTCATCAGGCTCTGGTAGGTGCGCATATCGAGCCCGCTCTTCTCATACCCCTTGCCTCCAGGCTGGTGACAGTTCAAACAATAATCATGAAGGATCGGATATATATCGTTCTTGTAGCTGACTTCTCCAAACGCCAGCGCCGGAAATGCCGCAACGAGAAATGTTGATATCGCAAGAACGATGCTTCCCATCAATATTTTGGTTTTCATATCACGCCTCTTTAAGCAAGGATTAACCTAAGCAATTCTTCTAATTCTTCGGGGAGACATCCTTCAGCAGGAGCATGCGACTCGAATAAAGAAGAAATCCTATTTTGCCAATCCTGCAATATATTTCGACATCGCCTTGATTTCGGCGTCCGTCGCACCCATTCCTCTTGGCGGCATATTGGTCAATTTCCAGCCGAACGCGCCGCCTTTGGTGATATTCGCTGCCATTTTGGCCGCCCCGTCAGGGTCGCCTTTGTATTTTTTGGAAATATCCATAAATGACGGGCCAACGACCTTCTTGTCTAATGCGTGACACATCATACATTTGGATTTTGCGACTGCAGGCATTTCTGCTGCCATGGAGGCACCCATAATGACCAGACTGACAATCGCTATTACGCTCAAAATACCAGTTTTCATTTGTTTCTCCTTTTTTTTTGCTTGTTGAATTGAATAACAATCAAGGTACAAGATAAATTCCCGAGGGTACATCTACGCCAAATTGCGGCCTGCCAATTCACGGTGGCCGTATTCTATCTTTTCATTCCAGGGTGGTAGCAGTTTTGTTACCCCCCAAAGTAAGACATAGGGGCAGATGGAAATCATCAATACCGTGAACAAACTCTCGCGCCCGAACAACTCGGGAGTGAAGGTCAGCAACCCCTTCATGGTCTTGGACAACTCCTGCCCGCCGATCACCACATTCCAGCGCATCGCCAGCACGCCGATCATGATGGCCAGGCCGCACATGAACAGCCAGTTGACCAGGCGTTTCCCGTGAACATCGAATATCATCAATGACGATGTTACTGCCAGGACAAACACCGACATGGCCCACTGGATCAGCATGCCCGCCCAGATCGGACCCTCAATCAGCTTCCTGACCATTTCGACACCTTCGCGCTGCTTGTAGAACATTTCCAGTATCTCCAATCCCTCGATCACCATCACGATGGCGATGCCGGCAAACAACACATACAACAGGCCGCGCATGGTTTCGTCGACGATCGCCGTCTTGCGGACCTTGGATACGATGACATACAACACGATCAGCAGCCCGACCCCGGAAGCGGCCGCGGACAACAGGAAAATCACCGGCATCAGATCGGATGACCACCATTCGCGTGACTTCAGCGATCCGAACACAAACCCGACATAGCCGTGCAAACCGCAGGCTGCCGGTATGCCGATCATCGACAGGACGCGTGCAAATTTATGGTCGATTGCCAGCGCGCGTTTCGAAACATCGTCCGACCCCAGAGTCAGCCAGCCATAGACTTTTCCCATGATGCCGGTTCTCGTCTTGGACATCGCAACGATATCGGCGCGGAACGCAAACCAGGTCTCCAGCACCAGCAGGCACAGGTAGAACCCGGCGACATAACCGAACGCCGCCATCGCCGAGGTCCAGTGCGGCGTGATCACCGCATTGAACGCGCGGGTCGGCTGGCCAAGGTGGAACAACAATGGTGACGGTGCGAAGATCATAAAGCACAGCGCGGTCAGCAGCGCAAACCTGGAGATCGGTGCAAAACCCTTGATGTGAAACACATGATCCAGGCTGGAGACCACGAACGCGCCCGCCACCAGACCGGTGATATAGGGATAAATGACGATGAGCTGGCTCCACGGCAGATCGGTCTCGTTCGGATAAACATATCCGATATAAGGGGTGACATGTTCGAATACGTGTTGCATCACACTACCTCCTTGTCTAGGCCCACATAAAACACGTTGGGCGCGTTGCCCATCTCCGGCTTCAGCACCTGCACGTGGTTATTGCGGATAAAAACGCTCACCGGACTTTCCGGATCGTTGCGGTCGCCGAATATGCGCGAACCGGTCGGGCATACCTCAACACAGGCGGGGTTGAGCCCTTTGGTGATACGGTGGTAGCACCAATTGCATTTCTCGGCGGTCCCTCTGGATTCATTGAAACTGCGCGCACCATACGGGCATGCCTGCACGCAATACTGGCAGCCGATGCAGTAGGTCGTGTCGATCAGCACCGGCCCGTCCTTGGACTTGAAGGTCGCGCCCGTCGGGCATACCTCCACGCACGAGGGATGTTCACACTGGTTGCACAGCTTGGCGACAAAAAATGCCTTGTCGACCTTGGCATCCTTGTAGCGGTTGTCAAAACGGAATTTTGTCTCCGACCCGGCATTGGCGATATCTTTCGGGTCGGTTTGGCTGTCGATCAGAGCCGTATTGGAACCTTCCAGATAGACGTAGCGTTCGACCCAGGTCCGATGGTGATTGGCGTCCATCTGCACGCTGTTCTCCATCTTGCACGCCTCCATGCAGCGCAGGCAGCCGATGCATTTGGTTGTGTCGACACCCATCGCCCATTGATGGTCGTTCCAGTTGTATTCGGGTATCTTGGGCGGATTGTTGATTGCTTCGGCATATTGCTGGTCATTCTGCTGGTATGCACGTTTGTCGTTGCCCGTTTGCAATGCGCCAATCGCACTACCCGCACCGACCGCGCCTGCAACCACCCCGGCACATGCTACGCTCTTGCCCAGCAGTTCCAAGAAACTCCTTCGGGACAAGGGAACTTCTTGCGCTTCAAGTCTTTTTTCCTGAATAGTCATTTTTCCCTCACTCGCTGATTTGATCATTTGCAACTCACGCTGGCGAAATAGGCCGATACGTTCTCGATATCGTCGTCAGACAACGTCTTCGCCACGCTCGACATCACCGGGTGGCTGCGGGTGCCGTCCTTAAATGAATGGAGCGCCACTGACAGATATCCCGCGTTTTGGCCGGCCAGGTTCGGCCATGACTGGCTCGCGCTGATGCCGGCGGCACCGGCGCCGCGTAGTCCGCCGGCACTGTGGCATGCGGAACAGCCCGCGCCGGCGACCCTGGCTTTGCCCAATTGGGCTTTGGCCTTGTCGCCCCCCGTGACGCCGCAGGCTGATTTGGAAAAATAGGCGGCCACATTGTGCATGTCCGCATCGCTCAGCCCCGAGGCCATCGCGCTCATCGTGTCGTTTTTGCGGGTTCCCGATTTGAATGCCTCAAGCGAATTGACCAGATAGTTGGCATGCTGCCCGGCCAGATTCGGCCACACAGGATTCATGCTCATCCCTGCCTTGCCATGGCATGCGGCGCACATTGCCGCCACCGTCTTGCCTGCGCCGGTGTCTCCTGTTTTTGAGGCAACCACGGTGACGAGTTGGCCGGTGAGCGGATCGTAGGGCGGTCTGGGCACGGCGGCAAAATCGATTTGGGGCGAGTGCGGATTGTGGCAGGTGGTACAAGGTTCCATTCCGCTATGACTCTCAACTGCGATCTGTGGCTGTGTTTTGGGCCGAGCAGCCAATTTTTCATGGCAGTTCAGGCATAAATTCCGCATATCCTGCGCGTTAAGCATCAGGTTCCTGCCGGGCGCATCGGCTGGATGATCGATATGTTTGTGCGTGATCGTGGTCACTCTGTCCTCGATGGAAAGCGGCATGGCCTCCTTGGACGGATGATTGCCTGCCGGACCGGTGTGGCAAACCTCGCAACCCGGTCCATTCTTGATGACTAGGCCCTGGATCACATTATTCTTGGTCGCTTTCCGATGGATGCCGGCGGCCCACTCCGCGTATGCTTCCTTGTGGCAAGACTGGCAGGAGGCCGACCCCTGAAGTTTGGGCACTTTTGAGGCGATCTCCGCCACTGCTGCACCGCGATAATGCCCGTACTGGTAGAACGAGGCCGGGGTCAGGATCTTCTTTGCCGAGAAGGCAACGATGACAAATACCACAATCAGAACCAGCAATCGAAAAATGTGCTTAGGCATCAGTCACTCCAAAATTTTCGCGGTTAATCAGTAAGTCTTCCGGCAAAACCGTTACCGACGTGACCGGCTTGGTTCCAATTTGCAAACACTTCGCGCACCTCCATGAACTGGAATGACTTGTCGAAGAAATAATCAGCGTTTGCGCGTTTGCAGGCGTCCACATATAGGTCACCGCTACAGTTGGTCAACACCACGATTTTCATTGCCGCATGTTGCCTTTTGACATTCTTCAGCACCGCAACGCCTGTTCCGGATTGCAGCTTCAGGTCTAGGATCACGACGTCTGGAATGATCATATTGATTTGTTCGATCGCTACCGCCTCTTCCGCCGCATAACCGACTATCCTGGCATTTTGAAATTCGGACAGCATCAAGCGCAGACCTTCCCGCATCGCCTCAGAATCTTCCACAATAAACACATTGATCATCTCGCCTTGACGCAAGTTGGTTAGCAAATACGTGGGGCCAATTATGTTTCCACCCTATCGAAGCTGATATCGTGATTTGTCTTAAATTGATGTGGGCGATTGGCAGTATCCATTGTCAGTGTTTGTCTGACAGATCCGGAGAACGGAACGGATAAAAGCAGGTTTGGGCGAAGCTCGCAAGGGCTGCCCAGATCACGGTCGGAAAAATTTATTGCGCGAGATGGTTGTCGATGGCGTAGCGCATCAGTTCGGCGTTGTTGTTCAGGTGCATCTTGTCCAGAATGCGGCTGCGGTAGGTACTGACGGTCTTTACACTCAAAGCCAGGGAGTCAGCGATTTCGGAAACTGTCCTCGCAGACGCGAGCAGCAGGAATATCTGGTATTCCCGGTCTGAGAGTATCTGGTGAGGAAGTTTATCCTCGTCCATGCCGATTTCGTTGGCAAGTATCTCGGCCACCACGGGGCTGATGTATTTCTTGCCGCCGGCAACGCGGAGCAATGCCTTGACTACTTCCGACGGCGCACTTTCCTTGGTCATGTAGCCGGCAGCCCCGGCCCTAATGAGGCGCACGGCATATTGGTCCTCGGAATAGATGCTGAGTATCAGTATCGGCAGATGCGGCCGTTCGGCATGTATCTGCTTTAGCACATCTATCCCGCTCATGTCCGGCATCGCAATGTCGAGCACAACCGCATCGCATTCGATCCCGCGTATCTTGCGCAGCGCATCGATGCCGCTGTCGGCTTCCGCCACCACGCGCATTTCTCCGCTTTCCTCGATGATCTGTTTCAGCCCGTGACGGATGATGGCATGGTCATCGGCAATCGTGATTCTGATCATATTGCTCCTTCCCGGTTACGCTCATCGGCAACCGGCAATATTACCGTTACGCGCAGACCGCCGCCGGGCGGGCTGTCGAACAGTATCTGGCCGTCCAGCTGCGCGACGCGCTCGCGCATCCCGCGCAGGCCATAGGCAGTCTGCGCAACGACGTGCTCCCTCGGAAGTCCGCGGCCATTGTCGCTGATCGTCAGGATGACCTCGTCATCACCCTGGTGGAATTCGACATTCACGCTGGTTGCGCCGGAGTGCTGCGCCGCATTGGAAAGTGCTTCCTGAAAGATACGGAATAGATTGATTGCCTGGGTCTTGTCCAATTTTCTTTCGTCATCCTTGTCATGCTCTGCTTCAGTGCCGTTGACTTTGCATGCGATCCCGGTGCGTTTGTTGAATTGCCCGCATTGCCATTCCAATGCCGCCGTCATGCCAAGATCATCGAGTATGGTCGGATGCAGGTCGCTGATCACGCGCCGCGTGACGCCAACCGCATTGTCGATCAGTTGTGTCATGGACTCAACGTGTTCGAGCAGTGGTGCCGCCGGCGCGCAGCCGGACAGCCTGGACCGTAGCCGGTAAGTCTCCATTTTAAGCGCCGTGAGCGTGCCGCCCAGATCGTCATGGATCTCTCGCGCGATTCTGGTCTTTTCCTCCTCCCGCGCGGTTTGGATATGAGCCGTGAGTTTGCGCAATTGCTGTTCTCCTGCCTTGCGTTCTGAAATGTCCGAGAAAATGCCGACATAGTTGGCTACCTGTCCTTCAGTTCCAAGCACGGCCGTAATGGTCAACCACTCCGGATATATCTCGCCACTCTTGTTGCGGTTCCATACTTCGCCGCTCCAGAACCGGTCACGCTCCAGGGTTTGCCACATGACGCGATAAAACTCCCTGTCATGGCGCCCCGAATGAAGCATCCTCGGTGTCTTGCCGATTGCCTCGCCGTTGCTATAGCCGGTTATTTCCGTGAAAGAACGATTTACCCTCAGGATATTGCTACTGGCATCGGTGACGACCACGCCTTCACATGCTTCGAAAGTGACCGCGGTAATGCTCAGCTCGTTAAATTGTTGCCGGAGCATTATTCGTTGTCTTTCCAGGGGGCGCACGGCCAAAACGTAAATCCAGGGGGTTACGATGAAGGTCAGCAACAGTGGATCCGCAAATTCCCAAAAGGCTGCCGTAATATGGGTGCCAAAAATCGGCTTTAAAACGGTCTCTATCGACACCATGATCAGGAACTCTGCAGTCATTATCAATAAGGCGATCAAAAACATCACTCCCCTCGGGGAGCTTGAAAAATTCTTCAGATGATGTTTAACCATGTGTAGGTCTATAACCGATTCACTAGGTAGCGCTGAACAAGTGTCGACATCGGGCAAAAGCTCTTCCGTTGCAACCTGTTTATTTAAATGTTGATTCTCATAGTATCAAACACGCTCCCGGAAAACCGCAAACATCATAGGCTGTATGTTTGCGGTATGAAAGTGGTACCAACTTTTCGATAGAGAGCGCCATCAAAATTGATATCACTTAAAACCAGGGGTGCTACTTGCTTCTGCATATGTGCTGGAATTTGCTGGTATCGAGTCCTCGTAACGAGCAGGCCGGAGGTTGGACTCCTCTTTCCGCTCCGGAATATCATGTGACAGCACGATACGTGGCCCCTCTTTTTTTGCGGTAGACCGCAGTTCCGCTGTTTTTAAAGTGTTTAGACTTACATCTAAAATCACATCAATATTTGCAGTGAATAGCGCGTCCGTTTAGCAGAATCGGAGTCACGGTACCCACCCTGAATGTGCAACCGATGCTGCACTGCTGCCTGATGTAAAAGCTATCTCAACAAGTGTGGCTAAATCGACGTTCATATTCTGCGCGACTAAGACTTCTGAGCTTTACGCTTTCCATCTGAAGAGATTTGTGACAAAAGAACGCGAGATAACAAGTGTAAAGTTAGATCGCTTCTGAAACTGATATAGTTTTACGCAACATATTGCTAATAATTACTGCCTATTTGACTGAGTGTAAAAAAACGACCGCCGAGGCGGTCGTTACATTTTCTCTTATACTCATTTCTTTATACCCCTCAGAATGGTATGTCGTCGTCGAAATTATCGAAACTGCCTTTAGCGGCTGGTGCAGCCTTGGCAGGCGCCTTCCCGCCTGGTGAAGCTGTGGGTTTGCTCTCAACCACTTCAAAACTTCCGGCGCCGGGCTTGCCGCCCAACATGGTCATCTCGTTGACCACGATCTCGGTGGTGTAACGATCCTGCCCTTCCTTGGTTTGCCACTTGCGCGTTTGTAATTTTCCTTCGACATATATCTGGGATCCCTTTTTCAGATACTCGCCAGCGATCTCGGCAAGGCGGCGGTAAAACACCAGGTTATGCCATTCGGTCTTTTCCTGTTTCTCGCCGCTCTTGTCTTTCCAGTTTTCGGAAGTTGCCAGTGTCGCGTTGGTCACCGCCTCGCCGCTGGTCATGTAGCGAGTTTCCGGATCCTTGCCCAGGCGACCTATCAGGATTACCTTGTTTACCGACATGTCATGCTCCTTTCATCACGAATTTGTCTACCGCTGCTTCATCGAATCCCTGCATGTCCACCTTGAGTGAGGCGATATTCTCCGCTGCCACCACCATCGCTTCGCGTACGCCCTGCAGCCCCGCAAGCTGTTTCTGCAAT
>JBAVGB010000005.1:0-119083 GCA_049684555.1 Gallionella sp. | reverse complement strand
ACAACGCCTCGACGCTGGTGGTCACCCCGGGATAGGGAAAGGTATCCAAAGCAATATCCACCTTATTATAGGTCGCCAGGTGATCGTCCCGGGAGGCCTGGATACCTGCCAGTATTATCCGGTCTGGCGCGATGCCACAGGCGGCAAAGCGCTGCCGGGTCCTGAGGCAGATAGATGACTCGCCTAGCTGTGTCGTCTTGAGACACAGCATCGAATCGGGTACGGACTTGAGTATGCGCGCCCATACCGCGACGACTGCATCGGTCATCTTGTTCAGGTTGTTGAAACTCCCGAAAGTCACATGCCCGGTTGACAGTGCCGGGGGCGGGACGACATCCACGGGGGAGGTCGGCGTGGTCAGACACAAGCAACTTTCCGGCATCCGCCACACGGTTTCGGAAAAATGATCATCGAATTCGGTGGAATGGCATGGGGGTCGCCCAGCACATAATCCATTTCGGCCATCCCGGTGGTGGTCGGCACTCCCAGCCAGGACACTTGAACCGGGGCGGGTTTCCAGGCGAATACCGGCAGGCGGTTATATCTCGTATAAGCGGAGACATCCAGCAGAACATGCACGCCATCGGCGTGGATCAGGAGTGCAGCGGCTTCATCGCTTTTGCCGGTTAACGGCTTCCATGCGGAAAAATACGGACGAATGCGCGCGGTGAGTTCATCTTCCTTGTGGTGCGTCGGATAGGCGATCAGCTCGAGGCGGGCAGGATCGATATGGGCCAGCAGACCTTCCAGGAATTGCCCGACGGGATGCGTGCACAGGTCGCCAGATACCAGTCCGACTCGCAGGCGTTCTGGAAAAGGTTCGCATTGCCAGGCAGTAAAGCGCTCGCCCACCTTGGCTGCGACGATCCGTCCATACTGTCGCGCCTGCTCGAGATAATGCAAGGGGGTATGGTCGGCAACGTAGTTCAGCACAAGCAGTAGATTGCCTTGGACAACTATAAAGCTTGGATCGATCTCCAATGCTCGGCTATAACATGCAAGAGCCTCGTCGATTTTCCCGACGTATTGATAGTCGTTACCCAAGCCAGCATACGCCTCTGCATAATCGGGTTTGATTTCGAGTGCCCTGCGGTGACTCGCCAGCGCATTTTCGTATTGCCTGAGTTCCTGCTGAGCATTGCCGAGGCTATTGTGGGCTTCAGCATAATCTGGTCTGATCTCCAGCGCTTGGCGGTAACTCGCCAGCGCGCCTTCGATCAGCCCAAGTTCCTGTAACACAATCCCCAGATTGGTATGCGCTTCGACCTGATTTGGCTTGATCTCGATTGCTTTCCGGTATGATTCGACAGCCATCTCAAGTTGCCCGAGTTCCTTCAAGGAATTGCCCAGATTGATATGTGCCTCGGCCAGATTGGGTTCGATTTCCAGCGCTCGGCGGTGGTTTGCTAATGCGAGGTCAATCTTTCCGAGGCCCAGTGCATTGCCTAGGTTGGAATGCGCCTCGGCCAAAGCGGGGTCGATCTGCAGCGCTTTCTGGAAGCTTGCCACCGCTTCATCCAACTGCCGGAGCTCTTTCAAAGCGACGCCGAGGCTGCAATGGACCTCCGCGTAATCGGGATTGATCTCAAGAGCGCTGCGATAGCTTGCCACCGCCTCGCCGAACTGCCGGCTGCCGAGCAACGCATTGCCGATGTTGTAATAGGCGCCGGCATAATCGGGCTGGTGGTCGAGCGCGGTGCGGAACGCAGCCAGCGCCCCGTCCAGGTCGCCGTGTTGCAACAGCACATTGCCCCGATTGAGATGGGCGCGTGCCGGGTTGGGTGCGATGCGGATCGCGTCCAGATAACACTGCCTCGCCTCGTCCAGCCGGCCCTGGGCCTCAAGCGCATGGCCCTGTTCGATCAGGAGGATCGCGTCTTCGGCAGATGCGTCAGGCTTGGCGTCGCCAGGGTCGGACGCTGCAGTGCTGCGGAATCGGTCGAAAGTGCCCATCTCGGAACCTTTTCAGGATGATATTTGTTAGACTTGTGCGACTTGGTTGCGGTCTGGTTGCTTGGCACAGGATCGTTTTCCCGGTCCGACAAACGCAAATGTCGCTCTTGTCATTTCAGAAACTAACGCGGAGCTTCAATATGATACTTGAATGGTTCAACGCTGGGGAAGCGGTTTCGTTTGCGCATGAAATGGTCCGCGAGATCAACCGCCTGTTTCCACCATCGGATCGCAAGGGGAAGGCAATCCCGAAAAAGGAATATCAGCGGAGGTTTGATACTCTGGTCATTCGCGCGCGTGCGTTTTCATTGAAAAACAGACTGAATATCTACAAGAAAGCAAAACTTCTCAACACCATCAAGTGGGAGATGAAGGACGCCGGGCACGAGAATGAAATCATAAATGAATTTATTTCCTTTATCGCACCGCTGCTGTGACCGGATGAATGGCTGTGGGCGGGGATCCTGTTCAGACTATTGGTAATTAAAATCATGAAAATCCACGAATACCAGGGCAAGGAAATTCTGCGCCAATTCGGCGTTCCTACACCGCGCGGTGTGGCGTGCTTCAGTGTTGATGCGGCAGCGAGCGCCGCGCAGCAGTTGGGGGGTGCGGTTTGGGTGGTCAAGGCGCAGATCCATGCCGGCGGACGCGGAAAAGGAGGCGGGGTAAAGGTGGCACGCTCGATCGAGGAGGTGCGCACTGCCGCGCAGCAAATATTGGGTATGCATCTGGTCACCCACCAGACAGGGAAAAGCGGGCAGGTGGTGCGGCGCCTGCTGGTCGAGGAGGGCGCGCAGATCGGCAGGGAATATTATCTGGGCATGGTGATCGACCGCAGTGCGCAGCGCGTGGCATTGCTGGCGAGCAGCGAGGGCGGCATAGAGATCGAGCAGGTGGCCGCGCATACTCCCGAAAAAATTCACACGCTGCGTATCGATCCGGTTGCCGGGCTGGGCGCGGAGGACGCGGCACGCACCGCGCAGGCGATCGGCATCCCCGATGCTGCAACGGGAGACGCGGCAAAGCTGATGCAGTGCCTGTATCGCTGCTTCGTCGAGAAGGATGCGATGCTGGCTGAGATCAATCCGCTGGTGCTGACGGCTGACGGGCGCGTGCTGGCGCTGGACGCCAAGTTCAACTTCGACAGCAACGCGCTGTATCGCCATCCCGAGATCGTCGCGATGCGCGATCTGGACGAGGAGGATCCGGCCGAGATCGAGGCGTCCAAATTCGACCTGAGCTATATCTCGCTGGATGGCGATATTGGCTGCCTGGTCAACGGCGCGGGTCTGGCGATGGCGACCATGGATATCATCAAGCTGTATGGCGGCAACCCGGCGAATTTTCTCGATGTGGGCGGCGGTGCGGACAAGGAAAAAGTGACCGAGGCATTCAAGTTGATGCTGAAGAATCCCAATCTCAAAGCTATTCTGGTCAACATCTTCGGCGGCATCATGAAATGTGACGTGATCGCCGAGGGCGTGGTGGCGGCGGCACGGGAAGTGGACCTCAAGGTGCCGCTGGTGGTGCGGCTCGAAGGAACCAATGTCGAGCTGGGAAAAAAGATCCTGGCCGAATCGGGCCTGCCGATTATTTCAGGCGGCGACATGGCGGATGCTGCGCAAAAAGTGGTTGATGCCGCGAGGGGTGCGTAATGTCCATACTGATCGACAAGAATACCAGGGTGATGACGCAGGGCATGACCGGCAAGGTCGGCCAGTTCCATACCATACACAGCAGGGCCTATGCGAATGGCGCGAATTGTTTTGTCGCGGGCGTCACACCGAATAAGGGCGGCCAGAGTTTTGAGGGCATCCCGATCTACAACGGCGTGGCCGAGGCCAGGGCGCAAACCGGCGCGACCGTGTCGGTGATCTATGTGCCTCCCCCATACGCAGCGGCGGCGATCGACGAGGCGGTCGAGGCCGATCTTGATCTAGTGATCTGCATCACCGAAGGGATTCCGGTGCACGACATGCTGAGGACCCGTTACAAGATGCGAGGCAGGCGCACGCTGCTGATCGGTCCGAATTGCCCCGGACTGATCACGCCGGACGAGATCAAGATCGGCATCATGCCCGGCCATATCCACCGCAAGGGACGCATCGGCGTGGTGTCGCGCTCCGGTACGCTGACCTACGAAGCGGTCGGGCAGCTCACCGCGGTGGGTCTCGGGCAGTCTTCCTGTGTCGGGATTGGCGGCGACCCGATCAACGGATTGAAGCATCTCGATGTGATGAAGCTGTTCAACGACGATCCCGGCACCGATGCGGTGATCATGGTCGGCGAGATCGGCGGCAGCGACGAGGAGGAATGCGCGCGCTGGATCAAACATAACATGAACAAACCTGTGGTCGGTTTCATCGCCGGGGTGACGGCACCTGCCGGCAAGCGCATGGGCCACGCCGGTGCGATCATTTCGGGGGGGCAGGGTGGCGCCGATACAAAACTCGCGGTGATGGAAGAATGCGGCATCCACATCACTCGCAATCCGGCTGAAATGGGGCGTGTAATGCAGAAAGTCCTGAAAGGCAGTTGATGCTGGAGATGCTCGCTTCGACCCAATTCTGGGTCGATGTCTTCAAGATCATCATGATTGATCTTCTGCTCAGCGGCGACAACGCGGTGGTGATTGCGCTGGCTTGCCGCAATCTGCCTGTGCAGCAACGAAAAAAGGGGATCATGTTCGGCGTGCTGGGCGCGATCCTGTTGCGCATCGTGCTGACCTTTTTTGCCGTCAGCCTGCTGGCGTTGCCCTATCTTAAGCTGGTCGGTGCGCTGCTGCTGATCTGGATTGGCGTCAAGCTGATCCTGCCCGGGGAAGGACACACTGTCGATAATGTCCAGGCAGACTCGAGGCTGCTGGGCGCGGTCAAGACCATAATCATTGCCGACTTTGTGATGAGCCTGGATAACGTGCTGGGCGTGGCGGGTGCAGCCAAGGGTAATGTGACATTGCTGGTTTTCGGCCTGTTGATCAGTATCCCGTTGATCGCATGGAGCAGCCAATTGGTGCTGAGGCTGATCGACCGGTTCGCTTTGACGATTTACGCCGGCGGGGCGCTGCTGGGATATGTGGCGGGCGAGATGCTGTCCAGCGAAGTCTTGCCATCGGGAGGATCGGAAATACCCGCGTTGGATGCAGCAAACCACTATCTGCACTGGTTGATACCGGTGCTGTGTGCATCGCTGGTTTTGGGCCTGGGAAAATTGCTGGCGATGCGCAAAGTCGCCAGGCGTGAAGTGATCGACCTGGTGGACGAGAAGGTATCCGTCGTGCCGGACAAAAAACCTTGAGGGGAACATATTGAAGATTCTGATTCCGGTTGACGGCTCCGCCAACGCGCTGCGCGCGGTTGAATACGTGATCGACCATATTGCCGCGCTGAAGGAGACGCCGCAACTGCTGTTGCTGAACGTGCAGCGCAACATTGCGAAAGGCAACGTCAAGCTGTTCATCGACAAGAAAACGATCGATGATTATTGCAGGGAGCAGGGAATCGCAGCACTGCAGACGGCGCGTGCTGCGCTCGATGCCGCCGGATTGCCCTATCAGTACCATATCAGTATCGGCAGCACGGCAGAGGCGATCGTTCAGTATGCCGGCGATCAGCAGGCAGACCAGATCGTGATGGGCAGAAAGGGGCAGGGCAGTTTGAAATCATTGTTGCTGGGAACAGTGGTGAACAAAGTGCTGCAACTGGCGAACTGTCCGGTGGTGCTGATCAAATAGGGGGTCGAATTCCGGGTTGCGCGGTCATGCGGCCTTAATATTCTGATATTCCTTAATAAAACTAAAGGATTGTGGTGTGTTGTTGCGAAATATACTAATATTCCACCCGTATTTTTCGACAATGCGCCTGGCGCTCGACGATTAGGCATCAAGGGATAGCATGAATAAGTGGTCGTTTTGGCAGAAGGACTGGTTCGTCGGGTTGCTGGTCGCCTTGGTATTCATGCTTGGCGCCAATAGCGATCTGATGCAGAGCCTCGAACGCAAGGCCTACGACCTGGGCGTATTGGCTTCCTCACGGACGCCGAGCGACAAGATCGCGGTGATCGCGATCGATGAGCAAAGCATCGCCAACCTGGGGCGCTGGCCATGGCCGCGCGCGATACACGCCAAGATGCTGGATGTGCTGGCTGCAGGGCATCCTAAGGTGATCGGCTATACCGCATTCTTTTTTGAACCCCAGGTGGATGCAGGGCTGCAGTACATTCAAAGCATAGCCGGATTGCTGGACAATTCAAAACTCAAGGATACCGCCGACCCGTCAAAACAGGCCGATCTGGCCAAGCTCGGCGCTTTGCTCCAGGAAGCAGAGCAAAATCTCGACAACGATCAAAAACTCAGCAAAAGCATAGCCAGCGCGAACGATGTGCTGTTGCCGATGTTTTTCGAGCTGGGAGAGCCGCAGGGCAAACCCGATCACGAATTACCAGATTATGTGTTGCGCAATAATTTGACGAATGTGAAGGATCCCGGCGGCTTGGGGGAGTTTCCCTTGCCGGCGATGGGTGTGCTGGCCCCGATTCCGGTGTTGGGCAGCAAAGCATCGGCCCTCGGTCACCTGAACAGTTTTCCGGACGTGGACGGCGCGATACGCACCGAACCGCTGGTGATCGGTTATTACAACCAGTACTATCCTTCGTTGTCGCTGATGCTGGCAGCCAAGAGCCTCAACTTGGGGACGCAGGATATACGCATCAATCTGGGTGAAGGCGTGCAACTGGGCAATCTGAAGATCAACACCGATCCCGCCCTGCGCATGCATACTTATTTTTACAAGGACAGGGATGGTCGTCCTGCCTTTCCGGTGGATTCATTCTATGATGTCCTGACCGGTAAGATTCCGGCCGACAAATACCGGGACAAGATCGTGCTGATCGGTGCGTCCGCTACCGGCATCGGTTCATCGCAGGTGACACCGGTTTCTTCAGGCATGGCACCGGTGGTGACCCTGGCAAATTCGGTATCGAGCATCCTCAAAGGCGACTTCTTTGTCACCCCCGGCTGGGCTGATTTGGCGCAGATCGGCGTGTTTCTTCTGGTTGCCCTTTACCTGATCCTGCTGCTGCCAAGGCTGGGTGCCGCCATCGGTGCGGCTGTCACCGGCGCAATGTTCACAGCCTTGATTGCCGCACATTTTATACTGATGACGACACAGGCGATGTGGTTGCAGCTGATGCTGCCTGCCTCGCTGTTGCTGGTTGGCCATTTGTTGCTGACGACCAAGCGCTACCTGTTGACCGAAAAGGGCAAGCAGAAGTCAGATGCCGAATCGGCAGAGAGCAATCGCATGCTGGGCTTGGCTTTCCAGGGTCAGGGTCAACTGGATATGGCGTTTGACAAGTTCCGCAAGGTGCCGCTGGACGATAGCTTGATGGATGTGTTGTACAACCTGGGGCTGGATTTTGAGCGCAAGCGCCAGTTCAACAAGGCGGAGTCGGTATTCAGATACATGTCCGAATTTAACCCGAAGTTCCGCGATCTCGATGCGCGCATGGCGCAGTCCAGGGCAATGTCGGAAACCGTGATGCTCGGCGGCACATCCTCCAGGGGCAACGCAAGCACCCTGGTATTGGACAAAATCGGTGTATCGAAACCAATGCTGGGCCGTTATGAAATCGAGAAGGAGCTTGGCAAGGGCGCGATGGGTGTCGTATATCTCGGCAAAGACCCGAAAATCGGCCGCGTTGTTGCGATCAAGACCATGGCGCTGGCGCAGGAGTTCGATAGTGATGAACTGGACGATGTAAAAGCACGTTTTTTCCGCGAGGCCGAAACGGCGGGTCGTCTCAACCACCCGAATATCGTGACCGTATACGATGCGGGAGAAGAACATGACCTTGCCTATATTGCGATGGAATTCCTCAAGGGCAAGGACCTGATTCCCAACACCAAACCGGGCAATTTGTTGCCGTTGCCTACTTTGATGGGTATTTTTGCGCGCGTAGCCGACGCGCTCGATTATGCGCACAAGCAGAATGTGGTGCATCGCGACATCAAGCCGGGCAACATCATGTACGATCCGGAAACGGATTCCACCAAGGTGACCGATTTCGGCATCGCGCGCATCACCGATTCGAGCAAGACCAAAACCGGCATGGTGTTGGGAACACCGTCGTTCATGTCGCCGGAACAATTGGCCGGAAACAAGATCGGCGGGTCATCTGACCTGTTTTCCCTGGGGGTGAGTTTGTACCAAATGGCTTGTGGTAAGCTACCGTTCGAAGGAGATTCGATGGCGCAACTGATGTTCAGGATCGCCAACGAGCCCCATCCCGATATTTTGAGCATCAGGGCAGATTTACCCCCGTGTCTGGTTGCAATCATTAACCGGTCGTTGGCCAAGCAGGTTGAGAATCGCTATGCCAGTGGCGCTGAAATGGCTGAAGATTTGCGCAAGTGTGCAGCGCGCGCGCAAAATGCGGCAAAGGAAGAAAGTTCGTCAAGCGGAGAAGCAGGGGTTCCGGGTTGATGAAGCACGGTGGGTGCGACGCCTTGTTAGGGCGACCTTGCCGGAGCGAGAAAAAATGGGGGCGTAGATGAAGATAGCAGAAGCTTTGGAAATATTCAGCCAGACTGATCCCGGCATGGTGCGCTCGCACAATGAGGATAGTGTGGCGTGCGAACCAGCCTGCGGGTTGGCGGTACTGGCTGACGGTATGGGTGGGTACAATGCCGGCGAGGTGGCGAGCGGTATTGCCGTTTCGGTGGTTGCGACGGAAGTCAGCCACCGCTTGCTGAATGCCAGTCCTGTGGATGTCACGGTGAAAGGCGGAGAAGAGTTAGGCGTTGCTCTGTTGCGCGAAAATATCCAAAAGGCCAATGCCTCAATTTTTCATGCCGCGCAAAGTCAGCCCCAATATGCGGGGATGGGAACAACCATTGTCGCCGCGCTTTTTTACGATAATCGCGTGGCAGTCGGGCACGTGGGTGATTCGCGCATGTACCGGTTGCGCGGCGAGGTGCTGGAAACGATCACCCACGATCACTCCCTGCTTCAGGAACAGCTCGACAGCGGGATGATCAGCCTTGAAGACGCGCGCTTGTCAAAGAACAAGAATCTGGTCACGCGCGCGGTTGGGATCGATGCGCACGTGGAATCCGAAATACATGTGCACGGCGTGCAGGTCGGAGATATTTACCTGCTGTGTTCCGACGGCTTGAACGATATGGTCGAGGATGACGATATCCAGGCCACGCTGCTTGGGTTGCAGAGCAATTTGCCGCTTGCTTCAAGCCAGCTTATACAGATGGCGAATGATAATGGCGGGCGCGATAATATTTCGGTGATATTGGTCAAGGTGAACGGCAAATTTTCCGTGCCGCGCAATTGGCTGGCTAAATTTTTCAATTGGTTCAAAAAATAATCAGTACGAGGGTTACGACAATGGCTGCAAAATTGATACTCAGCATGGATGGTGGAATCATCAAGGAATACCCCCTCAACAAAGAGCGCATAACCATCGGGCGCAAGCCACACAATGACATTGTCATCGACAATCTGGCGGTGAGCGGGGAGCATGCTGCGATTGTTACCATACTCAATGATTCGTTCCTTGAGGATCTGGATAGCACCAATGGACTGGAAGTGAATGGGAAATCCACCAAAAAACACTTCCTGCAAAACAATGATGTCATCGAGATCGGCAAATACAAACTGAAATTCATCACTGACCAGATTACCCAGACCACTCCTGAAGATTTCGAAAGAACCATGGTTTTGCGCGCACCCGCAAAGAAAGAGACACCTGCTTCGGGCGGGAACAAGCCGGCAGAAATTCCGCTTGCGGCGAAAATTCCCGCTGGCGGCAAACCGGTTCATGATGACTCGGGGGAAAAAACCGGAAAGTTTGATACCAGTTCGCCCAAGATGTCCACTCAGCCTTCCATGCAGTCAACGGCCCAATCGGACATAACTGCCTCAGGAATAGGTAAGTCAGGTGCTCAAAAGCAAATCGCTGTGGTGCAGGTATTGACCGGACCCAATGCCGGAAAGGAGCTCGAGCTGGTCAAAAACCTGACCACCCTGGGCAAGCCCGGATTGCAGGTGGCCGTGCTGACCAGACGCCCGCACGGCTACTTCATCACCCATGTGGAAGGTGAAAGCTTCCCGCTGGTAAACGGCCAGCCACTTACCAATCAGGCACATCAGCTGAACGAGCATGATGTGATAGAGCTGGCGGGTATTAAAATGGAATTCTATTTCAAGGGATAGTGAGTGTTCGAGTCAGGGCGGAAGACACCCGGTGCAAGTCAAGGGCATTTTCTGGCTTGCACCGCCATATTGAACGAGCCGATGCCCGCCACCGCACAACAATCTTCCCTGTGCCACCAACCTGCAGACGAAGCGACAAACCGTTGGACACATGAAACTGCCGGCTGTTCAGTCGGGATGGCAAAGATCGGCAACCTATCGGTTGTTTGTGTCTTTCGTTGAATACGGTGAAAAAAAATGCAATTTTGATCGGACTGGGACTCCTGATCGTCCTGTTTTTTGTCGGTTGTGCCGCGCGTTTTTACAGACTGGATATTGTCGAGCAGCTGTCCGACATCTTTTATGATTATCGGTTGCGCCTGACCATGCCGCGCACGATGGACGATCGGATCGTTATCGTTGATATAGATGAAAAAAGCCTGAAGGAGGAAGGGCGATGGCCATGGGGGCGTGACCGGTTGGCCCTGCTGATGGATGATCTGTTCGATAAATATGGCGTAGCAGTGGTCGGTTTTGACGTCGTTTTTGCAGAAAAGGACGAGAGTTCCGGGCTCAGGGTTTTGCAAAAGCTGGGGGAAAATCAACTCAAAGGCGACAAGTCATTTCAGGAGACACTTGCCAAAATCCGGCCGCAACTGGAATACGACGACTTGTTTGCCAGGAAGATCAACAATCGCAAGGTGGTGCTGGGTTATTACTTCACCAATCAGGACGTTCCGCAAGTATCCGGGAAGTTGCCCGAGCCGACTTTTCCTGCCGGAGCTTTCAGCGGGCATGCGGTAGACTTCACGACCTGGAATGGTTATGGTGCCAATCTTTCCGAGTTGCAACAGGCCGCGGCAAGCGCGGGACACTTCAATCCTTTGGTCGATTCGGACGGCCGTGTGCGCCGAATCCCGATGATCGTCGAGTATGGCGGGGCCTATTATGAGTCCTTGTCCCTTGCGATCGTGCGCACCCTGCTGGGGCAAACAAAATTGTCACCCGGGTACGGCGAAACCAAGAACGGCGGATATGCGGATATGGAATGGCTGGACCTGGATGCCGCCAATGTCAGGCTGAAGATCCCGGTTGACAGGGAAGTGGCAACATTTGTGCCGTACCGCGGCGGGCAGGGACGTTTCCGCTACGTTTCGATCGCCGATGTGCTGCACGGACGCGTTGATCCGGCGCAACTGAAGAACAAGATCATTCTGGTCGGCACAACGGCTCCCGGCTTGCTTGATATGCGCTCCACACCGGTGGCGAAAGTTTATCCAGGAGTTGAAATTCACGCGAACATGATATCCGGCATTCTCAATCAGGATTTGAAGGAACGCCCGGCCTATATGCTGGGCGCCGAGGTGGTCTGGGTGTCGCTGGTCGGAATCGCATTGAGTTTTTTATTGCCGTTATTCACGCCTGCAAAAGCAATTTTGGCCTCGGCGTTTGCACTCATCCTCACGACCGGGCTGAGCCTTGTCGCCTGGCAGTATGGCAATGTGTTAATGCCGGTGACGAACAGCCTGGTGATGGTCGCCTTGCTGTTTGCATTGAACATGTCTTACGGATACTTCGTCGAATCGCGTACAAAACGGCAGATCACCGGACTATTCGGGCAGTATGTACCGGGCGAAGTGGTCGAAGAGATGGCAAAAAACCCGGAAAGGGTATCCATGGAAGGCGAAAGCCGCGAAATGACCATTCTTTTTTCGGATGTGCGCGGCTTTGCCAGCATTTCCGAGCGTTTGGATCCAAAGCAATTGTCCATGTTGATGAATGAATTTCTTACACCCCTGTCTCGGGTTGTCTATAAACACCGCGGCACGATCGACAAGTATATGGGCGACTGTATCATGGCCTTCTGGGGGGCACCGCTGGCAGACAAGGATCATGCCCGCAACGCCATACTGTCGGGTATCGAGATGCAGGAGACGCTGAAAGCGTTGCAGCCGCGCTTCAAGGAGCGCGGCTGGCCGGGAATTCAGGTTGGCGTGGGCATCAATACCGGCCGGGTGATTGTCGGCAACATGGGTTCGGAAATCCGCGTTGCCTACACGGTAATGGGTGATGAAGTGAACCTGGCATCGCGTCTGGAAGGCATCACCAAGCAATACGGAGTGGACATCATCGTCGGCGAGAATACCCGCAATCTCGCGAATGAATTCCTGTACCGCGAACTTGACCACGTGCGGGTAAAAGGTAAAGATAAACCCGTGGCGATTTATGAACCGGTCGCGTTGATCGCCGCGGCTGGCAGGGCACTGCATGACGAAGTGAAATTGTTCCATGAAATGCGTCGCCTCTATCGCAAGCAGGATTGGGAGCAGGCGGAATTGCAGCTGATGAATCTGCAGCGCATGTCTCCTGACTCGGCCCTGTACAGGCTTTACACGGAACGGGTTGTTTACTTTCGCAAGAATCCGCCGAACCCGGATTGGGACGGGGTGTTTGTATTCCATGCCAAGTAAGTCGATCAAGCAACTGAATGTACTGGACAAGATGAAACTTAGAGTGTTGGGATGCAGCGGAGGGATCGGTGGCAATTTGCGCACCACCTCGTTCCTGCTTGATCATGACGTGCTGATCGATGCAGGCACCGGGGTGGGCGAACTCAGCCTGACGGAACTGGCCATGATAGACCATGTTTTCATCACACATTCCCATCTTGACCATATTGCCGGCATCCCGTTCATGGTCGACAGCGTCGGTTACCTGCGCGATCGGCCGTTGACCGTTTACGCCAGCGAGGAGACGCTGGATATTCTCAGGCAACATATATTCAACTGGAAAATCTGGCCGGATTTTCTGGAGATTCCCAACGCAGAGCACCCTTACATGCGTTACGAGGCCATGGAGCTGGGCGGGACCATCGTCCTGAACGGACGCAGAATCACCTCTGTCCCGGCCAATCATGTTGTGCCTGCTGTGGGTTATCATCTGGACAGCGGCAGGTCGAGTCTGGTATTCAGCGGGGACACCACCACCAACGATGCATTTTGGGAGGTGGTCAATAAAATAGAAAATTTGCGTTACCTGCTCATCGAGACCGCATTTTCAAACAATGAAAGGGATTTGGCTGAAATTTCCAAGCACCTTTGTCCGAGCATGCTTGCGGTAGAGTTGGAGAAATTCAACGGCAAGGCAAAGGTTTTCATCACCCATCTCAAACCTGGCGAACTGGAGTTGACCATGCGGGAGATTGAGGACTGCGTGAGCGGGCTCCCCCCGGAGATGTTGCTGAACAATCAGGAGTTCGAGCTTTAGGAACTGTAGATGGATCGCACAGCAGACAAAAATGCCGGCCAGGAAAGACGGCAATTGTTGCACGTAACAACTGCAACCAATGAAACGCGCGAAGGAGTGATATGAGTACAGTGATGACAGCTAATAGCTCTGCGAAAAATGTCGGTGACATGGCCCTCAGGCTCGAATTCACCAAGAATCTCAATCAGGTCAACAACAGGATACACGCCACCGGTAATGTTGATGAAATCATGCTGGAGGTCAGCAAGGATATCTGCGCGCTGTTCAATGCGGACCGGTTGACCATCTATGTCGTGGGTGACGACAATATCTCGCTTGTGTCCAAGGTAAAGACCGGACTCAACTCCTTCAAGGATCTCAAGTTACCCATTGCTGAACAAAGCCTTGCCGGTTATTCGGCAATGCACAAGAAGCTTCTTAACATCAAGGATGTTTACGACGTCAAAGAGCTGGCGCAATACAGCTCGCATTTGCGTTTCTTGCAGGAGGTGGACAAACGTACCGGATACCGCACCAAGCAAATGCTGGTTGCGCCTATTCTGGATGCGGGCAACGGCGATCTGGTCGGCGTAATACAAGTCATCAACAACAAGGCCGGTGTCCCCTTCACGACGATGATCGAAGACGGTGTGCAGGAGCTGTCCCAGACGATGGCGGTGGCATTGCGCCAGCATCAGCGCCAGCAGCATAACTCGGCGAAGACCAAATACGATTTTCTGGTTGCCGATGCGGTGCTTTCCGCCGCGGAATTCGAATTGGCGACACGCACCGCAAGGCGCAAGGGCATTGACATCGAAGAGGTCTTGCTGGACGAATTCCAGGTCAATCCCGCCGCGCTGGGCAAGGCGTTATCCAGCTTTTTCGGGGTCCCGTACCAGCCTTACCGGGGCGACCGGATCAAACCTGTTGATCTGCTGAAAAACCTGCGGCGCGAGTATGTTGAAAGCAGCCATTGGATACCAATCGAGGAAACCCAGGAAGGGCTGTTGATCTTGACCACCGATCCCGAGCGGATCCAGGCATCTCGGGTAGTCAACAATATTTTCTCCAAGAGTCGCCTGAACTACCAAGTTTGCTCGCAACGCGAATTCAAACAAACCCTTGACCTGTTTTATGGCGGCAGCACTGCCTCGGATGGCGGCGGTATGCTCGCGGGCGACGAGTCGTCCATGGACGAGTTGTTAACCAGCATGGGCGGAGATGAGGAAGAAATTTCCGGAATCAGCCAGGAAGACGTCAGCGCTGCCGCGGATAACGAGCTGGTAAAACTGGTCAACAAGGTCATCATGGATGCTTACCGGATGGGCGCGTCGGATATCCATATCGAACCGGGCCCGGGCAAAGCCAAGACGGCGATACGGGTGCGCAAGGATGGTTCCCTGATGAACTATATCGAAGTGCCGTCCACCTACCGCAACGCACTGGTGACGCGCTTGAAGATCATGTGCGACCTGGATATTTCAGAAAAGCGAAAACCGCAGGACGGCAAGATCAAGTTCAGGAAATTCGGCCCGCTGGATATCGAATTGCGTGTGGCGACCATTCCTTCGCAGGGCGGCGTCGAGGATGTGGTGATGCGTATTCTGTCATCCGGCGAGCCGTTGCCGCTCGAGAAGATGGGTTTTTCGGCCCGCAACAACGAACTGATCAAAGAGACCGTGGCCAAACCGTACGGTTTGTTTTTCGTGTGCGGCCCGACCGGTTCCGGAAAGACCACCACCCTGCATTCGATTCTCAAATACATCAACAAGCCGGACACCAAGATTTGGACCGCCGAAGATCCGGTTGAAATCACCCAGAAGGGTCTGCGCCAGGTGCAGATCAACAAAAAAGCCGGAATGGATTTTGCCACCATCATGCGTGCCTTTCTGCGCGCCGACCCGGATGTGATCATGGTCGGTGAAATGCGCGACAAGGAAACCGTCTCTATCGGCATTGAAGCCTCGCTGACCGGCCATCTGGTGTTTGCCACGCTGCACACCAACAGCGCGCCCGAATCCATCATCCGGCTGCTGGATATGGGTATGGATCCGTTCAATTTTGCCGATGCATTGCTGGGTATCCTGGCACAACGCCTGGCAAAGCGCCTGTGCAGTGATTGCAAGAAGCCGCATACCGCTACGGCAGACGAAATCAAGCTGATGCTGGAGGAATACAGCTCCGAGCTGGTCAATACCGTGTCCTGGAAAAGGGATCCGGCTGCCGCGATGAAGGCGTTGTATGCCGACTGGCGAAAGCTGTTCGCCGATGAAAAAGGACAGTTCACGATCTATAGTCCGGTCGGTTGCGAAAAATGCATGGGCACCGGTTACCGCGGCCGTGTCGGTTTGCATGAATTGCTGATCGGTTCGGATCCAGTGAAGAAGGCCATCCAGGAACATGCACGGGTCGCCGAGTTGCTGGCCATCGCACTGGATGAAGGCATGCACACCCTGAAACAGGATGGGATGGAAAAAGTCCTGCAGGGCATTACCGATATGCACCAGGTGCGCGCAGTCTGCATTAAATAAAGTTATCGCATGAATTCCTCGGACAACCTGCTTGACCGCCTCAAGGATCTCAACGAGATCGGCATCGCCCTGTCGCAAAAGCGCGATCTCAACAGCCTGCTGGAAACCATTCTGGTTGCGGCGATGCGCATTACCCGCGCCGATGCCGGCACGCTCTATCTGCACGAGCAGCAGCAGCGGGTGTTGCGCTTTGAAATCCTGCGCAACAATACGCTCGATATTGCGATGGGCGGGACCAGCGGGGTGCCGATCACCTTCTATCCCGTCCAGCTCTATGATTCAGCAGGCAACCCCAATCACGCGATGGTGGTCAGTCACTCGGCGCTCAGCGGCGAAACGGTGAATATACCCGATGCGTATATGGCCGAAGGCTACGATTTTTCCGGCACCAAGAAATTCGATGCAAAGACCGGTTATCGCTCCCAGTCATTTTTGACTGTTCCGATGCGCAACCATGAAAATGAAGTCATCGGCGTGCTGCAATTGATCAATGCGCTGGACCATGGGAGCGGTACAATCATCCCGTTCTCCAGGGATGACCAGCAGTTGCTTGAATCACTGGCTTCACAGGCTGCCATCGCGCTCACCAATCGCCATCTCATCGACCAGTTGGAGAAGTTGTTCGAATCGTTCATACAACTCATCAATACCGCGATCGACGACAAATCGCCCTATACCGGCGGTCACTGCGCGCGCGTGCCCGCGCTGACCATGATGTTGGCCGAAGCCGTGAACCGCACTACCGATGGCCCGCTCAAGGACTTCGTGATGACAGACAAGGACAGGCACGAGCTGAAGATCGCCGGCCTGCTTCATGACTGCGGAAAAATCACCACGCCCGTGCATGTGGTGGACAAGGCGACCAAACTGCATACGCTGTTCGATCGTATACATCTGCTGGACACGCGTTTCGAAGTGCTCAAGCGCGATGCAGAGATCGAGATGTTGCGCGAGATTACAGCCGCGGCTGACGACGTTCAACGCATCGAGGCGGCGCGCCAAAACTTTGCTGCGCGAGCAAAGCAGCTTGACCAGGACCGGGAATTCCTGCGCCACTGCAATGTCGGCAGCGAGGCAATGTCTGCCGATGCCCAGGAACGGGTGAGCCGGATCGCAGCCTATCAGTGGCGGGACGTCGATGGCAGGCAGGGCAGTTTTCTCAGCGGGGACGAGGTCGAGAATCTCACCATACGCGCCGGCACGTTGACGGCTGATGAGCGCGCGATCATCAACCATCACATCGATGTGACCATCAAGATGCTGGAATCGCTGCCCTGGCCGAGACACCTTAAAAACGTGCCGGAATATGCCGGCGGCCACCACGAGCGCATGGACGGCAAGGGTTATCCGCGCGGATTGACCCGCGAACAGATGTCGGTGCAGGCCCGGCTGATGGGCATCGCGGATATTTTCGAGGCGCTTACCGCCAAGGACAGGCCCTACAAAAAGGGCAAGACCCTCACCGAATCCCTGACCATCCTCGGCAAGTTCAAATTGGGCGGGCATATCGACCCGGATTTGTTCGATGTGTTCATGCGTGAAAAGGTCTATCTCGACTACGCCAGGCAATTTCTTTCGCCCGAGCAGATAGACGATGTCGACGTGAGCAGGATTCCGGGGGTAAATTTGGTTTCATAGCTGACAATACTGCCCAAAATCGTCAATATGTGACAATATTGAGTTGTCTCTTGCCGTCATCTAATTCTGAGCGTTAATAAAGTCGTAGTCGAAACAATATGATGCAATATTGGCACAAGTATTGCGTTTGCATACCGCAACACATGAATTTGATGTGTTTAATTCAAACCAAGGAGCTTTAATCATGATGAAAAACATTCAAAAGGGCTTTACCCTGATCGAACTGATGATCGTGGTTGCAATTATCGGTATTCTGGCTGCCGTGGCGATCCCTGCCTACGGCGACTACACCGCCCGCGCGCAGGCTGCTGAAGCCTTCACGCTGATGGACGGCTTGAAGACGCCACTGACCGAACTTTATACTTCGAGCGGCTTATTTGCGATCGATACGAGCGGTGCTTCAGGCGTGACCGCGATTACCTCTGGTAAATATGTCAACCAAATCTTCACGGGAGCCATTGGTGGTGGTGCAGGTGCTGGAAACCTTGGCAACGTTGGCGGTAACTTCAGCGTGGTGGCCAACTTCCAAACGTCTGGTGTCAATACCCGGCTGCTAAGTGGAACAGCCGGTACGCCAACTGCTGTGCACATGTACTATAACCCGAACAGCGGTTCCTGGACCTGTGCGAACGGCGATGGCGCGAATGACGATCAATCCACCATCGGTAGCGGTGGTACAGTCACTAACACGAATCCGGCTGTAACTGTGGTGGCTAAGCCGGGAAACAACACAATACCTGCCAACGTGATCCCAAAGGCCTGCAGTTAATCCTCCCTTAACAAGTTCCGGGCATCATCAACTGCCCAGAGGTAACAACCGCAAGCATAGGCCCCTCGCAAGAGGGGCTTTTTTTGTACCTAGATCTGGACGCCAAGCCCTATCATCTTCTAGGTAACGGCGGGATATCGCGGTTTCTCCGGGAGACTGAACTGCTAACGGGGAGAAGTTAGTGTTTTCCTGCGGCATCCTGCATCTGGCGCAACTCGTTGATATCGCTCTCGATGGAAGAGAGCTGGTAGAAGCTGCCGCCGGCCTGTTTGGCTAATCGCAATTGCTCCATCGCGGCTTTCAGGTTGCCCTGCCAGGCATAGCTGTAGGCTTGCGCCTGATGCTGCTCCAAGGCCTTGCCCAGCATCGCGTAGGTCCTGGCCTGCAGGTCGTATAGCCTGGTGTCGCTCGGGTGCAGCGCCACCTGGTCGGTGAGCAGCTTGACGGCGGTCTCCGGCCGGTTGTCCTGCAGCAGCAGGTCGGTGTAGTCGTAAATCAGGGCGCGATGATCGGGAAAATTCAGTATCGCAGTCTTGTAGAATGCCAGTGCCGCGGGGTCATTTTTTTCGGCGCGCAAGACTTCACCCTGAAGGGTCGCGATCATCGCATTATTGCTGGACGCCGGGCTGGCCCCGGCCTGTTTGAGCAGCAGCGACATTTCGCGGCTGGCCCTGGCGACCTGGTCGTCGCGCAGCAGCGAGCTGACCAGTCCATAGCGTTGCGCGATCGGATTGCCGAAACCTTGCGGCCCCAGTGCTGTGCTGAAATAAGCGATTGCATCCGTGGCGGATTTTTGCCCGGCCATCAATTTGGTGCGCACCAGCTGGAAATCTAGGCTGTCCGGAATCAGCAGGTAGGGCAGATTGCGCACCCGGTTCTCGATCTCGGCGATGCGGTCACTGGTGATCGGGTGGTCACGCATATAGTTCGGTGCATTGTTGTCGATCAAGCGGGTAGACGCTTGTAGCCGTCTTAGGAACTCCGGCATCGCGTGGGTGTTGAAGCCGGATTTTTCCAGAAGCTGCAGGCCGATGCGATCCGCTTCCTCCTCGTTGGCCCGGGTAAAATTGAGCTGTCGTTGTATATTGCCCGCCTGTACGCTGGCGATGGCGGCTTCCGATGCCTGCGGATTGGTGCGTGCGGCAAGTATCGCGAGGCCGATGGCCGCCATCGACATCATGCCGGTCCCGCGCTGCGCCTCTACCATGCGTTCCAAGTGGTGTTGCGTGACGTGCGAAATTTCGTGGCTCAGCACGGACGCCAGTTCAGATTCGCTCTGGGTGATCAGTATCAGCCCGATATTCACCCCGATGAAGCCGCCCGGCATGGCGAACGCATTGACGTTGTAATCGTTGACGGCAAAGAATTCGAAATCGAGGGCGGGTTCGGGGCTGTTTTCGACCAGCTTGTCGCCGATCTTGTTCAGATAGTCGTCGACCTCGGAATCGTCCAGATATTCCTTGCTGGCACGGATCTGCATCATGGCCTGCTCACCGATCTGGCGAGCCTGTTGCGGGGTGATTGTGGCCTGCGAGACATCGCCCAGATCCGGAAGCCCCTCGCCCAGTGCGCAAAGCGGCAGGCACAACAATAGCAGCGTCAATTTTTTCATGGAGACTATGATAGTTGTTTTTGCACGTGGTTCACACAGCATCAAGCATCTTATTGTTTCAAGGTGTATGCATGCCGTGTAGACAGCGCGATGCAAAATGCGCAGAATTGATATGTTTTGAACCGCCCAAGTCAGAAAATGGGCAAACCAGGCAGAAAATGGACAAAATAGGCAAATACGAAATCGTCCGCGTGCTCGGTACCGGTGCGACCAGCACAGTGTACCTTGCTGAAGATCCGTTCAACAAGCAGCAGGTCGCGATCAAGTTTTTCGATCTGGGCATGCTGCGCGACCCCAATCGGGCGAAGATTTACCGCAAGCTGTTGATGACCGAGGCATCGCTGGCCGGAAAATTGTCGCATCCGCATATCGCCAAGATTCTGGACGCGGTGATGGAGGACGATTTGAATTACGTGGTGATGGAGTACGTCGAGGGCAGCACGCTCGAGCAATACGCCGAAGTCGATACGCTGCTGCCGATCGGCACCATCGCCGAAATCATCTACAAGTGTTGCAAGGCGCTTGAATACGCCCAGTCCCAGGGCGTGATCCATCGCGATATCAAACCGGCGAATATTTTGCTCCAGGGCGAGTCCGACATCAAGATTTCGGATTTTGGCTCGGCTGCAATCCAGAACCAGCAGACCACGCAGGTCAGCGGGGTGGGTTCGCCCGCTTATATGTCGCCGGAACAAGTCAAGGAGTTGAAGCTGACCCACCAGACGGATATCTATTCACTGGGCGTAGTGATGTACAAACTGCTGACCGGCAAGCTGCCGTTTGATGCAAGCAATAATTTCAGCATGATCTATCACATCATCAACATCGATCCGCCGCCGCCAAGCATGTTTCGTCCCGAAACCCCGCCTGCGCTGGACGCGATCGTGATGCGCGCGATGGAAAAGGACACAGCTAAACGCTACCTTACGTGGCAGGAGTTTGCGAACGATCTGGTCGGCTTCTCGAGCAATTCGGCACCCGCAAAAAGCGAAATACTTGATACGGAAAAGTTCGACACGTTGCGCAGCCTGGTGTTTTTCAAGAATTTCAGCGATGCGGAACTATGGGAAGTGCTGCGCATCAGCGAATGGCGAAAAGTACCCGAATCCGAGTACATACTCCGCGACGGCGAAAGTGGGCGCTCCTTTTACATCATGGGCCAGGGCACGGTGCGGGTGGCCAAGCAGGGCAGGTTGCTGAGTTTGTTGCATCGGGGAGATTGTTTTGGTGAAATGGCGCACATACTCGAGCGCGACTTCAAACGCAGTACCGACGTGATTGCGAAGAACGACGTGGTGTTGATCTCGATCAACCCTGATGTGCTCAAACATGCCACACCCGAATGCCGCCTGCAGTTCGGTGATGCATTCTTGCGCATGCTGGTAAAGCGTTTGTCGGTGGCGAATACACGCATTTCGCATTTGCTGGCGGACCATAATCAAACGGAAAACGAACAGGACGATGTCTAGTGCCATGAACATGAACGGATTCAGGAACATCACCGTTGCAGAATTGCAGGCGATGATCGAAAAGGGCGGTCTGCGCCTGGTGGATGTGCGTACCGACGCGGAAATTTCGCGCGGAAAAATCCCCCAGGGGGATGCGCTTCCGCTGCATTTGTTGCCGCTGCGCCTGGGCGGGATGGACAAGAAGTCCGCCACGGTCTTCTATTGCCACACGGGCGGGCGTTCCGCACAGGCTGCGGCTTTTGCCGCGGCCAACGGCTTTACCGAAGTGTATAACCTGCAGGGCGGGATCGCTGCATGGGCGCAGGCGGGATTGCCCATAGCGCCGTGAGGTTCGATGCCGATCGGGATGCATGCCAAGTTGGCCTGTCCTTTGCCGATACAGCGCGCCAAGAAGTCCTTGTTTGAAATGAACAGCGGCTGGGTCTCAGGATAGTTGCCACTGACAAGGGCGCGCTAAATGATTTTGCGGGATTTTCCCGCCAGACCAGAAATGTACCGTTATCATCCATGGTACAAAATTGCGAGTTGGTGATTCTGATCCATCGCCGATGAATCAGTCCAGTTTCTGGCGTTGGGCCTGCAATTGAGCCAGCCTCATGCTGAAGTCTTCCAGGCGTTTCTTTTCTTGCTCCACCACCATTGCCGGGGCACGGGCGACAAAGTTCTCGTTGCTCAGCTTGGCCTGTGCTTTGGAGTGCTCGTTGGAAAGACGCGCGATCTCATTGTCCAAGCGTACGCGTTCTTCTTCGATGTCGATCTCCACCAATAGCATCAACTGGAAATCGCCAATGCTGTAAACAGGCGCATCGATCTTGGGTAATTCGGTGACAACCTGCACTTCGCTGAGTTTGGCAAGGCTGTTGAGGTATGGTGCGAGTTCATTCAAAACCGTTGCATCCCCTGCTGCAATCAGCGGTACACGCTGGGCCGGGGAGAGATTCATTTCGCTGCGCAGGCCGCGGCAGGCAGTTATGATCTCCTGCAGTAGTGAGGTTTGCGCCATCGAGGCTCGGTCTATTTTGGTCGGGTCATGTTCTGGATAAGCCTGCAACATGATGCTGTCGCCGGTTTTCCCCGCGAGAGGTGCAACTGATTGCCACAGCTCTTCGGTGATGAACGGAATGATCGGGTGCGCCAGCCGCAATATGGCTTCCAGGACGCGTACCAGCGTTCTGCGAGTAGCGCGTTGTTGTGCCTCGCCGCCATTGGCCATCTGAACTTTGGCGAGTTCCACATACCAGTCGCAATAAGAGTTCCAGACCAACTCATAAACGGTACGCGCGGCCATGTCGAAACGGTAATCGGCAAAGTGTTGTGCCATCTCGGCTTCGGCCTGCTGAAGGACGCTGACTACCCACTTGTCGGCTGCAGAGAATTCCAGCGGCAGCGTTTCGTTCAGTCCGACATCCTTGTCATGGCAATTCATCAGCACAAAGCGCGTGGCGTTCCACAGCTTGTTACAGAAATTGCGATAGCCCTCGCAGCGCTGCATGTCGAACTTGATGTCGCGTCCGGGCGAGGCCAGCGAAGCAAAGGTGAATCGCAGCGCATCGGTGCCGAAGGCGGGAATCCCTTGAGGGAATTCCCTGCGCGTGCGCTTCTCGATTTTCGGCGCGTCATTCGGGTTCATCAAGCCGGTGGTGCGCTTTTTCACCAGTTCCTCGATGCCGATGCCGTCGATCAGGTCGATCGGGTCGAGCACGTTGCCCTTGGATTTGGACATCTTGTGGCCTTCCGCATCGCGGATCAGGCCGTGCACATACACATCCCGGAACGGGATCTTGCCGGTGATGTGCTTGGTCATCATCACCATGCGTGCCACCCAGAAAAAGATGATGTCGAAGCCGGTAACCAGCACTGAGGAAGGAAGATATTTCTGCAGGTAAGGATTCCCAGCGTCTTTGGCTGTGTCGCCGGTCCAGTCAAGCGTGGAGAACGGCCAAAGCGCTGAGGAGAACCAGGTATCGAGCACATCGGCGTCTCGGTCGAGCTGTCCGGCGTAACCCGCTGCATCGGCCAGATGGCGCGCCTCGGCTTCGTCGTGCGCAACGAACACTTCACCGTTCACGCCATACCATGCAGGTATCTGATGTCCCCACCATAGTTGGCGCGAGATGCACCAGTCCTGGATGTTGTTCAGCCACTGGTTGTAGGTGTTTACCCAGTTTTCCGGGTGGAACCTGATCTCCCCGGACGCGACGCATTCCAGCGCCTGCTCGGTGATGCTCTTTCCTTCGTGACCCGGCTTGCTCATTGCGACGAACCACTGGTCGGTGAGCATGGGTTCGATGATCACATGGGTGCGGTCGCCGCGCGGCACCTTGAGTTTGTGCTTTTCGGTCCTTTCCAGCAGGCCGGCAGCGTCCAGGTCAGAAACGATCTGCTTGCGAGCATCAAATCGGTCCATGCCTTGATATTGTCCGGGTCCATGCTCGTTGATTTTGGCATCAAGTGTGAATATGGAAATCGCCGCCAGCTTGTGCCGCTGACCCACCGCATAGTCGTTGAAATCATGCGCAGGCGTTACTTTTACCACGCCGGTGCCGAATTCCTTGTCCACATATTCGTCGGCGATGATGGGTATGTCGCGCTCGCACAGCGGCAGTTTTACCTGCTTGCCGATGAGGTGTTTATAGCGTTCGTCTTCCGGATGCACCATCACCGCGACGTCGCCGAGCATGGTCTCGGGACGGGTGGTGGCAACGGTGAGGTGGGACAGGCCACGAACGCTGTCTTTCCCGACCAGCGGATAGCGGATGTGCCACATGAAACCGTCTTCTTCCTCCTGCACCACTTCGAGGTCGGACACGGCGGTATGCAGTTTCGGATCCCAGTTGACCAGCCGCTTGCCCCGATAGATCAGCCCTTCGTTGTACAGGCGCACAAAGATTTCGGTCACGGAGCGTGACAAACCTTCATCCATCGTGAAGCGTTCGCGCGACCAGTCAGGCGAAGTGCCCAGGCGGCGCATCTGGCGCGTGATGGTGTCGCCGGAATATTTTTTCCACTCCCAGACTTTTTCGATGAATTTCTCGCGTCCGAGATCGTGGCGCGAAACGCTCTGCGCATCGAGCTGGCGCTCGACCACGATCTGTGTCGCGATCCCGGCATGGTCGGTGCCCGTCTGCCACAGGGTGTTCTCGCCCTTCATGCGGTGATAGCGGGTCAGCGCGTCCATCAGTGTCTGGTTGAAGCCATGTCCCATGTGCAGCGTGCCCGTGACGTTGGGCGGGGGAAGCAGGATGCAGAATGACTCGGATTTGTTCGGGTCTAATCCGGCCCTGAAGTAACCGGAATTTTCCCATTCGGGGTACCAGCGCGATTCGATGTGTTTTGGTTCAAAACTTTTTTCGAGTTCCATTGTGCGAGGTCGGGGCCAACGGCCGGTCCCGGGCTATTCATAAGGGCCGCGATTATACCAAAGGCGGACAGTTCGCTAACGGCTGACACTTGCGCGCGATGCCAGCGGCAGAATGCGGTGGCGGGGATACCTGAATCGCTACCGGGGATTACGGTGGTCAGCGGGAATCGAGATACGCGTTCATCGCTTCCCGCAACAATTCAGGCAGTTCGCCCCTGAGTTCGCCAAGAGCCCGATCGATGGCCTGGCGTTGCAATTGCTCGAGTTGCAGGCCGAGCTTTTGCGTGAACAAGATCTCGATGCGGGTCTCGAGCTGGCGCAGAAGCTGCTGCGTCTCATGTTCGTTCAGTGCCCGGGAAGGATTTTTTTCAGATTCGGCCACTACCTCGGTCAGCATCGGCAGGCTGTTTAGCGCCGACTGGTCCAAACTTGCCGCATTCGTGGATGGACCGGCGGGGGCAACGCCATTCGGTTGCTTGCCGGGTTGTTTGCCGGTTTGTTTGATCGGGGTCACGAATTGCGGGCCTTGGACAGGTCAACATGGGACAGGTCAACATGGTGAAGCTGATAGCCGCGGTCGCGATAGAACTTGAAGCGTTCGCGTCCCTTGCGGCTGTCTTCCTCTTCGCTACCGATGATCTCGATGACGCGCTCAAAGCGGCTGAAGAATGGCATGCATTCATCGTGCAGGTTGATCAGCAACTCATGATGGGGAAATTTATCCCCGCCGTGATCGAGTATCACCGGCCATTCGGACAGGTCCCCCTTTATGTGCCCGGATGCGGCGGCATCGCTGCGACAGTGGGGTATAAAGGCGCTGGGCGGGTAATGCCAGAGCAGTTTATCCAGTGCATCCGCGGTCGAGATGTCGGGAATGCTGATGACCGTGCATACGCCGCTTTGCATGGCTTTCTGGCTCAACTGGCAAACTGTGCGAAGTTTGTCCGGCGAGCCGGTGTAGAAATCCACTTTGGTCATGACGTTTGCGCCATTATTTTGCGGCTTGTGCGCGATTGATCAAATATCGGGCAAGCAAAGGTACCGGGCGCCCCGTTGCGCCTTTTTCCTTGCCCGATTTCCAGGCGGTGCCGGCGATGTCCAGATGCGCCCAGTGATAATCCTTGGCAAAGCGCGACAGGAAACAAGCGGCGGTGATGCTGCCGGCCGCCCGCCCGCCGATGTTCTGCATGTCGGCAAAGTTGCTGTCCAGCTGTTGTTGATAGTCATCCCACAGCGGCATCTGCCAAGCGCGGTCGTATGAATAATCGCCGGCATCCAGCAATTCCCGGGCAAGCTTGTCATCGTTGCTGTACAGCCCGGTGGCGACATGTCCAAGCGCGATGACGCATGCACCGGTCAGGGTGGCGATATCGACCACCGTGTCCGGCTCGAAGCGCGCGGTATAGGTGAGCGCGTCGCACAGGATCAGGCGGCCTTCCGCATCCGTGTTGAGTATTTCGATGGTCTGGCCCGACATGCTCTTGACGATATCGCCTGGTTTGCTGGCCGCGCCGTCCGGCATGTTTTCGCAACTCGGGATCACCGCAACGACATTCAGCTTCAACCCCATTTCGGCGATCGCCTGCATGGTGCCGAGCACACTCGCTGCACCGCACATGTCGTATTTCATTTCGTCCATTTCCGCGCCCGGCTTCAGCGATATTCCTCCGCTGTCGAAGGTGATGCCTTTGCCGACCAGCACGATGGGCTTGTGCTTCTTGTTGCCGCCGTGGTATTCCAATATGATCAGCTTGGCCGGCTGGCGGCTGCCGCGGGTGACGGACAGCAATGAAAGCATGCCCAGCTTCAGCATGTCCTTTTCCTCGAGGATGGTTGCCTTGAGTTTGTGGTTTTTGGCCAGTGTTTTGGCCTGGTCGGCCAGATAGGTCGGCGTGCAGATGTTGCCGGGCAGATTGCCCAGATCCTTGGCCAATTTCATGCCGTGAGCGATTGCGACAGCCTGATCGAGCGCTATTTCTGCCGCACTTGCGGGCTTGCCGTTACAGCCCAGCAGGATCTTGCGCAGAGTCGCCGCATCGGCGGGCTTGCTCTTGAGCTGGTCGCTGCGGTAAACGGACTCGGCGGCGATCAGTACGGTTTGCATCACGTTCCATGCTTCATCGCGGCCCTTGACGGGCAAGTCGGTGAGATACAGCGAGGCATCTTTGCAGGCCGTTTTTTGCAGCGCGCCCATGGTGGAACGCAACACATCAAGGAACTGTTTGCTCGCGAATTCATTGGCCTTGCCGAGACCGACCAGCATAACGCGGTCCGCAGCGATGTTGGTAACATGATGCAGCATCAGGGTAGTGCCGACCTTGCCATTCATATCGCCACGCGCCACAAGATCGCTCAATTGGTGTGCCGCTGTCTTGTCCAGCAACTGTGCCGGCGCAGAGAGTTTGCCGCTTTCATACACGCCAACCACCACGCATCCGCTGCGCTGCTTCTCCGGACTGCTTTGTTTTATGCTAAATTCCACGAGTTGCTCCTTTTTTGAAATCATCAATCCCAGATGCCCGATTATCCGCAAACTTATCATATAAAGTCAAAACCGTCGCATACCGGGATTTTTCACCGTGCATTGGTGAGCGAGTTCGCCAGCAACGGATTGCTGGTATTCGCTGTGTTGCTTGGCATTATAGTGGTCAGCCAGTTGATACGCCTGTTAAGCGAAGCAGTCAGCGGCGTGATCGCGGTTGACGGGGTGATGGCACTGTTGGGGTTCAGCGCCATGAACTACCTGCCGGTGCTGCTTTCGATCAGTCTGTTCATTTCCGTTCTGCTTACCTTGTCACGCTGTTATCGGGACAGCGAAATGGTCGTGTGGTTTTGTTCCGGAATCGGGCTGACGAGATGGATACGTCCGGTGCTTTGGTATGCCTTGCCGGTGGTCGGCCTGATCGCACTGCTCAGCCTGGTGCTGTCACCCTGGTCATTACGCAAAGCCGAAGAGTTCAAGACCAAACTGGAAAGTCGTGATGATGTCACAGCTGCGACGCCGGGATTGTTCCGGGAGTCCAGGCAGGCCGACAGGGTGTATTTCATCGATAACGTCGATGCAGGATCCAACCGTGTCGGCAACATATTTGTGCAATCCGAACAAAATGGGAAACTCGGCACCATGGTGGCGAAGCAGGGTTTGCAGGAGACTTTTCCGAACGGCGATCGCTTTCTGGTGTTGCTCAATGGCACCCGCTATGAAGGTACGCCCGGCCGGCGAGATTATCGCATCGTCGAATTCGAGCGTTATGCGATGCGTATTGATGCAGCTCCCGTCAAACAGGCGGAGCCCCAGGTGCGCAGCATGACGACACTTGAATTATGGCGCAATCCGACAACATGGAATCTCTCTGAACTGGAATGGAGGATCGGATTGCCAATCAGCGCAGCGATACTCGCTTTGCTTGCGATTCCCCTCGGTTATGTCAATCCGCGTGCCGGCCGATCGCTCAATCTGATCCTGGCGATCGTTCTGTATATGTTTTATAACAACATGATCAGTGTCACCAATACCTGGGTAGGGCAGGGCAAGCTGTCGCCCGGAATCGGCCTGTGGGCCATCCATGTGTTAATGGTCGCGGTAACTGTGCTGATGTTCCATCGCCGGATGACATTGTTTTCGTTACGCAGGCGGCTTAAGAACGGTCAGCAGCAGCCGGACGCTGCTGCACCCGGCTTGCCTCCTCATGCGACGATTGAAACTGTTATCCCAACTCGCTCCGGGAGCGAAAGAGGAAGCGATGAGCGGGGCTAAGAGTATGAAGCTGTTGACCCGCTACCTCGGTCGGGAGATATATCTCAGTATCGGATTGGTGTTTACTGCCCTTATCTTGTTGTTTTCATTTCTGGATTTGATTCATGAGTTGAACGCGATGGGGCAGGGACAGTACAACCTGGGTTATGTACTGCTGTTCGTGATGTTGACCATTCCCGGGCATATCTACGAACTATTTCCGGTGGCGGTTCTGATCGGCACCATTGTTGCACTGGTACAAATGTCCGCCAGTTCGGAGTTGACCGTTTTTCGTTCTTCCGGCGCATCGATTCTGCAGATGGTTGGCGCACTGTTCAAAATTGCCTTGCCACTGGTGTTGTTGAGTTTTGTTTGCGGTGAATTCCTGGCGCCGCCGAGTGAGAAAATGGCGCAGGAATTACGTCTTAAGGCTCAACACGCCCAAATTTCCCTGAAGGAATTTCGTTCCGGCGTATGGGTCAAGGACGAGCTCAGCTTCGTCAATGTGAAAAACGTGATGCCTGACACAAGTTTGTTGAATATCGATATTTACAAATTTAACCAAACCTACCATCTGCAATCGATCACCAGTGCCAAGCGGGCAAGGTTTATCGATGAAGGGCATTGGCAGCTTGAAGACGTATTGGAGACCCGGTTCAGCAAAGACGGCACGAGTATCGATGTTCAGCCGTTGCAGGAATGGCATTCGGCCTTGAATCCGGGCATTTTTAGCGTGCTGTTGGTTGTTCCCGAGCAGATGTCGGCTTGGGATCTCTACCAATATACCGAACATCTCCGCGACAACCACCAAAGAAGCGCGCGCTACGAAATCGCGATGTGGAACAAGCTGGTTTATCCATTTTCACTGCTGGTGATGATGCTGCTGGCATTGCCATTCGCGTCATATCATCGGCGAGCGGGAGGTGTAGGTTCGATGGTATTCGTTGGTATTGTATTGGGCTTGCTGTTTCACTTTGCCGGGCAGCTATTTGCCAGCTTGGGTGCGCTCAACAACTGGCAGCCTGTCCTTAGTGCAACGGCTATGACAGGGCTGTTCTTGTTGCTCGCGGTGGGGATGCTCTGGTGGACGGAACGACGTTGACCCTTAATGATTGGCTGTCGTCTTTGGGGGAACCCCGCTGGCTGGTTGCTGTAATTTTCTTGCTTGTTCGGCTTTGAGATTCTGTATTATTTTCTCACGTTCTTTTGCAGGTAGTTTTTTGAAAGCACGATATCTTTTACGGGCTGTCTCACGCTGTTCTGGGGTAAGTTCACTCCATTTTTGCAGGCGGTCATGATAGCGTTGCTTTTGTTCCGGCGTCATCTGCGGATAGTGTTTGGCGGTTTCGAGCAGGCGGTTTCGCTGTATCACGGGCAGGATATCCCATTGCCCCACCATAGGGGCAAGTGCTTCGCGCTGGATTGGAGTGAGGGAGCGCCAAGACGGCGCTGCTGCGCTGCAAGGGGAACTGGTCAGACTCAACAACAATAACAAAGATGCAACAATGGGGCCATGAATTTTAAAGTGAACAAAACTTCTCATTTGCTACCTGATTCCAGATAATTAGTTTACATAAACCTCAATTGGCAGGTCACCAGTCAAAATTGCCACATCCGTCTCATCAATTTGCTGCTCTTGAACGTGTTGCCAGTAACCTGTTCCACCCAAGAGAATGGCAACAAGCAGACCAGCTGCTACCCAAGGTATGGCCGCGTGCGGGATCATTCGGTCAATCCAGTGGACTGAACTATGCTCGGAGGCTGAAGCAACCTTTAAACCGGGAACACGAACGGAATGTTTCTTTAGGGTATTCTGACGCGCGCTCGCCAATGCGGACAAAGTCGCTCCATCCAAGCTTTGGGTGCTTTTTATCAACAGTTGTATGACTTTAGCGGGATTTAATTCGTTCGTCATGTCAGTTCCACTCCTTTTGCCTTAAGCGAGACTGCAAGCGCATGTACTGCACGCGAACAGTGGGTCTTTACACTGCCTTCGGTGCATCCCATCACCGCAGCCGTCTCGGTTGTATCCATTCCCTCCCAGTAACGCAGCAGGAAGGCTTCGCGTTGACGTGGAGGCAGTTTGCCAAGCGCTTGCTCGACTAATGCAATAGTTTGCCTCTGCTGCAAAGATTCGTCAGGTACAAGGGGCGAGGTTGAGTTTTCGCTGTCTTGAAGCACGTCCAGCGGGTCGATCTCTTCGTCATCGTTTTTGGGCTGCAATGCTGAAAACAGTGTTATCCAGGATGACCGGACTTTCTGTCTGCGATAATGATCACGTATGGTATTTTGCAGGATACGCTGGAACAACATTGGCAGTTCTTCAGCAGGCTTGCCGCCATATTTTTCAGCCAGTTTAAGCATCGAGTCCTGGACGATATCCAGGGCGGTGTGATCGTCGTGCACGGCGAATACCGCATGTTTGAATGCGCGGCGCTCGACATTGCTGAGAAATTCGTTTAATTCAGCGGAAGTGCACAAGTTTTATGATCCTTTGGCAGGCCGTGATGGTAACAAATTGCATGGCAATCCGCTCGAAACCATGTTAGCAGAACGGCAATGGTTGACCAAAACGTTGCCAACCTTTATCTTACGCGGTTCTATTTCGTTTAAATATAAGGTGTTTGTAATGGAGTTGACCGGTGCGGAAATCACGATCCGCTGTTTGCAGAAAGAGGAGGTTGAATACATATTCGGCTATCCCGGCGGGGCGGTGCTGCATATTTATGATGCATTGTTCCAGCAGGATATTGTCAAGCACATTTTGGTTCGTCATGAGCAAGCAGCCATACATGCCGCCGACGGCTATGCCCGATCATCCGAGAAAGTGGGCGTGGCATTGGTCACCTCCGGTCCGGGTATAACAAATGCGGTTACGGGTATCGCCACCGCCTATATGGATTCGATCCCGATGGTGGTGATCAGCGGCCAAGTCCCAAGTTTTGCAATTGGAGAAGATGCCTTCCAGGAAGTGGATGCGGTAGGTATAACCCGCCCCTGCGTGAAGCACAATTTCCTGATCAAGGACGTGAAGGATATTGCACCGACCATCAAGAAGGCATTTTATCTGGCTAAATCCGGGCGCCCGGGCCCGGTCCTGGTGGATATCCCCAAAGATATTTCAAATCAGAAAACCGAGTTTGTCTATCCGGACAGCGTCAACATCCGCTCATACAATCCGGTCGGCAAGGGAGACATCGCGCAAATCAGGCGCGCTGTGGAATTGCTACTGGAAGCCAAGCGCCCGATGATATACAGCGGCGGCGGCGTGGTCCTGTCTGGTGCTTCTTCCGAACTGACCGATCTGGTGCGAATGCTCGGTTTCCCCTGCACCAATACGCTGATGGGTTTGGGTGCCTATCCCGCCACAGACAGGCAGTTCGTCGGTATGCCGGGCATGCATGGCACCTACGAAGCATGCATGGCCATGCAGTATTGCGACGTGTTATTGGCGGTGGGTGCGCGCTTTGACGACCGTGTGGTTGGCAACGTCGAACATTTTGCGCAGGTACCGCGCAAAATCATCCACATCGATATCGATCCTTCTTCGATTGCCAAACGCGTCAAGGTCGATGTGCCGGTGGTCGGCGATCTGAAATTGGTACTGGAACAAATGCTGGGCGAATTGCGCAACACCAAACAAAAAACCAATGCTTCGGACTTGGCGGCATGGTGGAAGCAGGTGGAGGAGTGGCGCACAAAAGGTGGCGGACTGCGCTACAAGAATTCCACCGAGATCATAAAGCCGCAATTCGTTATTGAAAAGCTCTACGAGATCACCCGCGGCGATGCCTTCGTCACATCGGATGTCGGCCAGCATCAGATGTGGGCGGCGCAGTTTTACAAATTCAACAAGCCGCGCCGCTGGATCAATTCAGGCGGCCTGGGGACGATGGGCTTTGGTTTGCCAGCCGCGATGGGCGTGCAATTGATCAACCCGGGTGCGACGGTGGCCTGCGTGACGGGCGAAGGCAGTATCCAGATGAACATACAGGAACTATCCACCTGCAAGCAATTCCATCTGCCGATCAAGGTGCTGTCGTTGAATAACCGGTATCTGGGGATGGTGCGGCAGTGGCAGGAATTTTTCCATGGCAACCGTTACTCGGAATCCTACATGGATGCGTTGCCTGATTTTGTTAAATTGGCCGAAGCCTATGGTCATGTCGGGATACGGATCGATAAGCCTGCCGACGTGGAACCTGCACTTAAAGAAGCTTTTGCACGCAAGAATGATCTGGTATTCATGGATTTTCAGACCGACCCGACTGAAAACGTATTTCCGATGGTGCCGGGCGGCAAGGGCCTGTCTGAAGTGATCTTGTCGGAGGACCTGTAATGCGGCATATCATTTCTCTGCTGATGGAAAACGAGGCAGGCGCCTTGTCGCGTGTTGCCGGACTGTTCTCGGCGCGCGGTTATAACATCGAATCGCTTGCAGTCGCCCCGACGGAAGACCCGACCCTGTCGCGCATGACCATTGTCACTAGCGGCTCGGATGCGGTCATCGAACAAATCAACAAACAACTGAACAAATTGATCGATGTGGCGGCGGTGATGGATCTGAGCGAGGGAGAACATCTCGAACGAGAACTGATGCTGGTCAAGGTGCGCGCAGATTCTGCCAAGCGTGAAGAGTTGAAGCACATCACGGATTCCTTTCAGGGCCGTGTGATAGACGTTTCCGATCGCACTTTCACCGTCGAACTGAGCGATTCCTGTGCTAGGCTGGACGATTTCCTGCAGGCTATCGGTCATGACCTGATACTTGAAACTGTGCGGACCGGTGCTTCCGGTATCGGCCGGGGCGAACGGATTTTGAAACTGTAATTTTATAAACAAGAGGGCAATATGAAAGTTTATTACGACAAGGATGCAGACCTTTCCCTGATCAAGGGCAGACAAGTGACCATTATCGGGTACGGTTCACAGGGACATGCCCATGCACAGAATCTTAAGGAATCCGGGGTGAGTGTCACCGTCGGCCTCCGCAAAAACGGTGTTTCGTGGAAGAAAGCCGAAGCCGCTGGACTCAAGGTCGCCGAAGTGGCTGCTGCTGTGAAAGGCGCCGATGTGGTGATGATGTTGTTGCCCGACGAGAACATTCCGGATGTCTACAATTCGGAAGTCGCACCGAATATGAGGTGTGGTGCAGCGCTGGCCTTTGCGCACGGCTTCAATGTGCACTACAACCAAGTCGTGCCGCGTGTCGATGTGGATGTCATCATGATCGCGCCGAAAGGGCCGGGACACACCGTACGCTCAGAATATCTGAAGGGTGGCGGTGTACCGACCCTGATTGCGGTGTATCAGGACAAGTCAGGCAAGGCCAAGGATATCGCGCTCTCATACGCGGCAGCCAATGGTGGCACCAAGGGTGGCGTGATCGAAACCAATTTTCGCGAAGAGACCGAGACCGACCTGTTCGGCGAACAGGCCGTGTTGTGCGGGGGTGCTGTGGAACTGGTCAAGGCGGGTTTTGAAACCCTGACCGAAGCGGGTTACGCGCCGGAGATGGCCTATTTCGAATGTCTGCACGAATTGAAACTGATCGTCGATCTGATGTATGAAGGCGGCATTGCCAATATGAATTATTCGATATCCAACAATGCCGAATATGGGGAGTATGTGACGGGCCAGCGCGTGATCGGCGATCAGGCGCGTTCTGCGATGAAGGAATGCCTGAAGAACATTCAGAATGGCGCCTATGCTAAACAGTTTATTCTGGAAGGTCGCACCAACTATCCTGAAATGACCGCGCGCAGGCGCTTGACTGCAGAGCATCCTATCGAAAAAGTGGGCGGCCAACTTCGTGCAATGATGCCCTGGATCAGCAAGAACAAATTGGTCGATCAATCGAAAAACTAGACACTGGACATAAGTTGAAAAGTAAGTTGTTGGCCGGGTTGGCTTGCGACATACAACTTTAAACTTGGCCTGTGGAATATCCTTACTCAAACTTGAACCGCGTAAATAGCTTATTCCCGAGTATCTCAAGTGATGTAAACGAGATACTCGGCATCGGAGACTGTTTGTCTGCGGCCACGACTGTCTTGGCAATGTTTTCCCAAAAGGGTTAATCTAGGCCCATGGACGAATTCGATACTCGGAAACCGATGAATCTCCGCAAGCGCGGGATTTATCTGTTGCCCAACCTTTTCACGACCGGCGCGCTGTTCGCCGGATTTTACGCAATTGTTCAGGCGATGAACGCTCATTTTGAACATTCCGCTGTGGCTATTTTTATTGCCATGGTGTTGGATGGACTGGATGGGCGCATCGCGCGCATGACGCGTACGCAAAGCGAGTTTGGTGCGGAATACGACAGTTTGTCCGATATGGTCTCGTTTGGTGTGGCTCCTTCATTGGTGGTATACGAATGGGCTTTGAAAGGGTTGGGGAAATGGGGCTGGTTCGCCGCGTTCATCTATTGTGCAGCAACTGCGTTGAGATTGGCGCGCTTCAACACTAATATCGATGTGGTGGACAAACGCTATTTCCAGGGGCTGCCCAGCCCGGCGGCGGCAGCTCTCATTGCCGGCTTTGTCTGGGTGATGCAGGATTACGATGTCAGCGGCGATTCTATCCATTGGTATGCAGCCGTACTTGCCGTGTTTGCCGGGGTAACCATGGTCAGCAATCTGCCGTTCTACAGCTTCAAAGATTTCAACATGCGGAAAAGTGTCCCGTTTGTGGCCATCCTTCTGGCAGCACTGTTTTTCATCTTTATTTCCAGCTACCCGCCCGGGGTGTTGTTCGGGTTGTTCCTGAGTTATGCATTGTCCGGCTATGTGATGTGGATATGGCGGAGAAGCCACAAAAAAACGCCTATTGCATGAGCCGTTAAAAATGGTTATATTGCCAGCATGCATTTCTCTGCCCACATTGCAAGACTCCACTCCACGTTCAGCCTGATGGCTGCGCTGCTGCTGCGCAGCGCGCGCTAATCAAATACGCCCTACAAGTTTTAAATACGCGCGGTAACCTTGGCGGTTCCGCAGGCTGAAGCTATTTTGCAATGGAGATAAACATGAATGACAAATTGATAATTTTTGATACCACCTTGCGTGACGGCGAGCAGAGTCCCGGCGCGGCTATGACCAGGGAAATGAAAATCCGCATCGCCCGCCAACTGGAAAAATTGGGCGTCGATATCATCGAGGCCGGCTTTGCGGCGGCCAGTCCGGGTGATTTTGCGGCAGTCAGGGCGGTTGCAGAAATCGTCAGGGGATCCACCGTGTGTTCGCTGGCGCGCGCGACTGAGAATGACGTGCGCCGTGCCGGTGAGGCTATCCAGCCGGCCAAGTCCGGACGCATCCACACTTTCATCGCCACCAGTCCGATCCATATGCAGCACAAGTTGCGCATGAGCGAGGATCAGGTGGTTGAGCGCGCAGTGAGCGCGGTGAAATGGGCGCTGGAATATACCGATGATGTCGAGTTCTCTGCCGAGGATGCGGTGCGTTCAGACATGGATTTTTTGGTGCGGGTGTTCGATGCGGTGATACAGGCCGGAGCCACGACGCTGAATGTCCCTGATACGGTGGGTTATTCCATTCCGGCGGCATGGGGCGAACGCATCAGGCAGTTAATAGCTCGCGTACCGAACTCAGGCAAGGTGATCTGGTCCACGCATTGCCATAACGATCTGGGGTTGGCTGTGGCGAATTCCCTTTCTGCAGTGATGAACGGCGCGCGCCAGGTCGAGTGCACCATCAACGGACTTGGCGAGCGTGCCGGCAATGCTTCGCTGGAAGAAATTGTGATGGCGGTGAAGACACGCCGGGACATATTCAACCTTGATACGCGCATCGATACCACGCAAATCGTGCCAACTTCCAAGCTGGTTTCCAGCATCACCGGCTATCCGGTGCAACCGAACAAGGCAATCGTCGGTGCAAATGCATTCGCGCACGAGTCCGGCATTCATCAGGATGGTGTGCTCAAGCATCGCGAGACCTACGAAATCATGCGCGCCGAAGATGTGGGATGGAACGCCAATAAATTGACCCTGGGCAAGCTTTCCGGGCGCAACGCTTTGCGCCAGCGGTTTGCCGCGCTGAATATCGAATTCCCGTCGGAAGAATCGTTTAATGCGGTTTTTCAGCGTTTCAAGGAACTGGCGGATCGAAAAAATGAAATCTTCGACGAGGATTTGCAGGCTTTGGTCAGCGATGAAGCGGTGTCACAAATCAATGAGCATTATCGACTGGTGGCCATGGGCGCACACTCTGAAACCGGAGTGCTGCCGGTGGCGCGTGTCGTGATGAGCATAGACGGCAAGGAGTATCAGGCTGATGCGCAAGGAGGCGGGCCGGTGGATGCAACGTTCAAGGCGATAGAGCAAGTCGTCAACAGCGGTACCGATCTGCAATTGTATTCGGTGAACAACATAACCAGCGGGACTGATGCGCAGGGCGAAGTGACGGTTCGGCTTTCCAAAAACGGGCGCATTGTCAATGGGCAGGGCGCGGATACCGACATCGTGGTCGCGTCCGCCAAGGCCTATCTCAACGCGCTGAATAAATTGCAAAGCAAACTGGAACGCGCGCATCCTCAACTTTGAAAGTGCATCCGGGTGGCGGCAATTAATATTTTCGATAATTTTGAACAAGGTTTATAATGAACCGTGGTGTTAGGGTTATTTATCAACATCGTGATTTAAAGGAGCATGGACCAGCTACGATCCGCTTGCATTGTTGAAAGATTCTATTTTAAGATGCGCGGGCTGGCGCAATACCTGTCCCAATTATTTCTTAATTACCTGAGGAGCTTAAAATGGCTGTAGCGATATTTTTTGTTTGCATGTTTCTCCTTACCGGACTGATCATTGTTATGGATGATGCACAATGGGACAGAAAAAAATAATCGGCCTGAATTAGTCCCGACAATATAAACGGCTATTCCGGAGTATATGGCGGGATACCGTTGATCAGGAACCGGATTGCGAGTTGAAATTGATTGGCTTAAGGCCTTGAATTTTGACTAATCCGCTGATTATTTGATATATGATTGCTTTTCGAGGGGTTGGCACAAAATGCCAGCCCTTTTGTTTTTATTGAAGCTCTCGGCCGATTGCATTTGCGCTGAGTTTGGCCGGAATGGAATTGCCGAGTTCGCTATGCATTATAGGTTGGTTAAAATTGAATATGGAAGAAGGACTGGCATCATGAAGAAAAGCTTATCATTGCTATGCGTTCTGGGCTGTTTTGTTCAGCCTGTCTGGGCTGCGGACATCAATACACTGGGAAATCTTTCACAACCCGCTTTCAAGGACTTCGCAGATGACCTGGGTGCGGCCCTTAGTTACAAGCCGATCACACCAACAGCACCATTGGGAATAACCGGATTTGATATCGGCCTGGAAGCAACATCGACCAAAATCAGAAATCTGGATCAGGCTACCAGCAGTTCCTCGACTGATCTGGTGGTGCCCAAATTGCACGTCTACAAGGGATTGCCGCTAGGCTTCGATATCGGCGCGTTCTACTCTGCCGTGCCCGCCAGCAATATCAAGCTGTATGGCGGTGAATTGCGTTACGCGATAGTTGATGGCGGTGTCGCCGAGCCCGCGGTTGGCATCCGTGGTGCAATGACCAAGCTAACCGGTGTCAGTCAGTTGGACATGAATACGAAAAGCCTGGATATTTCGATTTCCAAAGGCTTCGCGATATTCACCCCGTATGCGGGGATAGGAACGGTCTGGGTCGACAGCACGCCCAATGGAATTCCAGCATTGACCGAGGTATCGGACCGCGAGAACAAGATCTTCGCAGGCGGCAATCTCAACTTTGGGGTCGCCAATGTTGCCCTGGAATATGACAAGACGGGCTCGGCACCATCCTATAGTGCAAAACTGGGATTCCGCTTCTGACGGGTTTGTTTCAGTTGGTTTAAATGGGCGGCTAAGGCCAAGCGTCGATCTCAGCTATCCATTTTTAATGAAGCCAGCGCTTCCAGCGAAGGTTCAGTTATGGTTTCAGGGAAATCCACCCGCCAAATTGTTTCATCATTGCGCACATCTATCCCATCGCAATCAAATCCGAAGGCTCGTATTCCTGCTGCATCGTCGCCGTCCTGGAGTTGCACCAACTGTTGCAACACGTCTTGGTGGAATGAGTTGATTTCATCGAGCAGCAATTTTTCTCGTTCGGCGAATGCCTCAGCCTGCTTGACGGTGTAGTTTTCCATATCGATCCAATGAATTTTCCCAAAGCCGCCAATGTAGCGGATGGCAATGGGGCGAATGCGGTAAAAGGAAAAATCATGCATTGAGAAGTAGCTTTGCGCTTCAGGAAAATGGCGCAAATAGCGTAACCCGGCTGGACTCGGATTGGGTTCAATGCTGGCAAGCCCGGTTACGGTTACGCGTCCCTGGGTCTGGATATGGGGGTCTTGCTGGTCGTGGGTTATCAGGCTCACGCGCGGATCATGCCGGATGTTCTTGGTGTGTTCAGCAAGGCTGCTGACGAAGATGAGCAGGCTGCCATCGTGATCCGCCAGGTAGGGCGTGATCGATCCGAACGGGTAGCCACCGAATCTTTTCGATAACGTGCACAGTGCGCCATAACGATGGCCGCGCAACATCCGGCGCGCTTCGCGGGCTATCATGCAGACAGTTTTAACGCAGTTTCAGCCAGTCTGCGGCCCAATGCCAGGCACAGTTTTTTTTCGGATTCGGAAATGGACTGGTCGTTGCCGAGACCGGACACATGGCTGGCACCATAAGGTGTACCGCCGCTTTGAGTGGAAGAAAGTTCGGATTCGGAATAGGGTAACCCGACAATGATCATGCCGTGATGCAGCAAGGGCAGCATCATCGACAGCAACGTGCTTTCCTGGCCACCATGCATGGTGCCGGTGGACGTAAAGAGTGCAGCCGGTTTGCCGACAAGAGCATGTTTCATCCATAATCCGCCGGTACCGTCCCAGAAATATTTCATTGCAGAGGCCATGTTGCCGAAGCGCGTCGGGCTGCCCAGCGCCAGACCGATACATTCTTCTAGATCGCGCAATTCGACATAGGGGGCGCCACTTTCCGGAATGGCTGGTTCGGTCATTTCGCAAACTGCAGAGATTTTAGGTACAGTACGCAATCGTGCGTGCGCGCCGTTGATCTGTTCGACGCCGCGGGCGATCAGTTGCGCCATCTGTCGGGTCGCACCTTGCTGGCTGTAAAAGAGTATCAGGATTTCGTTGCTGGTAGCCATGCGCCAATTATAGGGAAACTACGAGGCTATGCTTAAAAATTTTAAAGATTTTCGTGCGTTGATCAATATCATCGCGGTACGCTTTTCCCAGGACCGATGTACGCAAACCGCTGCAAGCTTGACCTTTACCACGCTGTTGTCGCTGGTTCCGCTAATGACCATCGCTTTGATCATGTTCTCCGCATTTCCGGTATTCGAGAGCTTTTCTGTGAATATCAAGACATACCTGCTGGAAAACCTGATGCCGGAAACTGCGGGCGTGGTGATTACCCGATATATGCAGCAATTTACCGAAAGTGCGGCCCGTCTGACTACCGTAGGGATAGGCTTCCTGGGTCTTACCGCGATGTTGATGATGTTGACCATAGACCATGCATTCAACGTCATATGGAGGGTGACGAGGCCTCGTCCGCTGGTCAACCGGCTGGTGATCTACTGGGCGGTGCTTACGCTTGCGCCGATTCTGGTCGGGGCTAGCCTTTCGCTGACTTCATGGCTGGTTGGCATGTCGATGGGCTACGCCAATCACATACCGTTGTTTGGTATAGAGGCGCTGAAAATATTGCCAGTGCTGTTTACCACGCTGGCATTTACGCTGATGTTCCGGCTCGTGCCGAACCGCTATGTGCCGCGCCGCCACGCGCTGACCGGCGCATTCGTGGCGGCCGTGTTATTCGAAACCATGAACAGAATATTCGGCTATTACGTCAGCAATTTCCCGACTTACAAGCTGGTGTACGGTGCGTTCGCCAGTGTGCCGATTTTTTTGATGTGGATTTACCTGTCATGGCTGACCATATTGTTGGGCGCTGAAATTACGGCATCATTGTCGCATTGGCGCACTGCTGTGCCTCGACAACCATCGTCATCCGCCCGTTTGCTGAATGCCTTGCGAATATTGAATACCATGATCGCCGCATTCGAGCAGGGGCAAGTATGTACTTTTCCGGAGATGTCCAAATCTCTGCATATCGGCTACGACGAACTGGAAATTATTCTCGAGAAATTGGCCGGTGCCGACATGGTACGAAAGGCGGAAGGGCAAGGCTGGCTATTGATGCGCGATGGCAACCATATCCGCGCGAGGGAATTGCTGGGTTTGTTTGTTCTGGATCGTGAATCTCTGACAGCCAAGCAGTCCAGTGATCCATTGCAGCAATGGCTTGCGGCATGCGCTGAACAGTTCGAACAAAGCGCTGATATCACACTGGAGGAACTCTTTGCCCGAAAAGCCCATTGATAACTTGCCCGATGCAATCAAGTGCGTTTTAATGCGCGTCAATTGCATCGTTGAAAATCCGGGGATGTGATGAAACTTCTTGAAATGATTTTTGAGGGTGTGCTTTGGAATAGCCGATTTGTGATTATCCTGGCGGTGATCGGCAGCCTGTTCGCCGGCTTCGCGATTTTTTACATGGCTACGGTAGATGTGGTGAACCTGTTCATGCATGCCCTGCATTATGCGAACCCCGGCCTGACTGACGATGCACGCAAGGCGTTGCACGACAGTACCGTCACTCATATCGTCGAGGTGGTGGACGGCTATCTGCTGGCCACCGTGATGCTGATTTTTTCGCTGGGTCTTTACGAGCTTTTCATTAGCGACATCGATCAGGCGCACGGAAGCAAGGCGTCCAGCAAGATTCTGGTCATCACCAGCCTGGATGATCTGAAGTCCCGGTTGGCAAAAGTGATATTGATGATCCTGATCGTCACTTTGTTTCAAGAGGCCATCAATATGAAGCTGGCTACTCCTTTGGATCTGGTTTATCTCGGCGCGAGTATTGCGCTGATCGCGCTGGCGCTTTATTTCAGCCATGCGGCCGAACCGGGACGCCCCGATCATGCAGATAAAGATGCATCCGGGCAAGATAGAAATTAACCCCCGCGACATCGAGAACGGAAGCTTCGGCCAAGCCCGGGACAGGCATGTCGGGCCGAACTAGCATGGGTGTAATTCTGGCTGGTTCATCGGCCCTTGTGGAGCAGATTGTCCTGGCTGACGCTCGCCGGGAAATGAAATTACGTTCATACATGGCCACAAGGTTATGGCACACACTGCGGCGGAATAAGCCGCATGTTGTGCAAATTGCATGTTACCCGGGGGCGGGCATTTGACCTGTCAGCAGGTGAAGTGCACGCGGGCAACAAACTTGGCCAATGAAATGGCATAGGAGCAAACAGCCATACAATTCAACTGGTGGGAATTTGGTAATTGATGATTGTGCGGCGCGGCATGGCCCAGTGGTTGCGCCAGGCGGCACGGACCAGATTCGGGTATCCAGGCTTGCCCAAAGTCCCGTTATAGCGGCCCAGTGCCCGAAACAGATTGCCTTTTTCAATATCCAGATAATGACGCAGAATGGTGCAACCATAGCGCAGGTTGACGCGCAGATGGAAAAGATTTTGCCCTTTTGTGCCGATTTCATTAACCCAGAACGGCATCACCTGCATATAGCCGCGTGCGCCTGAATTGGATACGGCGTACTTGTTGAAACCGCTCTCGACCTCGATCAGGCCCAATACCAGCTGCGGATCGAGACCGGCACGGGTGGCTTCGTAATGCACCGTCTTCAGGAAATTCATGCGGTATTCGTCATCCGGCATTGTTTTCTGCAGGCGCCGCGACATTTCGTTCAACCAGAAGTCTGCTTCATACTGTGTCGCAAAGGCGAGCTTGGGCTCTGCCTGGTCAGACACGCTGCGCTGCAACATTGCGCGAACACTGGCGGAAAGCGGCGTGTAGATTTGTCCGCCGGCCTGTGCCGCAGACGCAAACAGCAGCCCTACCGCACAAAAAAGCACTGGTAAATTCAGCAGCAATGATAGCCGGGTCAATCGCATATCCTTGATTTTACGAACTCCAGCGCATTTTGCAAGGGAAAGGCTTGTGCGGCAGTTTCGCGCCTGCCTTGATATTCCAGCATGCCTTCTTTCAACCCGCGTTCACCGATGACGATGCGATGCGGAATTCCAATCAATTCCATATCCGCGAACATCACACCGGGGCGATCGTCACGGTCATCCAGCAAAACTTCGATTCCGGCAGCCTGCAGATCAGCATACAGTTTTTCAACGGTTTTGCGCACCGCCTCGCTCTTGCCCATGCCAATCGGCACCAGGGCGATCTGGAATGGCGCCATCGCAGTCGGCAGCATGATGCCGCGCATATCATAATTCTGCTCGATGGCGGCTGCGACGATGCGCGACACGCCGATGCCGTAGCAGCCCATCTCGATGATTTGCGTCTTGCCCTGGGCATCCAGAAAGGTGGCCTTCATGGCTTCGGCATATTTGGTCCGCAACTGGAAGATATGGCCGACTTCGATGCCTCGGCAGATTTCCAGCGTGCCTTTTCCATCCGGCGAGAGGTCGCCGGTGACAACGTTGCGAATGTCTGCCACAAGATCGGGCTCCGGCAGATCGCGACCCCAGTTCACCCCGGTGGTGTGAAACTTTGGCTTGTTCGCACCCACAACAAAATCGCTCATCATCGCAACGGTTCGGTCGGCGATAACGCGCATCTTGCCGCGATCGACACCGACCGGGCCCAGAAAGCCGGGCGGGCAATTGAAATAAGAACGAATCTCGTCTTCCGTGGCAAAGCGGAAATCTGCAAGTCCCGGCAGTTTGCCGGCCTTGACTTCATTCAGGTTGTGATCTCCTCGAATCAGCAATATGTTCAGCTTGTCATTGGCTATCAATGCGAGCAATTTCACTGTGCGTTGCAACGGGATATCGAGCAGTTCCGCGACCTGTTCGCAGGTGGTTTGTTTGGGTGTTTCCACCTCTCGTATCGGTTCGGCAGGCGATGCGCGTTCCCGACCCGTGGTAACGGCTTCCGCCAGTTCCACATTCGCGGCGTAATCCGAATCGGGGCAGTAGGCGAGTGCATCCTCGCCCGAGTCCGCCAGCACATGGAACTCGTGCGAGCCGCTGCCGCCGATAGCACCCGTATCTGCCGATACGGCGCGAAACTTCAGGCCGAGGCGAGTGAAGATACGCGAGTACGTTGCATGCATGACGCGATAAGTTTGTTCCAGGCTCGCATAATCCGCATGGAAGGAATAAGCGTCCTTCATCAGGAATTCACGCGCGCGCATCACGCCAAATCGTGGCCGCACCTCGTCGCGAAACTTGGTCTGTATCTGGTAGAAGTTGACGGGCAGTTGCCGGTAACTGCGGATCTCGCGGCGTGCGATGTCGGTGATCACTTCTTCATGGGTAGGACCGAAACAGAACTGGTTTTCGTGCCGGTCCCTGATCTTGAGCATCTGCGGACCGAACACGTCCCATCGCCCTGTTTCCTGCCACAATTCGGCCGGCTGTACGGCAGGCATCAGCAGTTCTATCCCGCCGCTGAGGTCCATTTCCTGACGCACGATTTTTTCCACTTTGCGTAACACGCGCAAACCAAGCGGCATCCATGTATAAAGACCGCTGGCCAGCTTCTTGATATAACCGGCACGCACCATCAGTTTGTGGCTGGCAAGCTCGGCTTCCGAGGGTGCTTCTTTCAAAGTGGAGATGAAAAATTGAGATACGCGCATGGTGAGTAAAATCGGATTATTAAATTCGGCCGGAGATTTTACAGGGAATGCCGGTATTCAGGTATGTTAAGGAGGTCATGGATGGGGGTGGCAGTAACTCTTTTCATTGAAGGGGAAATGTGAAAGAATCGGCTTGTTAAAATTAAGCGAGCAGAGTGACAAATGATAGACCGAGACGGCTACCGCCCGAATGTCGGCATTATCATCACGAACAAAAGGAATCAGGTGCTTTGGGGCAAGCGGGTCAGGCAAGATGCATGGCAATTTCCACAAGGTGGCATCCAGCAAGGCGAAACCCCTGAGCAGGCGATGTACCGCGAGTTGCATGAAGAAGTTGGCTTGATGCCTGAGCATGTGAAGATACTCGGACGAACCCGGGAATGGATGCGTTACGAGGTTCCGCAAAGCTGGAGCAAACGTGAATCGCGCGGCGGTTATCGCGGACAAAAGCAGATTTGGTTTTTGTTGCTCCTTGTTGGCCGTGATTGTGATGTCTGCCTGCGCGCCAGTCCCCATCCGGAATTTGACGCGTGGCGCTGGAATAATTACTGGCTGGACATCAGCGCCGTGATCGAATTCAAACGCGAAGTTTACACGATGGCGCTTAATGAACTGGCCAGTTACCTTCCTGTACCCAGGGGCGCAGCTGGCCATCATCAACACGCACACCGGTAATTCACTACCGGATATTGAGGAGAAGGTCTTGATCAAGGAATACCACGCGCTGCCATCATCCCGTTTGAAATCTGGCTCCTCTTTTGTGCGTCCGGTGCAGACACTTCCAGAACGTGTGAAACTGAGCGATCCCGCGTTGGATGTGATGACCGATCTGAGCAAGGTATCGGTGGTGAGTATCCGCACAAAGACTTCGATGGACAAGGCCAACGCCAAAATGATCCGTTACGGCGTGCGCACCCTGCTGGTGCTGGACGATAATGATCAGGTGGCCGGATTATTGACGGCAACCGATGTACTCGGGGAAAAGCCGATGCGTTTCCTGCAGAACATGGGCGGTACGCATGCGGATATCATGGTGCGGGATATCATGACCACCCAACGCGAATTGGAAGTGCTGAAAATCCAGGATGTTCAGCATGCCCGTGTGGGGAATATCGTCGCCAGCCTGAAACAATCCCACAGGCAACATGCGATGGTGGTCGCTGAAGGCCCAGATGGCAAACAGTCCGTGTGCGGGATGTTTTCTCTTACCCAGATTGCCCGCCAATTGGGTGCGCAAATTCAAAGTTTCGAGTTGGCGCATACCTTCGCCGAGATCGAGGCCGTGATTGCTCACGGCTAAAAATCCAGATAGACGAACGCCTGCTACGCCGATTGCCTGCTTGCCCTGTTTCCCCCAGACAAATATTCCTCCAGCCACAAATACTCCGCGTAGCAGGATAGTCAGGCGGTTTCAGGATTGAAGCGTTTAAGCGGCCCTCAGTGTTTGCCTGTGCTGCCGAAACCACCAGCGCCGCGTTCGCTCAACGGGAATTCTTCCACCAGATTGAACTTTGCCTGCATCACCGGCACGATCACCAGCTGTGCCATGCGCTCCATCGGCATTAGTGTGAAAGGGATCAGGCTGCGGTTCCAAAGCGAAACGAAGATCTGCCCCTGATAATCCGAATCGATCAGGCCGACCAGATTGCCGAGCACAATGCCGTGCTTGTGACCCAGACCGGATCGCGGCAAAATCATCGCGGCATAACCCGGGTTGCCCAGATGGATTGCGATGCCGCTGGGGATGAGTTCACACTGTTTAGGCTGTATCACCATATTGTGTTCGATGCACGCGCGCAAATCGATCCCGGCCGAACCGGCAGTCGCATAGCCCGGCATGTGTTCTTGCAGGCGGTGGTCCAGAATTTTGACATCGACATCGATGTGCTTTGAGCCGGCGTGTTTCATTTCATACTCCTTGGATTGCGTTGTGCAATATGCTGCATCAATTCCCTTGCCAGTGTGAGTTTGTCGGCGCGCGGCAATGATAATCTGCCGTTGTCATCAAACAGCACCAGTTCGTTGTCATCGCTGCCCACAGCCTGCTGCACCAGATTCCCCACCAGCAATGGCAACTTTTTTGCGCGGCGTTTTTTTTCGGCATATTCGCAGAGATTCTCGCTTTCTGCGGCAAAACCAACACAATATGGGGGGTTGGTCAGGCTGGCCACATACCCCAGAATGTCCGGATTTGGCACGAGTTCCAGGATGATATTTTTCGCGCTCTTCTTTATTTTTGTGATGCTGGGTTGAGCGACACGATAATCCGCCACCGCTGCCACGCCGATAAAAATATCGCAATTGCCGACATGCCGCTTAACCGCCTCAAGCATCTGTTCGGCGCTTTGCACATCCTCGCTTTGCACCCCCTGAGGTTTGGCGAGCGATGTCGGGCCCGAAATCAGCATGACGTTTGCCCCCAGTTCCCGGGCGGCTTGTGCGATGGCATAACCCATTTTGCCGGAGCTTCGATTCGTGATGCCGCGCACCGTGTCGATCGCCTCATAAGTGGGACCGGCAGTGACCAGTATTTTTTTCCCGGAAAGAATTTTGGGCTGGAAGAACGCCGCAATGTCCAGTGCCAACTGGGCGGCTTCCCGCATGCGTCCCGCACCCTCCTCACCGCAGGCCTGCACACCGCTGTCAGGCCCGACTACTTGCACGCCGTCACTGGTCAATTGTGCGACGTTGCGCTGGGTGGCGGCATTGGCCCACATCTCCCGGTTCATCGCCGGTGCGATGATCAACGGACACGCACGCGCCAGGCAAAGTGTGGACAGCAAATCATCCGCTAGACCGTGCGCCAGCTTGGCAATGAAGTCGGCGCTCGCGGGAGCGATCACCACAGCATCGGCGGCGCGGGCCAGATCGATGTGCGCCATGCCGTTCGGCACATTCGCATCCCACTGGCCGGTGAATACCGGTTTGCCGGACAAAGCCTGCATCGTGATCGGCGTGATGAAATGGCAAGCCGCTTCGGTCATCACGACTTGTACCTCAAAGTTCTGCTTGATCAGCAAACGCAGCAATTCGGCCGACTTGTAGGCCGCAATTCCGCCGGTAATGCCCAGGAGTATGCGTTTGCCCGGGCTTGCCTGGCCGACTGGCTTGATGCGTTTTGTCTTTGCATGTTCCATAATGCTGCGTATATTAACAAGAATCAGCTGTATCTGGGCTGGGAGGGTATATGGCGATCCCGGATTGGCCGGAAGGCGAACGGCCACGCGAAAAGCTTTTAAGTCGTGGTGCAGGCTCGCTTTCCGATGCTGAATTACTGGCGATATTCTTGCGCACCGGTGTGACGGGGAAAAGTGCTGTGGATCTGGCGCGCGATTTGGTGACCCGGTTTGGCAGTCTGACGCAGTTATTTGCCGCCGGCGAGGCGGATTTCTGCGCTGTGCACGGCATGGGCCAGGCAAAATATGTTCAATTGCAGGCGGTTCTGGAAATGTCGCGGCGGGCACTCAGGGAAGAACTGCACCGGGGCGACGCGCTGAACTCGCCGCGCGCGGTGCGCGATTACTTGCAGCTATTGCTGGGGGGACGGCATCAGGAGGTGTTCATGGTGTTGTTTCTCGATACCCAGCATCGCGTGATCGCTTCCGAGGAGTTGTTCCACGGCACGCTCAGCCAGACCAGTGTGTATCCGCGCGAAGTGGTCAAGCGCGCGCTGGCTCACAACGCGGCTGCCGTTATCCTTGCCCACAACCATCCTTCCGGTGTCGCCGAACCCAGCCAATCGGACAAACTGCTGACCGATGCGCTCAAGCAGGCGCTGAGCCTAGTGGACGTGAGAGTACTGGACCACTTCGTGGTGGCGGCGGGGCAAACGCTGTCTTTCGCGGAAACGGGATTGTTATGACATGCAAGAGAATTAATCCAGGATCATGACGGGTTTTGCTTCTGCGTATTCATGCTTATAAGTAGAATATGCCGAGTATCAATTGAGCAATGTATCGAACCCTTATATATAGGTGTGTGGTGTGATGAGATGTAAAAATGCGGCATGCTGGCTCCTGTGTGGTTTGATGGTGGCCGCTAACGGGGCGTATGCCCAGGACACGGCAAAGAATCCAACTGCCGCAAAAGTTCAAAAGCCGGTTCAAACCGATATAGATGAAAAGCTGCTGGAGAATGCCGAAGCCTTGATGAAAGCCGGCAAACCCACAGATGCTTATAATCTGCTGGAACCGCATGAATTCGACCGTTCCGGCGAAGTGCGCTTCGATTACCTGATCGGGATTGCAGCATTGGATAGCGGCAAGCCGGACAGGGCCACGCTGGCCTTTGAGCGGGTGCTGGCCGAGGATCCGGGTTATACCGGGGCGCGCCTGGATATGGCGCGCGCTTATTATCAGCTTGGGGACATGCAGCGCGCAAAGACCGAGTTCGAAACCGTGCTCGATGAAAATCCGTCAGACGAGGCGCGCGCGACTATTAAAAAATATCTGGATGACATTGCAACGCGCGAAAAAGCCAGTATTACGCTTATCAGCGGCTATGTCGATGGTTCGTTGGGGCGTGATACCAACGTCAACAATGCTTCCGACTTTCCGAACAATATCATCACGCCAACGCTTGTTTCGAGCATTGAGGAATTGCCAGACAATTATTTGGGCGTGGCGGCCGGGGGCGAGGTCAACCATGATCTGAATGCGAATTTCAGGTTGTATGCGGGGGCGGATATCAGCAAGCGCAATTACTATGCGCTAAAAAATTACGACTCGTTGAGTACGGAAGAGCGTGCCGGCATGATCTACGCCGCGGGATCTGACCGCTACCGTTTGGGCATGTCAGGCAGCCAGAACTCCCTGGGCGGAGCAGCATATTACGATTCGGCCGGTGTGAACGGGGAATGGCGCCATGCATCCAGTGCCACCAAACAGGTGAGCCTGTTCGGACAGTATGTGCGATATCGTTATGCGGATACCGCCTTGCAACTGAATGACATCAATCAGCTCGTCGCCGGGGTCGGGATGCTGCGGATGCTGGGCGATGGGAAAGCGGCGCTGTCGGGCAGTTTGTATTTCGGCAATGAGAATGATGTCGGGCCGGCAACGCTGGCGTTACCGGCTGGCGGGCGGACCGATGGCGCGAAGCGGTTTACCGGAATTCGCGCCGGCGGGCAGGCGGCCGTAAGCGACAGTGCAAAACTGTTCTTCAGCGCAGGACATCAATTCGGCTATTTCGGCAATGTCGATCCGCTCATTTCGGGCCACCGGATTGACCGTTTGAGCGACCTGACCGTGGGGATGAACTGGTATGTAGGCAATTCATGGATCGTGCGGCCGCAAATTGTGCGTTATTACAACGCATCGAATGTAGCTTCTTATGCCTATGATCGAAACGATTATTCGGTGACCGTACGGCGCAATTTCAAATAGCCGGATTGGTTGTGGCAGGAAAGCGGCGGTCAGATCCGCTTCGCGAGCGCCGCGGCTTTGCCGATATAAGTGTCCGGTGACAGTTGCAAAAGGCGCTGTTTCTCGGTTTCGGGGATGTCCAGGGTATTGATGAAGGCTTGCAGCGAGGCACGATTGATGCCGTCTTTGCCGCGTGTCAATTCCTTGAGCTTGTCATAGGCGTCAGCGATGTTGTAGCGCCGCATCACGGTCTGTATCGGTTCAGCCGTCACTTCCCAGCTTGCATTCAGGTCTTCGGCCAGGCGACCGGGATTGGCTTCCAGTTTGTTCAGTCCCTTCAGGCATGATTCGTAGGCAAGCAGCGTGTAGCCGAGTGCCACACCCATGTTGCGCAATACGGTCGAATCGGTCAGGTCCCGCTGCCAGCGGGAAACGGGTAATTTATCCGAGAGGTGGCGCAGCAGCGCGTTGGCGAGGCCCAGGTTGCCCTCGGCATTTTCGAAGTCGATCGGGTTGACCTTGTGCGGCATGGTGGAAGAACCGACCTCACCCTTGATCACTTTCTGCTTGAAATAGCCGAGCGAAATGTATCCCCAGATATCGCGGTTCAGGTCGATCAGGATGGTATTCGCGCGCGCGTAGGCATCAAACAGTTCGGCCATGTAATCGTGCGGTTCGATCTGGGTGGTATACGGATTGAACACGATGCCGCGTGCGGTGACAAACCGCTGCGCGAAGTTTTCCCAGTCAACCCCCGGATAGGCGGCCAGATGCGCGTTGTAGTTGCCCACTGCGCCGTTGATTTTGCCGAGTATCTCCGTGCCTGCCAAGCGTTGTTCGGCGCGCTGCAACCGGTACACCACATTGGCCATTTCCTTGCCCAGTGTGCTCGGCGTTGCCGTCTGGCCGTGGGTGCGGCTCAGCATCGGCTGATCGGCCAGCTGGTGGGCGATGTTTTTCAGCCGGGTGGTCAGGACATTCAGCGTCGGGAGCATCACGGCATCGCGTGCTGTCTTGAGCATCAGCGCGTGGCTGAGATTGTTGATGTCCTCAGAAGTGCAAGCGAAATGGATGAATTCCAATACCCTGGCGGTTTCCGGATTGCCGGACAGCTTGTCGCGCAGCCAGTATTCGACGGCTTTGACATCGTGGTTGGTGGTGGACTCGATGGTCTTGATCGCAAGCGCATCTTCCTCGCAAAAGTTCGCGTTTATGGCGTCCAGTTGTGCGATTGTCTTGGGCGAGAAGGGCGGAATTTCGGCAATATCCGGCTGTGCAGCGAGCGCCTTGAGCCATTCGATCTCGATCAGCACGCGAAAGCGGATCAGGCCGAATTCGCTGAAATAAGCGCGCAAGGCATCGACCTTGCCGTGGTAGCGTCCATCCAGCGGGGAGAGGGCGGTTAGTTTGGTGAGGGTTGTCATGGTCTGGTTCGAAGCAAAGCCAAAGGGCGCATTTTACGCGAATCAGCCCAGCCTTTGTTCCGTGAATGAGCTTCCCTGTTTGATGATCGCGCCGCCCAGACAAACGTCGCCGTCGTAAATCACCACGGACTGTCCCGGTGTGACGGCCCACTGTGCCTCATCAAAGGCGACTGCGCATGCACTGCCGTCGAACTTGGTCAGGCGGCACGGCGCATCGGCCTGGCGATAGCGCGTCTTGGCCGCATAGGCATGATCGATTTCGGGCGCGCTGCCGCTGATCCAGTGGCTATCCAGCGCAGTCAGGTTTTTGCTCAGCAAAGCCGGATGATCGTGACCCTGCACCACGATCAAACAGTTGTTGGCCATATCTTTCCCGCACACGAACCACGGCTCGCCGGTAGCTTCCCGGGCGCCGCCGATACCCAGCCCCTGGCGTTGTCCGATGGTATAGAAAGCCAGCCCGATGTGCTGCCCGACGGCCCTGCCATCCGGCGTGACCATGTCGCCCGGCTGGTTGGGCAGATAGCCGTTCAGGAATTCGCGGAACGGGCGTTCGCCGATGAAACAGATGCCGGTGCTGTCGCGCTTGTTGTGGTTGGACAGACCGTGTTGTTCGGCAATGCTGCGCACCCGGGATTTCAACAGCTTGCCGAGCGGGAACATCGCGCGGCCCAATTGCACCTGATTCAGGCGATGCAGAAAATAGCTCTGGTCCTTGCTGCCGTCGCTGGCCTTGAGCAGTTGAAAAAGTCCGTTCTTTTCCAGTACCTGGGCATAGTGACCGGTGGCGATGGTGTCCGCGCCGAGCTGCATGGCGTGGTCGAGAAAGGCCTTGAACTTGATCTCGGCATTGCACAGGATATCGGGATTGGGCGTGCGCCCGGCTTGGTATTCGCGCAGGAAATCGCTGAACACGCGTTCCTTGTATTCCTTTGAAAAATTGACTGCTTCGATGGGGATGCCGATGGTGTCGGCGACCGATACCGCGTCAAGCAAGTCCTGGCGCGATGAGCAGTACTCGTCGCTGTCGTCGTCCTCCCAGTTCTTCATGAACAGGCCGACCACGTCGTATCCCTGCTGCTTGAGTAGCAGGGCGGTGACGGAAGAATCCACACCGCCGGACATGCCAACCACGATGCGTTTAGTCATAGTGAACCAGCAACTCCAGCGGATAGCGCTTCCCGGCAATATGATCCTCGACGCAGCGCAATATCAGCGGGCTGCGGTGACGTGATCGGGTGGACCGGATTTCTTCGTATGATAGCCATAGGGCTTGAATTATACCGCTGTCGAGCCTGCGATCCGCCTCATGCCCAGTGACTTTGCCGGTGAAGGCGAAACGCAAGTAGGTGGTATCCGACTCGTCCGAATGCCAGCGATAGATGCCGAGCAGGTGTTGCGGAACAAAATGATATGCCGATTCTTCCAGGGTTTCGCGAACCACGGCTTCGAGCAGCGATTCTCCGGGCTCCAGATGCCCTGCAGGCTGGTTGTAGCGCAAGCCCTGCGGGGTTTCTTCCTCTACCAACAGGAATTTGCCCCCGCGCTCGATGACTGCGGCGACCGTGACATTGGGTTTCCAGACCATTTTGGACTCCAGAAATGAAAAAAGCAGGGTTCCCCCTGCTTTTTTCAAGCTTGTGCCGGTATTACTTGGCTGCTGCTGGTGCTGCTTCTTCTTTCTTAGCTTTGTGTGCTTTCTTGGCTTTGTGCGCTTTCTTTGCTTTGTGTTCTTTCTTTTCTTTCTTTGCTTCAGCCTTTGCAGGTGCAGCAGCCGCAGCAGCTGGCGCTGCAGGAGCCATCGCTGCGTCAGCAGCAACAGCGGTGAAAGAAACAACAGCGAATACAGCAGCGATCAGTGCGGATAACAGTTTGCTCATTGTGAACTCCAATTTATAGTAGATTGATAAACGTTTAAGACACTACCGTGTCAGGGCATATAACGCAGCCAAGATTTATTCGGTTGACATGAGCGAACGGCATTATTCATGGAACGACCCGAATCCCCGGATACCCGGTTATTGTTAAGTCCGGTATTGCAAGGCATATCGCCAGCGATAACCGGTCTTTCCTGAACGATAAAACAGCGCTTATTGGTGCCGGGGGAGGGACTCGAACCCTCACGTCCTCTCAGACACCGGATTTTGAGTCCGGCGCGTCTACCAGTTCCACCACCCCGGCTAAGCGGGCCGCATTATCCCTGAAGCAGGGTGCCATATCAACTCCATTCTCGCCCGGGAGGCTTGGTTGGCAGCATTTCACGCTCCATTGCGCGGGTTGCCAGGGTGTCTTTATCGACGGACCTGATTTGGCCGATTCTGCATTTGCCGTAAAGCTCTGGCAAGGGCGGCGGCCGGCAAATCTGAAGGGCCGGTCGGCTTGTCCAGGCCCGGGCCGAAACCCGGGTGTTATCATGCGATATCCAGTTGATGGATATCCCGATTGATGGACATCCCAATTTGATGGTTATCCAAGGGGGCTTCAGACAGGGTCGGAAACGGGGTCATCGATCATGAAGGCAGGATACATGCAGCATGTGGTGCAGATCGCGCACCGCGCCGGGGCGGCGATCATGGGGATTTATCGCAGCGGCGAAGCAGGCCAGACCAGCAAAGCGGACGACTCGCCGCTCACCCTGGCGGACTTGGCCGCGCACCGGATTATTGTCGAGGAACTTTCCAGGCTCACACCGGAAATGCCCATCCTTTCCGAAGAAGGCGCAGACGTTGCCTACCCGGTCCGTTCGCAATGGACGCGCTACTGGCTGGTCGATCCGCTCGACGGCACGCGCGAGTTCATCAAGCGCAACGGCGAATTCACGGTCAACATCGCGCTTGTCGAGCAGGGCGAGCCTGTTCTGGGTGTGGTGTATGCGCCGGTGCCGGATGTTTGCTACTACGGGGCGCGCGGCGCGGGTGCTTTCATGCAGCGCGGCAACCTCGCGGCGCAGCCCATCGCGGTCCAGCCCCATGCTGTGGGAGAACCGATCAGGGTCGTTGCCAGCCGTTCGCATCGGGATGCGCGCATGGAAGCGCTGCTCGACCAGTTGGGCGACTACCGATGCATCAGCATGGGCAGTTCGCTCAAGTTTTGCCTGGTTGCCAAGGGCGAGGCGCATCTCTATCCGCGCCTGGGTCCGACCATGGAATGGGACACCGCCGCCGCCCATGCCGTGGTGAACGCGGCGGGCGGCATCGTGTGCAACCTGGCCGGGGAAGCATTGCGCTACAACAAGATCGACCTGCACAACCCGGATTTCCTGGTCTTGCCCGCCGCCGACAAGGCTTTGTTCAAACTGCTCAAGCTCCAACCGTAACTGCGGGCTGGGATCTTCGGTTTTAAACCCGGCAGCGCGTTGCCGGGTTTCCCCGCCCGGGGGATGCGCTTTTCTCGCGGGCAGATATTCACATCGACTACAATCCGCGCTTTGTACGGATTTTTCACTGTTCATGCGTACCGATGAATTTGATTTTGCATTGCCGGAGCGGCTGATTGCGCAGCATCCGCCGCAGCGGCGAGGCGCCAGCCGCCTCTTGCATGTGCATGGCGGCGAGTTTGAGGATCGGCTTTTCGCCGATCTGCCGCGGTTGATCGGACCGAACGATTTGCTGGTGCTGAACGACACCCGTGTGATCAAGGCGCGCTTGACGGGCAGCAAGGAAAGCGGGGGCAGGATCGAGGTGCTGGTCGAGCGCGTGCTGGATGCGCATGAGGTTCTGGCACAGGTGCGTGCCAGTCATGCGCCCAGGGTTGGCAGTTACTTGAAGCTTACAGGCGACTTGCAGGTCGAGGTACTGGGGCGCGAGGGCGAATTCTTTCGCCTGCGCTTTGTTTCCGGGGAGGATGTGCTGGACCTGCTCGAACGCCACGGACAATTGCCGTTGCCGCCCTATATCACGCACGCGGCGGGGAGCGAAGACGAGCAGCGTTACCAAACCGTGTTTGCAAAAGCGGCCGGCGCGGTCGCGGCTCCTACGGCGGGGCTGCATTTCGACGAAGCGATGCTGCAGGCCCTGCGCGACAGGGGCGTGCGGATCGCCTATGTGACCCTGCACGTCGGTGCAGGAACCTTCCAGCCGGTGCGCGCCGAGCATATCCGGGACCACACCATGCACAGCGAACGCTATGAGATTCCGCAGGCGACGGTGGATGCGGTCGCCGCGACCCGCGCGAAACAGGGCAGGGTGGTCGCGGTCGGAACGACCAGTTTGCGGGCGCTGGAGAGTGCGGCAGCGCAAGGTGAATTGCGCGCAGGCAGCGCGGAGACGAACATTTTCATCACGCCGGGTTACCGCTTCAGGATCGTGGACGTGCTGCTCACCAATTTCCACCTGCCGCGTTCGACACTGCTGATGCTGGTATGCGCGTTTGGCGGGATGGATGAAATGCTGGCAGCCTACCGCCATGCGGTTGAAAAAGAGTACCGTTTCTTCAGTTACGGCGATGCGATGCTGATCGAAAGAAAGCCATGAAATTCACCCTGCATAAAAGCGACGGCCTTGCACGTCGCGGCACGCTTGAACTCGTTCACGGCAACGTCGAAACGCCCGCCTTTATGCCGGTCGGCACCTATGGCACGGTGAAGGCGATGTCGCCGGTCGAACTGCACGAGATCGGCGCGCAGATCGTGTTGGGCAACACCTTCCATCTGTGGCTGCGCCCGGGACTGGACGTGATCGCCGCGCATGGCGGCTTGCACCGTTTCATGGGATGGGATGGGCCGATCTTGACGGATTCCGGCGGTTTTCAGGTATTCAGCCTTGGGGAGCTGCGCAGGATCACAGAGCAGGGGGTGAACTTTCAGTCGCCCGTCAACGGCGACAAATGCTTCCTGTCGCCGGAAGAGTCCATGCGTATCCAGCGCGTTCTCAATTCCGACATCGTGATGATCTTCGACGAGTGCACGCCCTATCCGGCCGATGAGAAGACAGCCGGTGAATCGATGCGTCTGTCGCTGCGCTGGGCAGCGCGCTCGAAAACCGCGCATGACGGCAATCCGAATGCGCTGTTCGGTATCGTGCAAGGCGGGATGCATGAATACCTGCGCGATGAATCGCTGCGCGAACTGGAGCGCATCGGTTTCGACGGCTATGCCATCGGCGGGCTGTCGGTTGGCGAACCCAAGGAAGACATGCTGCGTATCCTCAGGCACACCGCGCCGCGGCTTCCGCGGGACAAGCCGCGCTACCTGATGGGAGTCGGCACGCCCGAGGATATCGTGGCGGCTGTCGCCCAGGGCATCGACATGTTTGATTGTGTGATGCCGACCCGCAATGCGCGCAACGGCATGATGTTCACTCGTATCGGCGACATCAAGATCAAGAATGCCCGGTACCGGATGGACATGCGCCCGCTGGACGAGCAGTGCGGTTGTTATACCTGCCGCAACTTCACTCGCGCCTATCTGCATCACCTGCACCGTATCGGCGAGATTCTCGGCGCGCGCCTGAACACGATACACAATCTGTACTATTACCAGCAGCTGATGGGCGAAATCCGCGCTGCGATCGAAGCCGGTGCGTTTGCCGAATTCGTGCAGCGTTTCACCGAGATGCGCGGCCGGAGCCGGGACAGTTCAGGCGAATAATTTGCTGCGGCTGCTAGCCGGAAGGCCCGGGCCGGGCGATGCGCATGTCCCGCTGTTCGAATGCCAGCGCCAGGAATTCGCCTGACGGCAGCGGGCGGCTGAACAGGAATCCCTGCGCATGCTGGCAACCGATTTGCTGCAGGAATGACAGTTGCGCGGCGGTTTCGACTCCCTTTGCGACGACCGTCAAGTCGAGGCTGTTGGCCAGCGCGATGATCGTGGTCACGATCGCCGCGTTGTCGGCATTGTCCGGCAGGCCGCGAATAAATGCCCGGTCGATCTTGAGCAGATCGATCGGATAACTGCGCAAATAGCCCAGACTCGAATATCCGGTTCCGAAGTCATCGAGGGTGAATTTCACGCCGAGTTGTTTGAGCCCGTCGAAATTGGCCAGGACCGATTCGTTAGGGTCCTTCAAAAAGCCATCGGTGATCTCGAGATGCAACAACTGCGGATCGATCTCGGCCTGCTCGATTACCCCGGAAATCATGGTCTTCAGGCCGGGCGTCGCGAAATGGAGGCGCGACAGATTCACCGCCATGTCCAGATTGCCCAGTCCGTGGGCGCTTTCTTTCCATGCCTGCATCTGGGCACAAGCCTCGCTAAGGACCCATTCGCTCAGCGGGGCGATGAGGCCGCATTTCTCGCTGACCGGGATGAATTCCGCGGGCGTAAGCCAGGTTCCATGGGTATTGGGCCAGCGCAGCAGTGCCTCGGCCCCGATGATCTTCCCGGATTTCAGGTCGATGACGGGCTGATAATGGAGCACGAATTCGTTGTTCTCGAGCGCGCGCCACATTTCATCTTCCAGTTGCAACTGCTGTCGAATCTCATCGCTCATGTGTCCGACAAACAACTGGTGCCGGTTCCGTCCCAGGCGCTTGGCGCTGTGCATCGCCATGTCCGCGTTGCCGATCAGCGTCTCCGCATCCTTTCCGTGCTCCGGATAAAGGGCGATGCCGATGCTTGCGGTGAGATGAAGCTCGCGTCCGGCGGTGTCAATCGGTGTGGCAATCGCATTGAGCATCTTTGTGGCGATCTGCAACAGGTCCGCGCTGGATTTGATGTCCGGCAGAGCGACCACGAATTCATCTCCGCCCAGGCGGGCGATGGTGTCGCCTTCGCGCACACATCGCGCCAGACGCAACGCCACGGTTTGCAGCACCTGATTGCCGATCTCGTGACCGAGGGAATTGTTGATATTCTGGAAATAGTCGAGATCCACGAACATCACGCCCAGCAGGCTGTTGTGTCGCTCAGCAGAAGCCAGCGCCTGTTTGATTCTGTCCAGCAGCAGCATGCGGTTCGGCAAATTGGTCAATGCATCGTGGGTGGTCACATGCCGGAGATTTTGCTCGATACGGCGCTGCCGTTCGTATTGATCCCTGATGACGCTGTCCGCATGCCTGACGATCAGGAACAGGATGCCATAGAGTGCGGTCAGCACCGCGATCACGCCCAACGCGATCTGTGCTCCCTCCTTGTTGTCGCTTGCTTCAAGGTCGGTGATATCGGTATCGATCGCCATCACACCCTGGATGGGTCCATCCGCGCCGGCGCGCAACGGGATGAAGCTCGACAGCACGGCGCGATTCGCCAGCTCCCCCCCCAAGCCGTTGAACTTGGCGTGGTGGGTAATGCTGCTTTGCGGCACACCCTGCCTTGCCGAGAGAAAGTTGGGGTCGCTGCCGTTGCTGGTTCCAATCTGGGAGGCATCGGTCGAGAACAGCATGCGCCCGTCGAGCTGATAGATTTGCACACGGAGCGTCTGCGTGTTGCGCACCGCACTGCGCACGCTGCGCCCCAGTTTGGCAATCACGGGCTGGCGTCGCAGGGAATCCGCGTCGAGATGCTGTGCGGCATTGGCGAAGCCGCGGAACCGGGGCCAGATATTGGTTGAAAAAGCCTGCGCCAGCGCTATGTTCCGGCTTTCGCCATATCTGAGCAGATGGTCCTGTTCCAGCAACTGATGGAGTATGCCGAGGACGACTGCCGCCAGCACCATCGAAACCAGGCTCGCGATCGAGAAATAGCGCAGTAGTCGAAACATGTACTTCCCTTGATATGTGACGCCCTCAGTGATCCAGTCGCTTTTGGAAAACGGACATGTTTACTGAAACTGCATGTGTTGCATCAATCGTGTATCGAGGCGGGTTGGACGCAGATGCGCGCGATGCGCGGAATTTTGATTTGCCGGCTCCCGCGCGATCTCTTAACCTCGGGAAAAATACGCGGGAATCATATTGGAATGTTCAATATGCTGTCAATGCGATACTGGAATTGCGCGGCGTATGGGCAAGCCGGACCAGGTGGCGCGATATTTCGCATCAATGATCGCGGCATCGCGATATGATGGCCTATGCACAATATCGACAGGAATGCGATGCACCCCGTAATCAATTGGACCGAGGCCGGTTCGGAATGCGCCGCACGCTGGCGCTCGGAGAGCGGCATGCCGCCGCCAAAACGCGTGTCCATCGCGGACGACACGATGAGGGCCGACATGGCATATCGACTGGCCTGCGAAGGCACGGCGCTGTTGTGGCGCGGCGATTTTCAGAATGCAAAGCAGCTGCTGCAGGCAATGTCGCGGCGGGCTGACCGCAAACCGCGCAAACCCTTGGTCGAAGGAACGCCGGCGGCGCCCGGTGCCGCGTTCCGCCTGCATCGCCAGGCGCAATTACAGCGCGCGCGCACGCTCGCAATGATCCTGATCCCGCTGGACAGCGATTGCACCATTCCGCTGCGCCGCGCCCCGGACATCCGTCAGGCCTGCATCGAGGCCTACGGGGAATGCAGCGGGCCGTCAGTCGTTGCGCTGCGCGAATTGCTCGGGCTGGTCGGCGCGCATGAGTGGCGCAAGAAGGGGGTCGAGATTCCCGCACTGGGCGATGGCGGAGCGGGCGCGCGCATCCACCCGCACTACGGGGTGTTCTCACCGGTGCGCGGCGAGTACGTGGAACTGGTGAACACCGCGCCGCTGCCACAGAAATTCCCCGAGCCTGAACTGGCCTTCGACATCGGCACAGGCACCGGCGTGCTTGCCGCGGTGCTCGCGCGTCGAGGTGTGAAACGCATCGTCGCCACCGACCATGATCCCCGTGCGCTGGCCTGTGCCCGCGAAAACATCGCGCGGCTCGGGCTGGATAAGCAGGTGGAAATCGTGCATGCCGATCTGTTTCCCGCTGGCAGGGCACCGCTGGTCGTGTGCAACCCGCCGTGGATACCCGCGCGCCCAAGTTCGCCGATCGAACATGCGATCTTCGACCCGGACAGCCGCATGCTGCGCGGCTTTGTCGGCGGGCTGGCAGAACATCTGGAGCCGGGCGGCGAGGGCTGGCTGGTGCTGTCCGACATCGCCGAGCATCTTGGTTTGCGCACCCGCGAGGAACTGCTGGGGCTGTTCGCGACATCCGGTTTGCGGGTGATCGAACGTATCGATGTACGCCCGCATCATGCCAAGGTGGCCGATGAAACTGACCCTTTGCATGCGGCGCGCGCGGCGGAAGTCACGTCATTGTGGAAGCTTGCGGTGCGTTAGGGGATCGGTGCATTCAGGTTTTCCCGCCGCTATAAAGATTTGGAAAAAAATTAACCTTCAATCGCCGGATCGTCTGCCGTATGGGGATCGCTGGTGAGTTTATAGACAACCCCGCTCACGAGCAGTGCCGCAAGCAGTAATCCATAGTGGATCGGATTGGAACCGGTTTCACTGCCACTTGGGCTGCTAATGACCTGAACCGGTTGAACAATCATTTCCCGAATCACCGTGATTATCAGGACTTCAATGAACACGCGCACATAGACGCGACCCGTTTGCAGATAATTTATCTCCGCCGAGATCAGCGTGGATAGCGTCCACAGGATGAACAGCGCACCCAGCGCGTGGAAAAACCCGCTCATTGCATTTCCTGAACTCAGTGCGTTGCTTGCAATAATTCCGAAATCCCATATCACCATCACGCATGCAACGCCGAGAGCCAGCGCGAGCAGGACGTGGATGAACCGATTAAAATTCTTCATGCTGGAAATAAGCTTTTGGTCAAACATCATGCCCCCTTTTTCGAAATCGTTGCCGCATAGCGGAAGATGTCAGCAATCACTGGATCAGTGAGCATTAACAAAATCAGCGTGATAAGGATAGCATGGCGGATATGCAGCCGAGCCGGGTTGTGAGTTGGCTTAAAGTCCGCACAACGCGTTAGACTTGGTAACACCGGCAGAAAGATTCAGCGCGCGCTTCGCTTCGACCGGTCGAAGCGACTGCCCATGAGGCTTTCAGGGGCTTTCAAAATACCAGACAGTTGCCGACACATGTGATTGGAGAAAGATATGGAGCGCATCAGCATCATCGGAGCCGGATTCGCGGCACTGACCTCGGGAAGGGAGTTGCGCCGGCGCCTGCCGGACGCGGACCTGACCCTGGTTGCCCCCGCAGCCGAGTTCGTTTATTACCCCGGCCTGATCTGGCTGCCATCCGGATTGCGCTGCGGCGACGACCTGCGCCTGAATCTGGATGCATGGCTGGCCAGGTACCGCATCAATTTCCATCAGGGCCGGGTGACCGGTCTCTCGGAGGGCGGCCGCAGGGTGCTGACCAACAACAGTGAAGTCGCCAACGACGCCTTGCTGATTGTCAGCGGAGGCCGCTTCCTCAAGTCCCCGCCGGGTATTGAGCATGCGCTTACCATCTGCGCAGGCATTCCGGACGCTGAAATGATCCGCGACCGTATTGCCGCAATGCAGGGCGGCACCATTGCCTTGGGTTTCGGCACCAACCCCAAGGAGCCCGGTGCGATGCGCGGCGGGCCGATGTTCGAGCTGCTGCTCGGGCTCGATACCCTGCTCAGGCGCCAGGGCAGGCGCGACAAGTTCCGTCTGGTGTTCTTCAATGCCGCGCCCGAACCGGGCAAGCGCCTGGGCGCGAAGGCCGTCCAGGGTTTGTTGCGCGAAATGGCACGCCGCAACATCGATACCCACCTGGGGCACAAGATTCTCTGCTTTGAATCCGACAAGGTAAAAACCGAGGGCGGCGAAATTCCCGCCGACCTGATCCTTTTCATGCCGGGCATGACCGGCCCGGACTGGCTTGCCGATACCGGCCTGGCCAAATCGGAAGGCGGCTTTGTCGTGGCCGACGAGTATTGCCGCGCAAGCGGATTGGACAAGGTGTTCGTTGCGGGCGATGCGGGCAGCTATCCCGGCCCGGACTGGATGCCCAAGCAAGCACACCTGGCTGATTTGCAGGCCAAGGCCGCAGCCGAGAATCTGGTGCATGTCTTGCACGGCAAAACACCGGCGGCGAAATTCAAGCCCGAACTGATCTGCATAGTCGACACCCTGGACAAGGGCATCCTGGTTTATCGCAGCGAGCAGCGCGCCATCGTGTTGCCGCCGATGCGCCTGATGCACTGGGCAAAGCGTTTTTTCGAATGGCTTTATCTGCGACCGTTGCGCAATCCCTGAACATATACGGCAAGTTGCATGATGGTCTGCGCGTGCTGGAGCGAGTTGCAACCGGGCATTTGCCGGATTTGGCGAAGTGCTGCTGTCGTGAAAACTCAGACATAGGACAAGTACCAATGAATATTCCGCTATCCTCTGATAGCTAGTTGGCCAAAGCGCCGATATCAAGCCAGCGGTTTGAGGTATATTATCAACTGATTATCTTTACTAAGGCACATTCTAAGGCACATGAGAATGCCCCGTACCGAAGTTTCTCGGGCCTTGAAAGAATTATCCTGTCACCCATATCAAAGATGTGACGGTACTGATGCAGAGGCACCCTGATTCGAGCGATATCCCTTGCGAACCGATTTCAATCCCAAAGGGTATCGACCATGAAAGACGAAAAGTAATAGAAAGCGCCAATGCCGGACGTTAGGTTTCCGGATCAGACGCCTGTATCAACGGCCCGGATGGCCGGTTTCGCCGGGTGATGTTGTTTTATGCAATCCGTGTTCAATTAATTCTATCCAAGGAGAATCAACCATGAACGCAAAGAAAGACAAAGCCGCTTCGATCAACATCGGTATCAGCGACAAGGATCGCGAGAAGATCGCAAAAGGCCTTTCCGCACTGCTGGCCGACAGCTACACGCTCTACCTGATGACGCACAACTTCCACTGGAATGTCACCGGACCGCAGTTCAACAGCCTGCACATGATGTTCATGGGCCAGTACACCGAGCAGTGGAATGCGCTCGACACCATCGCGGAACGCATCCGTGCGCTGGGCCATCCGGCTCCCGGAACTTACAAGGAGTTCGTGAAGCTGGCCTCGATCAAGGAAGTCGAAGGCGTGCCCAAGGCGACGGACATGATCCGCCATCTGGTTGCCGCGCAGGAAGCCACCGCGCGCACGGCACGCGAATTATTTCCGCTGGTTGATGCCGCGAATGACCAGCCGACCGCCGATGTGCTGACGCAGCGCCTGGATGTGCACGAGAAGACCGCCTGGATGTTGCGCAGCCTGCTTGAAGACTGAAGTACCGGCGAAGCTGCGGAGTGTTGTCTGCAGGTTTTCAAAGGTGTGAAAACAAATGATCCACGCGGATAGTGCCTCATCGCAAATCAAACTGCGTCCGGCAACGGCTGCCGATCTGGTTGCGGTCAACCAGATCATCGAACGCGCGGTGTGTACCTGGAACCTGCCGGAGCGGGTGAAACGGCTGGCGCTGCCCACTTATCGCTACAATGCCTATGACCTGCAACATCTGCACATCGTGATTGCCGAACACAGCGCTGCCGGTGTGATCGGCGTTGCCGCATGGGAGGCCGCATCCGTGCGTGATTGTCCCCGCGGTCTGCGCGGGATGTTGCTGCATGGTCTCTTTGTCGACCCGGACCAGCAACGCCGCGGCGCGGGTACTCTCCTGCTGTCGGCCGCTGCCGCCGCCGCGCGCGAAAGCGGTTACGATGGCTTGCTGGTGAAAGCGCAGGCCGATGCCGAAGGATTTTTCAGGTCGCAGGGCTTGCAGCCGCTCGCCGCAGACGAGGCCAGCCGCGATTATCCGCACCGGTTCTGGCTTGACCTTGCCGCATGTCAAGCCGCCTGAAGGATGCGGTGAGGATATGGACCAGGAGCCTGAAAGAGAATCGAGGCACAACGAATTCTACTGGCCGGTACTGGCGCGATTGCATTATTTTACTTCGGAGGCTAAGCCATGAACGAACTGACAGAACCCGAGATTCGTGCACTCAACGAAGCGCTCGACGACGAATACCGCGCTTGGGCGACTTACGATCAGGTGATTACCGATTTCGGCGAGGCGCCGCCTTTCAGCAATATCCGTGAAGCCGAGGCGCGCCACATCGAGGCGCTTTGCACACTGTTTGCACGCTACCGGCTGGCCGTGCCCGACAATCCCTGGCCGGGAAAGGTTGCGCGCTATGCCAGTTTGCAAGCAGCCTGTGAAGCGGGTGTCGCCGCCGAGATTGCCAATGGCGAAATGTACGAGCGGCTGCTAGGGGCGACCCAGCGCCCGGACAGTTTCACGGTGCTGCGCAATCTGCAGGAGGCGTCGCAGCAGCGGCATCTGGCTGCGTTTCAGCGTTGTGCCCAACGTTCCGCTGGTGGCGGTGGCGGCGCCGGGCGCCATATGCACGGCCATAGGGGCGGCCATAGGGGCGGAAGGGGTCGATCATGAGCGCCATTGCAGAGAAAGGTGGCGGCACGTTCCACGGCATCAAATTATTGCTGTGCGAAAACCCGCTGCCGCCTATCGAGGAAGCGATTGCGGCAGCACAGGCCGAAGTGCCGCACAGCAACTATTACACCGAGCCATATTCGGCGCCGTTGCGCCGTCTTCTCAGCGAGCAGATCGGTGTTCCCGAACGGCTGATACACATCAACGCCGGTTCCGAACTGATCCTGCGCCAGATCTTCGATCGCTTCGGCCAGCAGGTTCACCTGCTGACGCCGACTTATGTGCTGTTTCCCGAGATCGCCCGGCGCTATACCGAAACACGGCTGCTGCCCGGCAACGATTTCGCGTTCGATCTGGCAAAACTGGCGATCCCGCAAGGCACGACGCTCGCGGTCATCGTGAATCCCAACAATCCCAACGGCGGCATCTTCGACATGGCGCCGTTGCCGGATCTGTTGCACCGCCATCCGCAGACGCGTTTCCTGGTCGACGAGGCATTCATCGGCCTGGCCGGCGAGTCGGTAGCACGGCTGGTGCCGGAACACGCCAATTTGCTGGTCACGCGCACGCTGTCCAAAGCGCATAGCCTGGCGGGTTTCCGGGTCGGCTACGCGATCTTGCCCGAGGCGATCGCCGACGACTTGAACAGCCACAATGACGCCTACCCGCTTGCGCGTCCGAGTCAGGCAGCCGCCATCGCGACACTCCGGCATGAAGACAAGGTTTTTGCACGCGCGCTGCAGCTGCGCGCCTGGGCCGGCGAGCTCGCAACGCAATTGCGTGCGCTGGGCATTCGCACCTATCCGACAGAAACCTATTTCTTCCTCGCCGACTTCGCACCGTATGATGCGGCACAGCTGGCCGATGCGCTCGCGGCCAAGGGGATTCTGGTCAAGCCTTTGGCTGACACTATGCTGGGCAAAGGGTACATGCGCGTGACCACTTCTCGGCCAGAGGACAACGCCCGCTTCGTGGATGCACTCGGCGAATTGCTGAACCGCGCCCCATGAAACGAGACAACGCATGAACCGTACGCTACCACTGCACAACGTCGGCATACGCCGGCTCGGCTTGGCGCTGCTCGCCCTGATGGGTTTGTCCGGCCTGGGTCTGTCCTTCCCGGCTATGGCCGCGCCGCTGCAAGTGTTCGTGAGCATATTGCCGCAGAAATATTTCGTCGAACACATCGGCGGCAAGCAGGTTGCGGTGTCGGTGATGGTGGGACCGGGGCAAAGTCCGGAGACTTACGAACCGACACCGCGGCAGATGGTGGCGCTGTCGCAGGCGCGGCTTTATTTTTCGATCGGTGTGCCGTTCGAGGACACCTGGATGAACCGCATCAGGGATGCGAACCCGGCGCTGCGCGTGGTGCCGATGCAGCGCGGCATTGCGCTGTTGCCGCTCGCCCGCCCGGGCGGCGAGCCTGGCGGCACGGATCCCCATGTCTGGACCAGCCCGCGGCGGGTGGAGACCATGGCCGCAACCATCCGCGATGCGCTGATCGAAACTGATCCCGCCCATCGCGGAGACTACGAATCCAACTATCGCGCGTTCATCGCCGAGTTGGACGCGCTGGATCGGAATATCCAGTCCATTCTGGCACCGGCAAAAGGAAAACCCTTTCTGGTGTTTCATCCCGCCTGGGGATATTTCGCGAAGGACTACGCACTGCGCCAGATCCCGATTGAGGCCGAAGGCAAGGAACCTGGCGCCAAGGCGCTTGCGCGGGTAATTGATTTCGGCAGGGAGGAGGGCGTCAAGGTCATCTTCGTGCAGGAACAGTTCAGCCGGCGTACGGCAGCGACTGTCGCTGCAGCAATTGGCGCCCGTGTCGTGGCGGTGGATCCGCTGGCGGAAGATTATCCGCAAAACCTGCTGCGGGTCGCGCATGAGTTCGCCGACTCATTGAAATGAAAACCATCATCGAACTGAAGGATGTTTCCTTCGCTTACGACATCGGCCCGCCGGTGCTGGAACATGTCAGCCTGGACGTTGAGGAAGGCGAATTCATGGGGCTGGTCGGGCCGAACGGCGGCGGCAAGAGCACGCTGCTCAAACTGGTGCTCGGGCTGCTCCGGCCGGATTTCGGCGAGGTGCGTGTGGCTGGCGGGACGCCGCAGGAATGGCGCAAGGTGATCGGTTACGTGCCGCAATATGCGCGCTTCGCCCGCGACTTTCCGATCTCGGTCGAGGAAACCGTGCTGCTGGGCCGGCTCGGCACGACCCGGCTGATGGGCGGCTACCGTGCCGCAGATCATGAAGCGGCGCGCCAGGCGATGATCGAGACCGAGGTGCTCGACCTGCGCCGCCGACCGCTCGGCACGCTCTCCGGCGGACAGTTGCAGCGCGTGCTGGTGGCGCGGGCGATCGTCTGCGATCCGCGCATCCTGATACTCGACGAACCGACCGCCAACATCGACATGCGTGCCGAGTCCGAGATCTTTGACCTGTTCAAGTCACTCAACCGCCACATGACCATCGTCGTGGTGTCCCACGACATCGGTTTCATCTCGCCCTACGTGACCCGCGTGGCCTGCCTCAACCGCACCCTGCTTTGCCACCAGCCGGCGCCGATCGGTTCGGAAATGATTGAAAAACTGTACGGGATGCCGGTGCATCGCATTCCGCACGGCGAATCTTGCAGGATGGAGGCCAAGCCATGAGCGCATTGCAATGAGCGCATTCCCATGAACGCATTCTTGGAGGCGCTTGCCGGCCACGCGTTTCTGCAGCATGCCCTGGCCGCCGGCGTGCTGGCCAGCATCGCCTGCGGCATCGTCGGCAGTTATGTGGTGGTCAAGCGCATCGGTTACCTCGCTGGCGGGGTGGCGCACACGGTGTTGGGCGGCATGGGTATCGCGTATTTCCTGGGCAAAAGCCCGATTGGCGGCGCACTCATCGTCGCGCTTCTGGCGGCGTTGATCATCGGCTGGGTGAGCCTGCGCTTCCGCCAGCATGAGGACACCATCATCGGGGCGCTGTGGGCGGTCGGCATGGCCGTCGGCATATTGTTCATCTCGCGCACGCCGGGTTACAACGTGGACCTGATGAGTTATTTGTTCGGCAACATCTTGATGGTCCCCCGCGCGGACCTGTTGCTGATGGCCGCCCTGGACGGCGTCATCGTCGCGCTGGTGTGGCTGTTCCGCAAACAATTTCTGGCCGTGTGCTTTGACGACGAGTTCGCGCGGCTGCGCGGCGTGCCGGTCGACGTGTTCTATCTGGGATTGTTGCTGATGGTGGCCTTGACCGTGGTGATCCTGATCCAGGTGGTGGGGCTGGTGCTGGTGATCGCGCTGCTGACGCTGCCGGCCGCCATCGCCAGCCAGTATCTGCGTTCTCTCGTCCCGATGATGCTGGGGGCGACGCTGCTCGGGGTGATTTTTACCGGCGCCGGGCTGGCGCTTTCCTATCAACCCGACCTGCCGGCCGGCGCCACCATCATCCTGCTGGCGGGACTGGCCTACCTGCTCTTAATCTTGGGCCGCGGAATGTGGCTGCGCTGGCGGCGCACCTCCGCGATACCGGAGACGAAACCATGAACAATCGGCATAGCTTCTCCTATTTGAAGTTCACGCCCGCCTGGGCATTTTTATCAATTTGGTTCGGCAAGGCGAACCACCAAAAATTGCCGCCCGAAGCAATCTGAGTTCCGATACTGAAACTTCCCGTGTTCAGCCTGCCCGAATTCGCCACAGCGCCATTTTGCCCCTCTGAAGTCAAGGGCAGCATCAACGTTGACCGGAATGCGCCACTGATCAAACGCATCTTTCAGATCGCGGGACCGGGTCTGCTGGTTTCGGTCGGTTATGTGGATCCCGGGAATTGGGCAACCGATATCGAGGCGGGATCGCGTTTCGGGGAGAGCCTGTTATGGGTCGTTATTTTATCGAGCATGGTCGCGATGCTGCTGCAAACCTTGAGTTTGCGTCTCGGGATCGTTGCAAAAAAGGATCTGGCCCAGGCTTGCCGCCACTACTATCGTCCGCAGATCAATTACTTCCTGTGGATCATCGCCGAACTTTCCATCGTCGCCTGCGATGTTGCCGAGGTCCTGGGAAGCGCGCTTGCGCTGCATCTGCTGTTCGGCATATCTCTGATGCCCGCCGTTGGCATCACCGCACTGGACACCCTGATTGTGCTGGGCCTGAAGGGCAGGGGATTTCGCCAGGTCGAGGCCATTATTCTTGGTTTGCTCTTGACGATAGGCTTGTGCCTTGCAATCGAGCTGGCCATGGTCGGGCCGGCGTGGCACACGATCATCCGATCCCTTGTTCCGCACCCGATTGAAAACCCGCAGGCCTTGTTCATTGCGATCGGCATTCTTGGCGCAACCGTGATGCCCCATAACTTGTACATACACTCATCAATCGTTCAGACACGCCATATTCAAGCGGGTATACCCAGCCACAAGGATGCAGTCCGGCTGTTCACATGGGATTCGGTCATTTCATTGAGTTTCGCGATGATCGTCAATGCCTCCCTGTTGATTCTCGCGGCGAGCGCGTTCAACGCGACCGGCCATACCGAAGTCACCGAGATCCAGGATGCCTATCACTTGCTCGACCCTCTGGTGGGCAGCACTTTTGCATCCATATTGTTCGGCATCGCGTTGCTTGCCGCCGGGCAGAGCTCGACCATTACCGGAACGATTGCCGGACAAATCATGTTGGAAGGATTTCTCAACATCAAAATCCCCTGCTGGCAGAGAAGGCTGGTCACCCGCTCGCTTGCATTGATCCCCGCATTTATCGGAATCCTGTGGTACGGGGATACCGGTGTCGGCAAATTGCTGGTGCTCAGCCAGGTCGTGTTGAGTCTTGGGCTGCCTTTCACCGTATGGCCGTTGATCTCGCTGACCAGCGACCGGAACTTGATGGGCCCGTTTGCCAATTCTCTGTTGCTGAAAATCACAGCCTGGATAATCTTTGTCGTGGTAACCGCCGTGAATTTATGGCTTTTGTCCGACTATTTGTGAGATCGAGTCCGGCTCTTGAATGCTTTACCGGGCGCCCAATTGGCAAGCGATGTATGTTTTGCCGGTTGAAATGCTGAATGGGCGGCGGTCGTTTGCCAGATGAAGTAATGAAAATCGACCGGTTACACTGGCAGACAACAGGAGACACTTGTTCAAGTTGATACTATTATTCAGTCATTAGCTTGGGAGCAGGTTGAAGTATCTTTTTCCGCACGGAACAGTTGAGCCTATGACAGCCGATCAAATTGCAAAACTTGTTATCCAGACGGATGCAGCGTCCGCTTCGGAAACCGTCAAGTTGCGCTGCACCGGGGCCTGGACCGTGCAGGGCATCGCCCAGCTCGAGCAACAATTGAAGGATATGAACTGGCCGGTTGCGGCAGTTGTGGAGATCGACAGTTCGGCCATATCCTCGCTGGATACTTCCGGAGCCTGGTTGTTGCGCATGACAGCCAGCGCACTTGAACAGCAGGGCCGTAACGTCCGGATCACCGGATTGCGAACGGAATTCAGTTCGTTGATGGACCTGATTTCTGCACGTTCCGAGATATCGGCACGCCCGACCAAGTCCAGGGAGGGTCTGTTGGCAAGTATCGGGCGGCAGTCCTGGCAGGGCGTGGAGAACATGTTCGGCATGCTGGCGTTTGTCGGCGAAAGCGTAATTGCAATGACGCGATTGATGGCTCAACCGCGCCGTATCCGCTGGCGTGCCATCTTCCACAACATGCAAACGGCCGGATTTGAGGCACTGCCTATTGTCGGCCTGCTGTCATTCCTGATGGGTGTAGTGATCGCGTATCAGGGCGCGGATCAATTGCAGCGCTTCGGGGCCAATATCTACATTGCCGATCTGGTGGGACTGGCAATGCTGCGCGAGCTTTCGCCTTTGCTCACCGCGATCATTGTCGCGGGACGGTCCGGTTCGGCTTATGCGGCGCAGATCGGCACCATGAAGGTTACCGAGGAAATCGATGCATTGCGTACCATAGGCATCTCGCCGCAGGAACTTCTGGTGCTGCCCAAGATGCTGGCGTTGATCATCGCGTTGCCGCTGTTGACGGTGTTTGCCGATGTGACCGGTATAATCGGCGGCATGATCATGGCACGCTCCAAGCTGGATGTCAGCTTCGACGTTTTCATTGACCGTCTTGGCGATGCGGTCAGCTTGTCCTCGTTTCTGACGGGCATTGTCAAGGCCCCGGTATTTGCGGCGATCATCGCGCTGGTCGGATGCTTCCAGGGCTTCCAGGTCGGGGGCAGTGCCGACAGCGTGGGGCGGCAGACGACATTGAGCGTCGTTCAGGCCATCTTTCTGGTGATTTTGACTGACGCGCTGTTTTCCGTGGTCTTCAACTGGCTCCATATATGAGCGCCGTGATGGAACAGCCGCAGAATTCCAGTGCCATCGTTGATATCCGTGGCCTGCACACCTGCTACGGCAAGACTGTGGTGCACGAGAATGTCAGTCTGGCGGTGCGGCGTGGCGAGATATTTTCGCTGGTGGGCGGCAGCGGTTGTGGCAAATCCACGCTGCTGCGCGCCATCATCATGCTGCTGAAACCGGTATCGGGATCGATCCGGGTGTTCGGCCAGGAAGTGATCGGTCTGTCCGATGAGCAAGCGCTTGAACTGCGCAGGCGCTGGGGCGTGATGTTCGAGCGCGGCGCACTGTTCAGTTCGCTGACGGTGGCGGAGAATGTCGGCATGGTGCTGCGTGAACATACCCAACTCAGTCCCGGTTTTATAGATGAGATCGCGGCGCTCAAAATCGCGCTGACCGGATTGCCCGCAGATGCCGGAAGGAAGTACCCGAGCGAGTTGAGCGGCGGAATGCGCAAGCGCGCCGCGCTGGCGCGCGCCATCGCGCTCGATCCGGAATTGCTGTTTCTCGACGAACCGACCGCAGGTCTTGATCCGCGCAGTGCCAGCGGCATAGATGAACTGGTGCGGAATTTGCGCGATGCACTCGGATTGACGATCATGATGGTGACGCACGATCTTGATTTGCTGTGGCGTGTGGCAGATCGCGTTGCGGTGCTGGACGAGGGGGCTATCCTGGGCGTGGGGACCATGGAGGAGCTCTCCCGGTCGGCGCATCCGGTGATTCGGGAATATTTTTATGGGCCGCGCGGACGCGCCGCGCGCGAACAGGCATGGAAGAAAAAGTAAATTACACGCTGGTTGGATTGTTCGTCCTGGTGTTGAGCGCCGGACTGATCGGTGGCGTGCTGTGGTTAAGCAGCGGAAAATCCTATAGCAAGCAGTATGACATCTATCAGACTTACACCAAGGAATCGGTGGCGGGGCTGAATCTCAACGCGCCGGTGCGCTATCTCGGGGTCAGCGTCGGTCGTGTGCAAAAAATCGCGCTGGCGCCGGACAATGTCGAAGAAGTGCAATTAACGCTCGCCATCGAGCGTGGCACGCCGGTCAAAGCGGACACGCTGGCAGTTCTGAAGACACAGGGATTGACCGGCCTCGCCTTTGTCGATTTGACCGGAGGCAGCCGCGATTCGCCTCCGCTCCTTGCGCAGAACAACGAAGCGTATCCGGTGATCAGGAGCGGGCCCTCCCTGGTCAACCGGCTCGAATCCGCGGCTACGTTGCTGCTCGCCAATCTCAACCGGACCAGCGAGAACCTGAATGCCCTGATGGATGACGATAACCGGCGCGCGTTCAAACACTCCCTGGCAGATATCGAAACCCTGTCGCATACCCTGGCAGCACGCTCGGCATTGATCGATTCCACGCTCGACAATACCGCGCGAACCATGCAAAACACCGCACGCGCGAGCGACGAGTTGCCGCAACTTGTACAGCACATGCAGCGCAGCGCCGACGATTTCGATCGCATGTCAAACGAACTTTCCCGCGCAGGCACGAATGCGAGTGCTGCGTTCACCGACCAGACATTGCCGGAAGTGCAACAACTGGTGACGGAATTGCGCGAGCTGACCGGTTCGCTGCGGCGCGTCAGCGGTGAACTGGAACAGAACCCGAGCGTGTTGATATACGGCAAACCCGTGGCGAAGCGCGGGCCCGGTGAATGATGCCTGCCCGGGTTGCGATGAACGAACCGGCACACACCTTAAGGAAAAATTTCAGATGAACAGCAACGGAATGCGGCGTATGTCCTGCCAAGTACTCCAGGCACTCCAGCTACTGGTGCCGATTCTGCTGCTTGCAGCCTGCAGCGTATTTCCCGCACCGAAAGCGGCCAGCCAGAATATCTACGTGCTGGACGCAGGTCCGGCGATCCCGGCGGCGCAAGTCAGACACGACCTGGTGCTGGCTGTGAGTATGCCGCGCGCACTGCCCGGTTTTGACACAACACAGATTGCCTATGTGCAACAACCTTACGAGCTGGATTATTTTGTGACCAGCCGCTGGGCAGACACGCCGGCGCGGATGCTGCAGCCGATCATTGCGCAGGCAATGATGCAAACGCAAAGTTTCCGGGCCGTGGTGCTGGCACCGGGTATGATTCCCGCCGATGTCAGGCTCGATATCGAACTGGTTCGCCTGCAACAGGATTTCATGACACGTCCCAGTCGCATGCAGCTCACCCTGCGGGCGCAACTGATAGACGTGCGCGGCAAGCGTTTGCTTGCCGCGCAGCAATTCGACGAAACAGAAACCGCGGCCAGCGAAGATGCTTACGGCGGCGTTGTCGCGGCGAACCGGCTGCTGCAACGTGTGCTGGGGAAGCTGGCTGAATTTTGTGTCAATGCGCCGGTACACGATTTGCAAAGCGGGTCAAATCGTCCCTGATTTGTCGGGCGCTTTGCGGAAGTTGAGGGCAAGGTTGGTGTTGGTGCGATAACTGCTTTTGGTCGTACTTTGACCGTTGTGAAGCAGGATGGAATATGTTCGATCCCGTCCAGGAACGGCCGTTCGGGATGGCAAAATGCTATGACATCCCCGTTTTTCAGTGGAAGTGGCACATCTTGAAAGAGTGTCGCCATTTTTCTAGACGCCCCACTGATTGAGCTAAAGTAAATAGCAATATGAATTTGAAAGAAGGGTTAGCATGAAAGAAATGATTACAGCATGCATTCTTGTTGTGGGCATGCTGTCGTCGAATATGGCTGCGGCTGAAGGCGACGTAAATGCCGGAGAGGCAGTCTTTAACCATGCCTGCAAGTTTTGTCATGGCGTGGGGAGAATGGGCGCACCCAAGATAGGCGATAAGGCGGCGTGGTCGGGACGCATCAAACAGGGCGAATCCAAGTTGACGGACCATGCTTTCCTGGGTTACCGCAATATGCCTGCGCGCGGGGATTGTAATACATGTAGCGATCAAGACATTGTCGACGCCGTCTCCTATATCGTCAATCGATCAAAATAGCCTTTGTTTGGCGGCGAGCATGTTGCACAATCTCGATCGTTCGGACATGAGCCTATGTCCTAAAGCAAGACGCTGCTATCAACTTGCGCGGCTGCGATGAACACAGTGTCGAGGGCAGCGAATTTAGAAGGTCGCATGCCTCTTTCGAGGTGGACGTTGGCCGGATAAATAAGAGAAGGTCGGATGGCTGACGTTGAGTGAAAAGCGGACGGTAGTGTTAGCCAACTCAAATGGGCAATAAGCGGCCAAATTATAGTCACTCCGTCCTGTTTTCAGAGATACTAATCTGACTGGCAGGTATCTGTCAGTGAAGGCAGGACATGCACCTTCAGATTACGAATATTCGGCCATAACATTCGATGTTTTCCGATTTAGTTTCGAATCCGTTGGTGCGCTTGGGTTCGTTAACGAATACTCAGGGGTCGCCGCGTAACCGGCTCTCTATATTGGCTTCGCAGAACTCAGGCATGCATGTTCGTATCTGCAATCTGCCACTATCGGAGGTGATTATGAAGCCTCAAACCGCACAGATCGCTGCGCGGGCTCAGGTGGGTCGGTTGGGTGTCCAGCACCCGACTGGTATTGCCCGACCAGAAAAACCACAGCGGCAGGTAGATGAAAAGCGCCAGCGCGATTACTAACGGTGATCGGTACCACCGGGTTGGGGCAGCTTTGGGCGTGCGTGAAGGTTTGGTGCGCATGTGGGATTTTTCGAAAGTGTTAATTCAGAATACACAGGTCGACAAAATCCCCAGCTTTTATTTTTGCAGGCATCAAAGCCGCGTACCGCCGGTCTTTAATTGATCAGGGGAATGAGATGCCGGCTCGGAATAAAAGACAACTGGGATTGGTCGCGGGCGGGAATTTTGCGGCCAGCAGGATTCAACGGCAGGGCGCAGGGCCGTGGCTAGGATGGATGGACGCCGAACGGGAAAGTAGAACGACACATAAGCCGGTAAAAAAATAAAAGCTGGGAAATTGGTCGAGTTGTGTAGATTGCTTTCAGGGCTATGCGGAAGGAGGGCTTCAAAACTTTCCGTAAAAGACCTGTTAAACGGAGAGTTCACACCATGGCATCACGTAGCAATGCGGTTTTGCAGTTCCCGATCAGGCAAGTGCCAGCCATCGTAAACCGGAAAGTTCCGCTGCCCTAGAGAACTCGGACTACCGCAGCCGGGAATAGCTGGCCGCACAGGAAGTCCAGTAGCTCATTAGTGCAGCGGGACTGGTACGCTCAGTATAATTGCCACTCATAAATTCTCTTGTGATCAAACGTCTGCCATGAAAGACCAGGACGATTTTTTAAACGATGAAGCCGGCGAAGACCTGGAATTGCTGCTACGGCTTTCCGTCAGCCAAATCATCCGCAACGAGAATTCTGAACAGTTTCTGCACTGGTTCCGTGATTCCGCGATGCTGATCGCCCCTGAGTTTTTCAAACAATTTCCGAATGATATGGATGCGCGGCGCAGTTTTCTGTCGGTATTCGGGCGGGCAATTTGGAATCGAACACCTCTCCCATCCAATCACTTCCGAACTCGGATCCTACCCAAACCTGAACGCAACGCACCCTGCACCTGCGGTTCGGGCCGTAAATTCAAGCAATGCTGCGCCAGCATCGAAGCATTGGATTCGCCGTTCGAAAATTTAAGTTTGTTGTCATTTGTGCTGGATGGCCTTACCGCCAGCCAGCGCAAGGCATTGCCCTACGCCTATCTTAACCATGAGGAACTGGCTTTCGTGGCCAGACAATGGATGGAGGAGGGCCGCGAAAAAGATGCGGTGAAGTTGCTGGAAGGCCTGTTCGCCGATTTCAGCAGGTTGGATGAACGCGCTGAGGCGGCGCTTGACTGCCTGTTGGATTGTTATGACTTGCTCAATAACCCGCTCAAGAAAAAACGCCTCCTGGAACGCGCTTTTACAGCGCCGAACAAGCACTTGCGGGCTGCGGCGATGCAGCGACAGTGCTGCATTCTGGCTGACCGCAACGAATTCACCGAAGGGTGGGCACTGTTTCAGGAATTGCAGCGGCTGATTCCCAACGATCCATCGCTGTCGCATTTGGAAGTGGTCATGCTGATCGGTCAAGGGGAGAAACAGCGCGCCGCTGATCGCGCCAGATTCTGGATGGCACGTTTGGCGCACGATAAAAATGCGCAGGGGCCGTTGATGGAATTTTTGCGCTCGGTGGCCCAGGGCGATGCCACAGGCGCGATGACCGGGATTGCACGGAAAGTAAATCCGGCCATGGACAAACTGGTCGATCTTATTCGCCATTTACCCAAGCCGGAAGGCCATTACACGCTCAAACCCATGGGTGACAGTGCCGGTCCGCTAAAGCCGGATGCCAAGGTACGCCACTTGATCCAGCAATGGGAGGTAATGGGCGAGAACGCGCAGGATATGTTTGATGATCTAAATTGGCTGGAAAACAATCCGCTCGCTTTCCAGTCTTTGGAGATTCTCGACGACTGGCTGGGGGCGCTGGAGAGTCTGCGCGCGACACATGGATTTGAGGAGGCTGTACTCATCCCCCTGTTGCAGCATGCAGAAGCCGTGTTGCGCTTGGTGCTGAAGAAGCATCATGCAGAAAAACTCCAGTTGGAATGGGGTTGGCATGAGAATCGTCCCGCCCTGACATTGCTGGCTCGACTGGCTGCGATGTACCGCATTGCAAGGCGTTTCGAAGATGCCGTGAGCGTAATGGCGTGGATGGTATGGACGCTCAATCCGAACGATAACCAAGGCATGCGCGAAATTCTGATTCATGATTACCTGCGCCTGGGCCGTGTCGCGGAAGCGCTGACGTTGGCAGAAAAATTTCCGGACGACATGGCAGGCATGGCCTATGGTTTGGCTCTGGCCTTGTTCATGAACAAGCAGGAGGCTGCAGCCCTCGAAACTGTCAAGATTGCCAGTGAACGCTACCCGCAGGTGCGCAAAATGCTGCTGGCCGATAAGCCCAAACAACCAAAACTTCGAGAAGGCTTGGTACGTGTGGGCGGCAAGGATGAAGCATGGTATTACCGCCAGGATCATCTCGATCTTTGGCAATCCAGCGGCGGGTTGGAATGGCTACGGCAACAATCCGGCAGGACAAAAAAATCTTAAGCACGATTTCCCACCAAGAGAATCCTTTGTCCCTCGATGGCTCAACATGAATCCTATAACGAGTCGAATGCCGACTGAGTAAATGCGTTCAACTTAAGACATTCAGCCCACCCTGCAATAATTGACATGCCGTATCCAGTGGGATACACTTTCTCATGACCGAAATTCGCAAAACAGCCGAATATGCGAAATGGATTGACGGCCTTCGAGATCCTCAAGCACGAGCAAGAATTCTAGTTCGTGTCGAAAGACTGAGATCAGGTAATCCAGGCGATGTGAAACCTGTTGGATCTGGTGTGTCGGAGCTGAGGATTGATTACGGCCCGGCTACAGAATTTATTTCATTCAACAAGGTGAGATAGTGATTGTTGTTGTAGTCGGTAGAGATAAACGAACTCAAGATGCAGACATAAAAACTGCTTTGCGTCTTGCGGATAATTTGTAGGAGGCAATATGAAAAAGACTCAAACTTCAACTTACGATGTTGCGGAACATCTCCGCACACCAGAAGAAATGGCACTTTACCTTGATGCTTGTATTGAAGAGGCGGATGGTGATGCTGCATTCATAGCTAAAGCACTAGGTGATATAGCACGTGCTCATGGTATGACTCAGGTCGCAAAAGGTACGGGCCTTTCACGCGAGAGTTTGTATAAAGCTCTTTCTGGTGAAAGAGTGCCAACTTTTGATACCATTCTCAAAGTAACAAAGGCACTAGGTGTGAAACTTCACGCCAGCGTGTGACTTCCTGGAATGACTGCTTCCAAGCTGCGTAGAGCGGTCATCGATCTAAGTTTGGGCAATAGGCCGAAGTCGGCCATTTTCAGCCGTTCGCGAGTGTCTGTTTTACAGCAGCTAATTTGACAAAACGAAATCGGCTCTGTGCCTATAACTATAGGCAAGGATTCTCTTGTTGGGCACAATTATAAATCACTAAATTGCGTTGCTAAGTAAGTGGGCTTCAACTTGGCAAAGTGAGCAAAGCATAGAAGCTTTTAGCCTGGCAGCCCGTCTATACGTCGCTTGACAAGGATTGGGGCATACACCCAGATGAGCAATGCAAAGGCGATAATCCATGCCGCTTGCGCGGTGCCCAGCCACAACAGGTAATGCTCTGGCGCGATTATCGGCAATAGAACCCTTGCAACGTAGGACGTGCACAATGAAAAAAAAGCAGGCGCAAGCAGCCGCGAGTGTTGCTGAATATTGCGGCCGGTGTGTCCGAGCGAGACGCGCGCCATCATGCCCGCCGTGATCATGCCGACAGCGCCCAATGCGAATGCATGCAACGCCAAAGAGGGCGGCAGGGAGGTAAACGGTGCAAGCGCCTTGAGCAGAAACCCAAATGTGGCGCCGCCATAGCCGGCATATAACACCCACAGCAACGGCTTTTTCCAGATTCCGGCGGTGTGCCACCCAGCCATTCTCATGGCGTGAGTCGCGAACAGCAAGCCAGCGAGTGCGGCCGTGACCGGGACGTTCCGGCAGAACACATCGGCGATCAGGAACAGCACGAACACATAGATGCTGGAGCGATCTATCCATACCCAATTCTTCAGTCTGAGCGGATAGCCGACGCCGCGTTCGATGAACATCGGCAACACGCGCCGCGCCATGCTGTAGATCAGCGCAAGCAGGACGTACAATCCGGAATACAAGCCCCACATGATGCCTTGCTCCAGCACACCCAATACGCCGAGATAGAAGCACAGGTTGGCCAGCATCATCAGGATTAATTTGGACGCGATGCCAAGCTGGTTATGTTGTTTCGCGTGCAGGAGCGGTCTAATGATCACAATGACAAGCCAGAGGTCAAACGCCAGATCCAGCAACGCCATTGGCAGTATCTGCCCAGGTATTATCCACCCGGCCGCCCGTGCCGCGAGCCACAATGTTGCCAAGCCTGCCAGTTGGAATCCTTTGAGAGTGGTGATTTGGGTCCAGTTGCGAACAGCAGTTAACAGAAACCCGGCGGCAACGGCCATTCCATAGCCGAAGATCATTTCATGCCCATGCCAGTGCATGATCGAGAACGGCAAGGGGGGCGCCGGCCAGCCATAGACATAAATGCCGCCCCAGATGAATATCGAGACTAGCGAAAACACGCCCGCCAGCAGGAAGAACGGACGAAAGCCGAGATTGAACAGGGCGAATGCAGGAACGGGTTGGACTGGAACTTTGATGGGCAAAATAATACTTTCTATAAATCCACAGGAAAATACAAAAAGAAAGTGTGTTAGTCCCGGATATCCCCAATCATCCTGTGCTCCACCCTCTTGGGCGCTTCATGCCGGCAATCTTGCATGCCTGCTTTACGTAGCCGTATGGAAACAGTTCAAATATTTTATTGCGCGATTCATGTCCGCAATGTTCGGCAAGATGTTTCATTACGTGGCGGACATCAGGTGCCACTTGATGTTCGACGTAATATTGGCGCATGAAATTGATCGCATCCCAATGATCTTTGGTCAATTGGATGTTCTCTTGCAGGGCGAATTCCTTGGCGATCTCCTCGCTCCAAGTGCTTGGGTCTATCAAATATCCCTCATCATCTGTGTCAGGTGCCTGCATATCCTCTCCTCATTTTGATGGCCGGGAAGTAATCTTGGCCGGTCTATATCACCTACCGAAAACAGACTGTCGATAACAAGCCATTATTCTGGGCAAACCTGATATCAAATTTAAATAGTGTGGTAGCATTGCAAACATAAAGATGTATATATAATATATCTTAACAAGTAATGATCGAGAAGGACAGTCCAGTTTAGAAAGAGCAATTAATGGGCTGTGGGTGTCTCCTAAACAGAATCGTTCTGTCAGACAGCTTCCATTGGTGACCCTACACGTATTTGGAGGGAGTTCATGACTACACCGCAATACAAAGCTTGGTCAGTAGTGGGCATGAGCACATTTTCATTTACGGTGTGCTTCATGATATGGATGATGTTTGCGGTGATCGGTATTCCGATCAAGCATACTCTCGGTCTCAACGAAACCGAATTCGGCATCCTGATTGCGATGCCAGTCCTGACTGGTTCCCTGGCCCGCCTGCCACTCGGCATGTGGACCGACAAATTCGGCGGACGCGTGGTGTTCTTTGTGCTGATGCTATCCACCGTCATTCCCATCTGGATGATTTCCCGCGCGACCGCGTTCTGGCAGTTTCTGATAATCGGCCTGTTTGTCGGTGTTGCAGGCGGTTCGTTTACGGTGGGTATCTCCTACTGTGCGCGCTGGTTCCCCAGAAATCGGCAAGGTCTGGCGATGGGTATTTTCGGTGCCGGCAATACCGGTGCGGCACTGACCAAGCTGATTGCGCCCAGCATCGTGGTGGCTTTCGGTTGGGCGATGGTGCCCAAGGTTTATGCTGTCTTGATGCTGGTCACTGCAATTTTATTCTGGGCATTCACCTATTCTGACCCGACGCACAAGGTAGGAAAATCGGTCACCGTGCGCGAGCAACTTACGGCGCTTAAAGATCCAAAGGTGTGGCGCTACAGCCAATATTATTCCATCGTGTTCGGAGGCTTTGTTGCACTGGCCTTGTGGATGACCGAGTACTACGTTTCCGAGTATGGCTTTGACCTCAAGAAAGCAGCATTTCTCGCTGCTGCATTCAGTATCCCCGGAGGCTTGCTGCGTGCGATAGGCGGCCATTTCTCCGACAAGTACGGTGCACACACCGTGACTTGGTGGGTGCTATGGGTATCGCTGGGTTGCCTGTTTTTCTTGTCTTACCCGCAAACCGAATTCACCATCCACACTGTGAGCGGCCCGCAGACATTCCATGTCGGTCTCGGCCCGACCTTGTTCACGATCATAATGTTTACGATGGGTACCGCTTTCGCGCTAGGCAAGGCTTCGGTGTTCAAATATATTTCCGATGACTACCCCAAGAATATCGGCGTGGTTTCTGGCGCGGTTGGCCTGGCGGGCGGCATGGGCGGCTTTCTGATGCCTATCATGTTCGGCGCGCTGGTCGATCTGACCGGCATCCGCTCTTCCGCCTTCATGCTGATGTTCGTCGTGGTGTGGGTCTCGCTGATGTGGATGTACTGGACCGAGGTGCGGCCGATAACCATTGCGCAAGACACAAAGCAAGACATTGCTAAGGTTAGTGCTGCGGATATAGAAAAGGATGGACTGACGGGGGCTGATGTTATGGATGCAATACGGCATATACCCGGCTACTTGGATATCACTACTGATGACTTTTTGACGATCCATCATCTTGCACATCGTCATGCCGCAGAGCGACTAAACCTAAACGCTACATATCATAAAGCAACGTAATAGCAGTACCTTGAGTTGCATTACCAAACAGGAGAACGAACATGGCTGATATTAAAGAATGGAACGTGGAGGACGAGAAGTTCTGGGAGAGTACCGGCAAGAAAATCGCCTATCGCAACTTGTGGATCTCCGTGCCCAGCCTGTTGTGCGGCTTCGCCGTGTGGATGATGTGGGGCATCATCGCGGTGCAGATGCTCAATCTCGGTTTCCCGTTCAGCAAGGAACAATTGTTCACGCTGACGGCGATTTCAGGGCTGGCCGGCGCGACGATGCGCATTCCGTCCTCGTTCTTCATTCGTCTGGCCGGAGGGCGCAACACGATCTTTCTCACCACCGCGATGCTGTTGAGTCCGGCCATCGGAACCGGTATCGTGTTGCAGCACCCAGAATGGCCGCTGTGGTCGTTCCAGTTGATGGCACTGTGGTCGGGCGTAGGCGGCGGCAACTTCGCCAGTTCAATGAGCAATATCACCACTTTCTTTCCCAAGCGCTTGCAGGGAACGGCGCTCGGACTTAATGCCGGATTCGGCAATTTCGGTGTGACCACGATGCAGATCATTATCCCGCTGGTAATGACCATTGGCCTATTCGGCGCGTTGGGGGGCGAACCGATGACGCTGGTGAAAGACAGCGGCTGGATTTTCGGCAAGATCGCCGCAGGTACTCCGACATACATCCAGAACGCCGGATTTGCCTGGGTATTGTCGCTGGTTCCGCTGGCCTTTATATGCTGGTTCGGGATGGACAATCTGCTGCCAATCTCGCCCAACATCGGGGGCACGCTGATGGCTTTCGTCAAGGTCACATGGCTGTTCACGCTGTCCTTCATTCCCGCAGGCATCGGCCTGTACTTTTATTTACCTGCACCAACCGGTTTGGGAATTTTGAACATGTGGGTGGCGATGCCGTTGATCATCGCCGGCACGCTGGGGGTGATGAAGCTCGCGGCATTCGGTGCGATGAAAGAAAACGTCAAGAAGCAGTTTGCCATTTTTAAAAACAAACATACATGGTCGATGACCGTGCTGTACGTACTGACCTTCGGTTCGTTCATTGGCTTCTCGATGGCATTGCCGCTCGCGATCACGGTGATCTTCGGCTTTCAGCATGTGCCGGATGCCGCCGGGGTAATGACGCATACCCTGAAGAATCCGAATGCGCCTTCCGCGTTGACTTACGCTTGGATAGGACCTTTCATTGGTGCACTGATACGCCCGGTGGGTGGCTGGATCGCCGACAAGCTAGGCGGATCCATCGTGACGCAGCTTATCTCGGCGGTGATGGTAGTTGCCTCTGCCTATGCCGGCTACATCATGATGCAGGCGTATCAATCCGCCACACCGGAGACTTACTTCACCCCGTTTCTGGTCACCTTCATGATTATCTTTGCCGCTTCGGGTATAGGCAATGGATCCACCTTCCGCACCGTGGGCGTGATCTTTGATCGTGTGCAGGCCGGGCCGGTACTTGGTTGGACTTCGGCAGTGGCTGCGTACGGCTCGTTCGTCGCCCCCGTGGTGATCGGTGAACAGATCCAGGCTGGTACACCGCAATTGGCCATGTATGGGTTTGCCGTGTTCTATGCTTTGTGCCTGATCTTAAACTGGTGGTTCTACTTGCGTGGCAGTGCCGAAATCAAGAATCCGTGATTGGGCGCAATCCTAAACAATTAACAGGAGTAAAGAAACATGAGCCACTTTCTTGATCGACTGAACTATTTCTCACAACCCAAAGAATCCTTCTCCGGTAAGCATGGAGTGACGACGGGGGAGGATAGAACATGGGAAGACGCTTACCGCAACCGCTGGGCGCATGACAAGATCGTGCGCTCCACCCACGGCGTCAACTGTACCGGATCATGCTCGTGGAAGATTTACGTCAAGGGTGGCATCGTCACCTGGGAGACACAGCAAACAGACTATCCGCGCACCCGTTGGGACATGCCCAACCACGAGCCGCGCGGATGCGCGCGCGGCGCCAGCTACAGCTGGTATCTGTACAGCGCCAATCGCGTGAAGTATCCGCTGGTGCGCGGTCGGCTGCTTAAGAGTTGGCGGGAGGCCAGGCTAACGAAAGATCCGGTCTCGGCTTGGGCTTCCATCGTCGAATCCGATGCCAAGCGGCGCGACTACCAGAACGTGCGCGGTCTGGGCGGCTTTGTACGCGCCAGCTGGGACGAGGCCAATGAGATCGTCGCGGCATCCAACGTCTACACCATCAAGCAGCACGGTCCGGATCGCATCGTCGGCTTTTCGCCGATACCGGCCATGTCCATGATCAGCTATGCATCTGGCAGCCGCTATCTGAGTCTGATCGGCGGCGTCAACCTGAGCTTTTACGACTGGTATTGCGATCTGCCTCCCAGCAGCCCGCAGGTGTGGGGCGAGCAGACCGACGTGCCGGAATCAGCCGATTGGTACAACTCCAGTTTTATCATTGCCTGGGGTTCCAACGTGCCGCAGACACGCACCCCGGATGCACACTTCTTCACCGAGGTGCGCTACAAAGGGACCAAGACCGTGGCGGTCACGCCTGACTATTCCGAAGTTGCCAAGCTGTCCGATATTTGGATGCATCCCAAGCAGGGCACCGATGCGGCAGTGGCGATGGCGATGGGCCATGTGATCATGAAGGAGTTCTATTTCGACAAGCGCAGCTCGTATTTTGACGACTACGCGCGCCGCTATACCGACCTGCCGATGCTGGTGATGCTGAAGGAACACACCACCGCATCAGGCGAGAAGATCATGGTGCCGGATCGCTATGTGCGCGCCTCCGATTTTGCCGACAGATTCGGGCAGGACAATAACCCGGAATGGAAGACCGTCGCGACCGATACCAGCGGCAAGGTCGTGCTGCCCAACGGAGCAATAGGCTTCCGCTGGGGGCCGGATGGCCGCGCCGATCAGGGCCAATGGAACCTGGAAGCCAAGGAAGCGCAGCACCGCAATGAGGTGAAGCTCAGGTTGTCCATACTTGAAGAGGATGCCCGGAATCCGGATACGGCGAAAGTCGGCTTTCCCTATTTCGGCGGCATCGTCAGCGAGCATTTTCCCAACAATGTCCATGGTGCGGCCGGCAGCGACGTGCTGGTGCGCACCGTGCCGGTGCAACGCATACAGGGCAAAGACGGCGAGTTGCTGGTGGCGACGGTGTTCGATCTGCAGGCGGCCAATTACGGTATCGCGCGCGGACTGTCCGGAGAGCTGGTAGCCGGCAGTTACGACGATGACACGCCATACACGCCCGCATGGCAGGAGCGCATCACCGGCACACCGCGCGCTCAGGTCGTCGCGGTTGCACGCCAGTTCGCCGATAACGCCGACAAGACACAGGGCCGGTCTATGGTGATCATCGGCGCGGCGATGAACCACTGGTATCACAGCGACATGAATTACCGCGGCATCATCAACATGCTGATGATGTGCGGCTGTATAGGCAAGAGCGGAGGCGGCTGGGCGCATTATGTGGGGCAGGAAAAGTTGCGCCCGCAGACCGGCTGGACGGCTCTGGCTTTCGCGCTCGACTGGATACGTCCGCCGCGCCAGATGAATTCCACCAGCTTCTTCTATGCGCATACCGACCAGTGGCGCTACGAAAAAATCGGCGTGGAAGAGGTGTTGTCGCCGCTGGCGGACAAGAAGCAGTTCGGCGGCAGCATGATCGACTACAACGTGCGCGCCGAGCGCATGGGCTGGCTGCCTTCCGCGCCGCAGCTGAAGACCAACCCGCTGCAGGTGGTGCGCGACGCGCAGGCCGCCAACATGGATGCCAGGGACTATGCGGTCAAGTCGCTGAAGGACGGATCGTTGCAGATGAGTTGTACCGACCCGGACGCGCCGGAAAACTGGCCGCGCATGATGTTCGTGTGGCGTTCCAATATTCTGGGTTCGTCGGGCAAGGGCCATGAGTATTTCCTCAAACATCTGCTGGGCACCAGGCACGGCGTGCAGGGCAAGGACTTGGGCAGCGATGATGCCAAGCCGGAAGAAGTGGTATGGCATGACCGTGCGCCTGAAGGAAAGCTCGACCTGCTGGTCACGCTGGATTTCCGCATGAGCACCACCTGCCTGTACTCGGACATCGTGCTGCCCACCGCCACTTGGTACGAGAAGAACGACCTCAACACCAGCGACATGCATCCGTTCATCCATCCGCTATCCACTGCAGTCGATCCGGCCTGGCAATCGAAAAGCGACTGGGAGATCTACAAGGGCTTTGCGAAAAAGTTCAGCGAAGTATGCGCCGGCCATCTCGGTGTCGAGAAGGAACTGGTGCTGACACCGCTGATGCACGACTCACCCGCCGAACTCGCGCAGGCCCTGGATGTGAAAGACTGGAAGCGCAGCGAGTGCGAGCTGATACCTGGCAAGACCGCGCCGCAGATGGCGGTGATCGAGCGCGACTACCCCAACGTGTACAAACGTTACATCGCGCTGGGTCCGCTGATGAATAAGGTCGGCAATGGCGGTAAGGGCATCGCCTGGAACACGCAAACCGAAGTGACGCAACTCGGCCAGCTTAATGGCAACACCCTCGCCGATGGCGTAACCATGGGTATGCCGAAGATCGAGACCGACATCGATGCGGCCGAAGTGGTGCTGATGCTGGCGCCGGAAACCAACGGCCACGTCGCGGTCAAGGCCTGGCAGGCGCTGGGCAAACAGACCGGCCGCGACCATACGCATCTGGCATTGCACCGCGAGGACGAAAAGATCCGTTTCCGCGACATCCAGGCTCAGCCGCGCAAGATCATTTCCTCGCCGACCTGGAGCGGCATCGAATCCGAGACCGTGTCGTACAACGCCGGTTACACCAATGTGCACGAGATGATTCCGTGGCGCACCCTCACCGGGCGGCAGCAGTTCTACCTGGATCATCCGTGGATGCGCGCCTTTGGTGAAGGGTTGTCCAACTATCGCCCGCCGGTGAATTTGAAAACCACCGCCGCGATGCACGACAAGCGCCCCAACGGCAATCCGGAAATATTGCTGAACTTCATCACGCCGCACCAGAAGTGGGGGATTCATTCCACCTATACCGACAACCTGATCATGCTCACGCTGAGCCGCGGCGGGCCTATTGTCTGGCTCAGCGAAGACGACGCTAAGCGTGCCGGCATCGTCGACAACGACTGGGTGGATGTATTCAACATCAATGGTGCGATCGCGGCGCGCGCGGTGGTCAGCCAGCGCGTCCACCCCGGCATGTTGTTGATGTACCACGCGCAGGAAAAGATTGTCAACACGCCGGGATCGGTGATTACCGGCGCGCGCGGCGGCATCCATAATTCCGTGACGCGAACGGTGCTCAAGCCAACACACATGATAGGCGGCTATGCGCAGCTGAGTTACGGTTTCAACTATTACGGCACGATAGGCACCAACCGCGACGAGTTCGTGGTGGTGCGCAAGATGGACAAGGTAGACTGGATGGATGGGACCGCCGAGTCGGAACAGGATAAACGGGTAACGCCGACAGAAGGAGCACTGCCATGAAAATTCGCGCGCAAATCGGCATGGTGCTGAACCTCGACAAATGCATTGGTTGCCACACCTGTTCGGTCACCTGCAAGAATGTATGGACCAGCCGCAAGGGCATGGAATACGCCTGGTTCAACAACGTCGAGACCAAGCCCGGCATCGGCTATCCCAAGGAATGGGAGAACCAGGACAAGTGGAACAGCGGCTGGATGCGCAAGCCCGACGGCAAGATCGAGCCGCGTCAGGGTGCAAAATGGAAACTGCTGATGCGCATTTTCGCGAACCCCAATCTGCCCGAGATCGACGACTACTACGAGCCGTTCACGTTTGATTACGCCCACCTGCATTCCGCACTGGAAATGAAGACGGCACCCACTGCGCGTCCGCGCAGCCTGATCACCGGCAAGCGCATGGAGAAGATCGAGTGGGGTCCGAACTGGGAAGAGATACTCGGCGGAGAATTTAGCAAGCGCTCCAAGGACCAGAACTTCGAAGACATCCAGAAGGAGATATACGGCCAGTTCGAAAACACCTTCATGATGTATCTGCCCAGGTTGTGCGAACACTGCCTGAACCCGGCATGCGTGGCCAGTTGCCCGTCCGGCTCGATCTACAAGCGAGAGGAAGATGGCATCGTGCTAGTCGACCAGGACAAGTGCCGCGGTTGGCGCATGTGCATCTCCGGCTGCCCGTACAAGAAGATCTATTACAACTGGCAGTCCGGCAAGGCGGAGAAATGCATCTTCTGTTACCCGCGCATCGAGGCCGGCCAGCCTACCGTGTGCTCGGAAACCTGTGTCGGCCGTATCCGTTACCTGGGCGTGCTGCTGTATGACGCCGACCGCATTGAGGCGGCGGCGAGCGTAGAGCATGACCGCGACCTGTATCAGGCGCAGCTCGACGTATTCCTAGACCCGAATGATCCGAAAGTGATCGCACAGGCACGCGCGGACGGCATTCCTGAAGCGTGGCTGGAAGGTGCGCGCAACAGTCCGGTATACAAGATGGCGGTGGAATGGAAAGTGGCGCTGCCGCTGCATCCCGAATATCGCACCATGCCCATGGTCTGGTACGTACCGCCGTTGTCGCCGATCACCGCAGCCGCGAATGCCGGGCAGGTGGGGATCAATGGCGAGATTCCCGACGTGAGCCAGTTGCGCATCCCGATAAAATATCTGGCCAATCTGCTGACTGCGGGCGACACCACACCGGTGGTGCGCGCACTGGAGCGCATGCTGGCGATGCGAGCGTACCAGCGCGACAAACATGTGGAAGGCCGCGTCAACTTGCCGGTACTGGAACAAGTTGGCTTGACTCAGGCCATGGTGGATGAGATGTACCAAGTAATGGCGATCGCCAACTATGAAGACCGCTTTGTGATTCCGTCCACCCGCCGCGAGTACGCAGAAAACACGTTCGACGTGCGCGGCAGTTGCGGCTTCTCGTTCGGAAATGGTTGCTCGGATGGTGCGAGCGACGCGAGCCTGTTCGGCGGCACCAAGAAACGCACCATCCCGATCAAGCTGGAGGTATGACCATGCCAAAATCCATCACAGGCTCACCTCTGACCCTGCGCGTTTTTGCGCACCTGCTGTCTTACCCCACTGCGACATTGCGCGAGCACTTGCCCGAAATGCGCGACGTGTTGCACAGTGAGGCGGCACTCACCACGATGCGCTTGGCAGAACTCGATGTACTGATGCATACCCTGGCACATGACAACGAAATCGCCATCGAGGAAAATTATGTGGACTTGTTCGACCGCGGCCGCGCCACCTCGCTGCATCTGTTCGAGCATGTGCACGGCGATTCACGCGACCGCGGGCCGGCGATGATAGACTTGGCGCAAACCTACGAGAAGGCCGGGCTGTACCTCGCCCCCGACGAGTTGCCCGACTACCTCCCTGCGGTCCTGGAATTCGTCTCCACCCAGCCGCCCGCCGAGGCACGGGCATTTCTGGGCGAGATGGCGCACATTTTCAACGTGATCTTCGCCGCATTGCAACAACGTCAGAGCGGCTACGCCAGTATCATCGCCGCGCTGCTGGAGCTTGCAGGAGAAACGGTGCAGCCGGTGAAGCTGGTCGAAGAGGAACCGCTGGATGCGAGCTGGCAAGAGCCGCTTGTTTTTGGCGGCTGCAATGCGCAGGGTCAAGCCAAATCGAACCAACCGCAACCAATCAACATCGTCCGCAAGGGCGCTTCCACGCAGGAGGCATCGACATGAACACCCTGGATTATTTTCTGTTCGGCATCTATCCATACATCTGCCTGAGCGTATTCTTTCTGGGCAGCCTGATCCGCTTCGATCGCGACCAATACACCTGGAAGAGCGACTCGTCGCAGTTACTCAAAGCCGGGCAGTTGCGGCTGGGCAGCAACCTGTTCCACATCGGCGTGTTGTTCCTGTTCTTCGGCCACTTTGTCGGTATGCTCACGCCGCATTTCATCTACGAGCACGTTATCAGCGCCGGCGACAAACAATTGATGGCGATGGTGTCCGGCGGCACCGCAGGCCTGCTCGGCATTGTCGGCCTGAGCATCCTGATACACCGTCGCCTGAGCGAGCCGCGCATCTATGCCACGTCACGCACCAGTGACATCGTGATCCTACTGTTGTTGTGGCTGCAGCTGGCATTGGGGCTGGCGACTATTCCGTTGTCGGCACAGCATCTGGACGGCAGCATGATGATGCTTCTGGCCGGATGGGCGCAGCGTATCGTGACCTTCCAAGGCGGGGGTGTGGAGTTGCTGGCTGAAACAGGCTGGGTGTTCAAGACCCACATGCTGCTCGGCATGACCATCTTTCTGGTGTTCCCGTTCACCCGTTTGGTACATGTGTGGAGCGGCTTTGCCTCGCTCGGCTATCTCATGCGCCCTTACCAGATTGTGCGCAGCCGCCGGCTTAATTTGCCTGTTGGGCATAACTAGCCGGGAAAAATGTAAACATGAGTCAACCTGCGGTAGGCATTCCGCCAGTGGCACGCATCAACGGCGTGCCGCTCAACTCACCCGAAGAATCGCTCAGTGACGATGAACTGCGCCAGCGTGCCTGCACCGAGCTGTTGCGGCAGGCCGCGCAAAGCAATGGCCTGCTCGCTGGCGATGATGCCTATGCGAGTGACGGCGTGATCAGCGAGGCCGCGGTCACAGCCATCGAAACGTTGCTGGAAAATATGCTGGATGTGCCGGAGCCTTCCGAACAAGCCTGCCAGCGTCATTATGACGCGAACCGGGGCAGCTTCAGCCCCGGTGAAAAAATCCATGCGCGCCACATTCTGTTTGCCGTGACTCAGGGTGTGGATGTGGTGGCGTTGCGCAAGCGCGCGGAAGCAGCTTTGCTGGACGTGCGTTGTCATGATGACAACAACACCGAAGCCTTTGCAAAAGTCGCACAGGAACTGTCCAACTGCCCGAGCGGTATACAGGGCGGGGATCTGGGCTGGCTCACCAGCAACAATTGCGCGCCGGAATTCGCCAAGGAATTGTTCGGCCATGCCGAGGTGGGTGTGCTGCCGCGTCTGGTGCACAGCCGCTTTGGTTTGCACGTGGTCGAGGTAATGCAGCGCGAACCCGGTGTCACGCAGCCCTTCGAATCGGTACGCGGCGCTGTGAACAATTCACTGCGCCAGAAAACCTATGTGACTGCGCTACGCCAGTACCTGCTCCTGCTGGCAGCACAGTCCAGCGTGGAAGGCGTGGAACTGGAGACAGGCGATACACCGTTGTTGCAATAAGGTTGAAGAGCGATCAGACGTAGCTGAATGCGCAATGCAATCAATTGTTATTGCAGTAACATTCATTTATCTACAAATGCCACATATCTTGACCTACCGCGTCTGCTGGAATTTCGACCGTCCACAATATGTCGTTACGTAAAGCTTGATATAAGTGTCTAAAGCCGAGTGTCACGACCGTCTGGTTTCGGGCAGCGAATTTATATGGCCATCTGTCGCAAAAGGGTCGACAAGCGACGGCCGGGATTGCTGCTATCCACCAGATTCTATGTCCGCTTCCGGGAGCAGAGCGGACAGATATGTGTTCGTGAATTTTCCTATTCAAGACTTGTTAGCCAAGAAACAACTGCTGCTTGATATGAAGCATTGCATAACAATGGTGTTGTAACAAGCGCAAACAAAAAGGCAGCCTGATGCGGCTGCCTTTATTTATTGCAAATCCGGATCAGTTCTTTACTGCCTCGATCTCGAATACCAGTTTCACGTCGTCGCCAATATTAGGCGAGCCATATTTGACGCCGAAATCGGAGCGCTTGATCTGGGCGCTGGCGCCGGCACCGCATTCGTCTTTCTTGTTCATCGGATTCGTGCCGCAATGGAATGCATCGATGGTCAGCGTGACCGGTTTGGTGACGCCCATGATGGTCAGGTTGCCGTCCACGCTGGAGGGGGTATCGCCCTTGAAATGCATTGCCGTGGACTTGTAGGTGATGGTCGGGAATTCCACCGCATTGAAGAAATCCGGGGATTTCAGATGCTCGTCGCGTTTGACATAGCCGGTGCTGACGGAATCAGACGCAATGGTGATATCAACAGAGCCGGCTTTTGCTGCGCGATCCAGCGTTACCATGCCGCTGGTCTTGTCAAACCGGCCTTGCAGGGTCGAAAAGCCCAAATGGCTGATGCTGAAATGGGGGAAGGTGTGGTTTGAGTCTACGGTATAACTGTTCGCGGCAAAGGCGGAGATTGGCAGTGCAGCGGCGATTGCGATGGCGGCGAATAGCGATTTGTGCATGGTCAGTCCTTTTGGTGTGTCAGGTTGGAAATCAAACATGTGTTTGAGGAAGTGTTCAGGATAACAACCGGTACTTTATCTGTAAAGAATGCGTGATCGCATGCTGCCCGGAGAACAACCGGTTTTCATTGTCTGTGGTACCACCTGGTCTGGCTGTCGTGAATGTCCCAGGCCTTGATGTATCCGATTGGTTTTATAGTAAAAATATGAGAGCAAAACAACAGTACACTGGCTATTGTAATTTTCTCGCGCCATGTAAATGGTGTAGCATGTCAGCTATTGATTTAAAGCAAGCCTGAACTTTGCAATGGATAAAAAACGCCCCAAACACCTCGCGCTGCATAAAATCAAGTTGCCGCTTCCCGGTATTGTTTCCATACTCCATCGCATCAGCGGATTGTTGTTGTTCATCGCTTTGCCGTTGCTTTTGCTGATGCTGCAATACAGCCTCAGTTCCATTGAAACCTATACCGAATTGATGTCCCTGCTTGCTCATCCGCTGGCCAAGTTGATCATGCTGGGTTTGTTGTGGGCGTTCCTGCACCACTTTTGCGCAGGGTTGCGTTATATCGCGATCGACCTCCATCTGGTGCGTGATCTCGCGCAGGCACGCAACAGCAGCTGGGCGGTAATGGTGGCGAGTCTGGCGCTGACTGTATTCCTGGGGGTGAAGCTATGGTGAACCGGGTCGTGGTCGGAGCACATTACGGACTGCGTGATTGGCTGATTCAGCGCATCACGGCAGCACTGATGGCGCTGTACGTAATATCGATCGCGGCTTATCTGCTGATGCAGCCGTATCTGAATTATGACGTCTGGACCGGACTGTTCTCCAGCCAGGTGGTGCGCACGTTCAGTTTGCTGTTCCTGTTCAGCCTGTTCTATCACGCCTGGGTCGGGATACGCGACATCGTGATGGATTACGTCAATTCCGCGGCGGTCAGGCTTGCGGTCCATGTGCTGGTGATACTTGCGTTGCTGCTTTATGCGATCTGGTCGGTTGAAATTCTGTGGGGAATGTAATGACAGTTGCAAAGCGATCTTTTGATGTGGTGGTGGTCGGCGCGGGCGGCTCAGGGATGCGCGCGGCACTGCAGCTGGCGCATGCGGGACTGAAGGTGGCGGTCCTGTCCAAGGTGTTCCCGACACGCTCGCACACGGTCGCGGCACAGGGCGGCATCGCCGCTTCGCTGGGCAATATCAAGGAGGACAACTGGCACTGGCATATGTACGACACGGTGAAGGGCTCGGACTACCTCGGCGACCAGGATGCGATCGAGTTCATGTGCCGTGCCGCCCCGGAAGTGGTGTACGAACTGGAACATTTCGGCATGCCGTTCGACCGCACTGACGCCGGCAAGATCTATCAGCGTCCGTTCGGCGGCCACATGCAGGACTACGGCAAGACACCGGTGGACCGCGCCTGCGCGGCGGCGGACCGCACCGGCCACGCATTGCTGCACACGCTGTATCAGCAGAACATCAAAGCCAACACGCATTTCTTCACCGAGTGGATGGCGCTGGACCTGATACGCGATCAGGACGGCGATGTGCTGGGCGTGACCGCGCTGGAGATCGAGACCGGCGAGGTGATGATGTTCCAGGCGCGCGCCACCCTGTTCGCCACCGGCGGGGCGGGGCGCATCTTCCACTCCAGCACCAACGCATTCATCAACACCGGCGACGGGCTGGGCATGGCGGCGCGCGCCGGGATCCCGCTGGAGGACATGGAGTTCTTCCAGTTTCATCCGACCGGCGTTTATGGCGCGGGCGTATTGATCACCGAAGGGGTGCGCGGCGAGGGCGGATATCTGGTCAACAAGGACGGCGAGCGTTTCATGGAAAAGTATGCGCCCAACGCAAAGGATCTGGCCAGCCGCGACGTGGTCTCGCGCGCAATGACCGTTGAGATCAACGAGGGGCGCGGCTGCGGCAAGCACGGCGATCACGTGATGCTCAAACTGGATCATCTCGGCGAAGACGTGATCCGCCAGCGCCTGCCCGGCATCCGCGAGATATCGCTGAAATTTGCCCACGTGGATCCGGCCAAGGCGCCGATCCCGGTGGTGCCCACCGCCCATTACATGATGGGCGGCATCCCGACCAATTTTCACGGCCAGGTCGTTGCGCCCTACAAGACCGGACCGGACGAGGTGGTGCATGGCCTTTACGCGGTGGGAGAATGCGCCTGCGTGTCGGTGCATGGCGCGAACCGGCTGGGCTGCAATTCCCTGCTCGACCTGATCGTGTTCGGGCGCGAGGCGGGCCGGCAGATCATTGAGGACCTGAACAGCAACCCGCATCCAAAACCCCTGCCTGCCGACGCCGCAGAGCGCCCGCTGGCGCGGCTGGCGCGCCTGGAGAACCAGAAGAACGGCGAGCGCGTGGCCGAGGTCGGCGACGCGATGCGCAGGACAATGCAGAAACATTGCGGCGTGTTCCGTTTTCCGGATTTGCTGGCCGAGGGCGTCGAGCAGATCAAGCAGGTCGCCGAACGGGTCGCGAAAACCGAGATCCGGGACAAGAGCAAGGTATTCAATACCGCGCGCATCGAGGCGCTGGAACTGGATAACCTGATCGAAGTCGCGCAGGCGACGATGATCGCGGCCGAGGCGCGCCAGGAAAGCCGCGGCGCGCACGCGCGCGACGATTTCCAGCAGCGCGACGATGTGAACTGGCTGAAGCACAGCCTGTATTTTCGCGATGGACGCCGGCTGGACTATAAGCCGGTGCGCTTGAAACCGTTGTCGGTGGAATCATTCCCGCTCAAGGCGCGGGTATATTGATGGAACAACCAGACATTCCATGAGGCAACCGGATCGTTGCTTTTCGAATGGCCGGTTAAAGGAGCCGCATACATGAAGTTTCGTATTTATCGCTATAACCCTGATACAGACGCTGCGCCGTATATGCAGGACTATGAACTGGACATCAGGCATGACGACAGCAGCCAGGGCAAGATGTTGCTCGACGCGCTGCTGCTGATCAAGGAGCAGGATGACAGCCTGTCGCTGCGCAAGTCATGCCGCGAGGGCGTGTGCGGGTCGGATGCGATGAACATCAACGGACGCAACGGGCTGGCATGTATTACGCCGCTGCATACCCTCAAGGAGCCGGTCGAATTGCGGCCGCTGCCGGGATTGCCGGTGATCCGCGATCTGATCGTCGACATGACGCAGTTCTTCAAGCAATACCATTCGGTCAAGCCTTACCTGATCAACAACGAGCCGCCGCCCGAGACCGAGCGGCTGCAATCGCCGGATCAGCGCGCCCATCTGAACGGCTTGTATGAATGCATCCTGTGCGGGTGCTGCACGACCTCCTGCCCGTCGTTCTGGTGGAACCCGGACAAGTTCGTCGGTCCCGCGGGATTGCTTCAGGCCTACCGCTTCATCGCGGACACGCGCGATCAGGCCACCAGCGAGCGCCTCGACGATCTGGAAGACCCGTATCGCCTGTTTCGCTGCCACACCATCATGAATTGCGTGGATGTCTGCCCCAAGGAATTGAATCCGACCGAGGCCATTGGAAAAATCAAGGACATGATGGTCAAGCGCCTGGTATGAAAAATCCGGTAGGAAAACCCCCGTATGAAACACCTTGATCGGATACGCTGGCGGAGCAGGCGCGGCTTGCTGGAGCTGGATATCGTGCTGGGTCGTTTCATTGACAAGCACTATGCCCGGCTCGACCCGGCCCGGCAACGGGCGTTCGAGGAGTTGCTGGATACACCCGACAACCCGCTCTGGGATATGATTGCGGGCAGGGAGCAAGCGACGCAGGAAAATCAGCAGGCGTTGCTGGAATTGATCAGGTCATCCTGAACACGCGTACACACTGGAGGAGCACCGATGGAAAGCAAGCAACGTATCGCAAAACTGACTCTGGATGACGGGCGCAGTATCGAATTGCCCATCCTGTCCGGCGTACTCGGCCCGGACGTGGTGGATGTGCGCGGCATCAGCAAGCTCGGTGTGTACACCTACGATCCGTCATTTACCGCAACGGCCAGTTGCACGTCGGCGATCACCTTCATCGACGGCGATGCAGGACTGCTCTATTACCGCGGTTATCCCATCGAACAGCTTGCCGAGAAGTCGGATTTCCTCGAGGTGTGTTATCTGTTGAAGTACGGGGAATTGCCGAACATCGGGCAGAAGGCGGAATTCATGAACAAGGTCACCATGCACACCATGGTGCACGACCAGCTGACCCGTTTCTACAACGGATTTCGCCGCGATGCCCACCCGATGGCGGTGATGGTCGGTGTGGTCGGGGCGCTGTCGGCGTTCTATCATGACTCCCTGGACATCAACAACCCGGAACATCGCGAGGTCTCCGCGATGCGTTTGATCGCCAAGGTTCCGACCATTGCCGCAATGGCCTACAAGTACAACACCGGCGAACCGTTCATGTACCCGAAGAACCGTTACAGTTACGTGGAAAACTTCATGTACATGACGTTCGGCGTTCCTTCGGAAGATTATGTGCAGAATCCGGTGCTGGTGCGCGCGCTGGAACGCATTTTCATCCTGCACGCGGACCATGAGCAGAATGCTTCCACCGCAACGGTGCGCCTGGCCGGTTCCAGCGGTGCCAATCCCTTTGCCTGTGTCGCCTCAGGCATTGCCGCGCTGTGGGGGCCGGCGCACGGCGGGGCCAACGAGGCCGCGCTGAACATGCTCGAAGAGATCGGCGATATATCCCGCGTGAAAGAGTATGTGCAGGGCGTGAAGGACAAGAAATACCGCCTGATGGGTTTCGGCCATCGTGTCTACAAGAACATGGACCCGCGCGCCAGCGTGATGCGCCAGACCTGTCACGAGGTACTCAAGGAACTCAAGCTCGAGAACAACAAGCTGTTCGAGCTGGCGATGGAGGTGGAGCGTGTCGCGTTGAGCGACTCGTACTTTATCGAGCACAAGCTGTATCCGAACGTGGATTTCTATTCCGGCATCGTGCTGCGCGCACTTGGTATCCCGAAGAACATGTTCACGGTGATCTTTGCGCTGGCGCGTACCATAGGCTGGGTTTCGCAATGGAACGAGATGGTCGGCGATTCCGAACAGAAGATCGGCCGCCCGCGCCAGCTTTATCGGGGTTCCGCCAAACGCGATTACGTTCCCGTGGAGAAGCGTTGAACAAACCGGTCAATTTCATGCAATGGATGAAGGACAGTTCGCTGCTGTTCGGCGCCAACGCGCCTTTTGTCGAGGAATTGTACGAGCAATATCTGGTGAATCCCGGCGCCATTCCGGCCGAGTGGCGCAGCTATTTCGACGCGCTTCCGCCGCTGCCCGCGGGCGCGCATGACCAGGTGCATAGCCGGATTCAGCGCTCCTTCGCGGCCTTGCCCAAGACGGCACACGGACCATTTCTGACCCCGGACGCCGAGCTGGAACGCAAGCAGGTATTCGTGTTGCAGCTCATCAATGCGCATCGCTTCCTCGGCCTGCGTGTCGCCAATCTCGATCCGTTGAAGCGGTTTGCCAAACCGGTGGTAGCCGAGCTTGACCCCGCGCATTACGGATTGGTTGAAGCGGACATGGATACCACTTTCGACACGGGTTCACTGGTGGGCGGGGCGCGCATGACCCTGCGCGAGATACTCCAGCTGCTGCGCCAGACTTATTGCGGCAGCATCGGTGCCGAATACATGTATATCGGTGATGTGGCAACGAAACGCTGGTTGCAGCAGCGCCTGGAAAGTGCCCGCGGTGATCCCGGTTATGACGCCGCGATTCGCCGCCGCATCCTGGCGCGCATCACCGCCGCGGAAACCCTGGAACGCTACCTGCATACCAAGTTCGTCGGGCAAAAGCGCTTCTCGCTGGAGGGCGGTGAAACACTGATTTCCGCGCTCGATCATTTGCTGCAGCGCGCCGGCACGCAAGGCGTGCAGGAAGCCGTGATCGGCATGGCGCATCGCGGGCGTTTGAACGTGCTGGTCAATATTCTCGGCAAGCAGCCCGGCATGCTGTTTGCGGAATTCGAGGGGATTCATGCCGATCACCTGACATCCGGCGATGTCAAATACCACCAGGGTTTTGCCGCGGATATCGCCACGCCGGGCGGAGATCTGCACGTTGCGCTGGCCTTCAATCCCTCCCATCTGGAGATCGTCGATCCCGTGGTGGAGGGTTCGGTCCGCGCGCGCCAGCATAGACGCAAGGACCACGACGGTTCAAAGGTGATACCGATCCTGATCCATGGTGATGCCGCTTTTGCGGGACAGGGCGTGGTGATGGAAACGCTGGCCATGTCGCAGACGCGGGGTTACGGTACCGGCGGCACGGTGCATATCATCGTCAATAACCAGATCGGCTTTACCGCTTCCGATCTGCGCGACATCCGTTCCAGCTCATATTGCACCGATGTTGCAAAGATGATCGACGCACCCATCCTGCATGTCAATGCGGACGATCCGGATGCGGTATTGCTGATCACCGAGATCGCGCTGGATTATCGTATGCAATTCAAGAAGGACGTGGTGATCGACCTGGTGTGTTTCCGCAAGCTGGGTCATAACGAGCAGGACGAGCCATGGGTCACTCAACCATTCATGTACAGCTACATTCGCCAGCATCCGGGCACGCGCGCCCTGTATGCGCAGCATCTGGCGGAACAGGGAGTGATCCAGGCCGGCGAAGCGGATGAAATGATTGCGAGCTACCGCAAGGCAATGGATGAAGGGCGCAACTCGATCCAGCCCGCGCTGGAAAAGAACAGCGCCAGATCGGCCTCGGACTGGACGCCATTCAAGGACGATATCAGCTGGGATGTGGCAGTGGACACTGCCGTGCCGCTGGAGCGCCTGCAGCAGCTGGCCAACCCGTTGACCACCGTTCCGGACAATTTCATTTTGCACTCTCGCGTGCAGAAGATCGTCGAAGACCGTGTTGCGATGGCTCGCGGGGATTTGCCGCTGGACTGGGGAATGGCGGAAAACCTCGCGTATGCATCGCTGCTCACCGAGGGATACCCGGTACGGCTTAGCGGCCAGGATAGTCAGCGCGGCACGTTCTTTCACCGGCATGCCGCATGGCATGACCAGAAACGCGTGGAATTCGGCGACGGTGTCCATATTCCCCTGCAGCATCTCGCCCCCGATCAGGCCGATTTTGTGGTGATCGACTCGCTGTTGTCCGAGGAAGGCGTGCTGGGTTTTGAATACGGATATGCAACGGCCGAGCCTAATTCACTGGTGCTGTGGGAAGCACAGTTCGGTGATTTTGCCAACGGCGCACAAGTGGTGATAGACCAGTTCATCGCATCCGGCGAAGTGAAGTGGGGCAGGAAGTGCGGGCTGGTGATGCTGCTGCCGCATGGTTATGAGGGCCAGGGCGCAGAGCATTCCTCGGGGCGTATAGAGCGCTATCTGCAGCTGTGCGCGGACTACAACATCCAGGTGTGCGTTCCCTCCACCCCTGCACAGATGTTCCACTTGCTGCGCCGCCAGATGCTGCGCCCGATGCGCAAACCGCTGATCGTGTTCACGCCCAAGAGCCTGTTGCGCAGCAAGGATGCTGCTTCGCCACTGGCAAGTTTCACGCAGGGCAAGTTTCAGCCGGTTATCGCAGAAGTCGACACTCTTGATGCCGGCAAGGCGCGCAGGATCATCGCATGCAGCGGCAAGATATATTACGAGTTGCTCGCCGCCCGCCGCGCCAAGGCCATCGCCGATATGGCCATCATCCGCATCGAACAGCTCTACCCGTTCCCGCACGATGACTTTACCGCGCAGATCGCCGCCTATCCGAACGCGACCGAACTGGTCTGGTGCCAGGAAGCGCCGGGCAACCAGGGCGCCTGGCATCGCATCCAGCATTATCTGCTGCGGCATATGCGCAAGGGTATGCGCCTCGACTATGCGCTGCGACCCTCGTCCGCGGCACCTGCCGCTGGTTATCTGGCGGTCCATCAGGAACAACAGAAAGCAGTGATCGAAGCGGCCTTCCGCGACGATCTCGACAACAAACCCAATCCGGGAGCATCGCACCATGGCCATCATTGACGTCAAAGTACCGCAACTGTCCGAATCCGTATCGGAAGCGACCCTGCTGACCTGGCATAAACAAGTGGGCGAGGCTGTCGCCGAGGGCGAGAACCTGATCGACGTTGAGACCGACAAAGTGGTGCTGGAGCTGCCCGCCTCCAAGAGCGGCGTGCTGAGCAAGATCATCAAGGGGGATGGTGAGAAAGTGGGCAGCGAAGAGCTGATCGCGCAGATCGATACCGCGGCGGTTGCTGCGAAATCGGTTGCGCCGCAAACAGCGGCCGTTTCGGCGGTTTCGCCATCGGTGAGAAAACTTGCCCGCGAAAAGGAGGTCGATACCGGCAATTTGCAAGGCAGCGGACGCGGCGGGCGCGTCACTAGGGAAGATGTGCTGAATGCGATGCAGCAAGCCACCCAGGAGCAATTATCTGCCGGCAACGAATCGGTACCGGGCATCGCGCCGACCGGCAACCGACCGGAACAGCGCGTGGCAATGACGCGGATCCGCCAGCGTATCGCCGAGCGTTTGCTGCAATCGCAACAGAACGCCGCGATCCTGACCACCTTCAACGAGGTCAACATGCAGCCGGTGATGGATCTGCGCAATCGCTACAAGGATGCGTTCGAAAAGAAACACGGCGTCAAGCTCGGCTTCTCTTCCTTTTTCGTCAAGGCGGCGTTGCTGGCGCTGCAGAAATTTCCGATCGTCAATGCATCGGTCGACGGCAGCGACATCATTTACCACGGTTACTTCGACATCGGTGTGGCAATCGGCAGCGAGCGCGGGCTGGTCGTGCCCATCATCCGCGATGTGGACAAGCTTTCCTTCGCCGACATCGAAAAGCAAATCACCGATTTCGGCGCGCGCGCCAAGGTCGGCAAGCTGACCATGGATGAACTTACCGGCGGCACGTTCTCGATCTCCAACGGAGGCGTGTTCGGCTCGATGCTGTCAACCCCCATCATCAACCCGCCCCAGGCAGCAATACTCGGCATCCATGCCACCAAGGACAGGGCCGTGGTGGAGAACGGGCAGATCGTGATCCGCCCGATGAATTATCTTGCGCTGTCCTACGATCACCGCATCATAGATGGGCGCGAGGCGGTGCTGTTCCTGGCTACGATAAAGGAGGCACTGGAATATCCCGGGCGAGTGCTGCTGGATCTGTAAGGGGCGGCAATTGTCATGGAAAAGTTTTCTGCTTACCGCATCCTGGAACAAGACGGCAAATCCTCCGGTCGTTTCGTCGAACTGACGCTGGACGATCTGGATCCCGGCGAGGTCGTCATCCAGGCGCACTACTCCAGCGTGAATTACAAGGACGCGCTCGCCGCCACCGGTGCGGGCAAGGTGATACGCCGTTTCCCTTGCGTGGGCGGTATCGATGTCTCGGGAACGGTGGCGAGTTCATCCGATGCGCGCTTCAGGGCCGGAGACGAGGTGCTGGTCACCGGCTTTGACATGGGCGTGGCGCATGACGGAGGTTACGCAGAATATGTGCGCGTGCCGGCTGCCTGGGTGGTGCCGCTGCCGCAGGGGCTGACGCTGTTCGACGCGATGGCGCTGGGCACAGCCGGATTGACTGCAGCATTGTCGATTCATCGTCTGGAACAGAACGAAATGCGGCCGGAGAACGGCAAGGTGATCGTGACCGGCGCGACAGGCGGGGTGGCGAGCCTGGCCATCGCGATGCTGGCCCAGCTTGGTTATCACGTCGTCGCGCTGACCGGAAAAGAAGGCGCGCATGACTACCTGAAATCGCTGGGGGCCGCCGAGATCCTGTTGCGCAAGGAGATGACAATGGGCACGCGTCCGCTGGAAAAATCGCTTTGGGCCGGTGCACTGGATTCGGTGGGCGGGGAAACCCTTGGGTGGTTGACCCGCACCATGCAGCAAAACGGAGCGATCGCAAGTTTCGGCAACGCGGGTGGTATCGAATTGAATACCACCGTGCTGCCTTTCATCCTGCGGGGCGTGCGCCTGGTCGGCATCGATTCGGCCGCCACGGCCATGCCGGTGCGCATCCAGATATGGCAACGTCTGTCAACGGATTTGCGCCCCGGGCAATTGGCCCGGATCGCGCATACCGTCCCTTTTTCCGAATTGCCGCAAGTTTTCTCGTTGATGCTGCAAGGCAAGCTGAGAGGGCGTTCAGTGGTCGAAATAAAGGCCCCCGGTTAGTGAAAGAACAGCTTAGTGATATAATCGCCCACGATGCTGGAAGCAAACAGCGCGAAAGTGGCGGAATTGGTAGACGCACTGGATTTAGGTTCCAGCGCCGTGAGGCATGAGAGTTCGAGTCTCTCCTTTCGCACCAGCCACCAATCAACTTAATTTCAAGGAAATACAGCATGTCCAGCGTAGAAACTGTAAGCGCGTTAGAACGCCGCCTGAACGCATCCATTCCACAGCAGCTTATCCGCAGCCAGGTCTCCGACCGCCTGAAAAACATCGGCCGCAGCGTCAAGATCGCCGGTTTTCGTCCCGGCAAGGTGCCGGCGAAGATCGTCGAGCAATACTACGGCGAACAAGCCCGGCAAGAGGCCCTAAGCGATGCGCTGCAACGCTCGTTCAGCGAGGCCGCGCAAAATAACAACCTGATGGTGGCGGGTTTTCCCAAATTCGAAATCAAGACCAAGGATATGAACGCTGATCAGATCGAATACAGCGCGACCTTCGAGGTATACCCTGAGGTGACGGTTGGTGACCTGTCGGGCGAAGTGATCGAACGCCTGGTTTATGAATTGACCCAGGAAGATGTTGATAACACGATTGCATCGATGCGCAAACAGCGCACCACATACGAGAAAGTCGATCGCGCGGCTCAATCCGGTGACCGGGTAAATATCGATTTCACCGGAAAACTGAACGGTGAAATTTTTTCCGGAGGTGTGGCAAAGGATTATCCGGTGGTATTGGGTGCCGGGGCCATGTTGCCTGAGTTCGAGAAGGCCGTCGGCGGCATGAAGGCCGGCGAAACCAAGTCTTTTGACATGACTTTCCCGGATGAATACCACAGCAAGGATGTGGCGGGCAAACAGGTGAATTTTACAATTACCCTGAACCATATCGAAGCGCCGAAGCTGCCGGAGGTGGATGCTGACTTTGCCAGGGCGGTCGGTATCCCGGATGGCGACTTGCGCAAATTGCATGATGAGATCCGCAGCAATCTGGCCAGCGAGATTTCGCGCCGCCTGAAGGCGCGCAACAAGGAAGCGGCGATGGCAGCCTTGTTGAAAGTCTCCGGGTTTGCGGTGCCCCGGGTGCTGGTTGATGAAGAGGTGCAATTGCTGATGCAGCAGACCGCGCAGGATATGGAGTCTCGGGGCATGAAAATGAAGGGAGTTTCCCTGCCCCCGGAATTGTTCATGGAGCGCGGCGAAAGGCGCGTCAAGCTGGGTCTGATTCTTTCGTATCTGGTGCAGACCCAGGGCCTGAAGGCCAAGCCCGAGCAGATCAAGAGTTTTATCCGGGAATATGCTCAAAGCTTTGACCAGCCGGAAGATGTGATACGCTGGTACAACTCCGATCCAAATCGCATGCGGGAGGTCGAGCATGTCGTGCTGGAAGAGAATGTGGTGAACTGGGCGATGAGCCAGGCCAAGACGGTGGACAAACAGGCGGTATTCAACGAACTGATGGAACATGCATAAAATGACACACTATGAAGAACCGCAAAACATCGGCCTGATCCCCATGGTCGTGGAGACCAGTGGGCGCGGTGAACGGGCGTACGACATCTATTCCCGCCTGCTCAAGGAACGCGTGGTGTTCCTGGTCGGGGAGGTCAATGACCACAGTGCGAATCTGATCGTGGCGCAAATGCTGTTCCTGGAATCCGAAAATCCGGACAAGGATATCAATTTCTACATCAATTCACCCGGCGGTTCGGTGACCGCGGGGATGGCCATTTACGACACCATGCAGTTCATCAAGCCGAATATCAGCACGCTGTGCATCGGCCAGGCCGCCAGCATGGGTTCGTTTCTCCTTGCCGCGGGTGAAAAAGGCAAGCGCTTCTGCCTGCCCAATTCACGCGTGATGATCCATCAGCCGATGGGCGGCTTCCGGGGCCAGGCTTCCGATGTGGAGATTCATGCGCGCGAAATCCTGTACCTGAAACAGCGGCTGAACCAGATGCTGGCCCAGCATACCGGCCAGACGGTGGAGACGATCGAGCGCGATACGGATCGGGATAATTTTTTGAGTGCCGAGGATGCGGTTAAATATGGGTTGGTAGACCAGGTATTGGATAAGCGCACTTAGGCGATCGGGTTTGCTGATAATTCGAGGGAAGGTTGATAGCGATGGCGGACGATATTAAATCTGGCGAAAAACTGCTTTACTGCTCGTTCTGCGGCAAGAGTCAGCATGAAGTGCGCAAGCTGATTGCGGGACCTTCGGTGTTTGTTTGCGACGAATGCATCACGCTGTGCAACGACATCATGCGCGAGGAGATCCAGAATGATCAGGCCAAGACCGGTAAATCCGACTTGCCGGTGCCCAAGGAAATCCGTGCGACACTGGACGAATATGTGATCGGTCAGGAGCAGGCCAAGAAGATTTTGTCGGTGGCGGTGTACAACCACTACAAGCGCCTCAGGAGCAGCGACAAGGACGGTGTGGAGCTGTCCAAGAGCAACATCCTGCTGGTCGGGCCGACCGGTTCGGGCAAGACTTTGCTGGCACAAACCCTGGCCCGCTTGCTGGATGTCCCGTTCGTGATGGCCGATGCAACCACGCTGACAGAGGCGGGTTATGTCGGGGAGGATGTCGAGAACATCATCCAGAAATTGCTGCAGGCCTGTGACTACGATGTGGAAAGGGCGCAGCGCGGTATTGTTTATGTCGACGAGATCGACAAGATATCCCGCAAATCCGACAATCCGTCGATTACCCGTGATGTATCCGGTGAAGGCGTGCAACAGGCGTTGCTCAAGCTGATCGAAGGCACCAAGGCTTCGATTCCGCCGCAGGGAGGACGCAAGCACCCGAATACGGAATTCCTCCAGGTGGATACCACCAACATCCTGTTCATCTGCGGGGGGGCATTCGACGGTCTGGAGAAAGTCATACGCAGCCGTACTGCAAAGGCCGGCATCGGCTTTGGCGCCACCATCGCCGGCAAGGATCAGCGCAAGACCGGGGAGACCCTGCGCGAGGTGGAGCCGGAAGACCTGATCAAGTTTGGACTGATACCGGAATTTGTCGGGCGCTTGCCGGTGGTCGCCACGCTGGAAGAGCTGGACGAATCCGCATTGGTGAAAATCCTGACCGAGCCCAGGAATGCGCTGACCAAGCAGTATCAAAAGTTGTTCGCGATGGAGAATGTCGATCTGGAATTCCATGAGGGAGTGTTGCTGGCGATCGCCCGCAAGGCTCTGGCGCGCAAGGCCGGCGCCCGCGGATTGCGCTCGATACTGGAACATGCGCTGCTGGATGTGATGTTCGACCTGCCATCAATGAATAATGTCAGCAAGGTGGTCCTCGATGAAGGTGCCTCCGGGGAAATAAAGCCCATCATCATTTATGCGGATAGCCATATGGCGGCTTGATCAAAGCCTTCCGCGCGCTCTTTAGTATCTTGTCCCGATGGGGCAGCTTGAATTATTTCCGGCGATCCCCATCTAACCTTCAATTCAACTAAAAGGTTCGTCATGTTAGAACAAGATATCCCAAGCACTACAAACACGATCACAAGCAACCTGTTCCCGTTGCTGCCATTGCGCGATGTCGTGGTATTTCCCCATATGGTAATCCCGTTGTTCGTCGGCCGGTCCAAGTCCATCAAGGCGCTTGAGACTGCCATGGAGGCTGGTAAGAGCATCGCGCTGGTTGCGCAGAAGTCTGCAACCAAGGACGATCCGGGTACGGATGATCTCTATTCCATCGGCAGCATGGCCAACATCCTGCAAATGCTGAAATTGCCCGATGGCACCGTGAAGGTGCTGGTTGAGGGCACGGAACGCGCCAATGTGCTGCGCGTATATGACGCCAAATCGCATTTCGATGCCGAGGTGCAGGTCGTTCCGGCCGAAGATGGCACGGACAGCGAATCCGAAGCAATGCGCCGCGTGCTTATCGCCCAGTTCGACCAGTATGTCAAACTCAACAAGAAGATTCCCCCGGAAATCCTGACATCGTTGGCCGGGATCGATGATGCCGGCCGTCTGGCCGATACCATTGCCGCGCATCTGCCGCTGAAACTCGAGCAAAAACAGGAAGTGCTGGAAATATTTGGCGTGCGCAAGCGCCTGGAACATCTGCTCGGACTGCTGGAGGGAGAGATCGACATTCTCCAGGTCGAGAAGCGCATCCGCGGGCGCGTAAGGCGCCAGATGGAAAAGAGCCAGCGCGAATATTATTTGAACGAGCAGGTCAAGGCGATCCAGAAAGAACTGGGCGACGGCGAAGAGGGAACCGACTTCGATGAACTGGAAAAGAAGATCAAGGCCGCGCATATGTCCAAAGAGGCACGCAACAAGGCCGAGTCGGAGTTGAAAAAACTGAGATTGATGTCGCCAATGTCGGCGGAGGCCACCGTGGTGCGCAACTACATCGACATTCTGGTGGGCTTGCCGTGGAAGAAAAAGACCAAGATCAGCGCCGACCTGAAAAAGGCCGAAGTGGTGCTTGAGGAAGACCACTATGGATTGGACAAGGTCAAGGAGCGCATACTTGAATACCTAGCCGTGCAACAGCGCATGGACAAGATGAAAGCACCCATTCTTTGTTTGGTGGGCCCGCCGGGCGTGGGCAAAACCTCGCTGGGCCAATCCATCGCGCGTGCGACAAACCGCAAATTCGTGCGCATGTCGCTGGGCGGCGTGCGCGATGAATCCGAGATCCGCGGCCATCGCCGCACCTATATCGGTTCCATGCCCGGCAAGATCCTGCAGAACATGAGCAAGGTCGCGGTTAAAAACCCGCTGTTCCTGCTGGACGAGGTGGACAAGATGGGAATGGATATGCGCGGCGATCCGTCTTCCGCTTTGCTGGAAGTGCTTGATCCGGAACAGAACAGCACCTTTGTCGACCATTATGTCGAGGTCGAATATGATCTGTCCGAAGTGATGTTCGTGGCAACGGCGAATACGCTGAATATCCCCGATGCGCTGATGGATCGCATGGAGATTATTCACGTTTCCAGCTACATGGAAGACGAGAAGATCAATATCGCGATGCGCTATCTGGTGCCCAAGGCGATCAAGAACAACGGACTTAAACCGGAGGAAATCAACATTTCGGAAAGTGCGTTGCGCGACATCGTGCGCTATTACGTGCGCGAGGCCGGGGTGCGCGGGCTGGAGCGGGAGATATCCAAGATTTGCCGCAAGGTAGTAAAGGCGCTGCTGCTGAAGGATCGCAATACCAAGGTCACCATCAATTCACGCAATCTCGACAAATATCTCGGCGTGCGCCGCTACTCGTATGGGGTTGCCGAGAAAAGCAACCAAGTCGGGCAGGTGACCGGCCTTGCGTGGACGGAAGTCGGTGGCGAACTGCTCACCATCGAGGCAGCGGTATTGCCCGGCAAGGGCAAGACAACGACCACCGGCAAGCTCGGTGAGGTGATGCAGGAATCCATCCAGGCTGCTTTGAGTGTGGTGCGCAGCCGTGCAAAACGGTTGGGGATAGAAGAAGATTTCTATCAGAAGACTGATCTGCATATTCACTTGCCGGAAGGCGCGATCCCGAAGGATGGTCCGAGCGCAGGCGTTGGCATGTGCACGGCGATGGTTTCGGTCCTGACCGGTATCCCGGTGCGTGCTGATGTGGCCATGACAGGTGAAATCACCTTGCGCGGCGAAGTGCTGCCAATCGGCGGGTTGAAGGAAAAGCTGCTGGCAGCGCAACGCGGCGGAATCAAGGTTGTGCTGATACCGGAAGAGAACACCAAGGACTTGGCGGAAATTCCGGACAACATCAAGAATAAACTGGATATTCATCCGGTAAAGTGGATAGACCAGGTGTTGGAAATGGCTCTGGAACGCAAGCCAGAACCGCTTGCTGAAGCTGCCGAAAAGGTTGCGGTGGTTGCCATGGCAGGCGATTCGTCAGGGTCGGATTCCTCTGTAGTCACCAAGCATTGAGCCAAAATTTGGTAGCAATATTGGTGCGTCGATGCAACAAGTAAATAATTTTAGTATTCTCTTGACCAAAGCTGCGAAGCCTTGATATAAAGGCTTCGCAGGGATATTCCTGTTATTTTAATCACTCGCGAAGGGGACATACGTGAATAAATCTGACTTGGTTGATGCAATTGCAAAATCCGCTGATCTCTCAAAAGCAGCCGCAGCCCGCGCGCTGGATGCGACTGTAGACACCATCAAGAAAACACTGAAGAAAGGCGATACAGTGAGCCTGGTTGGTTTTGGTACATTTAAAGTTGGCAAACGCGCTGCCCGTAACGGACGCAATCCTCGCACTGGCGCGACGATCAAGATCAAGGCAGCAAAGGTGCCGAAGTTTAGCGCTGGCAAGGGCCTGAAAGATGCTGTAAACTAGCCGACTTTTCCGGGTGCTTAGCTCAGTTGGTAGAGCGTCGCCCTTACAAGGCGAATGTCGGCGGTTCGACCCCGTCAGCACCCACCAAAAAGTTTTGGAGTGGTAGTTCAGTTGGTTAGAATACCGGCCTGTCACGCCGGGGGTCGCGGGTTCGAGTCCCGTCCACTCCGCCAATCCGAGGCGAACGCAAGTTCGCCTTTTTTACATCTGTTTGCTTTAAACCAATAGTTGGATGGCATCGCTATGTTTGATTTCGTGCATGAAAATAAAAGGCTGGTTCAGATCGTACTGGCACTCATTATTTTGCCATTTGCGTTATGGGGCGTAAGTTCATACGACAGGTCAGGAAATGCCGCAGACGTGGTTGCAACGGTGAACGGCACAAGAATTTCCCAAAAGGAATTCAATGATGCGCTGCGCCGGCAGCAAGACCGGATGCGTCAGCAGTTGGGCGCAAACTATGACCCGGCGATGTTTGATAATCCCCAGATGAAACAGGCGGTTCTTGATAATCTGGTTTCACAGCACTTGCTGATCGAACGCGCCAGAGCGGCGGGACTGACTGTACCGGATGAACAGATCGCGCAGGTGATTGCCGGCATCGAGGCATTTCAGGTCGATGGAAAATTCGACAAGAAACGCTACGAATCCGTGCTGGCAACCCAGAATTTGTCGCCGTTGGCATTTGAAGCGCGCGTGCGGGAAGACCTGCTCGGCCAACAGATGCAGGAAACTTATGTACAGAATGGATTTGCAGCAAACAGAGTCGCGGACACTATCATCCGTTTGAATGAACAGCAACGCGTTGTGAGCATATTCCCCATATCATTCCAGTCATTTATGTCGCAGTCAGAAGTTGACGATGCCGCCGTAAAAAATTATTACGACCAGAATTCAAGTGAATTCCAGGTTGGTGAACAGGCAAAGGTCGAGTATGTCAGATTTTCTGCAGACGATCTGCTCAAGAAAGTTCAGGTAAGCGACGATGAAGTCCGAAATTATTACGATGGACACAAGAACGAATTTGGCAGCCCCGAGGAACGCCGCGCTGCCCATATCCTGATCGCCGTGAACGCATCGGCGCCGCAAGCCGAACAGGATTTGGCCAAGGCCAAGGCGGAACAGATACTGCAGCAAGCGAGGCAAAATCCTGCCCAGTTTGCCGACCTGGCCAGGAAATATTCCCAGGATCCGGGTTCGGCAGCGAATGGCGGTGATCTCGGCTTTTTCGGCCATGGCATGATGGTCAAGCCTTTTGATGATGCCGCCTTTTCATTGAAAGTGGGTGAAATCAGCGGTCTGGTGAAATCGGATTTCGGCTTTCACATTATCAAGCTTCTCGCAATCAAGCCAGCCAGCGTATTGTCGTTTGACGATGCGCGTCAAGGTATCGCCAACAAACTTCGCCAGCAAATGGCCGACGATATGTTCGCCGAGCTGGCAAACAAATTCAGCAATACTGTCTATGAACAAAGCGATACGCTGAAGCCTGCGGCTGAGCTGGTCGGTGCGAAAGTGGAGCAGAGCGGATGGTTGGTAAAGGGCGTTGCTAGCGGAGCCCCTTGGACGGGCAAAATGTTGCAGGCAATTTTCAGCGATGATGTGATCAAGAACAAGCGCAATACGGACGCGATCGAGGTTGTGCCGAATACGCTGGTTGCGGCGCGCATTCTCGAATTCAAACCGGCTTCTACGCGTCTGTTGAATGAAGTGCAAGACAAGATCCGTCAGCAGTTGTTGCGAAAGCAGGCACAGGAACTGGCGGTCAAGCAGGGTAAGTCGTTGCTGGAAAAACTTCAGGAAGGAACCGCTCTGAAATTAAAGTGGGAAGCGTCCCAGAGCGTTACACTGGGGAAACATGGTCCCCTCGATACGGGTTTGGTACGGCAGATATTCCAGGCAAACCCAGCCAAGCTGCCCCAATATGCCGGATCGGAGCTACCGCAAAATGGTTATATGCTGGTTCGAATAGATGCCGTGAAGGACGGAGAGGCGATCGACGATGCCAAACGCGTACGTTACGTCCAGCAATTGCAGCAATTGACCGGCGAGGAAATGTTCCGTGCTTATCTGGCTGATGCCGAAAAGAACGCAAAAATCAAGTTGAATTTGCCGGAATCGCCATCTACCCGGCCTTGATGAGGCATCTATATGAGAATGAAAACGCAAAGTCCTGGTTGCGTTTGATTTTGCAGAATGATCGTATCCAGGCCTGGAGTTTTCCGGCTAAGTCAATTGGGCAGGTTGCCTTTCCATTCCTTGCGGGAAGCAAAAAACGAACCAAATGTAATGGCCGTCAATTCAATACGATTGCAGTCCCTGCCATATTGTAAATATTCATTACAGAGCGGGTGAGGCCTTGATGGAGATGGGGAAATTTGCTGTTTCAGATTGGGTCAATCGGGACGATTGCTGTTTTCACTGTCACGCATTTCAGCATATCGTTTATAATTATTCGAATATTATAGATAGGCTCACTAATGCTGGAAGTCAGCAATCTTGCTTGTAGTCGCGGCGACCATCGTTTGTTTTCCGGGTTGAATTTTGATCTCCATCTCGGCCAGATCATGCAGGTACAGGGTGCCAACGGAAGCGGAAAAACCAGTCTGTTGCGCACTTTGTGCGGTTTTATGATGCCGGATGAGGGTGACATTGCGTGGCGCGGTGAGAATATTCACGAACTGGATGAGGCTTACCACGACGAGATTCTGTACCTCGGTCACTTGAATGCAATCAAGGACGAGTTGAACGCGCTGGAAAACCTGCGTATATCGGCCGGACTTGCCGGCATAGAACTCGAGGAAAAAGAGGCGCTGGCCGCCTTGCGGCGCATGGGCTTGCGCGGCCGGGAGATGTTGCCAACGAAGGTGCTGTCGCAGGGTCAGCGCCGCCGCGTGGCCTTGGCACGCTTGCTGGTCAGCGATGCAAAATTGTGGATACTTGACGAACCTTTGACCGCGCTGGATGTCGGAGCGGTGGCGTTGATACAGGAATTGATCGCAGAGCATCTGGCGCGGCAGGGGATGGTGATATTTACCACGCATCAACCTTTGCATGTGGCGGGAATGGAGATGCGAATTTTGTCGCTATCATGAAAAAGTCCTCCCTGCTCGATGTGCTGGTGCTGGTGGTACGGCGCGATCTGGTGCTGGCAATGCGCCGCCGAGCGGATGTGCTGACCACGCTGATATTTTTCGTGATGGTGGTGAGTTTGTTTCCAATGGGGGTCGGCCCGGAAATGGATATGCTGCGCAAGATGGCGGCGGGCGTCTTGTGGGTGGCCGCATTGCTGGCTTCCATGCTTTCTCTGGGACGTTTGTTTTCAGCCGACTATCTGGATGGCACGCTGGAACAGATGCTGCTGGCGCCGCAGTCTCTGTCCATGCTGGTGCTGGGCAAGATGGCGGCGCACTGGATGGTTTCAGGATTACCCCTGGTGCTGATGGCGCCGGTGCTGGGACTGCAATACGACATGTCGGTGCAGTCACTGGGCGTATTGATTATCAGCCTGTTGTTGGGAACCCCGGTGCTCAGCATGGTGGGGGCAATCGGAGCCGCGCTGACACTGGGTTTGCGAGGCGGCGGCGTATTGCTGTCGCTGTTGGTGTTGCCGCTGTGTATACCGGTGCTGATATTCGGCACTGGAGCGGTCGAGGCGGCAACGAGCGGGCTGAGCATTTCGTCCGATTTGTCCTTGCTGGGGGCGCTGCTGGTATTGGCCCTGGTGTTTACGCCCTGGGTGACCGCGCAGGCGCTGCGCATTTCGATGGAGTGATGATTTGGCAATCAACTGGTTCAAATATGCCTCTCCCACCACCTTTTACGGCCTGGCCGGAAAGATGATTCCGTGGTTCGCAATTCCCGCGGTGATCCTGTTTGCGGCAGGACTGTACATGGGATTTTTTGTCGCCCCAGTTGATGCCCAGCAAGGCGAGTTCTACCGCATCATGTTCATTCATGTGCCGACTGCGATCCTGTCGATGTTCTTTTACCTGGTCATGGCCGGATACGCGGCACTGGGATTGATCTTCAATACCCGTTTGTCAGCCATGATGGCCAGCGCGATCGCCCCGACCGGGGCCCTGTTCACCCTGATTTCATTATGGACCGGCGCGCTGTGGGGCAAACCGATGTGGGGTGCGTGGTGGATATGGGATGCGCGCATGACGTCCCAGCTGATCCTGCTGTTCCTGTATCTGGGATTCATCGCGCTGCACGCCTCGATCGACGAACCGCGCCGTGCCGATCGCGCTGCGGCTTTGCTGGCCATCGTGGGTTCGGTGAACGTGCCGATCATTTATTTTTCGGTGAAATGGTGGAACACCCTGCATCAGGGCGCGACGATCAAGTTCAGCGGCACCAGCATGCAAATTACCATGCAACATACCTTGCTCACGATGACGCTTGCCTGCTGGCTGTATGCCATTGCGGTGGTTTTGGGGCGCGTGCGCAGCATCATACTCGAGCGTGAACGCAAGACCGACTGGATCAGGGAACTGCCGGAGTTGCGGTCATGAGGCGGTGCGCGAATGCGACGGGTGCGGGAATGACCGCACTGCACCTCCTGATGGAACGACTAGCCAATCCACTAAACCAGCAAGCTGGCAAGTGGCTGGTTATCCCGCAATCTGCTGGCTACGCCATAACAAGCGACTTGGCGCGCGTCAGTAACGTACCCGCAAGGGGTAGGCCGATGGGTTCCTCGCTGCCATGCAGCGACCCATTCGCTCTGCCGGAGGTGCAACCATGAACGGTTTGGATATATGGATGAGGGAAAATCCGCTGACCTATGTCTGGTTCGGCTCGTATGTCGTTGCATTGATTATTTTTGCGATCGAAATCGTGCTGGTCGCCCGGAAAAGAAAAGTGACTTTGCAGCAGGTTCGCCTGATGCGTGATGCAGGAGATGGAGAATAAATGAAACCGCGCCATAAAAGATTCTTGTTTATCGCCGTTGCTGTTGCCGGAGTCGGATTGGCAGTGGGCTTGGTGCTGTATGCGCTGAGGGGAAACGTGAATCTGTATTTCACCCCGACCCAGGTTTTTGACAACAAGGTTCCGAAAGACCGCAGTTTCCGCATCGGCGGCTTGGTGGTGGCAGGCAGCGTCAAGCGCGAAGCGGACGGGTTGACGACCAATTTCGTGATTACCGACATGTATAAGCAAATCCCGGTCGTGTATAAAGGCATCCTTCCGGACCTGTTCAAGGAAGGCAAGGGTGTGGTCGCCGAAGGCAAGATGGGAACGGGCGGTGTGATGATTGCTGACCAGGTGCTTGCCAAACATGATGAAAACTACATGCCGCCCGAAGCGGCGGATGCACTGAAAAAAGCCAAGGCAACGGAAGCGGCCGATGCATTGACCAAAGCCGGTCCGGCTAATACAGGCGCCATGGCCGTCGCTGTTCCTGTAGCTAAATAATTACCTGAGGGGTTAGACATGATTCCAGAACTTGGCCAATTTTCCTTGATCATCGCATTGTTCCTGGCGATATCATTGGGCGTGCTGCCGATATTGGGCGCCGCGCGCAACAACAGGGTGTTGATGAGCATGGCGCGTCCGTTGGCAACAGGACAGTTCGTGTTTGTCATGCTGGCGTTTGCCGCGCTTGCCTATGCATTTCTGCACAATGATTTCTCCGTGCTGTATGTTGCGGAACATTCCAATTCGCAATTGCCGTTGCATTACCGCTTTGCCGCGATTTGGGGCGGTCACTCAGGTTCGCTGCTGTTGTGGGTGACCATCCTGTCGATGTGGACCGTGGCGGTCGCGACGTTCAGCCGGCACCTGCCCGAAGAAATGGTCGCGCGCGTGCTGGGCGTGATGGGATTGATCGCGGTCGGGTTCATCCTGTTCATGCTGCTTACGTCGAACCCGTTCGTGCGCCTGCTGCCGGCTGCCGCCGATGGACAGGAATTGAACCCGTTGCTGCAAGACCCCGGCCTGGTGATCCATCCGCCGATGCTGTACATGGGTTATGTGGGGTTCTCGGTCGCGTTTGCGTTCGCCATTGCCGCACTGATAGGCGGAAAGCTGGATGCGACCTGGGCGCGCTGGTCGCGTCCGTGGACCACGGTGGCCTGGGTGTTCCTGACCTGCGGCGTGATGCTGGGCAGCTGGTGGGCATATTACGAACTCGGCTGGGGCGGCTGGTGGTTCTGGGATCCGGTCGAGAACGCCTCGTTCATGCCGTGGCTGGTCGGCACGGCGCTGATCCATTCTCTGGCCGTTACCGAAAAGCGCGGCGCGTTCAAGAGCTGGACCGTGCTGCTCGCGATCGCCGCATTTTCCCTCAGCCTGCTCGGGACCTTCCTGGTGCGTTCCGGCGTTCTGACATCGGTGCACTCGTTTGCGACCGATCCGAAGCGCGGCGTGTTCATCCTCGCCTTTCTGGTGATCGTGATCGGATCGTCGCTGCTGTTGTTCGCCTGGCGTGCGCCCAAGATCGGGCTGGGCGGAAAATTCGATATCGTGTCGCGTGAGTCGATGCTGCTCGCGAATAACGTGCTGCTGTCGGTCGCTGCCGCTTCGGTGTTCATCGGCACCCTTTATCCGCTGTTCATGGACGCGCTGGGGCTCGGCAAGCTCTCGGTGGGCCCGCCCTATTTCGAGGCGGTGTTCGTCCCATTGATGACGCTGACCGTTTTGATGATGGGGTTGGGCGCACTGGCGCGCTGGAAACAGTCCAGTGTGTCCGAGCTGATCAGGCGCGTCCGCTGGGGATTTGCCGCGGCGGTCGCACTCGCAATATTGCTGCCGTTGATCTTCAAACACTGGACGCCGATGATCGCATTGGGACTGCTGCTGTCTTTCTGGGTTGTCGCTTCCCTGGTGGTGAGTTTGCAGCAACGCTGGGGCGGACCGGGACCCTTTATCCAGCGTGTGCGCGGCCAAAGCCTGAGCTACTACGGAATGCAGCTGGCGCATCTCGGGGTGGCGGTATTCATCATCGGGGTGACCGTGGTGAAGGGTTATGAAACCGAACGCGATGTGCGCATGAACGTCGGCGACACGGTGGATTCGGGTGGCTACATTTTCCGTTTTGACGGCGTGAATAACGTTACGGGTCCGAACTATACGGCCGAACAGGCGCACTTCACCGTCACCAGGGACGGCAAGCCGGTCACCGTATTGCTTCCGCAAAAGCGCCACTTCAACGCGTCCGGGATGCCGATGACAGAAGCGGCGATCGACACGGGCATATTCCGCGACCTATATGTCTCCATGGGCGAACCCATTCCCGATTCACAGGGTGCTTGGTCGATGCGCGTCTATTACAAGCCCTTTGTGGTATGGATCTGGGGCGGCTGCCTGCTGATGGCACTGGGCGGCGCGCTGGCCATCAGTGACCGCCGCTATCGCATCCACAGCAAAGCTGCGGCCCGCGCGAAAACAGGCGCACTGCCGGTCGGCGGAGCCATGGCAACGGGAGGCCGCCCATCATGACGCGATTCTGGCCGTTTATTGCCTTTGCGATATTGGTGGTTTTCCTGTACATCGGGCTGGGACGTGACCCGCACGAAATACCCTCTCCGCTGATCAACAAGCCCGCGCCGGCATTCACGCTTCCCCAGCTGTACGACCCTGCCAAGCAGTTTTCATCGCAGGAAATGAAAGGACAGGTATGGCTGCTTAACGTATGGGCGTCCTGGTGCGTTTCCTGCCGGGAGGAACATCCCGTGCTGATGGAACTTTCGCAACAGCACATCGTTCCTGTCTATGGTCTGGACTACAAGGACACGAACGCCGAAGGTGAAGCGTGGTTGCGCGAAGGCGGTGATCCCTACACGCTGGTTGCCACCGATGCCAACGGTCATGTCGGGATCGATTTCGGCGTGTATGGCGTGCCTGAAACCTATGTCATCGACAAGCAGGGGGTGATCCGCTACAAGCAGATCGGCGCCATCACCCGTGAAAACCTGCAACAGAAAATCCTTCCCCTGGTTGCGGAGCTGCAAGCAAAATGAAATATCTATTGATACTATTGATCAGCCTGCTGTCGGCAATCGCTTATGCCGGCGAGGCCAAAGACATGGCTGAAGATCCGGTACTGGAACAGCGCATGGTCCACCTTGCGCAAAACCTGCGTTGCCTGGTTTGCCAGAACGAGTCGCTGGCGAGCTCGCGCGCCGACCTGGCCAAGGACCTGCGCCAGGAAGTGCGCGAGAAAATGAAGCAGGGCATGACCGATCAGCAGATCATCGATTTTCTGGTTTCGAAATACGGTGATTTCGTGCTGTTCGACCCGCCGATGAAGACCGATACGATACTGCTCTGGTATGGACCGTTCGCGTTGCTGCTGATCGGCCTGGTCAGTTTGGCGTATCAAGTGCGCAAACGCAAGCACGCCGTTCCCGAAGTCCATTTGTCCACCGAGGAAGCGCAACGCGCAGCAGCACTGCTAAACGAACCGAAAGACCCAAAAAAATGACCTTATTCTGGCTACTCTGCGCCGCAATGTTGCTGGCGGCAGTTCTTTTTGTTGCCCTGCCGTTGTGGCGCAAATCTTCAGCGGACAACGAAGTGATACGGGACGTCGCGAATCTGGACATTCTGCGCGACCAGGCGAAAGAGCTTGAAGTCGATCTGCATAACGGGCTGTTGACACAAGAAGCTTACGACCAGGGCAGGAGAGAATTGGAATCCCGGCTGGTAGAGGAAGTCAAAATCACCGAGCAGCCTCCGGCAAGGCCGCCGCGCAACCCGGCGAAGGTGCTGGCGGTCGTGCTGGCGGTATTGCTTCCGGTGGCCAGCGTGTCGCTGTATCTGACACTGGGAAATCCCGATGCATTGTCGCCCCAAGACCTGATCGTGGCGGATGCCGAGGGCGTCGTCCACTCTCCGGAAGCGCTGCAACGGCTGGAAAACAAGGTGAAGCACGGATCCAAGGATCCGAGCGATTGGTGGATGCTGGCGCGCACTTACACCGAACAGAAGCGATTCACTGATGCCGCCGACGCGTATGGACGGCTCGTGGTCCTGGTGCCGAACGAAGCGCAGTTATGGGCGAATTATGCCGATGTCTATGCGATGGCTCACGGCCAGACCCTGCAGAATGATGAAGTGACCAAGATGATCAGCAAGTCGCTGGAGCTCGATCCGGGCAACAATACCGCGCTCGCGCTGGCCGGTTCCGCGGCGATGGAGCGGGGCGATTACGTTACCGCGATGACCCGCTGGCAAACGCTGGTCGACCAGCTCGGGCCGGGTACCGCGGATGCCCGGGTTTACATCGGCGGGCTCAAGCGTGCGGCTGAACTGCTGGTTCAACAACCCGGCGGCAAGAAGAAACTTGAGCAGCTTGCGGCAGGCAGGGCGGTCGCCAATTCGGCGCTGGCTGCTGCTGCGATTACCGGAAAAGTTACGTTGAGCCGGGCGCTGGCGGGCAAGGTGTCACCCGATGACACCGTGTTCATACTCGCGCGTGCCGCCGAAGGGCCGAAGATGCCGCTGGCCGTGTTGCGCAAACGGGTAAAGGATCTGCCGATGAAATTTACGCTGGACGACAGCATGGCGATGCAGCCGCAACTTAAATTGTCCGGTTTCCCCAAGGTCGTGGTGGTGGCGCGGGTGTCCAAATCCGGCTCGCCGATGGGCCAGGCCGGTGATCTTCAGGGAATGACCGCAACCATCAAACCGGGAACCAAAGGCTTGAACATTGTGATCGATAGCGTGATGCCATAGCTTCCTGGCAACCCGCATCGCGGCATCCGATCGCAGGATCGGATGCCGTTTTTGTTTTTAACATGGGAAAGCAGATGCAAGGCGGCAGGGACGACGGGGGGAAAGACGCAAACATCGATGGAGCGCGCTGTGTGCAGAGCGGTGACCGGCGGGCAATGATCGAATGACGAAAAGCAAGGGCGGCATTCGCCAGAAAAGTTTATTCAGCGGCCGTCTCCTGCGCCATCTGTTTCTTTATTTTTTTGATCTCGTACATATTTTCATCGGCCATGCGGATTATCCAATCCGCCTCTTTTGTCTTGCCGATTTTGGTCGACTTTCCGATCGATAGCGTTATGTTCCAAGAGTGTTCCTCAAAAGCTCGCTTCGCGGCCGCCTCGATCCGCTTGATCATGACTTCGCAAGCTTCCTCGTCAGTGTCCAGCAGCAACAGCACGAATTCATCGCCACCGAGACGAGCGGCGACATCGACCTTTCTGGAGCTGTTCCTCAATATCGAGGCTAATTCCTTAAGCGCTTCATCCCCTACCTGGTGCCCAAGGGTATCGTTCAATGCCTTGAAATGATCGATATCGATGAACAACACTGAGTAGGGCCTGCCGGAGCGTTCGCTCTGACGTTGTTCAATTTCCAGCCGCTCCAGCAATTCCACGCGGTTTGCCAGCTCTGTCAGCATGTCCTTTCTGGCATATTCCCGTTCCCGCCACAACTTGATCAGGACTCGCCCGATCACCGTGAAGATCACGCTGCGCGTAAACGTGTTTAACACGAACACTGGCATCGGGAAATACGGCCACGAGATGGCGACTTCTGTCGCGCTCCATACCAAAGCAAGTGTTATTCCGATAATGACCGGACTTTTTGAATCGTAGCGGCGATTGGCCCGGATCGAGGTCAGATGCGCTGTCTCGATAACGGGCAGGCAGAACAGCACATCAAGGGAAATATACCGGCTGTACTCAACAGGGAAGTGGCTTACGGCAGCATAGTTCAACAGACTGATTACAAATACTTCCGCCACAATCAGGACAATATGCGCGTAGTATGAAATTTTCTGTTTCGGCATGATTGAAGTGAGTTAAGAAAATCGTCCGTAGGCTCACGCCAAGATACATATTCGGTCGGTGCGAGTTTGCAGGCAGTTGCTTTTTACACGTTCTAACAACATGTTGCAATAAGTATTATCGTGCCGGTGACGTTACGGTGTTGCGTATCGCGAGCGTCTTGCATCATCTGCCGGCGCTTCAACGCGGCAGGAAATGCCGCCCGATCCACTGAAGTCAAAGCACATCAAAGCTTGCGACCGGGCCCTTCGGGTCATCGCTGCCGTATCGCGATTCCGGATTCTGCAAAGCTTGTTAACAGCTCTTTCCCGGTGGGATCGGAACAGACATGCGGGGCCGGAATTGTCGGCACTTATCCGGCAAAACGAAAAAGCATGTTTCCTGCCGGCAATAAAAATGGGCACCTTGAAATGAGTGCCCAGATCCGTATTCAACTGGCTCCCCGACCTGGACTCGAACCAGGGACCTGCGGATTAACAGTCCGTCGCTCTACCGACTGAGCTATCAGGGAATGAAGAGGTGCGCATGATAGTGATTTTGCCTTGCCCGGTCAACCTCAAT
>JBAVGB010000004.1:0-17263 GCA_049684555.1 Gallionella sp. | reverse complement strand
GGTTTCATTCGCTCCCCTGAAATGTGCCCGGCATTGTCGACGCTGCCAATGCCATTCCCGGGGTTAAATAGCGTTTGACAGTGGTAGGCGGGCTGCAATAGAATGCGCGCCCTTCGAGGTTTACTTACTTATTGAATTTTTAGGAATTGTGGCTATGAAAACATTTTCCGCTAAAGCCCAGGAAGTCCAGCACGACTGGCTTCTGGTTGACGCAGCCGATCAGGTGCTGGGCCGTCTGGCCGCACAGATCGCCTCCCGTCTGCGTGGCAAGCACAAGGCGATATACACTCCGCACGTGGATACCGGCGATTTCGTCGTCGTGGTCAATGCCGGCAAGCTGCGCGTGACCGGCAACAAGACCGAAGCCAAGCTGTATCATCGCCACACGACTTATCCGGGCGGTTTGTACACCACCAATTTTGCCAAGATGCAGGCGCGTCACCCGAGCCGTGTTTTGGAAAAGGCCGTCAAGGGCATGCTGCCCAAAGGCCCCTTGGGCTATGCGATGTTGCGCAAGATGAAGGTGTATGCCGGTTCGGCACACCCGCATGAAGCGCAGCAACCGAAACCCGTCAATCTGTTGAAGGCATAATCGATCATGAGCGTAACCTATAACTACGGAACCGGCCGCCGCAAGAGTGCAGTGGCGCGTGTGTTTATCAAGGCAGGCAAGGGCGACATCGTGGTCAACGACAAGCCCGTGGACGTGTTCTTTTCACGCGAAACCGGTCGCATGGTGGTTCGCCAGCCGCTTACCCTGACTGATACGCTGGGCAAGTTCGATATCATGGTGAACGTTACCGGCGGCGGCGAATCGGGCCAGGCCGGCGCGGTGCGCCATGGCATCACCCGTGCATTGATCGACTACGACGCAACGTTCAAGACGGTGCTGAAGCAAGCCGGTCTGGTAACTCGCGATGCGCGAGAAGTTGAGCGGAAGAAGGTCGGCCTGCGCAAGGCGCGCCGCAGGAAGCAGTTCTCCAAGCGTTAAGCCGCTTCGGATCGATCGCAAAAGCCGCCTTCTGGCGGCTTTTGTATTTGCGGGCACGTGACATCCATGTTGCCGGCAAGCAGGACAGGCTGATGGGTTCGATAAGAAATGTTGTAGAATAACGGGCGTTTTCAACGGATATCGAAATGATCAAAGTCGGCATAGTTGGCGGAACAGGTTACACTGGAATTGAACTGCTGCGCTTGTTGGCGGCGCACCCTCAAGCCGCCCTGCAAGTGATTACTTCACGTGCCGATGCCGGTACGCCGGTCAGCCAAATGTTTCCCAGCCTGCGCGGTTATGTGGATTTGCCGTTCACGCATCCAGATCAGGCGGACCTCAAAAAATGCGACCTGGTGTTCTTCGCTACCCCGAACGGTATCGCGATGCAGCAGGTCCGCGTGTTGCTGGACGCAGGCGTCAAGGTGATCGACCTGGCTGCGGATTTTCGTCTGCAGGATGTTCCGCTTTGGGAAAAATGGTATGGCATGACTCACGCTTGCCCGGACCTGGTGGCCGAAGCGGTGTATGGTCTGCCGGAAATCAACCGTGCAAAGATCAAGGGTGCACGCCTGGTTGCCAATCCGGGTTGTTATCCGACGGCAGTGCAATTGGGTTTTATTCCGTTGCTGGAAGCCGGCGTGGTCGAGACGAATACGCTGATCGCCGATGCCAAGTCGGGTGTTTCCGGTGCAGGTCGCAAGCTGGAAATGGGCAGTTTGTTTGCGGAAGCCTCGGATAATTTCAAGGCCTACGGGGTGGCCGGCCATCGCCATCTGCCGGAGATCCGGCAGGGGCTTGCCCGCGTGCTGGGCCAAGAGATCGGGCTGACGTTTGTGCCGCACCTCACGCCGCTGATACGCGGCATCCACGCCACGCTGTATGGCAGGCTGACACGCGAGGTTGACTTGCAGGCGCTGTTCGAGCAGCGTTACGCAAGCGAACCGTTCGTTGACGTGATGCCGGCAGGAAGTCTTCCCGAAACACGTTCGGTCAGGGGCGCGAATCACTGTAGAATCGCGGTTTATAGACCTCAAGGCGGAGACACGGTGGTGGTATTGTCAGTGATCGATAATCTGGTCAAGGGTGCGGCCGGCCAGGCAGTCCAGAACATGAACATCATGTTCGGATTGGCGGAAGCAACCGCATTGAACAACCTTCCCCTGTTGCCCTGAGATGTGGCGCGGAGTCGAACGCAGGGTCAACCGCAGGTTCAGCATTTCCGCGAGGAAGCTGTCGGTGCGGGCACACGTACCTTGGTATCTTCGCTGGGGGCTGATGTTGCCGTTTCTGCTTGCCGCCGCCGCTTTGGCGTGGTGGGCCTATAACTACGGCCTGGAACTGGCAGGTTTTCACCGCGGCCAGTCCCAGCAGGAATTGTCCAGGCTGAATGATCAGGTTTCCAAATTGCTTTCCGAGAATTCGCGGCTCAGCGACAAGGTCGCGCAATATGAAAGCGAGATCCAGATCGAACAGGCCAACAATCAGGCAACGACCGCGCAGCTGAAAAACATGACGGATGAAAATGCGCGCCTTCAGGAAGACTTGGTCTTCTTCCAGAATCTGACATCGGCGAGCGGAAAAGAAGGCGACCTGGGCGTTCATCGATTAACCCTGGAACCGGACAAGATCCCCGGCGAATACAACCTGCGCATGCTGCTGGTGCAAAGCGGGCAGCGCGCCAGGGTATTTAACGGAAGCTACCAGCTGGTCGCTACTGTGGTTGAAAAAGGACAGACTACCACCCATATATTCCCCCAGGATGGGTCAGCGAATGCACAATTCAAGCTCAGCTTCAGGTATTATCGCCGTGTGGAGCAGATCATACAGTTGCCGCCTGATGCCCAACTGCAAAGCGTTCAAGTGCGTATATACGAACAGGGTGCAACCGAGCCCAAGGTGCGCCAAAGCGTGAGTCTCCCATTAAATCAAGGAGTGAATGATGTTCAGTAAAAAACACAGCAAACCCCAGACCCAGATTGATTCGCTGATCGGTGCGGGAACCTCGATTGATGGTGACTTGAATTTCAGCGGCGGAATGCGCATAGACGGGGAGGTTAACGGCAATGTCGTCGCCGCGCAGGGCAAGCCGAGCACGCTGGTATTGAGCGAGCATGCGCGGGTGAACGGTGAAGTCAACGTCACGCATCTGGTTATCAATGGCGCGATCACCGGATCGGTATATGCCAGCGAATATATGGAACTGCAAAGCAAGGCGAAGATCAATGGTGATGTGCATTACACCACGCTGGAAATCCAGCTGGGCGCAATCGTGGAAGGGCGCCTGATACACAGCAGTACGACAGCGCAGGACAAGGTAGTGTCGTTCAAGTCGGGTACGGGCGAGTTTAAAGCAGGAAATGGCGAATAATTATTTAAGGAGCATAAAATGAATGCAATGACCGAAGTGCAAGATCCGTTGTTGTTTACCGACAACGCGGCCAACAAGGTAAGGCAATTGATCGAGGAAGAAGGCAATGCAGACCTCAAGCTGCGTGTTTTTGTCAGCGGCGGCGGCTGTTCCGGATTCCAGTACGGATTCACATTCGACGAAGTAGCCAACGAAGACGACACCGTGATGAGCAAGAACGGCGTGCAATTGCTGATCGATCCGATGAGCTTCCAGTATCTGGTTGGTGCGGAAATCGATTACCAGGAAAACCTGGAAGGCGCCCAGTTCGTGATCAAGAATCCGAATGCCACGACAACCTGCGGTTGCGGTTCTTCTTTCTCTGCCTGAAGAATCATCCGGCAATATAGTATGAATATCCGGGGCGCTACGCGCCCCGTTTATTTTGGCACAGCAAGACTATGGTTATCTAAAGTCCGCTGAGCACTTTTATATGGACCATCGCGCTGCGTCCCAGCGCATGCAGTTCGTAACCTCCCTCCAGCGCCGACACGATACGCCCCTGTGCGTATTTGCCCGCGATACTCTTTAAGACAGCCGTGACCCATTCATAATCAGGCTCGGTCAAATTCAGCATGGCCATGTCATCGTCGCGATGCGCATCGAATCCAGCCGAGATCAGCAGCAATTCGGGCTTGAAACGTTCCAGGGCAGGCAGCCAATGTTCGGTAACGGCGGCACGAAATACCTCTCCGCCGGCGCCGGCAGCAATCGGCACGTTGATAATATGGTCGTTGCCGCTATCGGCTCCGCTGAATGGATAGAACGGGTGCTGAAAGGTGGAGCACAACATGATGCTCGGGTCTTCGTGAAAAATTGCTTCCGTTCCGTTGCCGTGATGAACGTCGAAATCCGCTATCGCGACACGCTGCAGCCCGTGATGCAAATGCGCGTGTGCGGCACCGACGGCGATATTGTTGAAAATGCAGAAGCCCATGGCGCGGGCGCGCTCGGCATGGTGGCCGGGCGGGCGCACGTTGCAGAACGCGTTCTCAGCCTTTCCGGCCATCACCAGATCCACGCCCAGCACCACGGCCCCTGCTGCTCGCAGTGCAGCCTGGTAGCTGAACGGGTTCAGCGCGGTGTCGCCGTCGAGATGCACAATTCCCTGTGGAGGCACACTGGATTCGATCGAGTCGATATAGGCTGCATCATGCACACGCAACAACTGTTCGCGCGTGGCCGCAGGCGCATCATGACGTTGCAGGTAGTTCAGCAGCCCGGATGCGATGAGCTGGTCCTCGATCGCATGGATGCGTGCCGGGGATTCCGGATGATGTGCGCCCATGTCATGTTTCAGGCAGAGCGGATGGCTGATATAAGCTGTTTGCATGGCGATAGCTGTAATAGGGGAGTGCTATGATACTCAACATTCATCCAGTCTGGATTCCATATCATGGGCAAGCACTACCTTAGTTCCCTGTTTGCGCCGAAATCCGTTGCCGTCTTCGGTGCAAGCGACCGGCCCGATTCGGTCGGTCAGATCGTGTTCAAAAACATGCTGGAAGGCGGCTTCAAGGGTTCGCTTTTTCCAATCAATTCAAAACATCCGGAGGTGCAGGGCAGGCGTGCCTATGCCGGCATTGCTGAAATCGGCGAGCCAGTCGAACTGATCGTGGTTGCGACGCCCCCGCAAACCGTCCCGGCTATTATTGAAGATTGCGGCATCCACGGCGTAAAGGCGGCAGTCATTATCACCGCCGGTTTCGGTGAGGCCGGCCGGGCAGGGGAGGCACTGGAAAAAGAGCTGATGGAAACCGCGCACCGCTATGGGATACGCCTGATCGGCCCGAATTGCCTCGGCATCATGCGTCCGTCGATCGGATTGAATGCCACTTTCAACAAGGGCGGTGCAAATACCGGCAATATCGCTTTCATTTCCCAGTCCGGGGCATTGTGTACCGCGATCCTGGATTGGGCGCAGCACAACGATGTGGGATTTTCCAGCGTTGTCTCGATGGGCTCGTCGACCGATGTGGATTTCGGCGAGATTCTCGACTATCTGGTGTCCGATGCGAGCACCCACAGCATACTGATGTATATCGAGGGCATACGCAACGCGCGCAAATTCATGAGCGCGCTGCGCGCCGCCGCCCGTTTCAAACCGGTAATCCTGGTGAAGGTCGGCCGTCATGAAGCCGGTTCCAAAGCCGCACTGTCGCATACCGCATCGCTGGTCGGTTCTGACGACGTATTCGATGCGGCGGTCAGCCGTGCCGGCGTGGTGCGGGTGCAGACCATCACCCAGTTGTTTACCGCAGCCAAGGCCCTGTCCTGCGGATTCCGTCCGGTCGGCAACCGCCTGGCCGTCGTCACCAATGGCGGCGGTCCCGGGGTGATGGCAGCGGATCGTGCCGCCGACCTTGGGCTGACGATGGCCACATTGTCCGAAGCGACGATCGACTATCTCAACCAGCATCTTCCAGCGACCTGGCCGCACAGCAATCCAGTCGACATCATCGGCGATGCCCAGGCGGACCGTTACCACCACGCCGTAAAAGCTTGCCTGGAAGATGACAACGTGGACGGCGTGCTTGCCATACTCACACCGCAGGCGATGACCAAACCGCTGGAATCGGCACAGGCGATGATCGAGCTTGCCAATACCCACAGCAAACCACTGCTGACCTGCTGGATGGGCGACACCCAAGTCGCCGAAGCGCGCCAGGCGTTTACCCGGGCGCGCAAGCCGCACTTCCGTACGCCGGAGCCAGCAGTGGAAGTGTTCTCCCATCTATCCGCTTACTACCGCAACCAGAAACTATTGATGCAGGTGCCCGGCCCGTTCTCGCACCACGTCGAACCCGATGTTGAAAGCGCCCGAATGATCATCGAGGGTGCGATGCAGGAGCACCGCAAGGTCCTGACGGAAATGGAGTCCAAGGCCTTGCTGTCATCATTCCATATTCCCGTTGCGAATACCACAATCGCCCGATCACCCAACGAGGCACTGTTGATCGCGCAACAGTTGGGGTTTCCGGTGGCGATGAAAATCAATTCGCCTGACATTAGCCACAAGAGCGATACGGGCGGCGTGCTGTTGAATTTGAACAGTGCGCATCAAGTCCGCGCCGCCTTCCAGCACATTCTTGAAAACGCCCAGCAATACCGTCCCAAGGCACGCTTGGATGGTGTTTCCATCGAACCGATGATCGTCAAACCGAATGGCCGCGAGCTGATGATAGGCGTGACCAGGGATCCGGTATTCGGCCCGGTGATTACGTTCGGTGCCGGTGGAACGGCTGTCGAGATCATGGGTGATCGTGCTGTCTCCCTGCCCCCGTTGAACAGCTATCTGGCCAGAGAGCTGATTCGGGAAACCCGCATCGCCGCGATGCTGGGAGAATTTCGCAATATGGCCCCGGCCAATCTCGATGCACTGGTCGACGTGTTGTTGCGCGTGTCGGAAATGGCCTGCGAACTCCCCTTGCTCCAGGAAATGGATATCAACCCGCTGATCCTCGACGAGAACGGTGCGCTGGCGGCCGACGCGCGCGTGGTGGTCGAATACCGCCAACCCAGCGCGGACCGCTATGCACATATGGCCATCTATCCGTATCCCAGCCAACTGGTCAGCCATTGGCAACTCGCCGACGGCACCGACATCACCATACGCCCGATCCGCCCGGAAGACGCCGAGATCGAGCAGTCATTCGTGCGCGGCTTGTCCGATGAGTCCAAATACTTCCGCTTCATGAACAGCATGCAGGAGCTCACCGAGAATATGCTGGTGCGATTCACGCAAATCGATTACAGCAGGGAAATGGCACTGATTGCGGTGACTCTCGTGGAAGACCGTGAGGTTGAACTCGGCGTCGCGCGCTATGCCATCAATCCGGACGGGGTTACCTGCGAGTTTGCGCTGGTGGTGGCAGACACGTTCCAGGGCAAAGGATTGGGACAAAAGCTGATGGATGCTCTGATGGAGGCGGCGCGTGCAAAAGGGTTGTCCACGATCGAAGGAGAAGTGTTGAGCAATAATCACAACATGATCAAACTCATGACACGCCTGGGTTTTGCATCGAAAGCCAGCGTGGATGACCCGAGCATCATCAAGGTGGCCAAGGACCTGTAAGGTTTGCTCCGATCCGATGCGTCACCCGTAGCGGAATCCTGTCCCGGCCTGGTTCGGGCAACCACTCAATGGTGGCGGTATACCGCACCCAGTATGCACGGGTGCTTCGCGCCGGTGACCTGCGGCAGGTTGGCCGGTATGCCGTGCAGGGCCTGCTGCGCCAGCCAGGCGAAGGCGATCGCCTCTAGGTAATCACCGTCCACGCCGAGGGTATCGGTTGATTGCACCCGGCTGGCAGGCAGCAAGGATTCCATGCGTTTGTGCAACGCCTGATTGCGCGCGCCGCCGCCGCATAGATATATTTCCGTGGCACCGTGGCAGTGGTTTTGGATGGCCAGCGCGATGCTGCGGCATGTCAGTTCCAGAAGCGTGGCTTGTATATTTTCTGCCCTTTCGCCGCCTTGCAGTTTGCTTTCCAGCCAGGCGACATTGAACAGATCGCGCCCGCTGCTCTTTGGCGGCGGCAGCGCGAAGTAGGTCTCGGCGAGCAATCGTTCCAGCAGTTCGGGCAGCACATTGCCGGACGCCGCCCATGAGCCGCCATCGTCATAGGGCTTGCCCAGATGGCGCCTGCACCAGGCATCCATCAGCAGATTGCCGGGTCCGCAGTCGAAGCCGGTCGCCGGCTTGTCCAGGGCCAGGTCGGTCAGGTTGCTGATGCCGCCGATGTTGACGATGACGCGGTGGATATCCGGATGGCGCAGCACATGATCGTGAAACGCCGGAACCAGCGGCGCGCCTTGGCCGCCTGCGGCGATATCGCGGCTGCGAAAATCGCTCACCACGGTGATGCCGGCCAATTCTGCTAGCAGCGCGGCATTGCCGATCTGCAAGGTATAGCCGTGTTCGGGCCGGTGGCGTATGGTCTGGCCGTGGCAGCCGATCGCTTTGATGTCCAGCGCGGATAATCCGGATTGCACCAGCAGCGGCGCAGCCGCTGCGGCATACATTGTTGCCAGCCGATTGCCGATCAACAGGGCTTGGTGAAGTTCGTTGTGATGGGGCAGGTGCAATGCGAGCAGGGCATCCTTCAGCCCGTCGTCAAAGGGAACATAGTGCCTTGCGAGCAGCTGCGTTTTGGCTTGGCTTAAGTCGACCAAGGCGGCGTCTATTCCGTCCAGGCTGGTCCCGGACATTAACCCGATATATAACTCAGGCGACGGCACTGGTACGCTAGTCGAGCTGCGCGAGGTTGGTATTGCGCAGCAGGTTTAGGCGCGCAACCAGGTCCTTTGCCACGGGCTGAAACGCGGCAAGGTCCGCGCTGTCGATGGGCTTTGCATCGGGCAAGGCTACGCGCAACGGATCGCGCTGCTGGCCGTTCACCCTGAATTCGTAATGCAGGTGCGGTCCAGTCGCCAGACCGGTCATGCCGACGTAGCCGATCACTTCGCCCTGCGCGATATGCTGGCCCTTGTGCAGTCCCAACGCGAAGCGGGACAAGTGCCCGTATACCGTGGTATAGCGCCCCTGATGGCTGACCATCACGACATTGCCGTAGCTGCCCTGCCTGCCGACCACGGCCACGATTCCGTCAGCGGTCACTTTGACTTTGGTGCCCATCGGCGCGGCGAAATCGGTACCCTTGTGCGAGCGCCATTTCTTGAGTATCGGATGAAAGCGGGAGAGCGAAAAGCTTGAACTCACGCGCGAATACGCGATGGGCGAGCGCAGAAATGCCTTGTGCACGCTCTTGCCATCCGGAGTGAAATAATCGCCGTGCTGGGCATCCTTCTGGAAATACAGGGCCCGGTATGCGTGTCCCTGATTGACGAATTCGGCTGCCTGAATGCGGCCCATGTGCAGCAACGCGCCGTTGCTGTACGTCATTTCGTAGATAACGGTGAATGTGTCGCCCTTGCGCAAATCATGATGGAAATCGATATCGCCGCTGAACAGATCGCTCAATTGGTTGGCGGCTGCATCGGGCAACCCTGCTTCATCGGTTGCGGCGAACAGGTTGGTTTTGATTTCGCCGCTGCGAACGAACAAGCGGGTCTCCAGCTGTGCCGGCAGGGTTTTGGCATGGAAATCGCCGCCCTGTCTGCTAATTGCTACCTGCACGCTATCGCCGTCCAGATATTGCATTGCAATCAAGCTTCCAGCGGCGATGATTTGGGCCTGCACTTCGGTACCCACCGGCAGTTTGCGGAACGAAGCCGCCTCTGCGGATTTGCGCAGAAATTCGCTTGCGGCCGGATCGTCGATGCTCAGGCGGCGCAACAGCTCATCAACGGTATCGCCGCGTTGAACCCGCTCGTTGCGCCAGTAATCGGCAACCGTTCCGGCAACCGCGGCTTTGGGGATTGCAATGTTTTCGATGTCAACCTTGTTCGAGGCCAAATCAAAATCGTTCTGCGGAACCAGGCCGAATGCGGTCACCACTCCAAGCAATGGAAGTGCCGACAAGGCGACGAACCAGCGCAGTTTTTTTTTGCTTTCTGTCATTTTGCGTCCTTGGCTGTACGGGTTTTGGGTTAACATTCGCGTCTTCCCGAACTGCTTTTCTTTGTTCCTGCAACGTGTTGTGTCAATGAACCGTGCGAACTTTAACAGAAAGGGGCACCACCTCAAAACCGGGCTGATGGGTGGCAATTCCCGGCCGATGTAAGGTTGGACAATGGAATTGTCATTGTTGGACGTTGTCCCGATGCGATTTTAAGATGAATATGACTGAAACGACCAAACCGGAAATGAAACTCACGGATACGACAAATGCGCTGGCGCAAATCAAGCGCGGCGCTCACGAATTGCTGCTTGAAGATGAGTTGAAGCGGAAGCTCGCCCAGGGGCGTCCGTTGCGTGTCAAGGCGGGCTTCGATCCGACCGCGCCGGATCTGCATCTCGGGCACACCGTGCTGCTCAACAAAATGCGCCAGTTGCAGGACCTGGGTCATCACGCGTTGTTCCTGATCGGTGATTTCACCGGTATGATCGGCGACCCCAGCGGCAAGAACGCCACCCGTCCGCCATTGTCGCGGGAGCAGGTGCTGGAAAACGCGCAGTCCTATCGCGACCAGGTGTTCAAGGTGCTGGATCCGGAAAGAACCGAGATCGTGTTCAATTCGGCCTGGATGGACAAATTCAGCGCGGTTGATTTGATCAAGCTGGCGGCCACCCATACCGTCGCGCAGATGCTGGAGCGAGATGATTTTTCCAAACGCTACAAGGGCAACCAGCCGATCGCGATCCACGAATTCATCTATCCGCTGGTGCAGGGCTACGATTCCGTGGCGCTCAAGGCGGATATCGAGCTGGGCGGAACCGATCAGAAGTTCAATCTGCTGATGGGGCGCGAATTGCAGAAGCATTATGGGCAACCTTTGCAGTGTGTACTCACCATGCCGTTGCTGGAAGGCCTGGACGGCGTGAACAAGATGTCCAAGTCGATGGGCAATTACATCGGCATCACCGACGCGCCGCAGGAAATGTTCGGCAAGCTGATGTCGATCTCGGATACCCTGATGTGGCGTTATCTGGAATTGCTGTCTTTCCGCAGTCTGGACGAAATTGCCGGCTGGCGAACAGAAGTAGGCGGCGGGCGCAATCCGCGCGACATCAAGGTGCTGCTGGCACAGGAGATCGTGGCGAGATTCCATGACCGGCAGGCTGCGGAAGCCGTCCTGGCAGAATTCGAAGCACGTTTTCGGCAGGGCGTATTGCCCGAGGATATGCCGGAAATCAGCGTATCCGCGCCAGGCGGCAGCATCGTCGTGCCGCAATTGCTCAAGCAAGCCGGACTGGTGGACGGAACGTCCGAAGCGATGCGCATGATCCAGCAGGGCGCGGTCAAGCTGGACGGAGAGCGCGTTCACGACAAAAACGTGGCGGTCGCGGCAGGGCAGATCGTGGTGGCGCAGGTCGGCAAGCGCAAATTTGCCCGTATCACGGTGCAGTAAATACGGGTTGTCGGAGTACGGGGCTTTTGCTAGAATCACGCCCTCAAATTTTTTGTAGAAGGTAGTTTGTCCATGACAACTGTACGTGTAAAAGAGAATGAGCCGTTTGAAGTTGCGATGCGTCGTTTCAAGCGTTCCGTCGAAAAGACCGGGCTGCTGACCGATTTGCGTGCCCGCGAGTTTTACGAAAAGCCGACCGCAGAGCGCAAGCGCAAGCTGGCCGCCGCCGTGAAGCGCCATTACAAGCGCCTGATGAGCCAGGTCCTTCCTCCAAAACTGTATTAATTCCGACTTTCCGCCCAGCCTGGGCAACGGCCGGATTCGATATGGGTCTCAAGCAGCAAATCACTGAAGACATGAAATCCGCGATGCGCGCCAAGGAAACGGCGCGTCTCGGTGCGATACGCCTGTTGCTGGCCGCGATGAAACAGCGCGAAGTCGACGAGCGCATCGAATTGACGGACGCGGACGTGGTATCCATCATCGAAAAGATGAACAAGCAGCGGCGCGATTCCATCAGCCAATATGAGGCAGCGGGCCGCCAGGACCTGGCGGATGTCGAAAAGTTCGAGATGAGCGTGCTGGCCGGCTACCTGCCGCAACAACTCAGCGAAGCGGAAATTGCCACTGCCGTCGCCGAGGCGATCGCGGCGACCGCCGCGGCCAGCCAGCAGGATATGGGCAAGGTGATGGGTGTGCTTAAACCCAAGCTGGCGGGACGCGCCGACATGGGCAAGGTCTCTGCCATGATCAAGGCGCAATTGTCCAGGTAGTTCCAGGTTTATCCACGCTGCACGATACCGCCGTAACTTGAAAATGCAGGACGGGAAGTGTCGAACTTGATGAGAGGGCGGTGCTGGCGTGATTCCAAAAAACTTCATTCAGGATCTGCTTAACCGTCTCGATATCGTGGACGTGGTCGAGCGCTATGTCCCGCTCAAGAAGGCAGGTGCAAATTACGTTGCCTGCTGTCCGTTCCACAGCGAAAAATCCCCTTCATTCACGGTCAGCCAGACCAAGCAGTTCTACCATTGCTTTGGCTGCGGCGCGCATGGCACGGCAATCGGCTTTGTGATGGAACACGCCGGGCTCGGTTTTGTCGACGCGATCGAGGAACTGGCCCGCGGCGTGGGACTGGAGGTTCCGCACGAGCGGCAGGCGGCCGGCGAGGCATACCAGAAAGTCGCGCCGGACCTGTATCAGGTGATGCAAACCGCCACGCGTTATTACCGCGAACAACTCAAGCATTCCCGGCGCGCGATCGACTACCTCAAGCAACGCGGCCTGAGCGGCGAGATTGCGGCAAAATTCGGCATCGGATACGCACCGGACGGCTGGCAAAACCTTGCCGCCGCGTTCCCCGATTATCAGGATGCCGCATTGAGTGAAACCGGCCTGGTGATCGATAAGGAAGACGAAGCCCCCGCAAGGGGGGCACCAAAGGTAGGCAATCTGCTATCGAGCAAGCTCGATGCAGAGTTGACACTGCCGCCGGATGCGCCCGCTGCGCGCGGCCATGGCGCGGCCAAGCGCTATGACCGGTTTCGTGACCGCATCATGTTCCCCATCGTCAATGTGCGTGCACAGGTTATCGGTTTCGGCGGGCGGGTACTGGACAAAGGCGAGCCGAAGTACTTGAATTCGCAGGAAACGCCGCTATTTGAGAAAGGGCGCGAGCTGTACGGCCTGTATCAGGCGCAAAAGGCGATACGTTCCACCCAGCAGGTGCTGGTGGTGGAGGGCTACATGGACGTGGTGGCGCTCGCACAACACGGTATTGAATATGCGGTCGCAACCCTGGGTACGGCAACCACGCCCTACCATGTGCAGAAATTATTGCGCTTATGCGAAGATATCGTGTTCTGTTTTGACGGCGACAAGGCGGGACAGAAAGCGGCCTGGCGCGCGCTGGAAAATGCACTGCCATTTCTGCAGGATGGCAAACGGATCAGCTTCCTGTTCCTGCCGGTCGAGCATGATCCGGACAGTTTCATTCGCGAATTCGGCAAAGATGCTTTTGAACAGCGTGTTCGGGAGGCGATGCCGCTGTCGTCCTACCTGTTGCGCGAGATCAGTGCGGGCCTGGATTTGGGCACCCAGGAAGGCCGCAACCAGTTACTGCAGCGCGCCAGGCCGTTGCTGACCTCGATCATCGCGCCGGCTACGGCACTGTTGCTGCGCAAGGAGGTTGCCGCGCTCTCGGGTGTCAGCCAAGCCGAATTGGAGGCGCTTTATGAAATCAAACCGGTTGCGAAGGGGGCTCGTATCACGTTTCAAAAAGCAGGACGCACGCCGCCATCAGCAGACCGTTTGTTGCTGCAATGCCTGATCGCACAACCGGTACTGGGACAACAAATGCCCGACCAGTGGCACCCCCAGGGTGCAGATGCCGAAGCGGTTCAGGCCGTGCTGATGGTATTGCGTGAAACTGACTTCACGCTGAACGGTCCAACGTTGGCCCAGCTTTTTCAGGGTACAGCCCACGAAAAAATGCTGGCCGCTGCACAGGCGGACATGTTGTTGTGGGGCGAAAACTTTGATGTGGCTGCAGAGTTTGCAGGCTTGGTCAGCAGGTTCAACGAAGGGCAACGCCGCAAGCAGTGCCAATTGCTCGAGGCCAAGGGTTTGTCCAATTTGACGGCCCCGGAACGCGAGCAATACCGGCTTTTGCAACAAAGAGTATGACCCGGCCAAGCAGTTAATAGCCGATGGCCCGTGCAAAGCTAAGCATCTAGGCTGGTTAGGAAAAACTGATGATTTCGGGTATAATCCGCCGCTTTTCTGCGGCATTAACGACGACCTGGCGCAATAGCAAGCAACAGGGTCTGTCTTACGCAAATTTAGGAATATGAACATGGCAAAGCTTAAAGACAAGAAAAAGCCGGTCAAGAATGAACCAGTCGCTGTCGCACAGCCGGCAGCTGACCAGTTGCAGGATATCGAAGCGCGGCGCACGCGCCTGAAGGCCTTGATCGTGCTGGGCAAGGAACGCGGCTATCTGACCTACGCGGAAATCAACGACCATTTGCCGGATATGCTGGAAGTCGAGCAGATCGAGGGCGTGGTCAGCATGATCAACGAGATGGGCGTCTCGGTCTGCGATGTGGCCCCGGATGCCGAAACACTGATCATGACCGACGTCGCGCCGGCAGTGGCGGATGAGGATGCGGTCGAGGAAGCCGAAGCCGCGCTTTCGACGGTTGATTCCGAGTTCGGCCGCACCACCGACCCGGTGCGCATGTATATGCGCGAAATGGGAACGGTCGGACTGCTCACGCGCGAAAAAGAAATCGAGATCGCCAAGCGTATCGAAGAAGGCCTGAAGCACATGATCCAGGCCATTTCCGCTTGTCCTGCGACCATAGCGGAAATTCTTGCGATAGCGGCCAAGATCGAGGCCGATCAGATGCGCATCGACGAGTTGATCGACGGTTTTGTGGATGTCGAGGATGAGGCCATCATCACCGATAACGGCGACGAAGAGGTTGAAGAGACCAGCGCTTCCGACAGCGACACAGACGACGAAGAAGAGGATGAAGAAGCGGCAGCAGCAGCGGCTGCTGCCAATCTGGCCCAACTGAGGGCGGATGCACTGGAGCGTTTTGCCGTGATTGCGGACTTGTTCACCAAGCTGGGCAAGGCTTATGTCAAATATGGCTACCGGAGCAAGCAATATGACAAATTGCAGATGGGCATTTCCGATGAACTGATGAAATTCCGCTTCACCGCCAAGCAGGTGGATGCGTTGTGCGACACCATGCGCGGTCTGGTTGAAGAAGTGCGTCGCAGCGAGCGCGCCATCCAGGACATGTGCGTGACCAAAGGCAAGATGCCGCGCGCGCATTTCATCAAGACCTTTCCCGGCAACGAAGATAACCTGCAATGGCTGGATAACGAGCTGAAGACGAAAAAGCCCTATAGTGAAACGCTGGAACGCTACCGGCATCCCATCCTGGAGCAGCAAAACCTGCTGCTGGAATTGCAGCAGCGCGTCGGTATTCCGATTCGCGACCTGAAGGAAATCAACCGGCAGATGACCAACGGCGAAGCCAAGGCCCGCCGCGCCAAGCGCGACATGATCGAGGCCAACCTGCGCCTGGTGATTTCGATCGCAAAAAAATACACCAACCGCGGACTGCAATTCCTCGACCTGATCCAGGAAGGCAATATCGGCCTGATGAAAGCGGTCGACAAGTTCGAATATCGCCGCGGCTATAAATTCTCCACCTATGCCACATGGTGGATACGCCAGGCGATCACGCGTTCCATTGCCGACCAGGCGCGGACCATCCGCATCCCGGTGCACATGATCGAGACCATCAACAAGATGAACCGTATCTCGCGGCAAATCATGCAGGAGACCGGCCAGGAGCCGGATGTCGCTACGCTGGTGCTGAAGATGGAAATGCCGGAAGACAAGATCCGCAAGATATTCAAGATCGCCAAGGAGCCGATCTCGATGGAGACGCCGGTCGGCGACGACGACGATTCCCATTTGGGGGATTTCATCGAAGACTCGCATACCGCGGTGCCGATCGATGCGGCTATATATGACAGCCTGCGCGGCGCAACCGCAGATATCCTGGACAGCCTGACACAACGGGAAGCCAAGGTATTGCGGATGCGCTTCGGCATCGAAATGAACACCGACCATACACTGGAAGAAGTGGGCAAACAATTCGATGTGACACGCGAGCGTATTCGCCAGATCGAAGCAAAGGCGTTGCGCAAGCTGCGCCATCCATCGCGTTCCGAAAAGCTGAAGAGTTTTTTGGACAGCGAAAATTAGACTGGCACAAGCTGATCCTTTTCGGGCCCTTAGCTCAGTTGGTTAGAGCAGAGGACTCATAATCCTTTGGTCCCCAGTTCAAGTCTGGGAGGGCCCACCAACAAAATAGAAGGCTTGCAGCGATGCAGGCCTTTTTATTTCTTGGCGACCGTAGCCAAATCGTAGCCAACCATCACAGAATCCAATCGCGCCGCCGCATTTGCCAGATGGTCAGACGAAAGGTGTGCATAACGTTCCACCATTGCCCCTGTTTTCCATCCCCCAAGCTGTTGCAGTTCATGCGTGGGTGTCCCCTGCATTCTGTGCCAGCTTGCCCATGTATGCCGTAAATCATGCCAGCGGAAATCTTCAATGCCAGCACGCTTTAAAGCACTCCGCCAGGCGCGAGTATTAGCGTTGGCTATCGGCCTGCCTGCATAGGTAAAGACTCGCACAGGATGCTTGCCGAGTTGCCGATGTAACACCGCCAAAGCCTCACGATTAAGCGGAACTGCAATAGGCTTGCGATTCTTCGAGTCTGCCGCATTCACCCACATATGGCCTTGCTCAAGGTTTACCTGCAACCATTCGAGGTTGACCACATTCGACTGGCGCAAACCGGTTTGTAGGGCAAACAGCACCATATCCTGCTGATGTGCTGGAAGCTCACGCAATAAGGCTTGCACCTGTTCCGGTGTAATGAAACGAATACGGCCTTCAGATTCTTTAAAGAGCTTTACCTTGGGTGCCTTTTCGAGCCAGTCCCATTCGTCAACCGCACGTTTGAGAATAGCGCGAACCACAGCCAAATATCGGTTAGTCGTAGATCGTCCAACTTCTTTAAGCCGTACATCCTTGATGTGTCCGATTACGCCTAGCGTGATTTCATCCAGCATCAAATCGCCCAAGATTGAATGTAGCCATTTGAGCTTTGCTACATCCTGATGGTGCGTGGCTTTATGCGAAGTCTCTTCAACCCAACGACCCGCCGCCTGTTGCCAGGAATAGCGGGGCTTGGTGCCGAGCCGTTCCTGTTCCCATAACGAGCTTTTCAGCCTGTCGTGGTATTCCTGCGCTTTTACCTTTTCGGCAGTCCCAGTGCTTCTCTGTATGATTCTTC
>JBAVGB010000003.1:0-8669 GCA_049684555.1 Gallionella sp. | reverse complement strand
TACCGTAGCGGTACTCGGCTAGAAGTTCCTGAAGGAGATTTTATGCCGGATATGATAATGCCCTCCAGTTCACACTGAAGGGCATTATAAGCTTCTCAACTACAATTTATACACACCTTTCGCCAACGGCTAGGCCCATGGGTCGCCTTTTTTACGCATGTTGTTCAGGCACGTGATCGGTAGTTGATCTCATCCCATGCCGGGCTTGCGTTGTTCCGGGCGCAGGTGCGGCCCCAGCATTTCTTCGGCGGTATCGCCATCCACCGCTTCGCCGGCGCCATCGACCAGCGCCAGATCGGAATCGTTCCAGCCGCGAACCCCGCTCCTGAGCGAGGTCACTTTGGTGTAGCCCATCTGCTGCATCACATCCGCGACCAGCGCGGAACGGTATCCGGAGCGGCAGATCACCACGATATCCAGCTCGCGACCGGCGGCAAGCAGCGGCACGGTCTCATCGAAATCCCATTCGCAGGATTGCTCCAGCACGCCGCGCGGCACGTTGATCGAACCGGGAATATGCAGCGCGTCGAACTCTGCCGGTTCGCGCACATCGAGCAGCACCGGCTTCCCGCCTGCGGCCAGCTGTTTGCCCAGGTCCCATGGCTGGATTTCCTGCACGCGCGTGAGCGCGTCTGCAACCAGCTCGGCGTAGCGCTTCATCCGGTCACTCCTTCACAAACAAGGCAATGGATTCGACATGCGAGGTATGCGGGAACATGTTCATCACCCCGGCGGACTTCAGGATATAGCCATGAACCTGTACCAGCACCTGCACATCCCGCGCCAGCGTGGCAGGGTTGCAGGAAACGTACACGATCCGTTGCGGGGCATTCGTGCCCCCGAGGGCCTTCACCAGCTCTATCGCACCGTCGCGCGGCGGGTCGATCAGCAGCTTGTCGAACTGCCCCAGTTCGGCGAATCCGGCTTCCGTCATCGCGAACAGGTTCATCGTGGCAAACTTTGCGTTGCCGGCCACGCCGTTCAATTCCGCATTTTGTCTGGCGCGCGCCACCAGCGCGTCGCTGCCCTCGATGCCCAGCACCTGTGCGCCGCTGCGGGCGATGGGCAGCGTGAAATTGCCCAGTCCGCAAAAAAAATCGGCGATGCGTTCGTTCGGGTGCGGATCGAGCAGGCGCATCGCGCGGCTGATCATCACCCGGTTCAGCGCGCTGTTCACCTGGGTGAACTCGCTCGGCGCGAACGGCATGGTGATGCCGAACTCCGGCAGGCTGTAGGTGAGCGGAGGGACATCGAGTGGATGGAAAGGCGCGATGGTGTCATAGCCCCCGGTTTGCAGCCAGAACTGGATATGGTGCCGGTCGGCAAAGGCGCGCAGCGCGGCTTCGTCCGCACTGCTGGGCGTTTCCATCACACGCAATACCAGCACATCGACATGCTCGCCCACCGCCACTTCGATCTGCGGCACGCGATCGCGGATCGACAGGCCGCCGATCAGCTCGGCCAGCAACGGCAGCAGCGCGGCGATCCTGGGTACTAGGATCTCGCAATGCTGCATGTCGGCGACGAAACTGCTGCGTTTCTCGTGGAAGCCGACCAGCGTCTTGTCCTTTTTGATCACGTGCCTAACCGAAAGCCGTGCGCGCTCGCGATAACCCCATGCCTGCCCCGAGATCGGCCGCATTATGGTTTCCGCCCTGACCTTGCCGATGTGCCACAGGCTGTCCTCGAGGATGCGCTGTTTGACGGCGACCTGCGCCCTGGCCTCCAGATGCTGCATCGAGCAGCCGCCGCACACGCCGAAATGCGCGCACCTTGGCTGCACCCTCATCGGGGAAGACTTGTATATCCGCGTGACCTGCGCCTGTTCGAACGATGGTTTCTTTCGGTACGAGCTGTAGCTGACCACTTCCCCGGTCAGCGCGCCCTCGATGAAGATCACCTTGCCTTCGCTGCGCGCGACACCGCGGCCTTCCTGGTCCAGGGATTCGATTTTAACGCTGGTTTCTGTGGACATATTGGATGCGCCATTCTATCGGATCAGGGCGAATTGCATGGGTTGATCGTTATTTTTTCTGTTCAGGCCAGGCGTCCAGGAATTCCCGCCAGTGCGGCTGGTTCAGCTTGTTTAGCTCGGCGCGCATCAGGTCGCATTCCTTCCTGTATTGCGCGGGCGTCAGCACGCCGCGCATCAACTGGAAGCGCGCGAACACCAGCCAGGTGTTTGCCACATCAGTCTCGCAATAGTTGCGTATCTGATCCAGCTTGCCCTGTTGATACGCCTCCCACACCTTGCTGCCGTCCATGCCCAGCTTGCCGGGGAAGCCGATCAGCTTGGCCAGCTCGTCCAGCGGGGCATTGGCACGCCCGCCATACAGCGCCAGCAGATCCATCAGGTCGAGGTGGCGCATATGGTAACGGCTGATGTAATTGTTCCACTTGAACTCCCGGTCGTCCTCGCCCATGTCCCAGTAGCGCGCGCACTGGATACCGTGGATCAGGCCGCGATAGTGCAACACCGGCAGATCGAAACCGCTGCCGTTCCACGACACCAGTTGCGGGATGTATTTGTCGATGCCCTCGAAGAAGCGCCGGATGATGGCGCCTTCATCCTCATGCAGATCACCGAGCGACCATACCTTGAGAGTTTCGCCCTCGCGCAACACGCAGGAGATCGCCACAACGCGCTGCAGATGATGCGGCAGGAAATCGCTGCCGGTTTTCTGGCGGCGCAGCTGGAAGGCCATTTCGGCCACTTCTGCATCGCTGACGCGCGCATCCAGTTCATGCAGGGTGCGCAGGCCGGCGACGTCGGGAACGGTTTCGATATCAAAGACGAGCGTGGGATTCATCGTAAAAGTTGTCCGGGTATGTCTACAGGACAGGATTGTTGCACAAATATATCCGGGAGCAGACCTGCATCCGCTTCGCAAAATAGAATTCAGGGACTATATTTTTCGGTTTCCTTATAAAATCGCGTCACGACGGAAAGCAGGATCGCCATTTCCTGCTGGGTCAGTTCCGGGTAGGTTTCGCGCAAAGTCTGGCGTGCGTACATGGTCAATGGTGAACCAGCCCAGCTCTGCGCCGGATCGAAGAACGGGGCAGTTATCCGGCATGCGTTTCCAAAAATCTGGCGCAGATTGTGCCGGGTACGGCGCTCCTTGTCGCCTCCCATTTCGGCATCCGCTCTGGAATCAAGATTGTCCATTTCACCTTATCAACCTGTAACAAGTTTGGCAACAGAGCGGACAGTTTGCTCGGCACTTCAAACCAAACATTTCCACCCGGCTGTACCTGGATATCACGTGCGCATCAAAGGTGAGATATTGAACTGCGCCAAACGCGGACTACCACAAGCCAATCAGCCTATATGGTCTTCCTCGAATCTTTTTTGTATGGATTCCACTTCAACCCGGCAATTGACCAGCGCATTCACGCAGTCGCTGTCGAACTTGGTGTCCGCCATGGACTTCAAAAATTCAAAGGCCCGGTCTATGCTCCAGGCTTCCTTGTAGGGGCGGACGCTGGTCAGCGCATCGAACACATCGGCGACCGCGAGGATCTTCGCTTCGGCCGGAATATCCTGGTCCATTAAGCCATTATATCCGCTGCCGTTGATCGCCTCGTGATGATAGAGCGCAATATTGCGCAGGATTTCCGCATGGGGAAACTCGTCCAGCCAGAGATTTTTCAGCATCAGGTCCACGATCTCGCCGCCTTTTGAGGCATGGGTCTTCATCATGTCGAATTCCGCTTCGGTCAACTTGCCGGGTTTGAGCAATATGTTGTCGGATATGCCGATCTTGCCGATATCATGCAGCGGCGAGAACAGAAAGATGTACTCCACCAGCTCATCATTGAGGCGGCATTTTTTTGCCACTTCCCGGGCAATCAGCCGGGCATAGTTGGACATCCGGTCCAGATGCGCGCCGGTCTCGACATCGCGGTGCAGCGCAATATTCGCGGCCGTCTTGACGATCGCATACAGGCTGCGCGACGTCGACATTTCATGGATCACCAGCAACGAGAGGAGATGCCCGACCATATCCAGGTAATGCAGGACATTTTCGACAAAGACGTTCTTTCGATGCGAATTGAAAAACAGGAAGCCGAAAAATACCCCGTTCAGGAACATCGGCATGGTGTAGCTGGATTTGTATTCCAGGGATGCCAGGCGGCGCGCGTGTTCAGCGGCAACATTTTGAATATATCGAGATCATTGACCACGCGCGGGCGGCCCACCCTGAGTATCTCCTGCATCGATTCGGAGTCGGACAGCTTGGCGGAATATTGCACCAGTGGATTCTCGTCGTCGCTGCTGTACAGGTAAGTCTTCAGCAAATCGGTTTTCGCATCATAGACCGCCACTGAAATCCGGTCGATAAAACCGAATCGCTCTTTCAGCAAGCCATGGACGAACCTGATCTTTTCAGGCAAAGGCAACTTGCCGTTCAATGCGGCGAGGACATCCTGATATTCGAACATGATATTCGAACATGTGCTGGATCGCTCCGATAACCAAGCGTGAGTGGAGTTTATCCAATCTGTGCTGCGGGTCAACGCATTGAAACCGGTATCCCCGTTTCTGGACGGGGATACCGTGATGGAATCACTTGAACCGCGGTGTTTCGTTAGAATAAAGTCATTAAAAATCTATTATATCATTAGCTTACGTCACATTTTCTTAAAATGACTCTAATTATTCAATTTTTCTCCAAGCCATCTATTTATTCCTAACTAATTGTTCAAATTATGTTTTATCAACTTTAATATACAGCCCTGAAAGCGAATTGGGCTGCTTTCCAAGATTTTCACAACCTCAGTTTGTAGTTACTTGGTGGCCGTTCTAACGACGTTTACTTCTCTCAGGCCATGGAAGCTTCTGCCAAATCATTCTCGTCAGTGTAACCCGCTTGTCAAATCGATCTACTTCAATTTCCGGAAGGTCTTCGGCCCAGAAGGATCTTGGTACGGTTAAGCCTGCCTTTTACTCGTAAAAGGATCAACTTGAGCAGCCAACAATAAATTGCATTTAGCGTCCTCCAATGAGCAATTGCCGATTGCATATTTGCATAGTAGTATATGCAAATATGCAATCCACTCATAGCAATTTAATTAACGAACAACTTGAACTACTGCGAATTGCCGTTCAAGCCGGAAAATTATCGCAGACCGATATTGCATCAGCTACTGGCATACACCAGTCTCAAGTCTCTCGCATTCTCTCTGGTCAAGGAAAACTTGCATCAAAAAACACCCTGAAACTATGCAAATTCAGCTCAGATTTGCATAGAACTGGTTCTGTAACCCGGCAAATGGATCAGCGCCTAATCACAGCCATTTTTAAAATCTGGGATGGCAGCTTTGAACACGCGACCGCAATTGAAAAAATCATCCTGAGCCTAAATGGGATGACCGTAAAACGTACGTCCACTTAAACATTAGATGTCGGAGTGATCATGGCAAATCATTATGGCTTTGAAATAAAACCAATTCCAGATGAGACATTTTTCGGACTACTAGTTGCGATTGGGATATTGACAGGGTGCAAAACATATAGCGAAACTTACTCAAAACTACTAAACAAACGCAATATTTGTCCTGCCACATTGCTTCCAAAGCATTTGCACGCAATACGTGAGTTCCTTCTCCGTGACTACAGTGAAATTGAAGATTTGCTGTGTTTAAAACATACCGCGTTGCCGTATTTCCAGCATTTTGTGCAGCAAGCTGCGTATTCCACGCGCATGTAGCCACCGATTCCACGCTGATGTAGCCACTGATTCCACGGCAACGTAGCCAGCTATTCCACGCTGATGTAGCCACCTGGCCAGGGGCGACGCAAGGTAATTTGACATACCATCCGCCCCTTTTTCGGACGAGGGGCGGTGATGGAGCGATTATCGATGCGTAAGATTCGAGAAGTATTGCGATTGAAGTTTGAGCGTGATCTTTCAGAGAGGCAAATTGCAAGCAGCATCACGGCTTCCAGAAGGACGGTTTCAAGCTACCTGTCCCGCTTTGCTGCATCCGGTCTGATCTGGCCATTGCCTGGCGATCTGACTGACGCCGCCCTTGAAGCACAGCTATTTCCGCCCAAGCCGACAGTTCCAGACGCGCTTCGCCCAGTACCGGACTGGCCGCAGATACATCATGAAATGCGCAAGAAAGGCGTCACCCAGCTCCTGCTGTGGCAGGAATACAAGCTCGGCCAGCCTGATGGATTCAATTACAGTTGGTTCTGCAACCACTACCGCGAATGGGCTGGCAAACTGGATGCAGTGATGCGCCAGGAGCATCTGGCTGGCGAGAAATGCTTTGTTGATTATGCCGGACAGACGCTACCGGTGACGGACCGTCACACGGGCGAGATCCGGCAGTGCCAGATCTTTGTCGGCGTGATGGGCGCGTCCAACTACACGTTCGCCGAAGCCACTTGGAGTCAGGGCCTGCCTGACTGGATCGGCAGCCATGTGCGGATGCTGGGTTACTTCGGTGCCGCCCCCGAGATGCTGGTGCCGGATAACCTCAAGAGCGGCGTCACCCGTGCCTGCCGCTATGAGCCTGACCTGAACCCCAGCTATCTGGACTTTGCCAACCACTACGGCATCGCCGTGATGCCGGCGCGATCAAGAAAGCCGCGTGACAAGGCGAAGGTCGAAGGTGGCGTATTGATCGTGGAACGCTGGATCCTGGCCTGTTTGCGCAACCGCACCTTCTTCAGCCTGGCTGAGCTCAATATCGCCATCAGCGAACTGTTGACGCGATTGAACCTGCGTCCGTTCAAGAAACTTCCCGGCTGCCGTCAGGAGCTATTCCGCAAGCTGGACTATCCGGCAATGCAGCCGTTGCCGGCCAACGCTTATTCCTTCGCCGAATGGAAGAAGGCGCGCGTAAACGTGGATTACCACATTGAGGTGGAGGGGCATCTGTATTCTGTGCCCTATGCTCTGATCGGCAAGCAGGTCGATGTGCGCTACACCCAGCACGCCATAGAAATCCTGTATCGAGGTGAACGCATCGCCAGCCATGCCAGGTTGCAGGGGGGCGGCAACCGCTACGCGACACAATCGGAGCATATGCCGGAAAAGCATCGGGGAATGGCCGAATGGACCCCAGAGCGAATTCAGCATTGGGCGGCCTCCATTGGGCCACAGGTTGCGCAACTGATCGAGGCGCTGATGACACAACGCCGCCACCCGCAACAGGCATTCCGTGCAGCACTCGGCATCATCCGGTTGGGCAAGCTGTATGGCAATGCGCGTCTGGAGGCGGCCTGTCGAAGGGCCCATGCCATGAACGCCATCAGCTACACCTCCGTCGAATCCATCCTGAAGAAGCGGCTGGATGAAGTACCGTTGCCAGCCGATGTTCAACACACCCTGCCGCTCGTCCACGCCAATCTGCGTGGCGCGGGCTATTACCACTGAAAGGAACGCCATGTTACATCACCCAACCTTGGACAAACTGCAACAACTGAAACTCACCGGCATGCTGCGCGCACTGCAGGAACAGGCATCGATTCCGGACATGACGACCATCCCGTTCGAGGAGCGGCTTGGGCTGTTGGTCGACCGGGAAATGACTGAACGCAGCAACCGCCGCATGCAGGTGCGCCTGCGGGCGGCGAAACTGAAACAAGGCACGACCCTTGAAGACATCGACTTCAAGAGCCCACGGGGACTGGATCGTTCGCTGATCCTGAAGCTGGCGGACTGCGAGTGGGTCGGCGCCCACCTGAACGTGCTGATCACCGGCCCCACCGGTGTCGGCAAGACCTGGCTTGCCTGTGCCTTGGCGCACAAGGCATGTCGTGAAGGATGCAGCGCCCTCTACGCCAGGATCCCGCGCCTGTTGCAGGAACTGGATATTGGACGCGCGGATGGGCGGTACGCCAAGATCATGCGGCAATTGGGCAAGACGGACGTCCTGGTGATGGACGACTGGGGCCTGGCAAAGCTGACTGATCAGCACCGGCGCGACCTGCTGGAAATCTTGGACGACCGCTATAACCAGCGTGCCACGCTGATCACCAGCCAGCTACCCGTGACAAGCTGGCACGAGGCGGTCGGCGATCCGACTCTGGCCGACGCTATTCTGGATCGGGTGGTGCACAACGCCTACAAGATCAACCTGACCGGCAATTCAATGCGAAAGCAGAAAGGAAAATTGACAATCAAGAACCCAGCAACGTAACCTCCCATTAAGACCTGCGTCGCTTCGCTCCGACTGGCCCGGCTACATGCATGGATTAGGTGGCTACATGTTGGTGGAATAGCTGGCTACGTTGCGTGGAATAGGCAGCAAGCCGATGTGTTGAAAGCAAAAGAGATAATGTTGCGAGATGGAGCCGAGACTGTCAGAAACTTTATTCGACCTACAGGGCGCTCTATATCTGACAAACGCAATTTAAAGTATTGCTCTGCCTGCGCAAATGAGCAGTGGAATCTTTACAATAGATCAACCTGGCTAATTTCACATCAGCTCCCATGTGTAGAGGTTTGCTATAAGCATGGACTTGCCGTTATTAACTCTGGAGTCTCGACATCAAGACTTGGGTTACATTTCAATCCAATAACACTTGCGGATTCCACGCGATTCTGCCGTCTAGCCCACCGTTATTCTGCCACTGAATCCACGGTGATTCTGCCGGGTCAGTCGGAGCGAAGCGACGCAAGGATTTGAGGTTAAGGTTTTGTCCTGACGGT
>JBAVGB010000002.1:0-3327 GCA_049684555.1 Gallionella sp. | reverse complement strand
TGGTTGCTACAGCGAGTGTTGAAAGATGCTTTTGAGAGGCTTGAGCCGTATGCGGCGTGAGTCGCCTGTGCGGTTCTTAGGGGGCGGCGGTGCAGTAATGCGCCGCTGCTACCCGACCACAACCGTCCGCAGTTCGCTCAACATCGGTCATTCGCTTTCCATTTCCTCATCCGGCAAGCGTCGAACTGAAGCGGCCATAGCTATCAACCAAAAAATATCAATTCTGTGGGTCCGCTTCAACCACCCTAACAAATCCACCGGTACCCAGCATGTGAGGGCTCGGAGCCTAGCTGCCGACGGACGTGCAGGGAACGATGTCATGAAAACGTGTCAGATCGATGATCCTCATCCCCTCGTCTCCATCGGAGATAATATCGACAAACCGGTGGTCAAAAAATATTTGCACCACCGAATATTCGTGAAGCGCATACACCGAGGCGGCAATTGTCTCATCGTGGCCGAAAATGGAGACAGTAATCCGGCTGCGCGCGGCCTCCAGCGCCGCATGGTCCCACCCATACAGGGGGCTCGTCTCGTCAATCCGGTGGACGAGCGTCCAGGTCAGTGCGAACACCGGATTGCGCTTCCGCTGCAGAGCCAAGTCATGGATGCGGAAATACGGCTCGCCCTCCGCGGTCTTTTCGAGACGCACAAGTCCCAGATTCGCCGTAGGCTCCACCATGCGGTTATGGCGCTCGTTCGCGACCCGCAGCATGAGTACCCGGTGCCCCTCGAAGTCCCGCGTCACGACCTTGTTGCTAAACAGCACGCGGGCAGTTGGCTTGGAGAATCGCGCAAAGACCAGCCCGGTGACGACCGCGAGGCTCATCAAGCCGACCACTATCTCCAGCGACGAAATCAGATGCCCGGCGAGCGTTCCGGGGACCATTTCCCCATAGCCGACGGTGCCGATGGTTTCGATGCTGAAGAACAGCATATCGAGAAACGACCCCGGATGCGCATGCGAGACACTTCCCGGCACGAGCCAGTACGCCGTGGCGAACAGCAAATTGACCGCAAGGAAGAATCCCGTGAGCAGCGCGAAAAAGCGCGCCCAACTGAGCGTGAGGATCAGGTGATAGGGATCCAGCCAGCCATGCCACTGGCGGCCGGATTTTTGAATCTCAAACGCGCCTCGACGTATCGAGGTGATTTTTTCCTTTTGCATACGCCTCCGCTGTCCATCTGTGCTCGCTGCTTGGCACCCGGTATACGGACATCCATTCACAGTTTCACGCGTCGGGTTAGTGTAGCGGCTCGTCCCCGGAGGGGGAAGCGGCACGGTCTCGAATCGACTATTTGCGGTTAACAGCAATTCCGGAAAGTAGACTTAAGACGCCAGGTTATCGATATAACCAGCCCGATACAGCACGTACATAACGCGGCATGATCAGGAAGACGATCAGGGCGACGTTGGCCGAAGCGATGATGCCGTGGCTGAGTCCCCAATATCCCAACAACGGCACAGCGACAAATAGCGGGTGGAATATCAGAGGAACGAACATGGACAGGGGCCAGATGACTGAGGTGGTGATGAGCCATTGCTTCCAGGCCGATGGCCGTTTCTGTGCCGGTGTTGGAGGCGTGAACCAGAACTCAATACCAGGTTGAATACGTAACTGATCGTCACGCTCGAAGGTATCGGCAATCTCGGCTAGCAAGCGTCGCCGGTCTGCAGATTGTGTCCAGCGCTCAGCATCAGCAAAAGTTGCAAAGCGAATAATGATCGAGTACTCATTCCCCCCAGCAGGCGGACGGATGATGTGCACTCCCTGATGCCCCGGATATTCTGCAGCCTTGGCAGAGATCACTCGCAACCATTGCTCATAGCGGGTGATCGCATCCGGCCGTACCCGTTGCTGGATCACCACGGTCACGCTGTCGGCGGCACTCGTAGCTTCGACTGATTTTGACGCTATTTCTGTGTTCATTATTGCGTCCTTTCGAAAAGATCTGCGACGTAATATATATTTGTTTATGGCACCCTCAATCAGAACGCCCAGCACATGCAGCCACCCAGCCCGCTCTTGCCGTGGTGTTCCGCATGGAGATGGCAGTTCGCTGCATGGCTACGTACCTGATGCGTTTCATCTGCCCATCGATTATTCATCATTGGTGCTCCGTAGCCGCCAAACTTTGCAACGGGCGACCACTCGGGTAGCACCGGCAAGGCCGGTGGATCGAGCGGCTGGAATTCATGGGTGGCGTAAACCGGCTTGCCGCCGACGATTGTCAGCACTGATTCCAGCGCCTTTATTTCGATCACCGGGATACTGAAGTAGTCGGCCGACAGGACAGCCAAATCAGCAAATTGGCCAACGGCAAGGCTGCCCTTCTTGTCCGACTCGCTGGAAAAACCGGCGCTGCCCACGGTATATAAGAGCAGTGCTTCATCGCGTGTCAGCCGGTTATGCTCCGGATAAAGCGTGAGGCCACCACAGGTCTTGCCGCTGACCAGCCAATACAGACAGGCGAAAGGATTGTAACTTGCCACGCGCGTAGCATCGGTGCCGGCGCCGACCGGCACACCCATTTCAAGCATGCGCCGTATTGGAGGCGTATGTTCGGCGGCCATGGCTCCATAACGGCTGACGAAATATTCGCCCTGGAAGGCCATGCGATGCTGCACGGCAATGCCGCCCCCCAGCATCATTACGCGCTCGATGTTGCGGTCAGTAATGGTCTCGGCATGGTCGAAGAACCAGCTGAGACCGTCCAGCGGCACCTCGCGGTGCACTTCTTCCAGAACATTGAGGAAACGATTGATGGACTCGTCGTAGGTGGCGTGCAATCGGAATGGCCATTTGTTTTTGGCGAGTAGCATGATGACTTCCTTGAGCTCCGATTCCATTCCACCGGGTAGGTCTGGCCGCGCTTCCAGGAAATCCTCGAAGTCCGCAGCGGAAAATACCAACATCTCGCCAGCCCCGTTGGTGCGGTAGTAGTCGCTGCCGGCACCGGGTGCTGTCATCTTCATCCATCGCGCGAAGTCCAGCTTCTCTTCCGTGGGCTTCTGTGTGAACAGGTTATACGCAATGCGCACCGTGAGCTCGTTGCGACGGTGCAATCCGTCGACAACTTGATAATCGTCCGGATAGTTTTGAAATCCACCTCCAGCGTCGATGCAACTGGTGACTCCAAGCCGGTTCAGTTCACGCATGAAGTGGCGCGTGGAGTTGATCTGATGTTCCGGAGGCAGCTTCGGCCCCTTCGCCAGAGTTGCGTAAAGAATCATGGCATTCGGCTTGGCCACTAGTAGCCCCGTAGGATGGCCTGACTTGTTGCGCTCGATTATTCCCCCCGGCGGATCGGGAGAATCCTTGGTAT
>JBAVGB010000001.1:0-15824 GCA_049684555.1 Gallionella sp. | reverse complement strand
AGTCCGTGGATGCATCCATCAAGCCTCCGGCAGTTGAACCTGACCGGCATATTATGCCTTATATTTTATGACACAGTAAGATTAAGACTCATACCCGATCTGCAATCTTGCCGTGATGCCTGGCACGGTACGGCGGGCACCGGGCCGGGTTCGTATCAGAAAAACTCATATTCGATACGAGCCAGAAGCGTATGTTTCGGCGCGCTCTGGCTCAAGCCGAAAACATCGCCGATGCTGTATTCCAGTTCGCTTCCGGTATCGGTCCGGAGTTCTCCATACAGAACAGGACCAAGCTGGTTGGCATTGTCGCTGGGGCGGTAGTACGCCTCGATCCCGGGAGAAAACGTGGCCTTGTTGTAATCCATGTTGTAGCTGACACTGTAAGAGGACCTGAACTCGTTCGATCCGCTGTCTCCGCTGCCTATTGGTCTTTGCCAAATGAGATTCAGTCGCTGGTCGATATGGCCGGACAACTTTTCGAATAGTGGGCCAAATTCGATACTGTTGGCCAATCCGGGTTGCTTGTTGTATGCATATGACGCGATAAATCCCGCGTCCACCCAGTATTCGCCCGGGGCGGTCAATTGAAACGTGTTCTCGAATTCATACCCCGAAGGATGTGTGGAGCCTCCCGGGTCCCGGTTGAATTCTCCGACATACACTTCGGTCTTCCACCAGCTGGTGAAAGAATGAGCAACGGATATGTTATAGCCACTCGCTGCATTGAGATCGCTGCGGGCATCCACCGAGTCGAACCCGTATAGTTCAATTTCGCTTTGTCCCTGGACTACATAGGGAGAATAGACGATGAAGTCGTTGTCTGCATGGGCCGTCTCCGCTGCAACGCCGCATATGAGCGCAACCATTGCAAGGGCTGCAGCGATTTGATTCTTATTCATGGAATAATCTCTTTTCTGATTTTGGAATGATTTTGGCCAAACGGCCGACGCCGTCATGTGATCGAGAGCACTCGCATCGGCGGCGGGTATTAAGCCGGATTTCCCGCGGGCTTCATCCGCCTGCCCTGGTTATTGCCGAATGTGCGCATCAAGGTCAGGATGGTCAGGAAAGTGCCGACATAGAACACCACCTCGATGCCCGAGGGACGGGCGATGTAGCCCACCAGAATGTGCAGCAACTGACCGACCAGACTGGTCTGACTCAGGATATTCGAGGTATTCCACAAGCCATTCCCCAGATCAGGCAGCAGGCCGATCTGGTTGAGGAAGCCGGCCGCCTGAGCCGCCAGTCCGGACGCCAGGAACAGGATCAGCCAGCTGGTGACTGAAAAGAAGTGCCGGACCGGGATGCGCAGCAGGCCGATGTACAACAGCAGGCCGACCAGTACGCCGGCGAACACACCGCCCAGACCGCCCATCACCATATTGACGCTTTGCTCGCCGCTGGTGGCGATCGCCCAAAGAAACAGTACCGCCTCGGATCCCTCGCGCATCACCGCAACCATCGTGATGATCAGCAACGCAGTCAGCGGACGCTGTCCGGACTGAACGTCCAAACCGACGGCCTTTACTTCCGCTGAAAGCTCGCGTCCGTGCGCGCTCATCCATACGTTGTGCCAGGTCAGCATGGCGACCGCGCCAAGAAGGATGACGGCATTCAGAATCGCCTGTCCTGTGCCGGAAAATTCGGAGGAGGCGAAATTGGCCATGATGGCCACGATGGATGCGCCGAGCAGGCCGAGACTGATACCGGCGGCGACCCATCGTCCGCGGCCGGCGATCCCGCGGCTGGCGCCAAGCACGATGGCGATGATCAGCGCTGCTTCCAGCACTTCCCGAAACATGATGACTGCGGTTGCGAGCATGCTAGTTCTCCCTGTTCACCGCGGGCTTCGCCACAATGGTGCCCTGCATATCGTGATTGAAATCATTGAAGAAATGGTAGCTGCCGGGATCCAGCGGGCCGATGAAGATCTTGACTTCGCCATGCCCACGCACGATGACCTCGCGGGAAAGATCGGAGCTTTCAAATTCTGCCGGCAATGCCCCCAAATTGCGGATAACGAGCTCGAGCTTGATTCCTGAAGGGAGAACCAGTTGCTTCGGTTCGAACTGGCCGTCATGAATTGCCAGCACCAGGGGATCTGCAGCAAAAGCGAAACCGGGCATGGCAAATATTCCGGCGACGATGCAGGTTAAAGATAAACGGGTGAACACGTTGCCTCCAGGGGAGATATTACATTGGTCAATTTTTGACAAAAACTTGCATCAGAAAGCTTGATGTGAATAGTAATCGTTCTTATTTGTATTAGCAACATGTTTACCATCCATATGCAATGCCTCGCCGACCTGCCTAGATTTCGTACTCGACCTGCATCCTGAAGGTGTGATCGGGTGCGGCGCTGTTCGTGCCTACCAGCCATGCCGCGTTGTAACTGATGGCTTGACGGTTACCGAGCCCGATTTTTCCGAAAACTGCGGGGCCCATGCGGTGAACCTGGCTGTCCTGCGATTTCCAGTCGTTCCACTCACCCATTTCGCCGAAGCCCTGAGCACCGAATTCCAGCGCGGGCTTCCAGCGGTATTTGACCTGCCACTGATAACCGATTTCGGTGATGTACGGATCGTCGCCGTCGTTAAGGTGGCCGAATTTGCGTTCGAACAGCAGGTTGCCGTTCAGTTGCAATTTGCCGACTTCGGTCTGGAGCAACGGGCCGAACTTGAATTCATAGGGTTCGTTCGAATTGTTTACCGGTGCCTCGAATTCGGTGATAAGACCAAAATCTACCGGATATTTTCCAGTTTCGGTGAGCTGGAATTTGTTCTCCCATTCGGCTATGGTCAAAGCGTCGCTACCCTCGCTCTCACGCTTCAAATAAACCTCGGTGAACCACGATTCCGTCGCGCCGTAGCCGAGACCAAGGCTGGTTACCTGCATGAGCGTGCCGTCCTGTTGCCTTGCGGAGCCGTGCTTGAAATCGATTTCCCGCTCATCGTATTCCACGGCGGGGGTGTAAACGTAATCGGCCGGGCCGGCAAAGGCGATGGCGGTGTTCAGGGTGGTGGCCAGTGCAATATAAGTACGGCGTTTCATTTAAACAGCTCCTGTGGTGGTTGAACGAATGGAGTTGCGCGGCGTTTTGTGCCAGTTCATCCCGGCGGCGATGACGATCAGCGCGGTGACATAAAAGACAAACTGCATGCCTGAGGGACGCGAGTCATAGCCGATCAAGCCATGCAATACCATGCCGGGCAAGCCGCTTTCCGGCAACACCGAGGATGTGTCCCACAGCGGAGATGCGAGTGTGGGCAGCAGGTCAGCCTGAATCAGGAAATTCGCCGCCTGTGAAGCCATGCCGGCAGCCAGCAGCAATACCAGGATCCCGGTCGTGGTGAAGAACCAGCGCATTGGCACACGCAGAAGCCCGGCGTAAATCGCGTAGCCGACGGCGGCACCGGCCAGCAAACCGGCCGCGCCGCCGAGCAGCATGGAGAGTTGACTGTTATCGCCGGAAGCTGAGATGCCATACAGGAACAGGACAGTTTCAGAACCCTCCCTGAGCACGGCGAGCCCGACGATGATCAGCAGTATCGAGCATGCGCGCTTTCCATCGCGGACATCTCTTCCGGTGGATTTTGCGCTGGCAGCAAGGGCTGCGCCGTGAGTAGACATCCAGATGTTGTGCCAGGCCAGCATCAGCACGGCGACGCCAAGTACGATGGCGTTGAATATCTCCTGCCCTATTCCGCTGGCCAGCGAGCCGATCGCGTCGGTAAAGCCGGCAACGATGCTGGCACCGGCCAGACCGGACAGTATGCCTGCCGCCAGCCAGCGCTTGCTGTTCGGGATGGCGCGCGTAGCGGCAGCGATAATCCCGATGATGAGGGAGGCTTCCAGCACTTCCCTGAAAACGATAATGGCGGTTGCGAACATGGCATTCTTCTCCTATTGGGCGACAATGACGCCTTGGGCGGTGGCCTCATGAAATTCCCCGACAAACGGGTAACGACCGGGAGCAAGAGGGCCGATGTAGATTGTTGTGGTGCTGCGCCCAGGGATAACCTTTTCACGGTTCAGTTCATGGCTTTCAAACTCCTCCGGGGTGGCATCCTGATTTTCGACCTTGATTTTGATCTTTGTGCCTGAAGGTACAGTGATCTCGGCCGGCTGGAATTGATGATCCTTGATAATCAGCGCCAAGTCGGCAGCATGCGCGGCAAGGGGCAGCAGTAGAAAAGCAAGAATAAAATAGTTCAAGGATGTTCTCCTTTGATCGATGTGCAAATGATAATCATTCTTATTTAAAAGCGAATAATAATCATTCTCATTTGTAATTGCAAGCGATTTCTGGCAAGATGTCGCGAAATAGTTTCAAGGCAATGATATGCACCAACCTGAACATCTCAAGAACGCTGGCCTCAAGTCCACCCTGCCACGGCTCAAGGTGTTGGATCTGTTCGAAACAAGCAAAGAACGCCATTTGAGCGCTGAGGACGTTTACAAGCAGTTGCTGAACAGCGGGGAAGACGTCGGTCTGGCAACGGTATACCGGGTGCTCACCCAGTTCGAGCAGGCCGGACTGCTGGTTCGCCATCATTTCGAGGGCGGCAAGTCGGTATTTGAGCTGAACCAGGGCGAGCATCACGACCATATCGTTTGTCTGCAATGCGGCCATGTCGAGGAATTCTTCGATGCCGCCATCGAAGCACGCCAGGAAAAGGTCGCGACCGAACTCGGTTTCGCGATTCGCGACCATTCGCTGCAAATCTATGCGGATTGCACCAAAAAGAAATGTCCGCATAAGCGCTGAAGTGGTTCCGGCCGGAACTGATTGACAGCATTCCATAAAACGCGGAAACTGGGCGCAACAACTAGCGCTTAACGAGTGTAGTTTGCTCGCTAAGACAGATGGCCGGTAGTTCTATCAACAGTTTCATCAGTGCCGATTTGACATCAGCTTGCGGGGCACTTTAAACATACCAGCTAAAGCGAGGCAACCCGCTCCGCTTTAGTCGAGCGGGTTTTCTTTGGGTGGCGCATTGACTGCAAACAGCATTGGCATGGTAAGCGCGCAAAGCGCGACATTCGACATTCCGCTGGCCTTCCGCAGCGGTGCCGTGCTGCCGCGCTATCAACTGGCATATGAGACCTACGGCAAACTGAATGCCGACAAATCCAATGCGATCCTGGTTTGCCATGCGTTGTCCGGCAATCATCATGTCGCCGGATATTACGCCGGCGAACCCAAAAGCACCGGCTGGTGGGACAACATGGTCGGCCCCGGCAAGCCGGTCGATACCGATAAATTCTTTGTGATCGGCGTCAACAACCTCGGCGGTTGCCACGGTTCGACCGGACCATCCAGCATCAACCCGGTGACCGGCAGGCCATACGGCGCGAGTTTTCCGGTGGTAACCGTGGAAGACTGGGTCGAATCCCAGGCGCGTCTAGCCGACCTGCTGGGCATCAAACAGTTCGCCGCGGTGCTCGGCGGTAGTCTGGGCGGGATGCAGGCGATGCAATGGTCGCTGTCCTACCCGGAGCGATTGCGCCATGCGCTGGTGATCGCGGCGGCACCGCACCTGACTGCGGAGAACATCGCGTTCAACGACGTGGCGCGCAACGCGATCCTCACCGATCCGGATTTTCACGGGGGCGATTTTTACCAGCACAACGTGGTACCGACGCGCGGGCTCAGGTTGGCACGGATGCTCGGACACATCACCTATCTGTCCGATAACGCAATGGCGGACAAGTTCGGGCGCAGCCTGCGCGCGGGCAAGCTCGGTTTTACCTACGACATCGAATTCGAGATCGAATCCTACCTGCGTTACCAGGGCGACAAGTTCGCCGCGTATTTTGACGCGAACACCTATCTGCTGATGACCAAGGCGCTGGATTATTTCGATCCGGCGCGGGAGTGTGACGGGAATCTCGACAAAGCTTTCGCTGCTGCCAGGGCAAATTTTCTTGTGCTGTCATTCACGACCGACTGGCGCTTCGCGCCCGAGCGTTCGCGCGCCATCGTCCAGGCGCTGCTGCACAACCGCCTGAACGTGAGTTATGCCGAGATTTCCTCGACGCACGGGCATGACTCGTTCCTGATGCAGGATCGGCATTACCACGATGTGATGCGCGTTTACCTCAACCGGATTGCGGGGGAGGTGGCGGTATGAGCAGGAAGCAGGGGCCCCGTGTAACGGGGATGCGACCGTCCGCGAGTGCGGAAGGGTCGCTGCGCAGCAGCGGGGAACCCACCGGCCTCCTCCTTGCGAGGGTTGCCGACGGACGCCGACAAAGTAAATCTAAAATCCACCACCGAACAGCGAAGGAGGCGGAAACATGAGCGCGCATGATTCTGCCGAGCTAGCGGCCGCCCGTCCGGATTTCGCCGCGATCGCGGAATGGATACCCAAGGGCGCGTCAGTGCTGGATCTCGGCTGCGGTGACGGAAGTCTGCTGCGCTTCCTGCGCGACATGCGCGAGGTGCGCGGTTACGGTGTCGAGATCAGCGATGCCAACATCGTCGCGTGTATCAGAAACGGCGTGAACGTTATCCAGGATGACCTCGAATCCGGCCTGTCAGGTTTCGAAACATTATCTTTCGATTATGTGATCCTGTCGCAGACGCTGCAGGCCACACGCCACACCGAAGCGCTGGTCCAGGAGATACTGCGCGTCGGAAAAGCAGGGATCGTCAGCTTCCCCAATTTCGGCTACTGGCGCAACCGTTTAAAAATTGTGCTCGGCAACATGCCGGTCTCGCGCGATCTTCCGTACCAGTGGTATGACACGCCCAATGTTCACCTGTGTACCCTGCACGACTTCGAGGATTTCTGCGCCAAACAGGATGTACATATCCTGGACCGCCGGGTAATGACCGGGGAAAGCAAAGTCCGGGTACTGCCGAATTTGCTGGGCAGCACCGCGGTGTACCGGTTCCAGCTTGGGAAATGATTTGATGAAAGTCAAAGCCCTCCGCACAGCGCCTGCCAGCGTATTCGTTGTGAAGGGGGTTTGGTGACCGTCTGGCAACAACTCTTCACCCGCCGCATGCTGATCTGTGTGTTCACCGGCTTTGCTTCCGGCCTGCCGCTGTACCTGCTGCTCAACCTGGTGCCCGCCTGGCTGCGCACCGAACACATCGACCTGAAGGTCATCGGCGCATTCGCGCTGATCCAGTTTCCCTATACCTGGAAATTTCTCTGGGCTCCGCTGCTGGACCGTTATGCGGTGCCGGCGCTCGGCCGCAGGCGCGGCTGGATGCTGCTGATGCAAGGCGCGCTGCTGGTAGTGATCGGAACACTGGGAGGCTTCTCCCCGCAAAAAGACCTGACCGTGATCGCGCTGTTCACCACGCTGCTGGCCTTGCTGAGCGCCACGCTCGATATCGCGCTGGATGCCTATCGCCGCGAATTGCTGTTCGACAACGAGCTCGGCCTGGGCAACGCGGTGCACGTGAATGCCTACCGCATATCCGGACTGATCCCCGGTTCGCTGGCGCTGATCCTCGCCGACCATTTGCCTTGGCACATGGTATTCATGATCACCGCGCTGTTCATGCTGCCCGGCATGGTGATGACGCTGCTGGTGAGCGAGCCGCATCGCGCCGATCCGCCCAGGACGCTGCGGGAAGCGGTGGTCGAGCCGTTCCATGAATTCGTAACGCGCCGTGGCTGGCAAAGTGCATTGTTGATCCTCGCGTTCCTGTTCTTCTACAAGCTCGGCGACAGCCTGTGCACCTCGCTGGCAACGCCGTTTTATCTCGACATGGGTTTCTCCAAATCGCAGATCGGCTTGATCGCCAAGAACGCCGGGTTGTGGCCGGCGGTGATCGGGGCGCTGCTCGGCGGCATCTGGATGCTGAAGATCGGGATCAACCGCGCGTTGTGGCTGTTCGGCGCGGTACAGGTGGTTAGCATCTTCGGCTTTTACTGGCTGGCGCTGCAGGGAACACAGCAGGAAGTGACCACGCTGCATCTTACCCAGCTCGCCTTCGTGATCGGGCTGGAAGCGCTTGGTGTGGGCCTGGGCACTGCGGTCTTTGTTGCCTATATCGCGCGTACCACCCATCCCGCCTACACCGCCACCCAGTTTGCGCTGTTCACCAGTCTCTCAGCGGTGCCGCGTACTTTCGTGAATGCCACGGCGGGATGGCTTGCCGACCAGCTGGGCTGGGCTGGATTTTTCCTGCTATGCGCGGTGCTGGCCGTGCCGGGGATGCTGTTGCTGCTGAAAGTTGCGCCGTGGAATGAAGAGTCGAAATCAATAGCATAAATAAGCAATCAAAATCAACTTCGCCGGGCAGCCCGGCGATTTTGCATTGCATCAAATCTTCCTGACAAACACCTTGGATTTCCGCTGGTAGTTGTACAAGGACTTTTTCTGTTCGGGCAGCGCGGAGACATCAGCCTCATTGAAGCCGCGCTCGATGAACCAGTGCGCCGTGCGTGTGGTGAGCACGAACAGCTTTTTCAGCTTTTGCATCTTGGCCGCCGAAATCATGTGATTGAGAATCGCCTCGCCGTAGCCGCGTCCGCGACTCTGCGACTCCACGGCCAAGGCTGCGAGTTCGGCGGCAGCCTCGTCGGGGAAGGGATAGAGCGCGGCACAACCGACGATGCGATGGTCGTGTTCCAGCACCACGAAGCGGTCGATCTCCTGCTCCAGCAATTCCCGGGAACGCCGTACCAGGATGCCGTTCTCTTCCAGCGGACGGAGCAGTTCGAGGATGCCGCCAATGTCTTCGATCGTGGCGTCGCGCAGCGTGTTGAGCGTGCTCTCGACCACCATCGTGCCGATGCCTTCGTCGCTGAACAACTCCTGCAGCACCGCCCCGTCGGTATGGCGGCTGATCAAATGGGTGCGCGCGACGCCGGCTTCACAGGCACGTATCGCGCAGGGCAGGAACAGGCTCACATCGTCGGTCAGTTTGCGCTTCGGTTTCAGCACTTCCTGCGCTTGGGCGATCGTGAGTTCCTTGATCAGCTTGCCCTTCTTGTCGTGCACGCCGTCGGTATCCATCAGGAACACCAGTTTGTCCGCATCGAGCGCGATCGCGGTGGCGGTGGCGACATCCTCCAGCGTGACATTGAAAACCTCTCCGGTGGGCGAATAGCCGAGCGGCGAAAGCAGCACCACTTCGCCGAATTCCATCCTGTCCTTGAGCGCAGCGACATCCACCTTGCGAACGCTGCCGGTGTGCATCAAATCCACGCCGTTGATGACGCCGATCGGCTGGGCGGTGATGAAGTTGCCGCCCGCAACGCGGATGTCGGCGTTCGCCATCGGCGAATTCGCGAGTCCCATCGACAGCAGCGCCTCGATTTCGACGCGCACCCGCCCGACCGCTTCCTTCACGCACTGCATGGTCTGAGCATCGGTGAGGCGGATGCCGTGGTGATAGGTGTCGCCGAGATTGCTCTTGGCCAGGTGTTGTTCGATCTGCGGGCGCGCGCCATGCACCAGCACGAGCCGTATTCCCAAGCTGGCAAGCAGGTTGAAGTCATGCGTCAGCTCGACGAATTTTCCGTCCGCAACGACTTCACCGCCAAACGCGATCACGAAGGTGCGTCCGCGGAATGCGTTGACATAGGGCGCGACGGAACGAAACCAGGCGACAAATTCGGCGGAGATGGTGATCGGCATAGGAATATCCTTATTGATTGGCATGCATCATGCCGCGCTATTCTTCATCCAGCAACTGTCCGGCGATGGCCCAGTTTTCGTCCGGCAGTTCGTCAAAGGCAATATACGTGTAGCTTTTGGGCTTCAGCGCAATACGCTCAAGCGTGTCGGTGACTTCGGCGGCAATCTGCTTTTTCTGTTCGCGGGTCAGGGTTCCCGCGATGCGGATATTGACGTAAGGCATGTGCGGCTCCATATAGAATGATAGTGAAATTGGCAAAGTATATAGACATTGCCGCCCTTTGCCATTATAAGCGCGGGCGCTATCCATTTTTCCTGTGAGACTTTCTTGACCGTTAAACCCGAATTGTCACCGAGTGCATTGCGCCGCAAAGCGCGGCTGGGTTCACTTGCCCCAATCGAGTTTCCCGCCGACCTTCCTGTGGTGCAAAAGCGCGCGGAGCTGGCGCGTGCGATTGCCGACAACCAGGTGGTGATCGTGTGCGGCGAAACCGGTTCGGGCAAGACCACGCAGTTGCCCAAGATCTGCCTGGCACTGGGACGGGGTGTTCTGGGTTGCATCGGCCATACCCAGCCGCGCCGGGTTGCGGCGCGCACTGTTGCGTCGCGCATTGCGTTCGAACTGAAGACCGAGCTGGGCGGCGCGGTCGGCTTCAAGGTGCGCTTCCACGACAAGGTATCGCCGGACACCAGCGTCAAGCTGATGACCGACGGTATACTGCTGGCCGAGATACACAGCGATCCCTTGCTCAAGAACTACGACACGCTGATCATCGACGAGGCGCACGAGCGCAGCCTGAACATCGATTTCCTGCTCGGCTACCTCAAGCGTCTGTTGCCGCGCCGACCCGACCTAAAACTGATCATCACCTCGGCGACGCTGGATGCGGAGCGCTTTGCCTGTCATTTCGGCGCCGTGGTCGTGGAGGTGTCCGGGCGCAGCTATCCGGTCGAGATCCGCTACCGGCCATTGGAGGTCAATGAGGAGGGCGAGGCCCAGGACGTGCCGCAGGGGGTGATTTCCGCGCTAGACGAACTGGCTGCGGCGGGGTGGACACGGAACACGCCAGTGTCCGGTGCGGGGAACCCCGCCGAGCACCCCCCCGCGCACCAGAATGCTGCGCACCACCGCATTGGGGCTGGCGGCGGCCTGAAAGGCGACGTGCTGGTGTTCCTGCCCGGCGAGCGCGAGATACGCGACACAGCGGAAGCGCTGCGCAAGCATCATCCACCGAATATGCTCCAAGGGCCAATCGAGATCTTGCCGCTGTTTTCGCGCTTGTCGGCCGCGGAACAGGACAGGGTATTCAAGAGCGGCGGGCAGCGCCGTGTGGTGCTGGCGACCAATGTCGCGGAAACCTCGCTGACCGTGCCCAACATCGGTTATGTAATCGATTGCGGCCTGGCTCGGGTCAACCGCTACAGCATACGCCAGAAAGTGGAGCAGCTGCATATCGAAAAGATCTCGCGCGCGGCCGCCAACCAGCGTGCCGGGCGTTGCGGCCGGGTGATGAGCGGCGTGTGCGTGCGCCTGTACGACGAGGCGGATTTTTTGCAGCGAGCCGAATATACCGATCCGGAGATATTCCGGGTGTCGCTGGCCACCGTTATCCTGCGCATGAGCGCGCAGGAGCTCGGGGATGTGGTCGAGTTTCCGTTCATCGAGCCGCCGACGCCGAGAATGATCGCGGACGGCTACCAGTTGCTTGCGGAATTGAATGCGATAGACGAAACGCGCAACCTGACCCCGCTCGGCCACGAACTCGCCAAACTGCCGCTGGACCCCAAGATCGCGCGCCTGTTGCTGGCGGGGCGTCAATATCATTGTCTGACCGAGATCCTGATCATTGCCAGCGCGTTGTCGGTACAGGACCCGCGTGAACGACCGCTGGACCGGCAGGAGGCAGCGAATGCTGCACACAAGCGGTTTGCCGACGAGCGCTCCGACTTTCTCGCCTACCTGAAGATATGGGCGTGGTTCGAACAGGCAGTGGCGGAAAAAAAATCCAACCGCCTGCTGCGGGAGGAATGCCGCAAGAACTTCCTGTCGCCGTTGCGCCTGCGCGAATGGCGCGAGCTGCGCCAGCAGTTGCATGCGCAGGTGGCGGAGATGGGCATGCGCGGCAATGAACAGCCTGCCACTTATGAGCAGATCCACAAGGCGCTGCTGTGCGGGCTGCTTGGCAACATCGGCATGAAGAGTTTGGAGAGCAACGAATATCTGGGTGCGCGCGGCATCAAGTTCTTCATCGCGCCGAATTCGGTGCTGGCAAAAAAGGGCACGAAATGGGTGATGGCGGCGGAACTGGTCGAGACGCACCGATTGTATGCGCGCTGCGTGGCGCGCATCGAGACCGAGTGGCTGGAGGAGATCGGTGCGCACCTGATCAAGCGGCATTATTACGATCCGCACTGGGAAAAAAAAGCCGCACAAGTGGTTGCCTGGGAACGCAGTACGCTGTTCGGACTCATCATCAACCCGAAGAGGCGCGTGCACTACGGGCCGATGAATGCGGCGGAGTCGCGCGAGGTGTTCATAAGACAGGCACTGGTTGGCGGAGAGTTCGAGACGCGCGCACCGTTCTTCGCGCACAACCGCAAACTGATCGCCGACATCGAGGCGCTGGAGCACAAGGCGCGCCGCCCCGATGTGCTGGTGGACGACGAGTTGATCTTCGCGTTCTATGACAGCCGCATTCCCCGTCAAATCTCCGGGCATGATATCCACAACGGTGCCGCATTCGAACACTGGCGCAAGGAGGCGGAGCGCAGCGACGCGAAATTGCTCTACCTGAAAAAAGACGACCTGATGCGCCACGAGGCGGCCGGCATCACCACCGACCAGTTTCCGCCGCAGCTGAAGATAGCCAATGTCAGCTTTGCGTTGAGCTATAACTTTTCGCCGGGCAGGAACGATGACGGCATCACGCTCACCGTGCCGCTGGCGCTGATCAACCAGGTGGACGCGGCGCGCTGCGAATGGCTGATCCCGGGGATATTGGCCGAGAAGGTCGCGCAACTGGTCAAGACGCTGCCGCAGAAACTGCGCCGCCACCTGGTGCCGGTGCCGGAATTCGCCGCGGCATTCTGCCGCGAAGTACAGCCATCCGGTACGCTGATGCTGCAGGCTTTGGCACGCTACATACGCGAGCAGAAGCAGCTGGAGGTTCCGGCGGATGCGTTCCGCCTCGAACAGTTGCCGCCGCACCTGCTGATGAATTATCGCGTCATGGACGAGCATGGCCGGCAACTCGGCATGTCGCGCAATTTCGTCCAGCTGCACGCGGAGCTGGCGCCGCGGGCCGCGCCGGCCATAGTCGCCGCAACGGAAAATAAGGACGAGGCTGCTTCGGAACAACAATATACCTCGTGGAATTTTGGCCCCTTTGCCGAAACGCGCGAAGTGAAACGCGCCGGACAGAACGTCACACTGTTCAATGCACTGGTGGACAACGACGATGCGGTTGTGCTGCGCGCCTTCGATACCCGCGAGGCCGCGCATGCCGCGCACCGCCAAGGCTTGAGACGATTGTTCATGCTGTTGCTCAAGGAACAAGTGAAGTATCTGGAAAAGAACCTGCCCGATGCGCAACGGCTGGGCATGCTGTTCATGGCGCCGAATTCGCCGTTTGCCGGCACGCAACAGGAACTGCAGCAACAGATATTGGCGATGACCTTCGACCGTTGTTGCCTGAACGACCCGTTGCCGGCGAACGAGGCGGAATTCATCTTGCGCGGCCAGGAGGCGAAGAACCGCCTGCTGCTGGTCGCGCAGGAGCTCGCACGGCTGGTAGGCAATGTGCTGACTGAATATCAGGCAGTGCAAAAAAATCTGCCGCAACTCAAGACGTATCCGCAGATCGCATCGGATATACACGCGCAGCTGGAATGGCTGTTGCACAAGGGTTTCATCGCGGATACGCCGTATGAACGCCTGCAGCATGTGCCGCGTTATCTCAAGGCGATCAGCCTGCGCATCGAAAAACTGCGCCTCAACCCGGTGCGCGACGCGCAGTGCATGGCCCAGTTGCAGCCGTTGATGCAGGCATGGCAAAAGCTGCGCCAGCCACAGTTGGGCAACCGCGACCCGCTCTTGGAAGATTTCGCCTGGCTGTTGCAGGAATTGCGTGTTTCGCTGTTCGCCCAGGAACTGAAAACGCCGGTGATCGTGTCGGTGAAACGGCTCGAGAAAATGCTGGTGGGCATCAGGAGTTCATGATGTGCTTAAGCAGCCGGGTTGCGCCGGGTACTGGCGTTCTTTCATTGCGACTTGCAAAACGTCAATCAACTTAGGGCATAATTCGAGCTGCTCACCTGTGTACCGACCCGGATTCGCAAGGGCGCGTGGAACAACCAATTCACCACTATTTGCAGGCAAGAAGCAAATTGAATAAAAAAACGGCGATACAATCCGAACAGCTGCGCCAGCTGATTTCCAGAAGCAATGTGTCGCTGGTTTCCAGTGCGCTGCTCGCTGCGATTCTTGCATACATGCAGCGGGAAGCAATTGCTTCTGCAGTAGTTCTTGCGTGGTTTTCAATTACGGTCGCGATTGTGCTTGTCAGGGCGGCTTTTGTTCTCGCTACTCTGCGTTCCGTAGCGGCAGACGCCGCCACTGTTCATGTCAGGATGACCAGGTTCCGTCTTGGCGTAGTGGCTGCCGGAATGGTGTGGGGTTCGGCCGGCATCCTGCTGTTTCCGGCAAACGATGCACAGCATCAGATGTTCCTGATATTTATGCTGGCCGGGCTGACGGCGGGCGGAGTGGTTTCATTTTCAGCCGATCTGGTCAGTGCGATTGCATTTTCAGTATTGGTTACCGCGCCGCTAACGATCCGTTTGTTTGTTGCGGGAGGCAGCCTGTCTGTGGCAATGGGCATGGCGGCGATGTTGTATCTCGGCTTCATGATCATGAGCCTGAGGTATATAAATCAAAACATATCGGAGAACATCGCCTTGCGCCTTGAAGCAGATGCCCGCGAGGCAACGCTGAGGGCAAGCGAGTCTCGTTACCGCCTGTTGCTAAGCCACTCACCGATTGGCGTTTTTCATTACGACGTGAATCTCATTGTTACCTATTGCAATAAATTCTTCGCCAATATGATGGGCAATTCGGCCGAACGCCTGATCGGTATGGACATGAACAACATCAAGGACAAGGCTGTTCTGTCGGCATTGCGCAAGGCGCTGGAGGGTGAAACGGATTTTTATGAAGGCCAATATCAAGCCATGCTGAGCGATGCCAGCATATGGGGAGCCTTGACCTGCGCACCATTCCGCAACGAATCCGGGGAGACAAATGGAGGCATCGGGATCGTGCAGGACTTCACCGAACGCAAGGCGGCCGAGGAAAAGATCTTGAACCTGGCATTCTACGACCCTGTCACCGGCCTGCCCAACCGCCGGCTTTTGCTGGACAGACTTCAACAGGCAATGGCTTCCAGCGCACGCAGCGGCAAGGAAGGAGCACTGCTGTTTATCGATCTGGATAATTTCAAGGTACTCAATGACACGCTGGGCCATGATATGGGAGACTTGCTGCTGCAGCAGACCGCGCAGCGTCTTGTATCATGCGTGCGCGAAGGCGATACCGTGGCCAGACTGGGCGGCGACGAGTTTGTGGTTATGCTGAAAGACTTGAGCGAACATGCTCTTGAAACGGCGGCACAGACAAAAATCGCCGGCGAGAAAATTCTTGCCGCACTCAGCAAGCCTTACCAGTTTGCCGCGCATGAATATTGCAGCACCTCCAGCATCGGGGCGACCCTGTTCGGCGGGCACCGCAAGTCAAAAGACGAGCTGTTGAAACAGGCCGACATCTCCATGTACCAGGCCAAAAAGGCAGGTCGCAACACCCTGCGCTTTTTCGACGAGCAGATGCAGAATGCAATCACCGCCCGTGCCGCTCTCGAAGGCGATTTGCGCAAGGCGCTTGAATGCCGGCAATTCCAGTTGCATTACCAGATCCAGGTGGATGATTTGCGCCGCCCATTGGGAGCCGAGGCACTGATACGCTGGACGCACCCCGAGCGTGGTTTTGTGTCTCCAGCGCAATTCATCCCGCTGGCGGAAGAGACCGGGCTGATCTTGTCAATAGGTCATTGGGTGCTGGAGACGGCCTGTGCCCAGATCGAAGCGTGGCAGCAAGATTCGCTTACCAGCGGGCTCGTTCTAGCGGTGAATGTGAGCGCCAAGCAGTTTCGTCAGGCTGATTT